>NZ_CCAT010000041.1 GCF_000612845.1 Clostridium ihumii AP5
TAAATCAAGGAAGTAATTCACATCAATAATGAATTTTATTAATGTGAATTACTGACGAAAAGTTATGAAAAATAGACTAGAATTTAATTACATAGCTCTTAATTTAGTTCACTTATAGCCGTTTAGTCTTGGAAATAAAATAGCAAATTCATTAGAGTTTCTTTGAGATTTTTATGAATAACGTTTTAAATAATTCCTGTTTCTTGGAATACTACTATTCTCATTTAATATTTGAATAATTTCATTTTTCAACTTGTTTTCCTATATATTTTTTTATTGTTTTTATATAAAATTTTTAATTCCTATATAATAAAAAGAGACCTTAAGGTCTCTTTTTATTTTAATAATATATTATTTCTTTCTATACTTTTCTATAAGTTCAATTATTTTATCTATACTATCTTTAACTTCACTTTTTGACATAGCATTAATATACTTTTCTCTATTATTATATAACTCATTAATTTTATTTAAAAATAACTCTGATGTTATTTCTTCTTCTTCTATAACCATACTATATCCATCTTTTTCAAAAGATCTAGAATTTAATATTTGATCGCCTCTACTTGCCTTAGCTGAAAGTGGTATAAGTAGATTTGGTTTTTTAAGACTTAAAATTTCAAATATAGTATTAGCTCCAGCACGAGAAACTATGATTGATGCACACTTCATAAAATGCGGTAATTCTTCTTTTACATATTCAAATTGAATATATCCTTCTTTTTCTATAGATGAATCTAAATTTCCCTTTCCTGTAACATGTATTATATTAAACTTTTGTAAAAGTTCATCTAAATTATCTCTTACAGCATTATTTATAAATCTAGAACCTAAACTACCTCCAATAACTAATATTATTGGTTTTTCAGATTTAAATTTACATATTTTAAGTGCTTCTAAATTACTTCCCTGAAGTAATTCTTGTCTTATTGGAAGCCCTGTAAGAACTGCCTTGCTTTTATCTACATGATTTAATGCTTCTTTAAATGTTACACAAATTTTTGTTGCATATGGCATAGATATTTTATTTGCAAGTCCTGGTGTCATATCCGCCTCATGTATTATCACTGGAATCTTTCTAGACTTAGCTGCTAATATTACTGGTACTGAAACAAATCCACCCTTAGAAAATATTATATCTGGTTTTTCTTTCTTTAATATAGACTTTGCATCAAATACCCCTTTTACTACTTTAAAAGGATCACTAAAATTTTTCCAATCAAAATATCGTCTTAGTTTTCCACTTGATATCACATGATATTTTACACCTATTTCTTCTATAAGTTTTCTTTCTATACCTTCTTTTGTTCCTATGTATTCTATATCATAACCTAACTCTTTTAACTTTGGCATAAGCGCTATATTTGGTGTAACGTGGCCTGCTGTTCCGCCTCCAGTTAAAATTATTTTTTTCTTATCTTTCAAAATGAAACCTCCTAAAATAAATGCTAATTTCTTTTAACAAAATAAACTTAATAATTTACATGCTAAATTTAACTTTAGTATATGCATAGGTTTCCAAGCTAATATTTGAGTTTATACATTTTATTGATTCATAATCTTAATTTTAAATTTAATTAATAGCTTTCTCTTTGGAACCAGTTGATAATTTACAATAGAAATACCTATTAAAATATATAAATTAAAACTTAGAATTAAAATATGCATAACTTAAAGTTTAAACTTGAATTCCTATAATGTCCTATAACCTACCTTTAACTTATAACTGATATTTTTCAATTTTTAAATTAAAATTAGATTTTATTGACTGCAAGTAGCTATTTTATTAATATATCAATATTTTTTTATAATTTTTATATTAATAATCCCTACATTATATATTATATAATATTTTTTTATTTTTTTATATATTACTTATATCCTAATTTATTACAAAAGAAACATTATATTCACAACTTTCCTTTAAAGTTATAAAATAAAAGTTTTATATTCGGTTAAAATAACATTACACCAAACAAAGGAGGTGACAAAAGAAATGGGAAAGACAAAAAACAAACGTCAAGGAAATCAATTTAGTTCAGAAAATAAATATAATGAATTAAATTCAGAAGTACAATGTGAACAAAAACAAAATAGAAAACAAAATAAAACTCAAATGAATTCTATGGAGTAAACTTTCTAAGATTCATTTATACCCAAAAGATATTACTTTTTAAAATAGTATCTTTACAAATTTAAAATCTTATATATGGAGGTATTTGTTATGAGTAACTATAGTAACAATAGAGTTTTAGTTCCTGAAGCTAAAGAAGGATTAAACAAATTTAAAATGGAAGCTGCAAACGAAGTTGGAGTTAACTTAAAACAAGGATATAATGGTGATTTAACTTCTAGAGAAGCTGGTTCAATCGGTGGCCAAATGGTTAAAAAAATGGTTGAATCTTATGAAAAATCATTATAATACTACAATAAATTTATATATATAAGGAGATGTATTTTATGAGTAACAATTATGGAAGTAACAGACTTTTAGTTCCTGAAGCTAAAGAAGGATTAAATAAATTTAAAATGGAAGCTGCAAACGAAGTTGGAGTTAACTTAAAACAAGGATATAATGGTGATTTAACTTCTAGAGAAGCTGGTTCAATCGGTGGCCAAATGGTTAAAAAAATGGTTGAATCTTATGAAAAATCATTATAATACTATAATTTAATATATCTTATAATATAACTTTAAAATATAAACCATTTAATTAAGGAGGCAATAAAAATGAGCAGAAATAGAGTATTAGTTCCTGAAGCTAAAGAAGGATTAAATCAATTTAAGATGGAAGCCGCTAGAGAAGTAGGAGTTACTCTTAAAGATGGTTATAACGGAGACTTAACATCTAGAGAAGCCGGCTCAATTGGTGGCCAAATGGTTAAAAAAATGGTTGAAGCTTACGAAAAATCTTTATAAGATGAATAAAATCATTATATAATATACTTTCAAATTCGTAATATATTATATAAAATACCATTAAATTAAGGAGGCAATGATTATGAGCAGAAATAGAGTATTAGTTCCTGAAGCTAAAGAAGGATTAAATCAATTTAAGATGGAAGCCGCTAGAGAAGTAGGAGTTACTCTTAAAGATGGTTATAACGGAGATTTAACATCTAGAGAAGCAGGCTCAATCGGTGGCCAAATGGTTAAAAAAATGGTTGAAGCTTACGAAAAAAGTTTATAATAATGAATTAAAAAATAATAAAGGAATATGCATTAGCATATTCCTTTATTATTTAGTTTACTTGTGTTTTTAAATTATATATTTTTTTATAACTTAAGAATAAGTTTGCACCTATAACTATAGTTATTATCTCTGTAATTGGAACAGTAATCCAAACACCTTTAATACCAAGCATATTGGATAAAGTAAATAGCATAATTAATACAATTATTAACGCACGTGATAAAGAAATAGTTACTGCAAACTTTGGTTTTTCTACAGAATAGAAGAATGCATCAAATAAAATATTTATTCCCATAAATAAATATGCAATTCCATAAACTTTTATAGCATTTGCTGTTATATCTATAATTTCTTTATCCTTTACAAATATAGATGATAATTCATATGGGAACGCTACACAAATAGTTGTAAATACAACTCCTGCTAAAGTTGAAAAAACAACACCTAACTTAAAGAACTTAAATACTCTTTCTATTTTCTCAGCACCATAATTAACACTTACTAAAGGCTGAATAGTTTGAGCTGTACCCATAAATATAGAAAAGAAAATTAAATTAATATTTGCTATAATTCCATAGGATGATACACCGATATCTCCAATTAAATTTAATATTACTTTATTAAAAGCTATAGTAACAATTCCAACAGACATTTCACTAATAAAACTACTTATTCCATTAGATAATATTCTTTTTAAAATTTTAAATTGTGGTTTAAATTTAACAAGTTTAATTCCTGATTTTTTAGTTAAAGAATATGAAAAATTAATAATAACACTAAGTACGGCTGATAAAGCTGTAGCTAGTCCCGCACCAAACATTCCCATTCCAAAACCAAATACAAATAGCACATCTAAAACTACATTAAGCGAACAACAACCAATTGTTGCCATCATAGCTATATGAGGTGCTTTGTCATTACGCACAAATACATTCATAAAAATATCTATTACAAAGAATGGCGCAAATAATAATATTGTACCTAGATATTGTTTAGTAAATGATATGTTATTTTTAGTCGCCCCTAAAAAATAAGCAATTTTTTCAATAAATATTAAACCTAAGATTGCATAAATTAATCCAACTATTAATGCACATACAAATCCAAAAGTATAAATTTCTTTTGCCGTCTTGTCTTCTTTTTTCCCCTTAAATATAGAATATAATGTTGCTGAACCTGTTGCAAATAAAAATCCTGTTGCATACATTAATGAAATAGATGGTGTACTAACATTTAATGCAGCTAGTCCCTTTCCACCTAATGCTCTACCAACACATAATGCATCAACAAAAACATATCCTGATAACATTATCATTCCTAATAATCCTGGAATAAGATAACGGAAAAATAGTTTTTTCTCATTATCCTTTACTAAATCAAATTGTTTACTCACTTTCCTCACCTAACTCTTTTTGCAAATTTGTAACTATTTTTTTGTATAGTTTGTTAAAAGTAATTTTTTCTTCATCATTTAAGCAATTAAAAACTAAATCTTCTTTCTTATACAAATCATTTAAAATACTTTCTACATATATGGTTCCTTTGTCTGTAAGAGATATCAGTTTTCTTCTTTTATCAATGATATCTTTTTCAGTTTTTATATATCCATTATTATGTAATTGTTTTAAAAGTCCTGTCAGTGTTTGTTTATAAATAAACATAGTTTCACTTATAAATTTAGCCTCTACACCATCAGGGTACTCATATAACAAATCTAATATTTGTAATAAAGAATATGAAATACCTTTTTTCTGACACCATTCGTAATAAATTTTAGATTCTAATCTACCTAATAGAATATGTTCATTAAACTCTTTACTACTTCTCATAACATCACCCTTCCAAAAATAGTACGAGTTAATACTAATTTAGTACCAACTCGTACTATTATATCAACTTTTTATTATTTGTCAATTAAATTACTTACAATTTAATATTAAATAGAAACTTTATACATTCAAATAATGTCTTTACCAAGTGATACTTATAGCTTTATATATTATATATAGAGAAAATCATAAGTCTTTCAATACTAGATAATTTACAAATTAAATTTTTACTAACTAAATTCAATTTGTCTTTTCCTATAGGTATATTATTATTTATATAAACTGTAAATACTTTTAGATTCTATTAATAAATTGTGATAATATAAAATTTGTCCGTTACTATTATCTATAGAATATATAGATGTCCTAATAAGATGTAGCTTCTTCATAGCTACATCTTTATTAATTTATTTTTATAGTAATAGTTTTATTTGAATATATTTGATTTATTTATGAAAGTTAACCTTGATTTTAATTAAATAAAATCATATAATAATGTTTGGCAATTAACTAAGGACAGTTCGTAACCATCCTGTCCTAAAACAAAACTATGGAGGTATTATTATGAATAAAACAAAAAAAATTGCATTTTCAGCTCTTTTAGCAGCTATTTATGCAACACTTACTGTAGGTCTTAACTTTATGAGCTATGGGCCTATTCAATTTAGAATTGCAGAAGGATTAACAGTTTTGCCTTATTTCTCACCTTATGCAATTGTTGGACTTTTTTTAGGATGTGTATTATCTAATATAATAAGTCCTATGGGAATTCCTGATTTAATTTTTGGATCTATAGCAACTTTATTAGGTGCTTATTTAACCTACAAAATTGGAAAAAGTAATTTAAAACATAAAAAGTTACTTGCTCCATTACCACCAGTGTTAATTAATGCATTAATAATTGGAACTATGTTAAAAGTATTATACGTTCAAAATGTTCCATTAGTTTTAAATATGCTTTATGTAGGACTGGGACAACTTATATGTTGTTATGGTGTAGGTCTTCCTATAATGTCATTTATAGAGAAAAACTCTTATGTAAAAAAAGTTTTTTCAAATTAAAATATTAAAAATTATATTTTTATAAAATATATGTTAAAATAAGGGAAAAAGTAGCAAGAATACCTTGCTACTTTTATTTATTGTTTAACTTCAAAAATACTTTACCATGTGAAAAACCACTTCATATCTCTAATGTATCTTTTTTCAATAATAACTACAATATTAACATCATGATCCATTTACTTTTCATAATGTTTCCACTCATTTTGTCTATCAACATAACTTTTATATTAAATGTATCATACAATATATAAAAAAGGAGCTGTCGTTAGTAGATTTGTTATCTACTAATTCGACAGCTCCTTTTTTTATTTTATTTTAAAACTATTTATTTTTAATTGTATAGACACATTTCCATTGTATTCATTTATAGATGGTGTAAATATTAAGTCCATTTTCATTCCACAAGGATTTTCTAACATATATTCATAACTTTCACCATATGCTTCTTTCATTTCTTCTATAAACTCATCAACCTTATTAAAACAAATTCCATCTATGTATCTATTAGTGCCATTTATTCTACATCTCAATTTTAACGTGTTTTTATTTTCACCTAGTATACTTATTTTTTCTACAGCTACATTTTTTTCAGCCAATACAGGACTTGCATTGCCTTTTCCAAAAGGTTCTAAAACTTTAATTTCATCTATTAATTTAAAGTCTATATTTTTAAATTCTAATCTTTCATCTATGCGTATCTTATATATTAAATCATCTTCTGTTAATGTACAACAATCATTAATATATTTTCTAAACTTATCTATATTTTCTTCCTTTATAGATAAACCTGCTGCCATTGGATGTCCACCAAATTTTTCTAAATACTCTTTGCATTTAATAAGTTCTTCAAACATATTAAATTCAGGTATAGAACGCGCTGAGCCTTTAGGCATTTCTTTACCTTTTGTTAAAACAATAGTAGGCAAGTTATACCTTTCTTTTATTCTTCCTGCTACTATTCCTGCTATACTTTCATGTATTTTCTCATTATAAACTACCAACACTTTATCATTTATAAGATTAGAACTTTCTATCATTTCTATTACTTCTTCAACTGCTTCATTTGTGAGTTCTTGTCTCTTTTTATTTAAATCAACTAAAGTGCTAGCAAGTTCTTTTGCTTTATTTTCATCTTCCGCTAAAAACAAATCTACTGATAAAAATGCAGTTTCAAGTCTACCTGTAGCATTAATACATGGTCCTATTAAAAAACCTATATGATAAGATGAAACTTCACCTTTAATATTTAGAGCATCTTTTAGTGCACATATTCCTAAATTATCAGTGTCTTTTAATCTATTTAATGCATTTTTTGCTATGACTCTATTTTCATCTACTAAATCAACAACATCACATATAGTTCCTATACCTGCTATTTCTATTAATTCATAAGCCTTTTTTTCAGATATATTCATTTTTCTATATAAACCTTCTGCAAATTTAAAGGCTATTCCAGCTCCACAAAGTTGCTTAAATGGATATTCACAGTCTTCTTGTTTAGGATTTATAACCACATCTGCATTTGGTGTTTTATAAATTCTTTCACCATTTTCTTGCTCTTCAAATGGTAATTCATGATGATCAGTAATAACTATTGTCATTCCAAGTTCTTTTGCTCTTTTAACTTGTTCTACAGCAGATATTCCATTGTCACAAGTTATTATAGTTCTATATCCTTCATCATACATTTTCTCAAGTCTAGACGTAGATAGACCATATCCTTCATTTTCCCTATCTGGTATATAGTAACTTGCTTCCGCATCACATGTAGTTAATGCCTTATATAAAATTACAGTGCTTGTAACTCCATCAGCATCATAATCGCCATATATCATTATTTTTTCATTTTGTAAAATGGCATTTTTTATTATTTCTGTTCCTTCATCCATCCCCTTCATTAAAAACGGATCATATAAATTGTCTAACGATGGATTTATAAACTTCTTCATTTCATCTATAGTATTTATTTGTCTATTAATCATAATTTTTGCTATTAAAGGGTTTACCCCTACTTTTTTCCCAACTTCTCTTAGATTTGCATTAGTAGTTCTAAGCATCCACTTACTTCTCAATATACCACCACCTAAATTATCTATTTATAAATTAATCTTTGTATTTAAAAAACTCCGAATAAATCCGAAGCTATATCATCTAAATATAAATCTACAAACAAATCAATTTTAACACATTTGCTTTAAATATTATATAGCTTATATTTAAAAACTATTATCTAAAAATTACTTTCCTTAACATTCACTATAGGGTTCCAAGTTCAAATTCAAAATAACAAATTTATTCCTATCATTTATATTTGGAACTAAGTAAGAAGTACGAGTGAATAGTTATGGTTAATATTATTCATTTCATTCATAATATTTAAAATAGAAATATAAAACAAACAGGATATCACTACCCTGTTTGTTTATATTTATTTAATTATTTGTATGCTTGGATTTTTTAATACTTTATTCACTACATTTAAAATTTCTTCTTCTGTAACATTTTCTATATTAAATTCTTCAAAAAGAATATTACAATCACCATACATTAATTCATATGTTGCTATATTAAAACTCATTGTTATAGACTTTTCTAACCCTAATATTCTTTTAAGTTTACAAGTTTTTATTATGCTATTTATCTTTTCTTCATCAAATACATTGCTTATATTTTTAACTTTTTCTATTTCTTTGTTTATTATTTCTATTGCTGTATCTATATTTTCATGTGATGTTCCAAGATTTATAGTATATAACTTTATTCCTAACTCATTCTTTAATCTTGCATTAATGTCATAAACTAAGCCCTTCTTAGTTCTAACTTCATCATATAAAATGGAACTAGTTCCTTCACCAAAATATGAATTAAATATTCTAAGCAAAGCTATTTCTCTATTATTTAATTCATGTATTGGAAATACATATTGAATTTTACAAGAGTTTATGCCATCTTTGTTTTCAACAAATACACCACTTTTATTTTCTTCGTATAATGATACTTTCTTATCTATTTCATCATTTTTATTACTTTCAATATTAAAGTATTTTTTTATAATACTTACTACTTTATCAAAGTCTAAAGAAGAAACTACAGATATTGTCATATTTTCTGACTTATAATGTTTTTGATAAAAATCTTTTAAGTCTTTTATTGTAAAATTTTTAATACTGTTTTCATTTCCTATTATAAGCTCTTTTATCCTTCTATTATTAAATCCATTTAAAAATAGCTTATCTTCACAATACTGAGAAGTATCATCTTTCCATTCCTTAAGTTCTTCACATATAACTGAAATTTCTTCTTCAAAATTCTTTTCATCAAAATTTGGATTTAACACTATATCACTATATATATCAATTCCCTTTTCAAAGTCCTCGTTTAAACATGTACCATAATATACTACATAGGGATAATTAGTCATAGCATTATGAAATCCAAAAATATTATCACATTCTCTATTTATCTCTATTTCAGTTCTATTTTTTGTTCCTTTAAAGACCATATGTTCAACTGCATGACTTATTCCATATTCATTACTATCTTCTACTATTGCTCCAGCATTTACAGCTATATTAAATGAAGTTATATTATTTTCATTTTTTTTATATATTATTTTTATACCATTATCCAATATAAATTTTTTCATTTTCCCCCCACTTTTCTTATATTAATTTACTCTCTTGTAACTACTTCTATTTCATCATCCATTAGTTGCATTATATTTTTTCCTCTTCCAGCTCTATTTTGAGATGATATTTCACTTATAAGAAGTTTTTTGTTTTTTCCACTTTTACTTACTAAATTAATATAAGTATTTATTTCATCTACACAAATTTCATCTTTATTAGAATTTTTTCTTTCTGAAACCACATCTACAAATTTAACTTTATCTTCATCTTTTAAACTAATTCCAGTAACTCCACTAGCATTTTTCCCCATAGGGTTTATGCTTTCTAAAGGAAATTTTATTGCCATAGCTTTTTTAGTGATTAATAAAACATCTGATTCCCTATCTTCCTTTATTACTTTTATCAATTTATCTTCACCTTTTATTTTATATCCTAAAATGTCTTTATACTCACCTTCAAATTCATTTGATAAAGTTCTTTTTATAAGTCCATTTTCTGTTATAAAATAAAAATTAAAATTATCGTAGTTCTTTAAAGATATTACTGATATTATATTATTTTCCTTAGAATAATCTTTTACAAAATCACCTAAAGAAAATACTTTCTTATTTTTATTTTGCAACATATATCCTTTAATTTTATATACAATTCCATTTTCAGTAAAGATAAGTATATCTTCTGCACTACTTGTTAAAACACAAATTTTATCTTGTGTAGTTCTTTGTGACGTTCTTATTGAATTCTTATCATTAACATTTATATAGAATTCTTTATAACTATAGGTATCTTTATAATCAATATATATTATCTCATCATTAATTGGTAGTGAAGCTATTTCTATGCCTAATACATTTCTCTCCGTTGGTTCCATATTAGGTTCTTCAGCAGTAAAACATAAACCCTCTTTAGTAGTAATTTCTATAAACTGATTTTCTCTATCTTTAGGTACAATATCTACTTTTACTAACTTTTCGTCATTTCTTAATTTTAACGCTACTATTTTAGAATAATTAGTATCGAATTTGCTTATCTCAGTCTTTTTCATCATACCTAAGGATGTAAATAGTAAAACATCTCTAGGATTTGTAAAGTTTTCTAATACATATGTGTCTACAATTTCTTCTTTTGATAAATCTATATTTTTTATTATATTTTCTATTCTTTCGCCTTTTTCTTTCCACTTAAATTCTGGTATAGTATCTATTTTAAGTTGATACATATTTCCTTGAGAAGTAAAAATAAGCATTGTATTCTTAGTATTACCTTCTAAAAGATATTTATTGAAGTCGCCTTCTCTATACTCTATATCATTTACATCTTGCGATGTTCTTACAAAGGATTTTTGTGGTATTCTTTTTATAAAACCTTCATTTGAAATTGTTATAACTACATCTTCTTCAATAATAAGTTCTTCTATTTCAATTTTAGCTTCATTATCATTTTCTACTATGCTTGTTTTACGCCCATCATCGTATTTTTCTTTGATTCCTATTAATTCATTCTTTATAACCTTTAACAATTCTTTTTCATTACTTAATATTTTTCTTAACTTTCTCATCAAACTTTCTAATTCTTTATATTCTTTTTCAAAAGTTTTTATTTCAAGTCCAGTTAATCTATATAACATAAGTTCTAATATAGCTTCAGATTGAATTTCTGTAAATCCAAAGTTATTTATTAAGTTTATAGCTGCATCTTTCTTAGATTTTGAAGCTCTTATTGTTTTTATAACTTCATCCATAATACTTATTGCTTTTATAAAACCCTCAACTATATGAAATCTTCTTTCTGCTATTTCAAGTTCTCTTTTTGTTCTTCTAGTTACAACATCTTTTTGATGATTTATATAATGTCTTATTATAGCTTTTAAACTTAAAGTTTCAGGTTTTCCGTCAGCAAGTGCAACCATGTTAAAAGATAAGTTGCACTGTAATTCTGTCTTCTTAAATAAATATTTTTCAACTTTCTCCACAATTTCTAAGTTAGCATTTTTTTTAAACTCAATAACTGCTCTAGTTCCATTTCTATCTGACTCATCTCTTATATCTGATATTACATCTAATGCTTTTGAATGTTTTTTATCGCCAGTCATATCCGATATACTTTGAAGTATTTTAGATTTATTTTTTCTATATGGAAACTCAGTAATAACTATTGCCATTCTTCCATTTTCTAATGTCTCTATATTAGTTTTAGATCTTAGTGTTACCTTACCTTCTCCAGTTTCATAAGCTGTTAAAATAGCTTTTTTTCCTATAATTATTCCACCTGTAGGTAAATCCGGTCCTTTAATATAATCCATTAGTTCCTTAGTTGTTATATCATTGTTATCTATATAAGCTAAAGATCCATCTATAACTTCACCTAAATTATGAGGTGGTATATTTGTAGCAAGTCCAACTGCTATTCCAAATGTTCCGTTTACTAATAAATTAGGATATCTTGCTGGTAATACAGTAGGTTCTTTCTCTGTATCTGAATAGTTAAGCTGCATATCAACTACATCTTTTTCTATATCTCTTAACATTTCCATAGAAATATTTGAAAGTCTTGCCTCTGTATAACGCATTGCTGCAGCATTATCACCATCAATACTTCCCCAGTTACCATGTCCATCTATAAGTTGCATTCTTGTGGAGAAATTCTGTGCTAATATTACCATTGCATCATATACAGAAGTATCGCCATGTGGATGATATTTTCCAAGTATATCTCCAACAATTCTTGCAGATTTATAATATGGTTTATCTGGATATGCTTTTAACATATATGCTCCATAAAGTATTCTTCTATGAACAGGTTTTAAGCCATCTCTTACATCTGGAAGTGCTCTATCTTTAGAAACTTCTACAGCATATGGAAGATAATTTTCTGGCATAGCTTCATCTATAGGAGTATTTATAATATTATTATCTACAGGTATATTATTATCTATCTTTTTAGCCATATCTTAACACCTCCTAAAATTCTGCATATTTATACATATAATTTTTTCTTGGCTCTACCACATCACCCATTAAAAGTGAAATCATTTTTTCTGCTTTTGCTGCATCTTCTATTGTAACTCTTTGAAGTGTTCTTGTTTCAGGATTTAGTGTAGTATCCCACAATTGATCTGGATTCATTTCTCCAAGTCCTTTATACCTTTGAATTAATGCTCCTTTTCCTATTTCCTTTTTAGCTTTTTCTAGTTCATCATCACTATAAGCATATTTGCACACTTCTTTATTTTTAACGTTTTTATACACTTTATATAATGGTGGCAATGCTATATATAAGTGTCCATTTTGAATTAATGGTCTCATATATCTATAAATATATGTCATCCACAATGTTCTAATATGATATCCATCAACGTCAGCATCACTTAAAATTATTATTTTATTATATCTTAATTGTTCTTCATTGTAATTATCTAATATCCCTGTTCCTATTGCTGTATTAAACAATTTAAGTTCTTCACTAGCTATTACATTTTCTAACTTTTGTTTTTCCGTATTCATTATTTTACCTTTTGAAGGCATTATGCTCTGAAATCTTCTATCTCTAGCTTGTTTTGCACTTCCACCAGCTGAATCTCCCTCAACAACAATAAATTCAGTTACATCTTTATTTTTCAATGTACATACTGCAATTTTACCTGCAAGTGGTGATGTTCCATTTCCTATCTTTTTTTTCTCTGCTTCATTAATTTTTTTTATCTTTTCTCTACGTTGAGAAGCATATATTGCATTATTTATTATAATTGTAGCTATTTCTTTATTATCTTCTATCCATTCACCAATTTTTTGATAGCAAAGTTCATTCATCATTGAATATGCTTCTACATTTCCAAGTTTAGTTTTTGTTTGACCTTCAAATATAGGATTACTTACTTTTATTCTAACAATAGCAGTCATTCCTTCTCTAAGATCATCGCCTTCAAACTCTTTTTCCTTTTCCTTTAAAAGGTTAAGTTTTTTAGTCCATTCTTTAAATATTCTAGTCATTCCAGTTTTAAAACCTGTTTCATGTGTTCCAGCTTCTGTTGTTGGAATATTATTTACATAACTCGCTATATATTCTGTACTTGAATCTGTAAATTGAATGCATACTTCTCCCTCTAAATTAAGTCCATTTATAGATTTTTCTCCACTAAAAAAAATAGGTTCTTTGTGAAGTATAGTCTTGCTTTCATTTAAATAATCAATAAAATCTAAAAGTCCTCTATCTGAATGATATACCTTTTCTTCAACTTCTTCTTTTCTTTCATCTCTTAAAACTAAAGTTATTCCTTTATTTTGAAATGCAAGTTCTTGAAGTCTCTCATCAATTATATCAAATTTAAAATCTATATTACCAAAAACTTCCTTATCAGCCATAAAAGTGACTTTTGTTCCACTTTTTTTAGTTGTTCCAATTTCTTCAAGTCCAGTAACTGGAGTACCTGGCATTTTCTTTTTTAAATCTTTGTCATAGGCATATTCAAATCTTTGTTTAAATATTTTTCCCTTTTGCTTAACTTCAACCTCAAGCCAAGAAGATAGTGCATTAACAACTGCTGCACCTACACCATGAAGTCCTCCTGACGTTTTATAGTTTGAATTATTAAATTTTCCACCTGTGTGTAGCTCTGTATAAACCATCTCTACTCCAGATTTCTTTTTTATAGGATGTATTCCTGTTGGAATTCCTCTTCCATTATCTATAATTGTTACACTTTTATCCTTATTTAAAATAACCTCTGCTTTATCACCATATCCATTAGCAACTTCATCTATAGCATTATCTAATATTTCCCAAATGCAATGATGTAAGCCCTTTGTTCCAGTAGTTCCAATATACATTCCTGGTCTAACTCTAACAGGCTCTAATTTTTCCAAAGAGGTTAAGTCGGTAACTTCATAGCTATTAGTTTCTTTCATTCTTTTACCTCCCAGTACATATAAAAGTAAGAAAAGAAAAAATCAAAATGCTCTATCGCATAATGATTATTTTCTATTTAATTTACATATTTACTTTTAAAATATATTATCTATCTCTTCATTTTTCAAATAACTATCTATAAATTGTTCTAATTCTTTTGATGCATCTTCAATTGTTTCAACTATAATATTTTTTTCGTATTTATATGTATTTGCACTATGCATATACATTGGATCATAATATTTAATCATAAGTTCTTTTACAACTTCTTCATAATCATTATTCATCACTCGAGTACAATAATCCTCTAATGTTTCTTTACTTAAAATTTTATTAATTCTTATTAATGAATTACATATTTCTTCATTAGATTTAACACTTTTTGTATATTCATTAATTATAAGATTAGCTCTAAAGTTAATATCAGCATCAACAAATATATGTATACCATCTTTCATTTTATTATGTATGTATTCCGGAATTATTACTCTTCCAATTCTTTTGCTTTCTGCTTCTATAAAAATATAATTTGTTTTTCTGCTTTTTAGCTCACTAAAAATCAAACTTTCAAATTTTTTCTGAGAATTTACTTCTCCAAGACCTACCGCACCTAAAATTGAACCTCTATGATTTGCAAATCCTTCTAAATCTAAAGTATCATATCCATCTATTTTAAGCTTTTTTAAAATTTCAGTTTTTCCTACACCTGTATTTCCATGAAGTACAACATATGTAATATCTTCATTAATCTTAGGAAGTACTTCTCTAATATATTCTCTATATCCTTTATATCCACCTTTTATTCTTTCTACTCTCATACCTAAAGAATGTAATAATGAAGCTAACGATCCACTTCTCATACCGCCTCTTGCACAAAACAATACTATCTTACCATATTTTTTCTCAAGTTCTAAAAAATCATTGTATATCTTAGGTAATCTCTTAGAAACAATTTCTATACCTACCTTTTTAGCTTTTTCTGTAGATTCTTGCTTATATATAGTACCTACTAACGCTCTTTCTTCATCACTGAATAATGGTATATTTATGGCTCCTGGTATAGTATATTCATCATATTCTTTAGGACTTCTTACATCTACTAAAATGTAATTTCCTTTAAGATCCTCATATTTTATTGTATTAAACATTAATTCCTCCAACTCTTCAATTCACAGTTCACAATTCACAAATTTTGCTTTTTATAAATTAGTTTTTATGTATTTATATATTAATTAAATAATGTTTCTTTGTTTAAAACTTATACTTTTATTTAGTAATTTAATTATTTTAATGTTCCATTTATAAAATTTAGAATAAATAATTTTAAAAATCAAATTGGATATTCTATAGGTTTGTAAAATATAAATTTACTTTATTTATATGTGCTTATGCATTATGAATTATGAATTGAATTAACTATTCTTTTCAAATTTATATTTTAATAGTTAATATATGAAAATGTCAATAAGCTAACTATTAGTACACTTATTTATAAAAATTTAAATTTTATTTGTTCAGATTAATTTTTAAGTATAACATTTACATAGTTATATTTTTATCCACTACCTTTAAACATTATACAATATCAATTATTATATAGTATATTTTAGTAAATATATACACATATTTAAAAGTTTATATACTTCAAAACAAATAGACAATGATATTATCATTGTCTAAAATTTAATCATATATAGGTTGTTGATTATTCATTGACCATCCATCACTTCTCACATCTAGAATATCTACATATTCTTCTTTTTCTTCTATATACTTAAGTTTTTTTATAATGCCTATAGGTTCTTTAAATGAAATCACATCATTTTTTTCATTTAAAACCCAAAGTACTTTATATCCTTTAGGTTTAACAGCTAAAGTTTCTTCTCCTTTTCCATCTGTAAAATATATTACTACATTAGGATTTATCTCATTTGCTCTTTTAAATATTGGTGAAAATTTTGTTCCACCTCTAGTGTTTAGTCTTTTTCTTATATCCTTTAAATTACTTATTTTATATTCTCTTCTTATTTCTGTATCACATTCTAATATAATTATTTCATAGTTATAATTTTTAACTATATTTATTATTTCTTTTACAGCTAAATTATATTCATCATCACTTATACTCCCACTTATGTCTATGGCTACTAATACTTTAGCAATTTTTTTTGATAATTCTCCTCTTAAATCAACTCTATCTGGTTGACGCCTATTTCTTCTCATTATAGTTTTATTCTTTCCACATTGAATAGTTCCCATAATTCTTTTTAAAACAAGATTCCATGATATTTCACTCTTAGTATTTTTTAAATTTTTTAACGCATTTTCAACATATATTGGTATATCACCCTTTTGAGAAAATTCTATTGATTTTCTTGTTACATCTTTTATTATATTTTCATCTATCTCAACATTACTATTCCAAATATCATGAGTTTTTGATATATCATATTCTTTCTCTAACTCATTTTTCTTTGAATCATCTTCTTCTGCCTCTTCATTAACATCCATCAAGTTCAATTCTTCTTGAATCTTTTGTACATAATATTCCATAGATTGATATGGCTCTAAACTTAAGTTATATTTTAAATTAACAGTTTCTAATGTAATTGCATATGGTGGTAAATAGTCTATATACTGATTAACTACAATATCCATAGCCATATTTAAAGCCAAAGTGCTATACTTATTAATTAACTCTTTTTTTCTTATAAGATGTAAATATATTATATGATGTATTTCATGCTTAATGGTACCTTGCATTTGTTCAAGTGTAAGGTTTAAAAATAATATAGGATTGAAATATATTATATATTTTGAAAAGTCTATATCTACACTAGTAGGACTAGCCATATCATATTTTATTTTTCTTTTCATTTGTATCAAAAAATGACCATAAAAGTTATTTTTATTTTGAAGAAGCGATAATGTTATTTTATCAATAAACTTTAGAAAATCCTTCTCAAACTCTCTTGGAATATCATCTATATTATTTATATTACATATTAAGTTATATAAATAATCTCTATTAGAATAAAATTTATCCACTTTAAATCACCCTAACTTACTATCTCATTATATGAATCAAAATACATTTCAATAAATTCATCATTTTCTATAAGTACCTTATAAAAATTAGAATAACTTTGTTTTATTTCTTGCATTACACCTATTTTTAGATCTAATGGATAAAGATTTAAAAATTCAACAAATCTATTTATCTCATTTTCTGAAAAATTATTATCTAATACTTTTAAAATATTTTTTGCACTTAAATAAAGTCTAGTATGTGGTTCATTTTGAACTCTTGCTTTTAAATTATTTGATATTTTATCATCATTAAATACATCTTTATAATTAATTAAAGGATTTGTACCCTCTTCAATAAATGCCATAAATTCACTTGCAATTCTATTTCCTAAATTACCCTTTAGAACGTTTAAAAACACTTTTTTAGATATTTCTCCTTTGGATTCCTTATAAATTTTATAACATTTTGAAACTCTTTCAAAACTTCTTGGTGTAGATTGTATATTTTCTTCATCATCATGACTGCTTAAATAATTCGGAAATGTTGAAATAAATTCTATTACAGAATCTTCTATTTCATTGCTACTAGCCCACCTAATCCAGTTATTAGCATCACTTTCCATATATAGCCAAACAAATCTATCTTCTTGTGCTGGATCCATATCTACAACTTGATAATCAAAATCTCCACCATACTTACTAGATGGATTCATTGCAGCTAATATCTTAACACTTGAATTAAGATGATAACCATTTATCTCTCTATTTAGTATCAAATTCATAAGTTCTTGCTGAACTGTATGTTCACATCTATTAATTTCATCTATGAATAACAACACATCTTGTCCACTCAAAGTTAAATTTTCTATTTCCTGTAATTTAGTATGCACTGCATATACAGTTCTTTTTTTTGTCTTTTTTTGTTCATTTTCTATATAAGTGTAGTCTTCAATAGATGGTAATCCACCTATTTCACCTTCTTTAAGTAAATTACCATCTATAACCACTAATCTCCAATCATTTTTAATTGACAACTCTTTTGCTAATGCAGTTTTACCTATACCACTCTCCCCTACAATTAGTGGTACTTCATTACTTTTTATAACTAATTCAGCACTTAACAATGTATCTTTAAAATTCATATACTCCACCCTTTCTTTTGTTTAAAAACTAAATTTTAAAATTTTAACATTTCATCTACAGCAATAGATTTTGCTCTTTTGCTTCCATACTTATGGATAAATAAAATTTTATCCATAGATATATTATCATTACTTTTATCTATTACATCGCAATTTATAAAATCTCTTATATATTTTTCGCTCACTATTTCTTCTGAAATAACTTCTTTTATTGCATTTTCTATGTTTAACCCCTCTATATTAATGTACTTTATAAATAATATATTTCTTTTTAAAAATTCTATCTTTTTATCATTATTTATATTTCTTATAAATTTAATTGCTGCTTCATTTCTTTCAACTGCAAAACATTCAGCAGCAAATGTAGGTTTTTCTATGTATCTTATAGCATCATAATTTTTCTCTATAGCCAACATTTGAATTTCTTCACTTGGATTTTTTATATATTTTATAGAGTCATAATCCTTTTCAATTGCTAATCTTTGTGTTTCTATTTTAGGATTATTTATATATTGTATTGACCATCCTTTTTGATTTATTCCTTCTATTATTAAACTTTCTTCTGGATTCTTTATAAATTTCAACGTATTCCAAGCTGCTTTAACTACATATTCTTTAATTTCATAAGTTGGATTTTCAATATATTCGATTGCCCAAATATTACTTTTAACTGCAACTAAATTCATTTCTTCACTTGGATTTTTTATATATCTAATAACTGTTCCATTTCCTTGTAAAGCTGCTAATTTCATTTCATTAGTTGGATTTTCTATTTTTTTTATAAGTATTGGATTACTTTTTAACATATTTATTTTTTCAGATTCATTCATAAAATTACCCCTTATTAATAATTGTTATTACTTAATTATAATTATATACCTTTTATTATTTTTGTCTATCCCCTTATATTTTACTACTATACCTATTATTAAGACAAAAAATCCATAAAATTTTAGCTATTATAATCTTCTTATAAAAGCTAAAATTTTATAGATGCTAACCTTTACATTTTTTTGTTTTTTTATTAATTCATTTTATAGAAAACTTTCATTATATTATCTTTATCTGGAACATTATTTTTAAAGAATTCCATTACATTAAAGTCTATATCATATTTTAAATTCTTAAATGTTATATCAACCACGCCATTATCATAAAAATCCATTTCAGCAAAACTTACAAATCCGTCTCTTGAACAGCCTATTGAACCAGGGTTTAACACTGGTTTTCCTATCCAGTGCTTTACAAGTGTTTGACAATGACTATGTCCTATTATCACATAATCACACAAATCTCCATAATCTTTAGTAAATTCATCCAAAGTTGCTTCTTTATATAATACTGGAAGTTCATTCATACTATCTATCCTAGAATGTACCATAAGTATTTTCTTATTCTTTATTTCAACGATTCTCTCTGTTGGAACTGTTTTTAATTTTTGAATTCTCTCTTCACCTAAAATATTTATATTCCACTGTTGATGTTCCTTTTCTCCTTCTGTAAATTCTTCACAATCACCTGTTATTAATGAGTAATCAGTATTTCCTAAAATATTTATAAACCTCTTATCATTCATAACAATATCAAAAACTTCAACTGGATTAGGTCCTTCTTGAACAAAGTCTCCTAGGTTTAAAATTTTTTCTACATTTTTTTCTTCTGCATATTTTAAAAAAGTATTAAATGCATGTATATTGCTATGAATATCAGCAATAACTAGTATTGTTTCCTTCCCCATAGTCCAACTCTCCTTCATTCCGAAAATCAATTCATTATTTTCTAAATTTTCTTAATTATTTGTTATTTCTATTATATCATCTTATTCTATTTACACAACTTTCCTTAAAAAGTTGTTCAAATTCACATTATCCTAACAATTATTTTATCCTTTATATGGGCTAAATATACTTTATAGAGTTTAAATCATTTATTTTTTAATATTTGAACTTATATTATCATTTAAATTTTTAATAATAAATGTTAAAATATTCTTATCTTATAAATTTTACCTATTATTGCTAGATTTTCTATTTATCTTATAAATATATAGGGGTCCATATTCATCTTTAAATTTATTAGCTTCAAAACTTGGACACTCTCAAGAGTTAGACTAGCTCAAAATCATTTTAGAATGAATAAAAATGATTTTTAATTAGATAAGTCTAACCATTATAATGGTGATTTGAATTTTCAGTTATGCCTATAAGCATTGTTAATTATTAATTAGTTTTAAATGTGAAAATTTTTATGCTTTAGTCTCATTAGTAATGATATGTACATTTTAAAATTAACATTAAGTTCATGATAATAGGTTTTTATCTATATATTCAATAACTTTGATTATTTTACAATATATTAAGGGGGAATTTTATGTATTTATTTTGTGAAAGTAATAGGTTATATTTAAGACCTGTTACACTTAAAGATTCTAATTTTATATATAATATTAAAAGTAATGAACTTATTAAAAATTTTTCTATAGTGAATTCCTTTGATGACATTTCTAATCATACTGAAATACAAGATATAAAAAATACTATTAAAAACAATAATGAAATATACCTTATATTAACCTTAAAAGAAGATAACTCTAGCATTGGTTTTATAAGAAGTAAATTTTTAAATAAGAAAAGAAATATTGTAAATTTAGAATTTGCTTTAAACAATGGTAAAAGAAATGGTTACATGAAGGAAGCTTTGAATATTTTTATTGAAAAACTTTTTTCAATAGGAGTTGAAAGAATTGAAATCTCTATATTAGATAATAATAAAATTGCTTATTCTTTGCTTACATTTTTAAATTTTAAATTAGAAGGCACTAAGAGAAAAGCTTATTATACATCATCTAAATGCCATGATGTATTAATATTATCATTATTAAAACAAGAATAAATATCTGAATTTTCAAAACAAGCTTAAATTATAAAAGAGTTATTAAAATAATATTACTGAATCATCATTAGGTGTTATATTTTCTAAAAAAATTGGCAATCTTAATTGATGGATATGTATAATATTATTAAATTTATTGTTTATATGTTTCATAAATAATATTATGCACAAAATGACCAAATTCATTTTTTGAATTTGGTCATTTTATTTTTAGAGCTAATTATTTAATTTTTATATAGCCCCTTATATAATTATTTATTTTTTTCATTTTCTATAAATTCATCTACATATAAAACTTCTACAGTTTTAGACCAATTTAACACTGTTCCCACTAAATCTTTAATATCTAAATCTTCCATATCATATATTTCACTATTATTTATTGTGCCAGTTGCATCTTCTATGAACGTAACTTTATATCCTCTTTCAAATGCTACTATAGCTGTAAACATACAGCAAAACTCTGTATTGAAGCCTACTATTACAACTTCATCAACATTACTTTCTTTTAATATATTATCTAAGTTTGTTTTATAAAAAGCACTTGGAGTTGTTTTCTCAATAATTTCATCATAATCCTCAGCGAATTCTTCATGTATCTCAGAACGATTACTGCTTTCATTTAAAGGACTATCATTGTCTGCTTCTATATGCCTTACAAAAATAACTTTATCATTTTTACTTTTGCATATATCTATGACTTTTTTTATATTATCCTTTTCTTCCTTGAAATTTTTTTGACTTAAGATATGTTTTTGCATATCTAATACTATTAATGCTCTCATAATATTATTCACCTCATAATTATGCTTATATATTAAATGTAATTATAATTTATAATTATCACTTTATATATCATCAGTATTTATAAATATTTTTCTTTTTTTGTATATTATAATTAATGTTATTACTGCAATTAATATTAAGTATTCTTCTACAAAAGCTATGTTCTTTATACTTCCTATTTGATATAATGCAACTACAAAGTCAACTGCAGCATGTAATAAAATTCCTAAGAAAAAATATATTCTTTTTCGTTCTTTTATACTATAGAAAATAAGCATTGACAATCCTATTTGGATTATTATAGTGCACACTCTTTCAATTCCAGCTATTCCCCACGTATAAGATGGTGCATTAATTAACTGAGTTTTTACTAAAGTTAAACTTGACTTTAAAGTTCCACTAGCAGCATTTATTAAATTGTCAAAAGTTCCGTTGTTTATTTGAATTACTGCAATAATATTATTAAAATACATAACTCCAGCTACTAGAACTGCTTCTATTCCTCCATGCCCAATACCATATGCTACTGAATTTTTGTATGATTTATTTTTCTTTAATATCCATCTAAAACTTATATATCTTGCACTTTCTTCAAATATACCTGCCATAAGTCCAGCATAAATCATATAGAAAATAGGATTAGTTAAAATTTGTGAAGTTTTTTCATTTTGATATAAAAAATAATGATGTAGTGGTGCTTCTAAAAGTTGTGTAGATACAATAAATGCTATAATTCCTACAAATGCATATTTCAAATCAATTTTATACTTTCTTTTACCGTATATAATAAGAATTATTGGCATTATAGCACTTAATACAAATGTAATAACAATAAATATAATAGAATCAATACCTACCATATCCTTCTCCTTTTATGAAATTTTATAAAATATAGGGTTCCAAGTTCAAATTTAAAATAACATCCTTATCAAATAATACTAGTGATATTATAGTTTATTACTATATTTATATTTGGAACCAAGTAAAAAGTTAAAGTTATGGTATATATTACTCACTTTGTTCCTAATATCTAAAAATAGAAGTATATAAAAACTAGTTTTTATATGGTGTTTAAATAATTTACTTTGAAATTTATTATACAAATTGATTAAAAAATTGATACTTCAATTTTATCCTTCATTATTAACTGCTCATCGTTAATAGTTAATTTTTGTATAATAGTTTAAATCTTTTTTTCCAATTGAAATAAGAATAATTGCATTTTTCATATTGGATTCCTATATAAATGATTAATTTATTATTTGAATATTTTACATACTTTCTATACATTATATTATTTATAATATTTATTGTCTATATTTTTAAATTATAATTAACTTAATTTTATAATATTCAAAAGTTTAATTTTAAATTTAATTAAACTTTTGTATAACTACATATTTATTTAAATACTTATACAAAACTAAATTATAAATTTTGTATATAATAAAAATAGCAAGTATAATACTTGCTATTTTTATTATTTTATTAATTAATTTCTTTCTCTTCATTATATCTATTTATTAATTTCTTTTCTGTTAAATTTATAAACTCATTTTCATCTATATCTTGTATAGTTTTAAATTTATATCCATTTTTCTTTAAATCTTTTATTATACTTGGAAGAGCTTTTGGTGTGGTACTGTTTGAAGCTCCATCATGCATTAAAATTACAATTCTTTCTTTATCTAAATTTTTCTTACTCATTTCTTTCCTATAATTACACAGTAATCTTTCCACTGGAATATTTATGCCCATTGCATCTTCAATTGATACATTCCAATCCACATAATTTATTTTTCTATTATTCAGTTCATCTCTTATTGATTTTAAAACTACTTTGCTCGGAACACCTGTACTTGAACCTCCAGGCATCCTCATAAAATTACAAGGTTCCTTTTCTAATAATTCTTTTAACTTACTATATGCAGCATCATAATCTTTAAAATAAATTTCTTTACTTCTATAATTTTCATTTTTATGAGTATTGGTATGTACACATATAGAATTTCCACTTTCTTCTACTTTCTTTAATATTTCTTTGTTTGTATTTGCAAGTTCTCCTATAACAAAAAATGTGGCCTTAACATCTTCTTCTTCTAATATTTTTAAAATTTCCAATGTATTTTCAGTTGGTCCATCATCAAAAGTTAAGTATACTATTTTATTATCCTCATTGTTTTCTTTAATATCATCCATATACCCTAAAACACTAAATGAAGTTAAAATCATAATTGCACAAATACAAAAACTTATAATTGCTTTACTCTTTTTCAAATTTATTCATCTTCTTTCTTTTTCAAATTCTCATATATTTATAACTATATTATCTTCTTATTTAAAATTAATATTCTTACACATTAGAAGGTTATTTATTACTGAGTTTATACTTATTTAAATATATTTGTTTTTTATTTTCCAATATTGTGTTGACTTTTCAAAATTTTCTTATATAATTAAATCATAAACTAAATATTAAATTCTTATTTTGAGTGATTGAGGGATCTGGCCCTATGAAATCCGGCAACCAGCATTTTGCATTGGTGCTAATTCCAGCGGTTTTTACCGAAAGATAAGAGAAGTTATCTATCCTCTTATTTTTCAAGAGGTTTTTTTATATTTAAAATAAAAACTTAATATATTCTTATCCAGAGTGGCAGAGGGACTGGCCCTATGAAGCCCAGCAACCAGCATTTTGCATTGGTGCTAATTCCAGCGGTTTTTTACCGAAAGATAAGAGAAAAATCCCCTCTTGTCTTTCAAGAGGGGATTTTTTATATTATGTGATAAAAACTATTTATTATTAAATTCTAACTTTTTATGTAATATATATATTGCTTTATTTAATTAATTCACTGAAAGGAAGCGATTTTTAATATGATAACCATTAAAAATTTAACTAAAATATATAATTCTAAGAATTCTAATGTTATAGCTGTTGACAATTTAAATTTAAAAGTAAATGAAGGTGATATTTATGGAATAATTGGACTTAGTGGTGCTGGCAAATCTTCCTTATTAAGATGTATAAATCTTCTTGAAAAGCCTACTAAAGGTGAAGTTTTGCTAGATAATTTAACAATTAATAGTACAACTCATAACATTATAGATATTACAAAGTTATCATCTAACAAATTAAGAGAAGTAAGAAAACAAATAGGTATTATATTTCAACATTTTAATTTGCTAATGAATTCTACTGTTTATGATAATATTGCGTTTCCACTAAAACTTAATAAAGTTCCTAAACTCTCTATTGATAAAAAAGTTAATGAACTTTTAGAATTAGTAGATTTAAAAGAAAAGAAATACTTTTATCCCTCCCAATTATCTGGTGGTCAAAAGCAAAGAGTAGGTATAGCTAGATGTCTTAGTACTAATCCTAAAATAATTTTGTGTGATGAGGCAACATCAGCGTTAGATCCAAGTACTACAGATTCCATATTAAATTTACTTAAATTAATAAATAAGAAATTTAATATAACTATAGTTTTAATTACCCATGAAATGGATGTAATTAAAAAGATTTGTAATAAAGTTGCTGTTATGCAAGATGGCAAAATAGTTGAAGAAGGATTAGTTTTAGATGTATTTTCAAATCCTAAAACTGAAATTTCTAATTCTTTTTTTGATAAGAATTTAAGTATTCCTAATAGTCTTAAAGATAAATTTTATCCAAACATAATGCTTAAGTTAACTTTTAAAGGAATTAGCGCAACTTCTCCTGTTATTCATGAGCTTTCAAAAAAATTCGAAGTAGAGTTCAATATTATCTGTGGTTGTATAGATGTAATTCAAGAAACTCAAGTTGGAAGTCTTATAATAACACTTAATAATGATTTAGATACTATTAATTCTATTACTAAGTTTTTAAAATCTATGCAAGTTGAAGTAGAGGTGATTAATTTTGACTGAACTATTTAATATATTAAATTCTACAATTAAGCCATTATTGCAAACTATTTATATGGTTTCATTTTCTACTATTATCTCATTAATTATTGGTGTACCAATAGGAATAATACTTACTATTACTTCTAAAGGACACATTAGTGAAAATAGTAAGCTATATTCTTTTTTAAGTACTATTGTAAATATACTTAGGTCTATACCTTTTATTATTTTAATAGTTGCATTGTTCCCTATTTCTAAATTTATAATTGGCACAACTATAGGTACTACAGCATCAATTGTTCCTTTATCTATAGCTAGCGCACCTTTTGTTGCTAGAATTATTGAATCTTCATTAAGAGAAATCCCCTTTGGCATAATTGAAGCTTCTTTAGCTTGTGGTGCTACTAAATCTCAAATTATATTTAAAGTTCTTATACCAGAAGCTTTTCCTTCTCTTATATCAAATATAACACTTACCATAATAAATATTATTGGTTATTCTGCCATGGCTGGTGCTGTAGGTGGTGAAGGTATTGGAGACTATGCTATTCGTGAAGGATATATGCGCTATAACAATAAAATTATATTAGCAACTATTGTGATTTTAATATTGCTAGTGCAATTAATTCAAATCACTGGTAATCATATTGCAAAAAAATCGAATAAAAAAATATTATAAATTGCGGAGGTAACATTTATGAAAAAATCTTATTTTAAATTTATTTCTATAGCTATGATTTCAATTCTACTACTAGGTTGTGCATCTACATCAGATAATTCAAAAGAAAAATCTGATGCTAAGACATTAATTATTGGAGCATCTCCAACTCCTCATGGAGAAATTTTAAATTTTGCTAAGGAAAACTTAAAATCTAAAGGTATTGATATACAAGTAAAGATATTTACTGATTATGTAATACCAAATAAATCTTTAGCTTCTGGTGAATTAGATGCAAATTATTTTCAACATGTTCCTTACATGGAAGATTTTAATAAGAAGAATAATGCAAGTATAGTTTCTGTTGGTGGTATTCATGCTGAGCCTTTAGCTGCATATTCAAATAAGATAAAAAAAATTGATGAATTAAAAAGTGGTGATATTATTGCAATTCCCAATGATAATTCAAACGGAACTAGAGCTTTAAAATTGTTAGAAAAAAATAACTTAATAACTTTAAAAAATTCAAATTCTGATATTCAAACAGAAAAAGATATAGAAAAAAATCCCAAAAACCTTAAAATCAAAACTGTTGAAGCTGCACAATTGCCTAGATTATTAGATGAAGTATCCTTGGCCATAATAAATGGAAATTATGCTTTAGAGTCAAAGCTAGATACAAATAATGTTTTATTTCTTGAAGAAATATCTGATATAGAAAAACATGTAAATATAATCGCTACTCGTGAAGATAATAAAGATAATGAAACACTCAAAGAACTTGTTGATTTTTTAAAAAGTGATAAAACTAAAAATTTTATTAGAGAAAGATATGGTAAAGCAGTTATACCTAGTAATTAATTAAGTTTCTATAAAAAAATATGAACTAATACAAATTAGTTCATATTTTTTATACTTTATTAAATTTTATTTAGCACTTTTACCTAATTTTTTAGATTCATTTGAAACCCCTATTTCATTAGAAGTTTCCATTTTCATTTTTTCTAATTCCTTTTTAGTTTTTTGACCTGCCTTTTTATTGTCTTTACTATTTTTATTATTTTTATGTGACATTTTAACTACTCCTTTAATAATAAATTTTTCAATATTTATCATTTGTATTTAGCTGAAAATTATACATTTTCTGATTTTTCTCTTTTTTGAATCTTTTTATTTTTGTTTTAGTTTGTATTATAATCTATTTACTAATGAAAATTTAACATAAGATAATTATTATAAATACTTAGGAAAAGGTGATTGAGATGGTAAAATTAATTGCTAGTGATATGGATGGTACTTTATTGGATTCAAATGGAATATTACATGAAGATTTCTATGAAACTCTAATTAAATTAAAGGATAAAAACATAACATTTGTAGCTGCTTCTGGAAGACAATATCAAAATTTACTAAAAACATTTGATAAAGTTAAATATGACATTATATTTGCGGCGGAAAATGGTACATACATTATGCAAAATGGTAAAGAGTTATATTCTAATTGTATTGCTAATGATATTCTTAATGAGCTATGCTGTCTTGGTAGATCTTTGGATAACTGTTATGTTTTACTTTGTGGTAAAAAAGCTGCTTATTTAGAAACTAATGAAAAATTTGTTCATGATGAAGTAAAAAAATACTTTGAAAAAGTTGAAGTTGTCTCTGATTTTTCTTTAATTGATGATGAAATTCTAAAATTTACTTTATGTGATTTTGATGGTGCAAATAATAATTCTTACAATATCTTTAACAAAATCTATGGTGAACAATTTAAAGTTGTCACTTCAGGAGATATTTGGCTTGATATTATGAATAAAGATGCTAATAAGGGTGTTGCAATTAAATTTCTTCAAAACAAATTAAATATATCTTTTGATGAAACAATGTCTTTTGGTGATTACTATAACGATCTTGAAATGCTTAAGTGCTCTAAATATAGCTATGCCATGGGAAATGCTGTAGATGCAGTAAAAAGAGTAAGTAATTATCTAGCTGATACAAATGAAAATTATGGAGTTATTAAAGCTATAAATGAAAATGTAATATAAAATAGGAATAACATGTAATTTTACTAGTATCCTTTGATAACGCTATTACTCTGAACCCTATAGATGTAATAAGTGAAACTGCTGATAACAGTAATTTCACTTGTTTTTTATAATTTGATATATATTTAATTAATAGTATTAATATTATATATTTTTTAATAATTCATATGTATAATTATATATATATTATCAATATTGTTTAGGCATATTCAAAAATTAATGAAGCAATTTAATGATTAATATTGTGAAGGACTTCATTAAAATAGCGCATTAATAATCATAATATTAATATTATTCTTTCATTAACTTGGTCCATTATTTTCTTATATATGCCCCAGGAGGTATTCAATGTTAAATTTTAGTTTTAAAAATCCAACTAATTTAGTTTTTGGTAAAAATACTATTTCTTCCATAGGTAACTATGTAAAAGAGTATAATTTAAAAAAAGTTTTGTTATTATACGGAAAAGGTTCTATATTTAATAATGGTGTTTATGATGATGTTACTAGTTCATTAAAGAAAAACCATATTGAATTTGTTGAATTATCTGGTGTAAAACCCAATCCTCTACTTAGTAAAGTAAAAGAAGGCATCAATCTAGTAAAAGAACATTCACTAGATGCTATAATTGCTGTAGGTGGAGGTAGTGTTATAGATTCTGGAAAAGCAATTTCTGCTGGTTCTTGTTATGATGGAGATGTTTGGGATTTGTTTGAAAATAATATTAAGCTAACATCTGCCTTACCACTATTTACTGTTCTTACTCTATCTGCTACTGGTTCTGAAATGAATTGTGGCGGAGTAATAACTAATGAAAAGGAAAATAAAAAATGGTCTTTTGGATCACCACTACTTTATCCTAAAGTATCTATATTAGATCCTACAATTCAAAGTTCACTTCCAGTGAATCAAACTATTAATGGAGCTATTGATACAATAACTCATGTATTTGAAGCTTATTTTGGTGGAACTAAAAATACAGATATGTCAGATGAACTTTCAGAAGGCATTATTAGAACAGTTATACATCATTCTAAAATTTTACTTCAAAATCCAACTAACTACGAATCTAGATGTGAACTTGCATTTGCAGCAACTCTTGCATTAAATGGATTAAATGGACTTGGAAGAAAAGGTGATTGGGCTTCACATAATATAGAACATTCGTTAAGCGTTCTTAATGATGTTTCTCATGGTACTGGTCTTGCAATAATTATGCCTGCTTGGATGAAATATGTTTATAAAGAAGATATAGATAAGTTTGCTAAAATGGGGAGAAATATTTTTTCTATAACTGAAGGTAGTACTGAAGAAATTGCACTTAAATCTATTGATGCCCTAAAAAATTATTATAGCGAATTAGGTGCACCTACTACATTAAAGGCTATTAATGTGTCACATAAAGACTTAGACTTCATAGCTGACAATGCATCAATGCTTGCACCACTTGGTACATTTAAAAAATTATATAGAGAAGATATTTATAATATACTAGAAATTGCATTTGAATAATACTTATAAAACAAATAGGATTAGCTGATTATAAGCAGTTAATCCTATTTTAATATATGTTTATTTTATTATATCTCCATCCCACTTTATCATACCTTCATGCATATGATAGACATTTTTAAATTCATTGTTCGCTAAAATTTCTGATGCTTTAGTGCTTCTTTTACCACTTCTACAATATACAAGAACATTTTTGTCTTTATATTCTTCTATCTCACTTAATCTATTTTCTAATTCTGAATCTGGTATTACTTTAGCATCTTTTATATGTCCTTCTTTAAACTCATCTTCTCCCCTAACATCTAAAATCAGCTGAAACTTACCTTCTTCAATCATTTTTTTAGCTTCTTCTATACTTATATTCTTGTAAGCTGACTTATCTTTATTATCTAAATTTTTTTCATTGCTATTTATTTTGTTTTCTTCTTTATTATTTCCACAAGCTACTAAGCTAAATGTCATACCTACTGTTAAAACTATTGCTAAAACCTTTTTCATTGTATTACCTCTTCTTATATTTTTTTAATTTAAATTTTGTGTGTTTATTGTAATTGATTTTTAAATATTTGTATAATAAAAAAAACTTATCATCAATTTGTTAATGATAAGTTTTTCTTATTATTAAGTACATATTTTTCTTAAATTTTCTAATGCATCTGATGCTTTATCTTCATCTACTAAAGCAACTATATAATCTCCATTTAAAATCACACTATTTCCTCTAGGTAATATCTCTTTAGTTCCTCTTTTAATAGCAACTACTAAACATTCACTTGGTAAGTTTGCATCTTTTATTTTCTTACCTGATATATTACTTCCAATATGCACACAATGTTCTATTAATGTTTTTGTTTTACTATCCCCTTCAAAATTATTACCATTTTTCTTAAGTAAATTTTCTAAAAGACTTTCATATATTGGTTCTGAATTTAATATATCCGAAGTTATATATGCTATTAAGGATACTATAGCAAGAGGTAATAAATGTTCAAATGAACCTGTCATTTCTGTGATAAGTATAATACCTGTAATTGGCGCTTTTACTATAGCAGTAAAATGACCTGCCATTGCAAGTATTATAAAGTTTATAATATATATGTTTGGCATACCAATTGCAGCACAAAAAATAAGACCACATATATTTCCAACTAATGCTCCTAACACTAATAACGGAAAGAATATTCCTCCTGGAACTCCTGAACCAAAACATAAAAATACTAAAATAAATTTAATTATTAGGAAAGTAATTAAAGCTAATATAGTAAAATTCTTTTCTGGTAAACTCATTATAAGATTATGTCCACCACCAATTAGTAATGGAGATACAAGTCCAGCTATTCCTGTAATTATAAATGGTATTATTGTTTTATACTGAACAGGAATTTTTTTAAATTTCCCGTATAATTTTTGAGTTTTTAAAATTCCTGAATTAAATATAACTCCACTTATACCAACAAAAATCCCCAATATTATAAGTGTCCAATAATACTTTAATGGTAATGCTATTACCTTTGCAAAATTTAAAGCTGGTGCAACACCTAAAAACTGTTTAGTTGTAAAATCTGCTGCTAATGCTGCTGCCATTGCTGATAATAATGCAAGTGGTGAAAAGTTTTTATGAGCTTCTTCTAATGAAAACATAACCCCTGACAGTGGTGCATTAAATGCTGCTGCAAGACCTGCACTTGATCCACTTGTAATTAAGTATTTTTCTTCTACATTTACTCTTTTAAAAATCCTACTAAATCCTTGTCCTATTGCGGCTCCCATTTGCACTGATGGACCTTCTCTTCCTAGAGACAGACCTGATCCTAGACATAGAACCCCACCTATAAATTTATTTATAAGAACTCTTAACCAATTAATTTCTATCTTTTTAACTAAGATACCCTCCACCTGTGGAATTCCACTTCCACATATCATTGGTTCTTTCTTAACTAATAATCCAACTAAATATCCTATCAGTATAAGTCCTAAAAATAATAACATTATATACATAGGATTTCCTTTAGAACTGCTATAAACCTTATTAAAAATAGAAGATAATTTTTCTATAGCTATCCTATTTAATACAATTATTAGCCCTGTAATTATACCTATAATAGCTCCTTCTACAATTAATTTTACCCTTAAATTTTTTCTGTGAGATAAAACATTTGTAGTTTTATTCTCTAAACCATCCATCTTATTCACCTTCTATATACGTATATATTTAAATAATTTTACAGTGTTAATTTTTGGACTATAATTTTATAAACACCAAGATTAATTATAGTATGTTATTAATTCATTTTCAAATCTTTAGTAAAGATTTTATTTTTATAAAGTCATATAACTACTATTTATCTATTATTTTTCAAGTCTGAAAACATAGTAAATCCACTTACCATTAAGAAAATTGATGGTATTATATACAATGTAGTTGTATACATTATACCTGCAATAGCACACATAACCATAAGCAATGCACCAAATTGAGATTTTTTTCTAGATATGAATACACCTATTAATGCTACAACTGAAAATATAAAAACATAAATTATTCTTGGTCCTAAAACTTCTATAGTTTTTTTATCATAGTTTCCACTTATTAAAATTATTACAATTAATGTAATCCCAATGATAAATCCAATAATACTTCCTAAAAGACCACATTTGAAACTATTTATTTTCTTCATACACATCTCCTACTTATTTTTATTTTAAACTTATAAAGAAAAACATTATTTTATCGAAATTATAATTATAAAATATTAGTTTTATATTGATTTTAAAAATAATTACACATTTAAACTAATAATTATATTATAATGTAATTATTAGCAATGGTAAAATATTATTATGATTAGATTTAGTGATATTTAAATTATCAAAATTCAACCAAAACCTATTCTAGTCAAAAATTTAAAAATTATTAAACAAATCATTCTTTATTTGTTTTCTTATAAAACAATATATTATATCTTTAAAGTGAAGACATGCTCATAAATTAACTTACTTAAGCTAATTTATAATTAAAATATAAATATTTTAAAATTAGTTAAATTCCGAGCTTATTTCACTATATATTTTAAAATAATGAAAAGTAGGTGTTAATATGAAATCTGATATATTATTAGAATCAGGTACAGGTGAAGTAGAGGTTTTAGAATTTATAGTTAACAACAAAAATTATGCAATCAATGTTATAAAAGTTAAAGAAGTTGTAGATATTGACAATTTAACTAAGTTACCTAATTGCCATCCATCTATAGAAGGTGTAATTCTTTGTAGAAATGAAATTATAACTTTAATAGATTTAGGATATATACTTGATGGCACTAGAAAACAAAGTTCAAAATTTAAAACTATAATTTGTGAGTTTAATAAGATAAAAGTTGCTTTTAAAATAGATGATGTCGTTGCTATTCATCGTATAAAATGGGAACAAATTCAAAAACCTGATGAAATATCTACTAATAATCTTGTAATTGGTAATATAATTTTAAATAATAAAATCATATTACTATTAGATTTTGAGAAGATAGTAACAGACATAAATCCAAGCACTGGCATTAGTGAAGATAGAATTGTAAATGTAGCATATAAAAATAGAGATAATGTTAAAATTGTCTTAGCTGATGATTCTGCATTAATTAGAAGATTATTAAAAGACACATTAACTAAAGCAGGATTTAAAAATTTAATTTTCTTTGATGATGGAAAACAAACATTAGAGTATTTAAAAGGTTTATCACAGGAAAAAGGTGAAAATTTTATAGAGGATGTTCAAATTCTAATTACAGATATAGAAATGCCTCAAATGGATGGTCATACTTTAATTAGACAAGTTAAAGAAGATCCTACATTAAGACAGTTACCTTGTATAATTTTCTCATCACTTATAACTGACAACTTAAAACACAAAGGTATCTCTGTTGGTGCTAATGGACAACTTAGTAAACCTGAAATTGGTCAATTAGTTGATATGGTTGATGATTTTATGGAAAAAAGTAAAATTTAATATAAAATAAAAGACTATTCAAAACTAATCTAAAAGTTAGTTTTGTAATAGTCATTTTATTTTAATGATATCCATAATTTTTCATATATGACTTTTCTAATTCTTTTATATATGATTCTTGAAGTGTTATCATTTCTGTTAAAACCTCAAACTCAGTGCTTTTCCAACCTTGTTCATTCTTTATGATTCTTCCTCTTACATCTATATACAATGCTCTAAGATCTTTATTTATTTCTATAATACTTTGTATCAATTCTCTAGTATTTTTAGGACACTGAAATTTCAATTTACTATTATAAAGTGTAATTAATGATGATATTTTATCATATAAAAAACAATCTATTTCTGTAACATCTCGATTATACAATTCTTTTTGCAAACTCTCATAATAATCTATTTTCTTATTTTGATGTTTTATAAATATGTTCATAATTATACTAGATGAATGTGAATCATTAATATCATTTTTAGCATTTTCAAATAATGTCAAAATATTTTTTGAAGTCTCCACTGACTTGTTTAATAAATCTATTGCATTATAACTCATGCTTTCCACCACCATATTTTTCAATTTTATGTAATAATACATATTGTTTCTACACATATATTATTATGTGAAAATCACTCTTTCTTTGTTCATAATTATACTATATTTTTTTAAAAATTTATAGTTGAAAATAATATTTATGAATTTACTTCACATTATTAATTACTAAATCAATATTTTTGGGATTTTAAACTTTAAATTTATATACAACAAAAAAACTTACTGAAAACATTCAATTCTCAGTAAGCTCTAAAATATAGGGAAACAAGCTCAAATTCAAAGTAATCTTTTTATCAAATAATAATTCTAAAGTTGCAGTTTACTCCTATTATTTATATTTGGAACTAAGTAAGAAGTAAGAGTGAAAAGTGATGGTGAATATCACCGGGGATTGAAATCCCCGCTACAATGTTTTATTTGAATTTCAAATAAAACTAATATAATATTTATCCATAAAAAGTTTATTTTGGAGAATAAATTCCCCATTATAATATTCTTACTAACCATAGTTTTAATAATAAATATAACTATTACTATGGACATTTTATAAAATTTAGTTTTATCCTTCATCGTTAATTGTCAATTTTTATACGATAGTTTAAATATCTCTTTCTCAATTGAAATGAGAATACTTTCATATTGGCTTCTTATATTAATCATTTTCTACATATTATCCTTAAATAATGCAGCTATACCCATTACCCCTATATTATCTTTTAGCTTGGCTTCTTTGATACTGCATACGCTTAAACTAGATTTTAAAGTTCTTTCTTTTATAATTTTCATCATATCATCATAAAAATATCCTAATGATTTTGATACTCCACCACCTATTGCTATTATTTCTGGATTGTAATATATTATTATATTTGATATTCCAACACCTAAATAAAATGCTACATCACTTACTATTTCTTTACATAATTCATCATTTAATTCTGCACCTTTAAAAACATCCTCAGCTTTTATTTCATCTACATTTTTCTTTGCAATTTCCAAGATTCTAGACTCTCTACCTTTTTTTATTTCACTTATAGCTCTTCTTCTAATAGCCGTACCTGACGCTAAATTATCTAGACAACCATAATTACCACATCTACATTTTTCACCCTTATAATCAATAGTTGCATGACCAAATTCACATGCATTACTATTTGCTCCTTCATAAAGCCTTCCATTTAGCACAACTCCTCCACCTATACCAGTGCTTACAGTCATATATACAAAGTTTTTCGAACCTTTTCCTACTCCAAGTTTATATTCTCCATAGGTTGCTACATTTGCATCATTATAAAGCTCAGTTTCTATTTTAAATTCATTTTCCAGTATATCTTTAATAGGTATATTTACAAAATCCGGTAAATTAACTACATAATTAATTATACCTTTATTAGAATCAATATTTCCAGCCGAACCTATTCCTATTTTACTTATATCATCTATACTTATGTTCGCCTCCAAACATGTTTCCACTATGCTACTTTTTATATTTTTAATTATTTCTTCTTTTCCACTTTTAACATTAGTTTTTATTTTTTTTAAAGCTAATATATCACAGTTCTCATTAAAAATACCTATGCATATTTTAGTTCCACCTAAATCTATACCACAATAAAATTTACTCATAACTACTCCTCTTGTAAATTTCTAATTTTTGTACACATTTCTTTTAAATACTCATAATTTGCAACACTATATGAACACTCTGACTTATCTTTTGAGCTACCAAAATATACATCAGGATTACTAGACATAGATAAATCTTCTTTCTGAATAAATGATGCTACATGTAAATTTCTAAAGTTCAACTCTCTTATCATCCACTCCACATTGTGTGGTCTAACACCACCTGTTAAAATTTCTATTTTTCCTTTTGAGTATTTTATAATTTCTTTTATAGTTTTATATCCATCTTCTATTGAATTCTTTTGTCCCTTTGTAAGTATTCTATCTACCCCTAATTCAATTAATGTATCTAAACTTTCAATTGGATTTTTCACTATATCAAAAGCCCTATGAAAAACTTTTTCCTTATCACCTATAATATCCACAAATCTTTTTAAAGCTTCTTTATTTATAGTTCCATCTTCATTTAATACTCCAAAAACAATACCATCTGCCCCATATTTTATTGCAAGTTTAATATCCTCTTCCATAGATTTTATTTCATATTCATCATAGAAAAATCCTGATTCTCTAGGTCTTATCATAACCATAACTGGTATATTTAAATTTCTTTTAGTTTCAATTAAACTTCCTATAGACGGGGTAATTCCACCTAATGATATGGATGAATTTAATTCAATTCTATCAGCACCAGCTTTCTCAGCAATAATTGCATCCTCTACTGAACCACAACAAATCTCAATTGTAACTTTATTATTCATCTTTATTTTTCTCCATTGAAATTGTAAATTCTGTTTCACTATGTCCTACAATTTTATTATTATCATTTACTATTACACTTGGAAATACATTATTTAATCTCTCTATAGTTTCTTTATTTTCATACCCTATTTGCGTTAATACTTCAGAAACTATAAGTGGCCATTCTTCTTCTGAACCATCTAAAACTTTTATTGCTATTCCTAATCTCTCTTTTTTTAGACCAAAACAGTAAACTCCTTTAGCTCCACCTTTAGCTATAATATTTTTATCTTGTAAAAGTACTGAACATATTAGATTTGTTCCTGATACCATTTCATAATTTTCATTCATAAGTGTCGTTATTTTTTTTACTGCAGTTCTTGTATATTCATCTTTTATTAAATCTGGACATGCCATTTTCATATAAATTGTTGCAAGATTTTTCATTGGCATACCAAATACAGGTACACCACATCCATCAGTTCCTATGAGTACCTTGTCTTCTTTATAATCTGAAAGATTAGATATATACTTAAGAATTTCTTTTTGTGCTTCATTATCTTTATCCCAATATGTTTTTGTATCACATTTTAATTCTCTACATAAAGTTAAAAGTCCTAAATGTTTTCCTGAACAATTATGATAAATTCTTCTTTTTTCACCATTGTTTCTTAAAATATCTTCCTTAGCTTTCACACCTAAAGGATATGTTGGTAAACATATTAATTCACTCTCTTCAATACCTACTTTTTTCATTATCCCTTCTAATGCTTCTACATGAAATGGTTCCGCTCTATGTGAACCAGTCATAACAGTTAATTCCTTATCATTTAATTTATATTTTTCATCTATATTTCTTTTTATTAATGGAATTGCTTGAATAGGCTTTGCAGATGATCTCATATAGGTTACAAAATTATCATCACCTATACTACACTTAACCTTTCCATCATCACCTACAATACAAATATATCCTTTGTGAATACATTCCACAATATCCCCTCTGTACTCTTTAACAAGAATTTCTTCCACACAAATCCCCCCCTAAATTAATTTATATTTCTAAATTTTTATTTCATTGTACCATTTTTTCCAAATTCATACTACAGGACTATAAATCAAATTTGTAATATTTCATTTATTTCTAAATAAATAGGAACTCATAATAATTAAGTTAAATTTTTAAAAATATATACTTAACTATTACAAATTCCTAGTTTTTAAACTCATTAATCTTCTTAACTTTTATTTTCTATTTAAAATCATGTGGATCCTTTACTCTCATAGATACAATATATCCACAGTCAGTGCAAATCTCTGCTATAACCTCTGATCCTTTTGAAAATACCTTGTCCAGTGGAAACATCTTTCCATAAGAATATTGTGTTCCTTTACCTATATGTTCACATCCACAAATAGGACATTTCTTCTCTTTTTCTTCCATCATAATTCCTCCCTTATTCTAAACTAATTACGCTTTGGATTCTTAGGAAACCACCCTTTTTTTACTCTTTCCTCTTGTTCTATTATTTCATTAATGCTCCAAAAGCAAGAAAACCCTAAGATTCCAAAAACAGCTGATAGTACTCCTATATTACTACTTAAAGATAAAAATATAAATATAATACCACTAATTAAAAATATAGGCCATATCTTTTTCCCAAAATAATACTCTCCCTTAATTACTATAGGATGAAATATACCTATTATAAGAAATGAGATTACACCTATCAATATACCATTAAAATTCATCTTATCACCTCAAAATAAATCTCTTATACCTTAATACTTATCAATATATCAAATTTCTCTCTAAATTAGAAATATCTTCAGTATTATTATATAATACATTATACATCTCAACAATAAATTAATTTTTATTTAAATGTTCTCACATTGAAAATTATTCATTAATCTCATCATTTTCAAAATATCCATATTCCTCTCCCTTTATATAAATTTATTTTCATCTAATCTAGATTTCAACACTAAATTTATAACTCCTTTAAAGTACAAATATAAAAAACTACATGATATTTCTATCTTGCAGTTTATAATATTTTTCACATCATAATTACTCAAATACTTTTTATGAAAACCTAAATTAGTAATTTCATAACTATCTCACCTTCATCAAGTTCTCATGTATCTTTAAAACCTAATTTTAAAAATATATTTATAATACTTATAAATTTCAAATCTGTTTTATTATCTTTAGCTATTATTAAATTATGTTTATTTCAACTGCGAAATGTGTCTTGTATCTTAATTAAAATAAATATAATTTAATTTTTAGAATGTCAAAATGCTGTCAAATAAAAAAACACTAAGTACGAAACTTAGTGTTTTCAATGGTGCGACTAAACCTATAAGCCGAGTTCTGTATTCCATGAAATGTATATTTTTCTATATCCAATTATATCTTTAAATATTCTCTAGCCATTGGTATGACTTGCTTACATTGCATTTTCATATTTTACCATATTATATTTTATTTTATCATATTTTTATGACCGTAGGAAGAATGTCGGAAGTTTTATTTTTTATAGGTGGTGGTAATTTACTTATAAAGCTTGCATATCCTCCTGAATAATATATTAAATTCATACTGCTATGGTTTTCCATATACTTCAAATCTTCATATTCAAAATTATCTAATTTATTTTCAAATAGTTTAAAATCTTTTTCACTAGTTCCACAAAGAAACATGAAACTAGCTCCTGCTCCTATAAGTGTATCTAGTAATATTTGTATTTGTTCTGTGTACTGACAACTAAACATAAATTTACAACCAAATTTTCTTGTTTGTGGTAATATATCATCAGTATCTAACATTCTCATTGCAGTTTTACATTGAAACACTTCATCAATACATATATGAGTTGGTTTAGGTTTTTTATTCCATCTACCACGAATTTCAGTAGCAACCCAAATTTTGCTTAATAAAAATGTAACTATAACATTTTTAGCATGTTTTTTTACACTATCTTGTGGCATTCTTATTATTATAGTTTTTCCTGTCTCAAGTTCTTTTGCAAAATTTATATTATTAATACTATTTTTATTATACATATATTTTAATTTAAAATCTCGCCTTAATACACTTACCCTGTCTAATATTCCCTCTATCTTACTTTCTTTTGTGCCTATAACTTCTGGTTTAGAATTATCCTTTGGTTTAGAGTATTCATCTATCTCACTCAAATCATTTATTTCATCTTCTAATAATTGCTTTTCTCTTTCATTCAATTTATTTATATATGAATATCGTACTTTATGATTTTCTAAACATTTTATAACTTCTTTCAAAGATGTTTCTCCACTTGCAAATACTACATTAGATGCTGCACTAAGATATTTCCCCATTCTAGCTTGTAATGGTTGCTCTTGATTTATTGAATCTATAAATACTAATACCTGTTGTGCTTGTAAATTTGCTAAACTAAGCTTTGTGAATGTGTCCATATTTTCTGTAATCTCAAACTCATTAAATGCAAAACTTTGAAGACACTCTTCTTTAGTATAATCTAAAATAATCATATCTTCTTTAGGTAAATAACTTATAACCTCATCACTCATTTCACAATTTTTTATAAAATCTATTACAACGCCGCCTTCTTTTCTTTTATTAACAAACCTATAATAATTGGCCATAAACGTAGACTTTCCTGACCCTTGAGCTCCAACTTGCACTAATGGTAAACTTCCTTTATCGTAAGTATCTTCTAAATATGATTTATATATGTTTTCTTTATATTTGACTTCTCCTAGATATGCAATACCTGTAGATAACTCTTTTGGTACTGGATTTTCTATAACTTTAATATGATCTATTTTAAATTGATTTAGTAACTCCCTGCCTGGTGCTTGTAGAAGGTTTTGACATTCATCAACACTAATAAGATTAGTATCTACTCCCTTAAATGCTTTATCTTCTATTTCTAATGGCTCTTTAATCTTCTTATATACTAGTGAATTATCTTCATCAAGAACTTTATATGCATTGCACACACTTAATGCATTTATATTTGCTCTATTTGCGTTTTTACTATCTGACATAATCACAATTTGTGTTTTAAGAACATTTTTATTCCCTTTTCTTAATGTAGCATTAGATAAATTTTTTCTATTCCCATTTATAACATCTGCCAAAGATTCAACTAAACTCAAATCTTGTTTTGTATTAGCCTTAGCTCCTCCAAATAAGTCCGTAAAAACACCTAATATCATATCTAATATATCAACTACTACATTTGCTATAGCCTTTACAAAATATCCAGTTCCACGTTGTTTCTCTAATGATTTGTGATTTTCCCACTTTTCTATTGAATTTTTATAATTATTCTCCCACATGTAAGGTCCATAATATTTAAAATTATATAATATACTTACCCTGTCTCCGTTCTCCATAATATCAAATACATTCAAAATAGAATTTAGTGGTTCATTGCTGCTTTTATCAATTTTTAAGCTAAGAGCATCTTCAAATTTGTAATTAAGTTGATATTTTATTGCATCTTTTTTGAAAGGTTCTATGTTATCTATTTCTTCTATATAACTCTTATTCCAAACTTCTCTAATTTTTTCTTTAGCTAAATTTTTGTAATGATTTGGTACTATAAAATAAAAACATATATCATTTGCATCAGTTTTATTTATATCTATCATATAAGAACACTTCCAATCAGTGTGATAGATATATTTATGTTCAATTTTTTCTATTCTTTGGTTTATTGTTTTAAACATTCCACAAATAGCTTTTGCTAGATTTGATGTGTTTTGATTTCTATTACTTTTGTGAGGTACAACCTTTAAATATACATAAGTAGGTTTTACTATTTGATAATATTTATCTAATGGCATTGATAATGATTTCATTTTGTTATCACCCCTATAGATTGTATTAAAACATATATAATAAATGATAATGTTATTCCTTTTCCATATTTTTTATATCCCATTGCATAAAGGATTATACAAGCTAATGCACTAGTTAAACATACTGGTGTTGATATTTCAACTAAACCATTCCACAAATCTATTAAAATGTGAGTCGGATGAAATAAATATTCAAAGCCTTTTGCTATTGTTTGTACTCCTTCTGTTAATTTGTCTATTGTTCCACTTACTGCAATTACACTAACATACATATGCCGTAACCTCCTAATTACTTAAACAAGCAGGTATTTCATCAAATAACCTTGGTACAAAGTGTAAACTTCCAAATACAACTAAATACTTTATTATGATACTACCTACATCTTTAGCTTGCCCACCAGAGTAAACTGATTTTATAATTTCTTTAATGCACATTATTAAGCAAACCCAATATCCTATACCCTGTATTATCCCAAGTACTCTAAATCCCAAATTATCCAAAGGTGTAGTAACTCCACTATCTGCTAATACCAAACTATTTTGTATATATAACAAACTTCCTAATATCATGACTGTATTTTTTGTCATTGCTTTATCTGAAATTATTTTACTTGCAGCTTCCTCTGCAAAATCTATTTTATTTTTAATTCTTCTAACTTTTCTATTTTCATAAAATCCAATTATTTTCATTAAAAATTCCCTCCCAAATAAAAATGTATAGTATTTTATTTAATGGTTATAGTATTAGTAGTTAAAAAATATAAGGTGGTGTTTATAAAATGACAGTAGAATTTGGAATAGCTTTACTTTTTGCAGGCCTACAAATGGGTGCTAAAATAGTAACTAATCTTATAGGAATGTAAATAAATTGTTAATTAGCATTTAATATATAGTTACAATTAGCACATTTTTAAATGTAGTTGCATACGCTAGAGTATACGAACGTAGCAACGCAAGGAAGTGTACTATAGCTTCTTAGGTTAACTACACCCTTATGCATAAAGGGTGTTTTTCTTTATGTCTAATTACTATTTTGAAACTCAAATATTAATTTAGTTCCTTTTATTCTTAATTTTATGTTTAAACTGTCGTTTACTACATATCCGCAGCCATCATCTTGTAATTTTGTATAATCTTCTTTTATATGCCTAACTAAAGAACTATTTTCTTTAGTTCTAATGCTCCATTTGTCACCATTGTATTTTTTCTCTAACTCTCCTATTGTCCAACCAATTAGATCTCCATCATAAACTAAAACAATTTCACCTTTTCCCAACATTTTTGTACCTCCTAGTTTTTAAATAATTCTTTTAAATCAATACACTCAAATTTAGTCTTATCTTCACTAAGTCCTAATACACTTATTGGTAACCTTCCTAATAAAATATCCTTAATTATACTAGATGTATTACTATAGCTTTTTAACTTATCATATAGTTTTATTTCCTCCTCGCTTTTTTCACTAAAACTTAAAGATATTCGCATTCTTTCTTTTTTCTCATTTTCAGTTCTATGCATATACTTTTAACCTCCATTTTCCCTATTTAACTCCAATGGACTACAATGCTAATCCATAATGAATTCACACTTATTTGTCGTACAATTACACCACATGCATACTTTTTATCTTAATATGGCTCCATATGGTTTAGATGTCCTCCATTGTCTTATACTATATTCTATTCAGTTGTTGTAAAAAGTTTCCTGTTTATGAAAAATATTTTTATTTATAATTTTTATTTTTGTTTATGAAATTAGATGTAAAAAAAAAGGCCCTTAATCTTCAAGGTACCAAATATCTTCTACCTTTCGATTAAGAGCCTTTGAAATTTTTAATATTGTTTCTATATTCCCTTGTTGTTTATTACTTTCAATTTGACTATAAGTACTTTGACTTATACCTAATAATTTGCAAAATTCTTTTGAATTCATAAGATATTCAGCCATACGAATTTCTTTTAAATTATTTCTAACCCCCACAATACCACCTCTAATTTTATATTATTCGATATTATAGTTTAGTTTCCTTTATATGTATTAAATAAATTCTATATATTAATTTACATTTTTTATTATCTAATTTTTTTTTACCTTTACCAAATATGTATTTTCTTCAATTTCAGAAGAATAATCTAACTTCAATGACTTATTTGTTTTTTTTGTATTTTCTACACTTGATTTATCTATTTCTATAATTTCTTTTATTGCATCTTTATTAATAAATCTTATATTATTATCAACATCTTTAATTTTAAAGAAATCATTAAACACTCCAATTAAATATCCCTCAATACTATCATGCTCAGTTATTGTAAATCTATATAGTTTCAAATAAAGTATGTTTGATTTATAAAACATTATGCTTGATATTTTCAATATAAAAAAATGAATACTAAAATATATACATATATTCAAAACTACACCATGTTTATCATATGTTGTATTAATATCGTTTTGAAAAGAATTCACACTTAAACAACCTAAAGCAATAGCAATTATAACTTGTAATAACAATACCTTTATAACAATTATTTTATTACTCTTTTTATTTAATCTTCCTTCATATTTTTCTTCCAAAAATAACTTTAATTTATTTTCTTCTTTAAAACAAATGTAACACAATATTACAATTATCGTAATTATAGCACAATAATGAAAGATTTCATTATTTAGAATGCCATCTATTTCATATTTATTTTTATTAATGTTATGTGCTATAAGCATACTTCCTAGTATATATTCAAAAAATACAATTCCATTAATTATTGGTAATATCTTATTATTCGTTGTAACACCTATTTCTAGAGAGCCAAAATGTGCTTTGGCTTCATAATTAAATAGATATGTGTTAAAAGCAACAAATAATGTTAGTACTATTGAAATTTTTTCTATATTAGATAATATGTATTCTATAATATCCATATTTAACCTCTCTTTATGTCATTTTCTATAAAGTATATGTTTTATAGAATCAAGATTTAAACTTACTACATGCTTTATAACCCTTGTTTATAGCATCTTGTCTACTTATTAAAAAAATAGGTCTTTTCATTTTTCTCCCCCTTAAATTTAATATCTAAACTTATAATACAACTAAATTACATATACTTACATATTTTCAACAAAATTAGAATTAATCTGTGTTTATTAGACGCTTTATGCTTCAAAAAAATAAATGTGGTTATAAAAACCACATTTTAATATACTATATATATATGCTTAAATAACTTTAATATAGATTTTTTATAAATTCATTTTTTAATTTCTGACAATTCTTTGCATAATTCTTTAAATTTATCTGTAGTATTGTAAGTATAGATTTTCTCAGTTCTTAAATCTTTTAGTTTACATGCAAATGGCTTATACTCTATCGAATTTTCAACTATTATAGCATTAGAACCTTTTTCAGGGTTCGTCCATGTATAAGATAATCCTAATGATTCTACAAATTTATTTACCTGTTTACTATTTAACATATAAAACCTCTCCTTTAAAATAATATTTATTATTTTATTCTATATTTACTTTACATTACTCGTGTAATTTATGATGCTTAATATTTATTTTTGTAATATAGTATACATCTGTTTCTCTAAATGTACTTGCATGCTGATATTTATTTTGAGTCTTAATTCCTATTGGTTGATTTAAACATATCTCTTCACAATCTTCAACTATATTTTCTACTAATTCTTCTGCCAAATTACCATTAAAATTAAATTTATTGCTTATTTCAGTTAATAGCTCATCTGTTAATTCATATTTTCTATTTTCTTTAATTTGATCTTTTCTAGGAAAATAGTTAATTTGAAATGGAATTGTACTTTGAAATATATCTGAAAGACAGTATTTTGCACATAATTTAGATTCAATATCTTCATTGCCTTTTTCAAAAAATAAATCAAAACAATACATATCTTCAGCTGTTCTATGACGTAATGATGCCACACAACTTAATGTATTATCTATTCTAAAACTCTTTTCATTCTTTGAGTTTATATTACTCATAAATTCAGTTGGTTTAAAATTTTTCGATAAATTTTGCATATCTATATGATTTTGGTTATTCATAAAATATTCACCCCATATTTCTAATTTTATTTATTATATGCTTTTTACAAATATTCACTTTAATTTTATTTCAATTTCAAATATTAAATTCCTAATCTTAAGAAATCGTTAAAAATTTACGTGACATTACATTTTTGTAAAACCATCATATTACTATTTCTATAAAAATAGTAATATTCCTTCTATTTTTATAAAACTATAAAAAATTTTTATTTAGTACCTTTCTATATTAATTTATCATCATATTTCAAACTATCATATCTATTACTATTAACTTTTACATCTATAGTTATTGTTTTTTAGTCTTTAAATTCACTTTATCATAAGATACTTGTTTTTCTATGTCACAATACAATCTCACCTATAAAATTAATCTGATATTCTTGTATTAACATTATTGCTATTCTTAATCATTCGTTTGACATCTTAAATACCACATTGTAAAATTTAGGTATTAGAATAACATACAAAGATTAACTTAATTAGGGGGATTTTTTGAAAAATGGATAAATTTAAATGGACACTTAGTACTGTATTAGGTACAATTGCTATATTTTTTAGTATAGGATTTATAGCAGTTGGATTAGATTTAGATTTTTTATTGATTGCAGGTTTCGTAATTGCTCCTGTATCTGTAATTCTATTTAATAAAAAATTTAAGGTTAAGCCAAAGAAATATTATTCTAGTTTAATTGGTATTGTTTTAGCTTCATTAATAATTACAATGATTATAATGCCATCTGATACAAGTAGCAAAAATGAGGTAGCTACTACAAGTAAGCAAAAAGTCGTATCAGAAAGTAACAAGAAAGATGAAGTAAAACAAGAAAAGAAACAGGAGAAAAAAGAAGAACGTAAAAAAGCTGATACACCTACTGAAAATAAATTTGAAGGATACAAGTTAATAAAAGTAGATGGTGGAGATTTATCAGGTCATAGAGAGCCTAACGTTGTTGTAAATATAGGTTTTGGTAATAGAGAGTACTATGCTTTTACCAATGAATATGGTCAATTGGTGAAAGTAACTGCTAAAAAGATTATTCTACAAGATGATTCAAAAGAACCAGTCAATTCCAAGGGGCGATATTATAACGATGAAGCGAAAGTTCCTGGGGTTGAAAGTAAATCTCTAGATAAAGGACATGTAATTGCTGATTCACTTGGTGGAGTTTCTAATGCTTATAATATAACTCCTCAAAATAGCACTCTTAATAGACATGGAGATCAAGCTTATATGGAAGATGCTATAAGAAAAGCTGGTGGTTGTACAGATTTTGTTGCAATAATTACTTATCCAGATACAACTACTCAAATTCCAAGTCATTATAGCTATACTTATACTCTAAACGGTAACGTAGTCAATGATGAATTTGACAATATCAATCCTGATGAATATAATAAACAGAATTTAGATAAAAATAGTACTGGTAATGGAGGAAATTCATCAAATGTTGTCACTCCTGCACCTGTGCCAGTTCCAACTCCACAACCAGAACCAACACCTGCTCCAAGTAATACAGAAGATGCAAGTAGTAGTTCCGGTATAGTATATTGGACACCTAAAGGTAAGAGTTATCATACTACAAGAAGTTGTCCAACATTATCCAGGAGTAAAACTATTTTAGAAGGAACTATTGAAGAGAGTGGAAAAAGCGATCCATGTGATAGATGTCACTAATTATTAAGAATAAAAAGCCAGTATAATTAGATTACTGGCTCTTTATTTATTCATTTCTCTTAATTTTTGTTTATTTATGTGTTTTCAAATTTACAACAATATAAAGCTAGTGCGAATTAAGTTTAAAATTATATATTTTTCATCTAATCTACAAAACCATTTTGAACACAAATAAATGATATTCTCAAAATATTGTTATGTAATTTTTCATCCAACCAAATTATATTTAATCTTTTCCAAACCTCATATATCATAAAACCATTGTAATACATTATAATATCACTCAAAATCATTCTGTTATGCATATGAAGTTCGTAAATTTCAATTGAATTTCCCCTAGTATCTATTAGTTCATTGTGATAATCAATATATGAATTTGCTTTTGAATTTTTTAATTTACTTATATTCTTTATATACTCATCCTCACTTACACATTGACGATAAAGTTTTAAAAAACTCTCTTTTGCTTCTTCATAATTAATATCTTCTTTAATTTCTTTAAAAATCTCATAATATATATACAGTGTTGTGAAACTTATATCTTCAGATCTACATGAATTACATTCCCCAAACATAGTATTATCAATATTTGCATACAGACAATTTAAAAAGTTATCTTTTATTTTTACATCATTCCAACTTAATACATCTTTAAGTACTCCATTTAAATTAAAATATATTCCATGTGCTATATTATAACAATATTCAATTAATGTTTCTTTGTCATTAAGATTTTTCGATAAAATTCTAATATTTACAATTTCAATATAATGAATTAATGTTTTTGTAACTAATATAGGCTCACATAATCTCGAATCATTGTCATAAATTATTTTATTATTTAATTTATAATTCTTTATTGCAAAACATTTTTCATTATAATATTCTCCTAGAATTTTTTTTACTAAATCAATACAAAAATAATTTTCCCTCTCTTTTGATTGATTTCTATGTCCATATAGACTTGTACCAAAATCAATTATATGTATATTTTCATCTTTACTAATAATAATATTTTCGCCATGAAGATCTCCATGAATAATTCCACTACTTTGATAATCTAATACAGTTTGTAAAATTTTTTTACATACTCTAATTTTTTTATCAATACCATTATAACCTTTTAACCATTCATTTAAAGATTTGCCTTTAATATATTCCATCATAGACATATATATACCATCTTCCGTAACATGAGCATTGTAAATAGTCACAATATTGCTATGATTCAACTTTGATATTTTTCTTATTTCATTTAAATATTGCTTTTCTGATACTTTTCCATCTTTTGATTTTTTATTAGGCATCCATATTTTTATAGCATCTATTCTTTGGGTAATTTTATGCTGCGCCTTTAAAACAATTCCATTAGCTCCATTTCCTATTTCATCTATAAAATCATATTCCTGTAAGTCTATTTTTTGCCATTTATTGTTGATATATATTTTTAAAATGTTATCTTTATATTTGTATTTTCCCATTTAATCCTCCTTAAATTCTTATAACTATTTTGTTTGATAATTTATATATTCTAATTTAAAACAATTAAATTAGAATATATAAAAGATAAAAGGTAGCTATCAAAAACTACCTAAACATAATTGTTTTTTTTAATTATTACATATCATCTAAATATACTAAATTCAATAATATATATTTTATACTTTCTTCCATTGTTATATTATTTAAAGCACTGATAACTTTTATTTTAGCCTGTGCCCTTTTAGGTAATCTATACTCTTCTATATTAATGCCTTCATATATTATACCTTTAATTATTCCATCATTTGTTTCAAATTCAAATTTATTTTGTGATACATTTATTGCTACAACATTTACAATAAATTCAATTTCTTTTTCCAATTCACTTACTTCATTTTCTATCATTTCAAGATTTTTAGATATTTCATCTTTATTAATAGATATGTGTCTATATTTTTTATTAGGTGATGCAAAATATGTTTTTATACCTAGATTTTCCTTCTTTAAAAATCTTAAAAATTCTTTATATTGCACACTTACCAATGGATTTAAATTTTTAAATATATCCATAAGAGTTTCAACATTATAATTATTTTCTAAAATATCCATAAAAACATTCAACGAATTCTGTAAATCTGATTCATTTAATATGTTTGCTATTTTATCTGATTTCATTCTAATTCCAAATGATGCAGCATAAAGATTTACGCATTTCAACTTATTATTCTCTTTAATTTTCTGAGGTATATTACGACTTATTCCTTTCTTATATGCAATTAAATTAACTATATTCTGAGTTTTTTCTAAAAATTTCCCCAAAACATCTATATCCATTTCATGCTCATGTGTATTGTTTGGTTCTAATGATATATCTAAGATTTCCCTTCTCTCTAAAACAGATTCTTCAATCATTTTATTACTTTCTTCTTTTTTAAAATTCAACTCTTTACTTTCATATATAGAATATACAATATCTTCTTCTGGTAAATCATCATCTGAAATATTCTTAGAATTTATTATTGTTGCACTTCCATTTTTATATGTAAATGCAGAAATAGTTACCTTCCATAAGAACTCTCCCTCTGGATTTTTATATATATCGTATGCACGTATGTTACCTCTTAATGCTCGAATTAATCTTGCTTCACTAATTGGAACAAATAACCATTGCTCATATTCTTCTAATTCAATACAATTTGCTATAAACAATTGTCCATAATCATTTACACATGAAAATGTAAGCGGTTTATCTTGGGTATGTTCTATTTTCAAAGTTCATTTTTCTTCTCCATCCTAATATATTATATAATTCACATAAATATACAAACATTTACATAAACAGTTGTATAAATTTTCAATCTTTTTAATTATATAATATAATAAAATTTCCTTTATGTACAGTTTTTTACAAAAATCATTAATTTTATACATATTTTATTCATATTAAATTTACTTTTCTAATATTTCCTATAGTTTATAAATAGAATTTTTATAAAAAAATAAAAGGTAGTTCTTAAAAGAACTACCTTAAAACTAAACTAATTTGCCTGCATCTTTTAAGCTATCATATCTAGTACTACCAGCTTTTCCACCTATTTGAATAATCTTTTCAGCTTTCAATCCACTAACATCGAAGTCACTTTTCTTCATCATAGGACATTGATTTTTCTGTGCCACATATATCGCAGCATTTGCATCCATGTCACCAAAATAAAGTACTATTGTTTTCATATCATACACCTCTTTTTTTATATTCTCTTTAGCAAACTCTGTTTTTATAAAATCTGCCGATACATATCCTCCATGGTCTCCATAAAATATTGAATACCAAGTATCTACTTTTTTATCTATCCTTATAACTGCTCCATTAAATAATGTTCCTATTATATTTCCGTTAGGCTTATTTCGAACATTTAATACATCAGCTGTAACAATTCCCTCATTTTTATTAATAGTTACAACTCCATTAAATATTCCACTATTAAATTCATTAACATCACAATTCCCATTTACACCTGGAACATATCCCTTATCTGTATATTGAAATCCTACCCAATTGGACCATATACCATTGTAACTAGGTGGATTAACATCATAATCAGCTATCCATACTGGATATTTTGAAAGCCTTGAATCTAAATTTTCCCTAGCAAAAGATGTATAAGTATATACAACAACATTTTTTCCTGTTAATCTTTTTACTTCTTCTAAAAATGTTATACATGCACTAGTTAGTGTACTTTTATCCATACCACAATTTACTTCTATATCTAATGCTAATAAACAATCTGAAACTTTATTTTTAATGCATTCTACAAACCATCGAGCCTCACCTATAGCATCTCCTCTAAAAAAGTGATAGAATCCAACTTTTAATCCTTGTTCTTTTGCTCTACTATAATTTTGCTCTAAAAAAGCATCCTTGTAATTACTTCCTTCGGATGCTTTCATGTATACTACTTTTATTCCACTTGCCTTAACTTGATTATAATCTATATCTCCTTGCCAATTTGAAATATCTATTCCTTTTAAATTGCTTGCACTTCTACTTTGCATCAATATCACTCTCCTTATTGTCTTCAATTACTTTAACTTTTCTGTAATGGAAATCATATTGTCCTGTACTTGTAAATCCTATTAATATTGAGTTCAATAACATTAATGGTAAATTGATTAATTTAAAAGTTTTCAATGCTATATTAACTATCATAATTAATATAAATGCCACTATAACTGTCAAATATTTGGTTTGTATATTCTTAATACCTTTAATTTCTTTTATAAATTCAACTACCATTGATGTAGCAAAAACCATACCTACGAATGTAGCAATATATTCCCATGTTAAAAAACTATCCATTTATAACCCCACCTTATTTCAATTTTTCTTTTATGTCTTCAACATCTTGTTTTATTTCTGTTACAACTTCTATATTCTTAGTTAAATCCATTATTATTTTTTGGTTATTATCTATAGTTGCATTTAATTTATCTTCTCTTTCTTTTGTAGTTTTAAGCACATATATTGTAAGTAATATACATGCAAGACACCATATTCCTTGTGTTCCTGCTACTTTTAATAATTCCTCCATATTACACCTACCTTTGTTTAAATTCGTTGCTTAATTTATTTTTAAATTCATTAACAGTTTCTGTAATTTCTTTCTCTGTCTTTACACTTGTACTATAATTAAGTCTTATATTATAGTTAACTTTCTTAATTTCACTATTTCTTTTTAAATCCATTAATTTCATTTACATCGCAATCCTTTCTTTACTTATTTTTACATGATACAATATTTTTTGAAGGAGGTGATTTAAGATGTCTAATCCAAATTTAATAGAAGATAGAATTGATTTAAAGTGTCTTACTTTTGATTGCTTTTGTAAATCAATAGATTTTTTAAAATCTGGTGAATTAAAAAACATATCCGTTGGTGAAAATACCACTATTGTTATCCTTACTAATTTTGGAATAATGGAAGGTATACCATTAAAATTGAGCAATACTAAAGATACTCCAAGCGAAATTCTCATAAATGAATTAATTCCAAAAATATTTGAAATTCGTAATGATGAAATTATTAGACTTAAAGAAAAGAATGAGAATTTATCCTTAATAAATGATACCAGTTCAATATTATTAAAAGATGTTACCATAAGACCTTATTCTAATCCTGAGTGTATATCTCATATAAAATACTTAACTTTGTTTAGTGATCAAATTGTTGGAATTTCATTTGGAGAATTTTAATATTTAAAAATCAAATATAGAAGGAAGTGGTTATATTAAGCTACTTCCTTCTATATAAAAATAGGCAATAAAAAAGAACCATTATGGTACTGCTCTATTGCCTTTTAATTATTATTTTTTAGTTCGTCTTATTTTTCTAAGCC
>NZ_CCAT010000042.1 GCF_000612845.1 Clostridium ihumii AP5
TTTCAAGACCTGAACCCAAGGACGGGTTCAGCGACTGCCTAGACAGGACGTCGTGTGAACTAAATTTAGAAATATGTAATTCAAAATTCAATGTATATTTTTCATAAATCAAGGAAATAATTCACATCAATAATGGCATTTTATTAATGTGAATTGCTGAAGAAGAGTTATGAAAAATAGACTAGAATTTAATTACATAGCTCTGAATTCAGTTCACTTATAGCCGTTTAGTTTTGGAAATAAAAAAAGCCACCATAAACTTAACTTTTACTAACTAAGTTTATAGCAGCTATTTCTATTTATATATAATTATTTTCTGTAGAATTCTCTTATTTTTTCACAAACATAATCTACTTCATCCATTGTTAATTCTGGATATATTGGAAGTGCTAGTATTCTTTCTGATACTCTTTCAGCTACAGGGAAATCTCCTTTTTTATATCCTAAATAACTAAAGCAGTTTTGCATGTGTAATGGAATTGGATAGTATATACTAGTTCCTACACCATTTTCTTTTAGATATTCATTTAACTCATCTCTTTTTTCACAAGTTATATTAAATACATAGTAAACTGGTATTTGATCACCTTTTATTTTTGGTAATGTTATTTCTGGAATATCTTTTAATCTTTCAACATATGCATCATGAATCATATTTCTCTTTTCTATTGATTCATTTATATATTTTAATTTTACTCTTAATACTGCAGCTTGAATGTTATCAAGTCTTGAGTTATATCCTATATATTCATAGTGATATTTTTTCTTAGCTCCATGAACTCTTAACATTTTAGTAGTTTCTGCTAATTCATCACTATTTGTAACTATCATACCACCATCGCCATAAGCTCCTAGTGTTTTAGTTGGGAAAAATGAATACATACCCATATCACCTATAGTTCCAGCGTGTCTATAAGTATCTCCTTTTCCTTTCCATTGCATTCCAAAACCTTCTGCAGCATCTTCAAGAACAGATAAATTGTGTCTTTTAGCTATATCCATTACATCATCCATGTTAGCCATTTGGCAGAAAAGATGTATTGGAAGTATTCCTACTGTATCTTTTGTTATTCTTTCTTCAATTTTTGTAGTATCTATATTGAAAGTATCTTCATCTATATCTACAAACACTGGTTTTCCTTTATGCTTTGCAAGACATGAAGTTGATGCTAAGAATGTAAATGGAGAAGTTATTATTTCCTTTCCATCTTTGTATCCTAATATATCAGATGCCATAACTAATGCGTCTGTTCCTGATGCAACACCAATAGCATGGTTTACATTTGCAAAATCTTGTATTTCTTTTTCAAAAGCTTTTACTTCTTCACCTAAAGTTTGAACTCCATTTTTTATTGAACCAAGTATTGCTTCATTAAATTCAGCCATTTTTTCTTCATATTCTCTTTTTGAAGTATAAAATCCTACTTTCATTTTCTTATCTCCTTTATTTTTCACTTATTATTTTTTCTACTATAGCTATTAACTCATTTACTAGATATTCTGCATCATCTAAAGATAATGTAGAATACACTGGAAGAGATATTTCATTCTTATATTGATTATATGCATTTTCATAATCTTCTATTTTATATCCTAAGTTTTTATATAATGTAAACATAGGAAGTGGTGTAAAGTGAACATTTGTAGCTATATCTTTTTTAGCTAATGCTTCAATAACTTTGTCTCTATCTACTTCTTCAAAGCCCTTTATTCTTAATGGATATAAGTGATATGATGTTTCCATTTCTTCATTTTTTGAAAATGGTATAATAGCCCATTCTTTATCTTTTAATGCACTACTATAAGTACTAAATATTGCTCTTCTCTTTTCAAGCATATTTTCATATCTTTCAAGTTGTCCAAGTCCTATTGCAGCATGTAAATCAGACATATTACATTTAAATCCATCTGTTAATATATCATATTTCCATGCTCCTGCTTTCATTTTTGATAATGCATCTTTAGATTGTCCGTGTAATGATGTGTATTTTAATTCACGATATAAATCTTCTTTTCCGTGGAAGTTATTATCATTAAATGTTATTCCTCCACCTTCTGCTGTAGTTAAATTTTTAACTGCATGGAATGAAAATACATGGAAATCATATTGAGCTCCAACTTTATTTCCTTTATATGATGCTCCAAATGAGTGAGCTGAGTCACCTATTAATATTATGTCTTCTCTATTTAATTTTTTAAGTATACTTCTTACTTTATCATAATCTAATGGTACACCTGCAAAATCTACAGTTATTATAGCCTTTGTTTTATCTGTAATTGCATTTTCTAATTTGTTTAAGTCCATTAGGAATGTATCTTTTTCTACATCTACAAATACTAATTTTGCATTTCTATGTAAAACTACACTTGCACTTGCTGTATAAGTATAAGGAGTTGTTATAACTTCATCGCCTTCTTTTATATCAAAAACTTTTAGTATAAGCTCCATACCTGAAGTTGCACTGCTTACTGCTACACCATGATTGGCATTACAGTACTTACTCATTTCCTCTTCAAATTTAGCAACTTTTGGTCCTGAAGTAATCCAACCTGATCTTAAGACCTCAACTACTTTTTCTATTTCATTTTCTTCTATATCTGGTGGTGAAAAAGGTATTTTTCTCATTTTGAAATCTCTCCTTTTTATTATTATTTTTATCTATTTTTCAAAATTTTAATACTTTTTAAGTATTTTAATTATTTTTTGCCTCTAAAATATCCTGTATCTTTTGATATATAAATATATTTATTATGCTCTTTTTCTTCCTTTAATATTTTCTTTAAAGTTTCTAATTTAGTATCATTAAGTTTTTTTACTATATCAATTTCCATAGAAACTATATAATCTATTAATGCTTTTTCTTCTGTTATCTTAAGATTATCTATATACCTTTTACTTTCTACTTCTCTAAAAAATTTTGACAAAATTTCAAATCCATTTTCAAGTCTGAACTTATCAGTTAAATTAAAACTTTCTGCCTCTAAAATGCTTTTATCTATCTCTCTTAAAAACTCTCTCATCTCCATCATATGCTTTTTTCCCACAGTTGACGCATACATATAACCATCTTTTTTTAATACTCTTTTGATTTCCAATAAAGCCTTTTCTATGTCTTTTACATGATATAACATATGGTTAGCTATAACTATATCAAAAGTTTCATCATTAAAAGAAATATCTTCAGCATTCATATTTTTAAATTTAAATCTTTTCACTTTTTCATCTAAATTTAATTGTGCATCTAAAATCATTCCCTCTGAAAAGTCAGTTAAATAAATTTCCCAATTATCAGGTATTTTGTCGTAATTTTTTTCCCATAAACTTGCATCGCCACAGCCTAACTCTAAAATCTTACATGGTTTATCTAATGGTAATTCTTCAAAGAACCATTCCATCCAGCCTTTTTTATTATGACTAAATTTATCATGTATATTTATTCTAGCCTTCAAATTTGATGCATTTTTATATTGTTCTATCCATTTATTATCTTTATTTATAAGACTTATTATGTTAATAAACTTATTCCAATTTAAATTTTTATCTTCTTCTATCATATTTAAAGTTTCATCTATAGCATGAATTACATTAAATTCATGATCTATTTTTTCTTTAATTATCTTTTTTTGTATTTGTAATGATCTTTTAAAATCATTATCATTTAAATCTTCTTTAAGAATATCTTTTATTTCGTCTAAAGATAATCCAATAAATTTTAATGTTAATATTTGTTGAAGTTTAGGAAAGTCTTCTTTTGTATAAAGTCTATACCCTGCTTCATTATATGATGATGGCTTTAAAAGTCCAATTTTATCATAATACCTTAAAGTTCTCATTGTTATTCCAGATTTCTTGGCAAACTCACCAACAGTTAAAGTATCCTTCACTTCTTCTTTCATACTAACAAAATTCACCTCATTTTAAACCTAATTTATGGATATATTTTATTATTTATTTAAATTTACTATACTTAAATATTAAACCTTGACGTTACGTTAATGTCAATACTTTTCTTTAAATTAATTTTTTTCCTATGATATCTAATAACTTTAATTTTTTATCTTATAACCATTTCATAGTTTTAAATACATATCTATTTAAAACTAAAATTAATTAAAAGTAATACTCCTAATTAGTCATATTTTCTATTTTAAAAGTATACTATTAAATATAGGCAAACTTAATATGCCTATATAATATTTCATATCTTTATAGATAGATACATTGGAATTTTAATATTCTTTCCACCAAACACTATTCATACAAGTGTTTATCCAATGTATCTATTTTTCTATTTTACACTGTAATTTATAAAATTTAAAATTATTAAAGAGAGAAGAAAAATACTTCTTCTCTCTTTAAATTTATTATAATATTAAATTTAATATACTACTCTATTTTTACCATTATTCTTAGCTAAATATAAATTTTCATCTGCTAGTTTAAGTACATCCTTATTTTTACTTTTAACACCTATTCCTAAACTCAGTGTAATTTTTAGATTATCTTTTAATCTAACCATCTCCATAAGACTTCGTATATTTTCTGCTAAATCTATAACATATTCTATATGTTTATTTTTCACTAAAATACAAAATTCTTCTCCACCATATCTAAATAAAAGTTCTCCATTATCTAATAAATTATCAATAATTTTTGCAGTATTTTTTAATACTAAATCTCCTGTATCATGTCCATACATATCATTTACTTTTTTAAAGTCATCTATATCTATCATTATAACTGATATATTTTCATTTCTAGCTATTGCTTTGTAATACTGATAATCAAAACATCTTCTGTTATAAATTCTAGTAAGTCCATCTATAATAGTTTGTTTTTTTAAACTTTTTAATTTTTTTATTAAAAAACTTATCACAAAAGATACAGTAATAATACAAATCATCAAACTTTTATAGAAAATTATTTTTCTATCATTACTTTTGATTAATTCATCTTCTTTTTGCAAATTATCCACTATATATCTTCTATTATCTTCATTTCTCTTAAATTCATCTTCTTTGTATGCTTCTATTAACAATTTTTGATAATTTGCTCTTGACTTATCATCACCTATTTTATGGTAAGTACTGATAAGCTTTTCATATACTTTAATTTTTCTCCTGTCAAATTCATGTGAAAGTTTTAAACATTCTTTATAGTATTCTATAGCTTTTTCATAATTGCATTTTGCTAAATTTAAATCACCCAAACTTAATATATAGTAATAATTAGTATATATTTCTGTAATAATATTTTTATTTTTTAATTTTACATCACTTAATAATTTTTCAGCTAAATCAAAATGTTCTTTTTTTATATTAACATTAGCTTCAATTATTTTTCGCATATTTATAAAATCATCTGTAGCATTGGCCTTATTTTCTTTTTGCAAATAATCCATATAACAAACTGTTTTTAACGCCTTTTCATGCTGCTCTGTATCTTCATATAACTTAACTAATTTCATTAAAATATAATGTTTTAAATAAACATTTTTATCATTACTCTTATCAAGCATTTCAAATGCCTCTACTATTGATTTTTCTCCACTTCTATAATCATTAATCTCACAGTAATTACTTCCTAACTCTCCTGTTAATTGTGCTAAAGAATACCTATCTCCTAATTTTTCAGCAAGTTTAATTGCCTTTAATATGTACTTTACAACCATTGAGTAATTTTTATCTATACTGTAGCACTCATAATAATTTTTATATAATTCTAATTTAATTTCACTTGATAAATTATGTATATTGCTCTTTATATATTCTAATTTACCTATTCCTATATAACCTTTTCCTGATGCAACTGCAAGATATTTTGCCATATTCATAATAGGTTTATACACATAACTATATTGATTTTTAGGTATATATTTAAAAGTTTTATTATAAACTTCATTTGCTTTTTCATAGTTCCTTTCAAATGCCCAACATTTAACTAAAAATTCTCCATTATATGAAATTGCAAGTAAATTCTTCTCACTTTCTATATACTTCATAGCCTCTTCAAAATACTTTTTAGCATTATCAAAATCATTTTTATAATAACTAAAATACCCTAGTATGAAATATTTTTCAAAAGTATCTTTTTCATTTATTATTTTAATTCTCACATCTTCAATATATTTATTATTTATTATCTTATTATCATTAGCAGAATCTACTATTCTATCTATTATTTCATATTTATTATTATTTTTATTAAATCCAACTAACCCAAAACTACATATTAATATGATTACTACAAATATTTTTTCTCTCGATTTTGATATGCTTGCTATGATTACTCACCCCTGACACTAAAAATACCTTTTATATACCAATTTTTATCTTATATCCTAATAATATATATTTTTTCATATATTAACATAAATCATATTATATCATTTTTTTATTGTAATTTGAAATTGCTTACTACTATATTATTTATATAATAAAGCCCTATATTAACACTAGTTTTTCTATAAATATAAAATATTTATTAAATTTTATTGATTCCATTCTTAATAATATCTATAAACAAAAAATATATAAAAAAGAACACTATCAAAGTAGATAATGTTCTTTTAATATACAACTTTATTTTTCCCATTTTTTTTAGCTATATATAATTTTTCATCTGCATTTTTGACTATATCAAAACCATTTCCTTTAAATCCTATTCCTAAACTAATAGTGACTTTCAAATTCTCTTTTAGTTTAACTGAATCAGTAAAACTTCTTATATTTTCAGCTAAATCAATAACTTCATTTTTTGTTTTTCTTGTTAAAATACAAAATTCTTCTCCACCATATCTAAATGCTAAATCATCCTCTTCCAAAAAATTCGTTATAATCCCAGCTATAGTTTTTATCACAAAATCTCCTGCATCATGTCCATAATTATCATTTATTTTTTTAAAATCATCTATATCTATCATAATTACAGAAATACTATTATCCTTTAAAATAATCTCATTAAAATAGAAGTCAAAATATTTTCTATTATAAATACCAGTAAGTTCATCTGTTATGTTTTGCTTTTCTAAAAATTTTAATTTTCTCATTAAGAATTTAATTATCATCAATGATAATATAATAATTATCAATAAAATCTTATACACTACTAATTTATTATCATTATTTTTTATTAGTTCATACTCTTTTTCAACATTATTGATTATATTATCTATATTTTCTTGATTTCTAATAATTTCATCATCTTGATATTTATTTATTAATATATTTTGATACTTAGCTTCAAGTTCCTTATTTCCTAAGTTTCTATATGTATTTATAATTCTATTTATTAAATTCACTTCTAAAATATCAAACTCTTTAGATAAATTCAAAGAATTCTCATAACATTTTGCAGCACCTTCTAAATGACCTTGTTTTTCATGTAGTTTCCCTAAAGTCACATAATAAAAATAATATGTATAAAAACTATCTGTTTCTTTATTATCTATCATTTTAGATATATTAGATAGTAAATTGCTTGCAACTTCAAATTCTTCTCTATTTATATGCTTATTTATCTCTAATAAATCAATCATTTCTTTAAAATCTTTTGAGATTTCAGCACCCAATTCACCATGAAAATTTTCTATTTCATATGCTATCTCTAATGCTTCTTCGTATTCTTCTAAATCTAATTTCAAATTCAATAAACTCATTAGAACATAATTTTGTAAATATGTATTTTGCATATTATTTTCCTTTATTATTTCTAAGGCATATAAAATATGTTTTTCACTTTCTTTATAATTTCTAAGTTCACAGTACATTGTCCCTAAATCACTCATTAAATGAGCCAAATTGTAATTATCCCCTATTTTTTCTGATAATTTTATTGCTTTTAATAGATATTTTACTGACATTGAATAATTTTCATCAAAAAGATAACATTGATAATATGTTTTATATATTTGAATTTTAATCTCATCAGATGCATATGATAAATATTCAGTTATATTGTCCAATTCTTTTATTCCAACTTCACTTTCACCAGATGCAAAAGTTAATCCATTAGCCATATTAAGAATAGGTTTATAAACAAGATTATATTGTCTAGTAGGTATATATCTACACGTAAGTTCATAAACCTCCCTAGCTTTTTCATAATCTCCACTTATTGATAAGCATTCAATTAAAAATTGTCCATTATATGCAATACATAATAAATCTTTTTCATCTTCTATATAATCAATAGCTTTTTCAAATTTTATTTTAGCTTCAGAAATTCTGTCGTTATAATAATCACAATATCCTAATATAAGATATTTTTCAAAACTTTCCTCATTATTAATAACCTTTTCTTCAATACTATCAACATAACTTTTATCTAAAATTTTCTTGTCATCATTATTTTTTATTATTTTATCTATAATAATATAATCATCAAAATATATTTCATTTTGTTTAAACTTAATTACAACAATACAAAGTAATATCATAGTTCCAATATAAATAAATAAATTAAACTTTTTATTGTTAAATATAATTTTCACCCCTACCTTAATAACTTCAGATGCACTTCTATATTCGTATATTTTTATATTTATATTATAGTATAATTAAAATTTTACATATACATTTAAATTATTATATATCTATTCAAAATATTATATATATGATTATATATGTAATAAAAAAGCATATTTTCATAGTCATTCTTCTATAAACTAAATTCTAGATCGAATTTTTATTTAATTTTTTAACTGATGTTTATTTTTGATATTATTTATATAATTTCTGCAAAATAAAAAAAGCTTTCATTTTGTTGAAAACTTTCTTTAAAAATATATTAGTTTTATTTTCTTGCAATTATTATTACTGTATTTTCTTCTTTAAAATTTTCTAATAGCTCTACTTTTTCAAATCCTGCTTTTTTCATAGCATTAATTTCATGTTCTAAAGTTAAAGGTGTATCAAAATGAACAAAAACATCCTTGCCAACATTATCTCTTTCTTTTCTTCTTTCACACTCTAAAAATAGTAAATTTTCTATTTCTTCTGTTTTTGCAATATAATCACATTCAATATAACATCCACCTTTTTTTAAGCACTTATAAATTTTTTCAAATATATTTACTTTCTTTTCTTGCTTAAAATGATGTAAAGTTTCAAATGATATAACTGTATCATACTTTTCTATACCAAAAGGCTCTATGAAATAATCTCCACAAATTAACTTTAAATTTTTATCACCATGTTTTTTTCAAGTTCATCTAACATAGTTTTTGTTAAATCAATACCTGTTACATTAATGCTTGGAAACTTTTTAAATATATAATCTAGTTCAATTCCAGTTCCACAGCCAATATCTAATATATTTTGTGTATTTTTAGGAATCAAATTAGACATACATTTATAATATTCCCTCCATATATTTATCATATGTTTTTCATATCCATCTATTCGTTTTGTAAAAAAGCTTTCCATTTTTTCAACTGGCTCATCCTTAGTTTCATTAAGCCAATTTTTTAAGCCCTCTAAATATACTTTATCTTCTTTCTCCATAATCCTCATCCCCTATGAATTTTTAGTATAAACATTTATATCTTAAAGCCCCCATCTTATATAATATATACTATAGATAAAAAGCTTAAAGTTCTACCTTAAGCTTATTTCATAAAAAACTATAATCCAATTTTATAATTTTTAAAGTTATTTTTATTTAATATTTTTTATATTATTTTACTTTATTGTAATCTATTTGTATTATTTTATTAATTTCGCTTTGTTATAATTATTGTAGTTTAATAAAACATTAAAGGAGCAATAGCATGGGGGATGGTGATTTATTTAAAAGTATAATTATAACTATTCCAATAATGGTTTTAATTGTTATATTTTTGAAAAACAACATAAAAACTAAATATAAACCTTTATCCATAGTTGGATTGTTTATATTTACTTTATTTATTTTGGCTATATTTTCAATAACAGGCATTTCACCTATGAGTGGATTTCATACAGATATTAGGTTAAAGGAAATATCCTTAATTCCATTTAACGAATCTATAGGAATGATTTTAGACATTCCTAATTTAATGAAAACTGAACATATTTCAATTGGAATAGCAATTTTAGGTGTATGTTTAAATATAATAGGTAACATATTACTGTTTTGTCCAATAGGTTTCTTTTTACCATTATTATGGAATGATTTTAGAAAATTTTCAAAAACAGTTATATTTGGATTTTTAGTATCTTTAATAATTGAATGTTCTCAATTATTTTTAATTCGTACTACTGATATAGATGACTTAATATTTAATACTTTAGGTACAATGATTGGCTATTTATTTTTTAAAGTTTTTAAAAAATTATTTCCAAATTTCTCTAAAAAATTCACCTTACAATATAGTATCCAATCAAAAACAAATTCTAAATTATTACCTATACTTTGTTTTATAGTTCCATACTTAATTATTGTATCGCTAGGTTTTTATCAGCGTTCTATATTAATATCCAATATAGGTAAATAAAATAGCTACTCTTATTATTAATATAAACTATCAAACTATCACTTTTATAAGTATTAAAACACTTATAATGAAAAGAGATTGAAAATCACTATATTTTCAATCTCTTTTTATTATCTTAAATATATAATTTACTAAAATCTATAACATTAAGTTCAATATTTAACTCCTTTAAAATTTTATCATTTAAATTATAAAAGCTTTTGCATTTATCTAATATAATAGCATCACTAGATATGACATTTTCTTTTGTCTCTAATACTTTATCTACACCATTTATATTTTCCACTTCAACTTCAAAGTTTGCAAAAGATAATTCTTCTAATATTTTCATTTTTAATCTACCTGAATTTGAAACTGGTGCATCTAAATAAAATATAGCCTTACTAATTTTATATTTTTCTAGCATATTTTTAATTAATTTAATAGCTACATAAGTTTTATCTATAACTGAATATGTACCTCTAAGTCCTGCTAAATCTCTTATAGTTCCATCCATAGACTTTATAACTATTGATTTAGACAATGCTACTTCTAATGTTATTATTGTATTAAATCCATCTATATGTACTATTTCACCTAATAAATCACACTTTATTTCCTTAGATTTTCTTAATGTAATATTTTCTTCTTTTGAAATACCTCTTACAAGTGCAAGTCTTTGTCTTTCAGATAAAAGATAATGATTTCCTACAAATGTAGATGCTCCTTTAATTTTATAATCTCTATTTAAAAGATATAATAAATCTTCTCCAGCAATAATCAATTTATTAATACTTTCATCTGAAAACTCTTTTTCATCATTTAAAGCATATCCTCTTCTAATATCTTTAGTCATAAAAATATCCTCCCATCCCAATTTTAAAAAACATTTTATTCTGATCTTAAAGCCTCTACAGGATCCTTTTTAGCTGCCATTTTGGCTGGAATCATTCCACCTAACATAGTTAACGAAACACTTATAATTACAAGAAGTATTGCATGCATTGGATTAAGCTTTGCTACTGATTCTAACTGAGTCATATTGTAAATAATATTATTTATAGGAATTGTTAATAAGTATGCAATAATTATACCTAAAATTCCAGAGCATGTTCCAATTAAAAATGTTTCAGCATTGAAAACACGAGTAATATCTTTTTTACGAGCGCCTAAAGCTCTTAAAACTCCTATCTCTTTAGTTCTTTCAAGTACAGATATATAAGTTATAATGCCTATCATAATTAAAGAAACAACTAATGATATAGCTGCAAAGGCAATTAAAACTAATGTTATAGCATTCATAAGTCCACCTATTAAATCTGTAAATGTTTTAGCCATATCTGTATATATAACTGAATCTTCTTTGCTTTTTCCATTATTCCAGTTATTTAAATAATCTAACACTTCATCTTTATCATTAAAATCTTTTGGATAAATAGTAATTAGTGATGGTGTACCTATAGCACCAAAACTTGCAAGTACAGACTCCTTAGTTATAGGTGCTGATGCAATTTGACCACTTATCATTTGATTTACGTTCATCATAGGATTTACTGAATTATTCTCTAAAAATTTTTCACCAGTTAATACATTATAATTAACTTTTTTCTGTTCCTTAACTATTTCTGAGTTTTGTGCATTATCTATGAACTTTATTGATAATTCATCTGAATGAGCTATTCCTACTGGAATTATATCGATTTTACTACTATCATTTGCCCTAATAACACCTACTATTTTTATAGTAATAGCATTTTTATTGTTATATAAATCTATTAAATTGCTAGGATTACTGTTTATAATAAACGTATCTCCTACTTTCTTGTAATAATCATTATTAAATATTACTTTAAATTCTTTTCCTATAACATCATCAAAACTAACACTTTCTTTGCTTGAATCTATTCCAAGTTCATCTAAAATTGAATAATCTACTCTGTTCTTATTATCCACAACCATAACTAAATCAGTAATTTCTCTAGGATATGAACCTTGTAATAAATTATAATTATTTTCTAAATAACTGTCACCATTGCTGTTTAAAGTATCTGGATATGCTGAAAAGTTTATTAATGATTGATTTACAGGTTTTGAAATATCACCATCTAATCTTAATATATTCATATTTACAAGCCTTGTATATGAAATTCCAGCAAGCAAATCAGAACTCATATTTTCTATATAATTTATATATTCATCTGAAAATATATTGGTATGTACCTCAATTCCTTCTAATGGATCATAGGGATATATAACCTTTTCTTTTACACTATCTTCATCTTTAGAAATACCAAGAAATTCATTTCTTTGTTCCTTCATAGACTCTACATCAACTTCTGAAGTGCTTTCTGTAATCATTATTGGAAAACCTGATAATGTGTTACTTTCAAATTCTGATATTTGTTTTTTAAATCCATTAGATAGTGATAATACTAAAGCTATACCTATTATTCCAATACTTGATGCAAATGCTGTAAGTGCTGTTCTCCATTTTTTAGTTGCTATATTTCTTCCTGAGAGTTTTAATGCTGTTATAAAACTCATACTTGTCTTTTTTAATTTGTAATCTTCATTTATAGCACTTTCACTTGCTTCATTACTGTCGGATATAACATTACCATCTTTAAATTCAACTATTCTATCTGCATAATCTTTAGCAAGTTCTGGATTATGTGTAACCATAATTACAAGTTTTTCTTTTGCAATTTCTTTTATTATATCCATAATTTGAATACTTGTTTTTGTGTCTAGTGCACCTGTCGGCTCATCTGCTAGTATTATATCTGGGTCATTTGAAAGCGCTCTAGCTATTGCTACCCTTTGCATTTGTCCACCAGATAACTGATTAGGTTTTTTATGTATATGTTCTTTTAGTCCAACTTTTTCTAGCACTTCAGTTGCCTTTTTATGCTTTTCTTCATTAGAAATTCCACTCAAAGTCATTCCCATTTCAACATTTTCCATAATACTAAGATGAGAAATTAAATTATAACTTTGAAAAATAAATCCTACGCTATTATTTCTATAGGCATCCCAGTCAGAATCTTTAAAATTCTTAGTTGATTTACCGTTTATAATCAAATCTCCATCATCATAATTGTCAAGACCGCCTACTATATTTAAACATGTAGTTTTCCCTGAACCACTTGGTCCTAAAATTGCTACAAACTCCTTTTCTCTAAACTTTAAATTTATTCCATTAAGAGCTATTTGCTTAAAATCTCCAGTTGTATAACTTTTATAAATATTTTTTAACTCTAGCATATAAAAATCTCCTACCTTCTAATTTTCAAATTACATATAATAAGTATTTGTATTAGAATTTATTATTATGCTATATGAATTTATAAAAAATAAAAAAATATCCAATTTATAGAACATCTAAGTTTTTTTATACAAACCTTAGCAGTTCTATAAATTGAATAATAACGTTAACTTTCTAAAACAAAACCTATTGAAAACTCTATTTTATTTTCATTAGATTTTGTATGTATAAATCCATTGTGTACTTTTACTATTTCATTAGTTATGGCAAGTCCTAATCCACTACCTTCATCTTTTCTCGATTTATCCATTTTATATAATCTCTTAAATAAATCATTAATTTCATCTTTTGACATTTTAGTTTTTGATACATTGTTTATAGAAAAAACTCCATATTCCTTTTTATTTACTGTATTTCTTTGCAGTTTTATTTCTACTTCAGTATTTTCTTTTGAATATTTTAGTGCATTACTTATTAAATTATCAATTGCTCGTGCTATAAGAATTGAATTTCCATAGGTATATATAGCATCATTTTCTAAAGCAACATTTAGATTTAAATGTTTTTCTTTAAAATATAGTTCCTCTCCATCTAATAATTGCATAATCATCTCATTTAGATTTATTTTGACCTTTTCTAACTCCATATCTTTAGAACATAGTTTAGTATAATCAAAAAAATCATCTAACATATTCTTTAAATAAATTCCCTTTTTATTAATTATTGAAACATATCTTTCTAATTCCTCTTCATTTGAGTAAACCCTTTGTTCAAGCATTTTAGAATAGCCTAAAATTGTAGTTAATGGTGTCCTTAAATCATGTGAAATATTAGTTATAAACTCTTTTTCAGTCAAATCCTTATTTTCTAATTCTTTTGCCATATAATTAATATCTTTTGCCAAAGAAGTCAGTTCATTATTATACTTTAAATTTACTCTATTAGATAAATTTCCAGTTGCTATTTTTCTAACATCTTTACTTATATTGTTTATATATTTAATTCTTCCATTAATAAAAATTAAAAATATCATAAAGGATATTACAATTAAAAGTCCAAACATTAACTTATCATCATATATATTGTTTTCATTTAAATACACTATATATCTATCTTTATTTAATTTCATTACATTAGTTGCCATAAATTTATATTCATTAACTACTAAATATGTTCCCTCACCTTTATCTAAATTAAACTTATATATTTTAAATTTTCCGTTAGATTTTTTTACTACTCCTTCATTGTCAACAATAAATATTCTATTTATAAAGGAGCTCTCTGGTGTCATTTTCTCTAATCTTTTTATATTTTCACAAACTACCTCTTCATTGCCATCTTCTATGTGCAATTGATTTTTTATCATATTTAATTCACTTGTGTTTCTTTCATTTGCTAAACTTATTAACTTATCTTCAGTATAAAATATATTTTTGTAGAGGTTAGACAATAAAGCTGAAAAAATGAAACCTAATATAATTGAAATAATTATTCGTACAACTATTTCTCCTTTTAAATTAAATAATTTTTTCAACTTTATACCCCACTCCCCATATAGTTTTAATATACTTAGAGTCTTTTACTGTGTCATTTAATTTTTCCCTTAAATTTCTAATATGAGTAATCACAGAATTATCATTTTCTAAATATTTTTCATTCCAAACTAAATTATATATAACTTCTGAAGTATAAACTCTTCCTTGGTTTTCCATAAGTAAAACTAAAATATCAAACTCTTTCTTTGTTAACTTTAATTCACTTTTATCCTTCAAAACTTTATACTCATATTTTTTTATAATTATATCTTTATATTTTATTATTGAACTATCTTCAGCTAATATAACTTCACTTCTTCTTAAAATAGCTTTAATTCTTAAATTTAATTCTACTAAATCGAAAGGCTTAACTATATAATCATCACATCCTTTTTTAAACCCAATAACTTTATCCATTTGATGCCCTTTAGCTGTTAACATAATTACAGGCACATTTGAAAATTCTCTAATCTTTGATAAAACTTCATAACCATCCATCTTAGGCATCATTACGTCTAACATAATAAGATTTATATCATTTTCTTTAAAAATAATTATGCCTTCTTCACCATCATTTCCTATAAATACTTCATAATCTTCCTTCTTTAAATATTCTTTTATCATAAGTGCTATATCTATATCATCTTCAATTATCAAAAGCTTCTTCTTCAATTTCTAAAACCTCCTACATATGGTTCTAAGTTCAAATTTAAAATAATATCTTTATCAAATTATACTATTAACATTAGCGTTTATCCCTATTTTTATATTTGGACCAAGTAAGAAGTAAGAGTGAAAAGTTAAAAGTGATGGTTGATATTACTCACTTCATTCCTAATATCTAAAAATAGAAATACCTAAAAACTATGTTTTCAACTAATTAGAAACTCAATTTTAATATTCACTTTTAATTAGAATTATCACTTGAAACATGAATAATTTAACTTTATAACCCTATAGTTTATATACATTATTATAATCTTAGTATTCTTCTCTAAGCAAAGTGAGTTCTTTCTTTTTTACTATTTTTCTTATTGGTAAAATAAAAGATATGAATGCTATGATTATAGAAACAATAATATTTAAGACTATTATATTTAAACTTACTTTTCCACTACTATTAATTAATAGCTTAAAAAACATATTAATACCAATACTATAAATTCCTATTGATAATGTTGAGCTGAAACAAATCAAAAGTAAGATTTTTATAGCTTGTACTTTTATTATAGATAATTTTCCAAAACCTAATGTTATTAACATTTCTTCATCTTTTTCATCTTTATTACAATTCATACATACCATATTAATATTGAATAGTACAGTTCCAAAGATACATATTACTGATAAAATTCTAAACATCCTTAGAAATCTTCCCATATCCATTGCAAATTTTTCACCTACATCATTGATACTTAATACAATGCTATTATTTAATTTTTCTATAAAATCATCACTTTTAGACTTAACTAAGTAATTTACTTCATCTCCAAATTCTACATTTTCCTTTAATATTGAAGATGTATTTATTCCACCACTTTTATATACACCTTTTATCTTTTCTTTTATGATGCCTTTGCTTGTTTCTATTTCCAAAACATCACCAATATCAAGCATATTTCGCTCTCGCATCTCATCTGAAATTATTACTCCCTCTTCACCTTCAAAAAGATTATCACCCATAATTATGTTATATTTTAATTTATAATCATTCTTATCAATTTCACTTATATACAAATTTTTATACATACTATTAAAATTGTTATTTTTCACTTTTCCACTTATACTTGAAGCTTTAATATACCCATTTATATTATAATCTTTTAAAATTTTTTCTATATTATCATAATCTTTACTTTCTATATAATAATCATAAGGTAAACTTTCTTCTAATGAAGACTGAAAGTTACATTTAATAGAGTCTTCTAAATTAAAACCTATTAATATAACGCATAATGTAAGAGTTAAGCTCATAACTATAAGTACAAATGAAAAGAATCTGTTTTTTATAGATTTTACACTATACATTATAATAGAATTTCTAAACTTAATCCTAGATAATATTTTTATCATTAAAGATATTATACCTAAAAAAATTAATATAACTAAAACAACCAAAATACTACTACCTAAATTTTCTACACTATTAAAATAATTTGAATATATAACTAAAAGTAATGGAATAGTGATTATAGTAGTTATTCCTATTTTCTTACTTTGCTTTTTAATATATTTTTCATCTTCTCTTAATACACACATTGAACTTATACCTTTTAAAATATTCATTGCTATATTGACCAATATGAAAAACACTACAATATTAAAAAACATACCTTTTAATATTAAATTAATTCTTTCTATATTAATACCGCTTACAATTACTCCACACCATCTTAGTATTAAATTTGAACCATAATAACTTAAAAATGCACTCATTATAATTGGCACTAATATTAAAAATAACATTTCTAATAACAATGATTTTTTTATATCTTTTGTATCTATAGATATTACTTTTAAAATTGCAATATCTTTTTTTCTTTTTAAAATAATCATTACAACAAAACTTATTATAGTTAAGCTTGAAAATATATAACTAACGGTACTTAAAATTCCCAGTGTAGTTTTTTGCACAGATATTTCACTTTTCATTTCATTCCTTTTATCTTGTATTGTTGTATAAATATTAGAATCATCTATTTCTAATAAATCACCTTTTAATTTTTCACCATTTTTACCCTCTATATTGATAACTTTTTTTCCTAATATTTTATCTAACTTATCATTACTTTGAACCTTACCATATCCAAGTAATTCTGTATCCCTATCTACACCACTAGAAACTTCCTCAATATTTTTAACTTTATATTCAAAGACACCATTACCTTGAGTATCAAATTTAACAGAATCACCCACTCTTACATTTAAAACTTTAGCTAAAGTTCTTTGAAGTATTATCTCATCATCATTCAATGAATAATCTCCAATTACAACATTTCCCATTATTTTATTAGAATCCTTTTTGTAATAACAGTTTATAATATTTGATGTTTCTACTTTTACTCCTTCATTTCTTAATGCTAATAATTTTTCATCAAACTCTTTTTGTGGGTTTTCACCAACATTTATATTTAAATCTCCACCATTTATAATTTCTATATTACTTTCTATATACTTTTCATTTTCTAAATTAACTTGAGGTATAATAAGAGAAATGCTTACAGCTATTAAAATTGATATCATAGTAAATATGTAAAGTACTTTTTCCTTGTTAATTTTCTTTATATTATATAATTTAAATATTTCTATCCACTTCATATATCTCACCATCTTTCAAATAAATTCTTCTTTCTCCTAGCCTTCCAATTTCTTCATCATGAGTAACTATAATAAGTATACACTTTGTCTCATTTTTTATATTTATTAATAAATCCATTATTTTTTTACTATTAGTTGAATCTAATGCTCCTGTTGGCTCATCACATAATATTACCTTTGGACTATTAACTAATGCTCTAACTATAGAAACCCTTTGTGCTTCTCCACCAGACAAGGATAAAATATTTGCATTATATTTCTTTGAAAGCCCTACTTTATCTAGTAATTCTTTTGCTTTTATGCTTTTTTCTTTATAACTTTCTTTTGTATTCATAGCTATTATTAAATTTTCAACTGGTGACAAACAAGATATTAGATTATGATTTTGAAAAATTAAACCTATATTATTTCTTCTATATAAATTTAATAATTTCTCATTTTTAAAATTAATCTCATTATCATCATAATAAAACTCTCCACTACTTGGCTTTGTAAGTAAGCCAAGTATTTGTAATAATGTTGACTTTCCTCCACCAGATGGACCCATAATAGTTATAAAATCATTACCGCCAACTTCTAAACTAACATTTTTTAATACACTTTGACTTTTATCTTCAAAATAAAAATCTTTACATAAATTTTTTACACTTATCATTTCTTCACATCCTAATTTAAATTGTATAAGGTTCCAAATTGAAAGTAATCCCTTTATCAAATGATACTATTAATTTTACAATTTATTCTATTATCATGTTTGGAACCAATTAACAGTTAACGATTAACAATGATGGTTAATATTATTCACTTCGTTCTTAATATTTATGAATAGAAACACCTAAAAACTACGTTTTTATATTGTTTTCAATTAATTTGCTTAGCAAATTATCATAAAAATTGATTCAAATAAACTGAGACTTCAGTTTTATCCTTCATTGTTAATTTTTGTACTATACTTTGAATTGATCTTTCTCAATTAGAATACGAACAATTTCATTTTTCAATTTGAAACCCTATATTTACAATTTTAAATTCCAAATCTCTAGAAATAATGCTTAAAATATAAAGAAAAAATAAAGTTTTAAAATATTCAAATAGAAACATTATATTTCATTTTTCATAAAATAAAGTATAACTTAATAAATATTAGGTTAAATTTTTTGTGTGGGAGAGTATTGTAATATGGACATATGTAAGTACACACCCCTTTCAATGAGTAAAATTTTATGTGTTTTAAAATCTCAAAAGATTTGTAATTTAGGTACAATGAGCTTAAATAACCTTGAAATTGTTCCAATGTGGTATGTATTTGATTATAAAAATAGTAAATTAACTTTCTATTTTATAAGTGGAACTAATGGTGAAAAAATGGATAACATGAAAGACACAGGAATTGTATGTGTTTCTATAAATAAATGCTATAAGAAATGCTGTAACGAAGTTTATAACTCTATTGTTGCCAACGGTAATGCTACCATTATCAAAAACTCTTCTGAAAAAACTTATATATTAAATAAATTCAAAGAAAAATATGGCACTAACAATTGTTACTTTGATGAATGTGCTATAAATAAATTAGACTATATAAAAGTAGATGTTTACGAAGTAACTGGTAGAGCATATTAAATTTAAACTATTAAAAGGAGCAAATTTTAATGTATTGCTCCTTTATATTTTTATTTAAATAATTTATTTTTCTCATCATCTATTACTTTTTTATCGAGTCTTTCAAACAATATTTCAAAATCTCCTATTAAAATACCATTTTGAATTTCAATACTATTCCAAGTATTATTCTCTATTCCTAACCAATTCATAATTTTATATGATGATTCTGGTAAAAATGGTATCAATAAATTAGCTAAATTAACTATTGTATATATCAAATTATATATGGTATTCTTACATTTATTTATATCTAATTGTATAGTTTTCCATGGCTGATTTTCATCAAAATATTTATTCATATTTCTTATAAAATTAAATATATCTTCAAGTGCATTTTTTAAGTTTCCAAACTCAATATTTTTTCCAATATTCTCATATAAATCTTTAATATTACCTTTTATATTTTCATCTATAGTTCCATTTGGTACAATATTATCAAAGTATTTTTTTATAAACACCAATGTTCTATTTACTAAATTTCCATAAGCACCTAGTAACTCTCCATTATTACTATTAACGTATTCTCTCCATGAAAAATCTGTATCTCTTTTTTCTGGGCCATTTATTATAAAGAAGTATCTTAAGGAATCACTATTATATTTTTCTACTATATCTGTTATCCATACTGCATAATTATTACTTGTAGATATTTTTTTACCTTCTAAAGTGACATATTCACTAGATATTATTCTCTCTGGTAATTTTCTATATCCAATTCCACTTATTAATGCTGGCAATATTATAGTATGAAATGGTATATTATCTTTTCCATGAATATAATATGAAATGGTCTTTTCATTCCAAAACTCTTTATATTGTTTATTATTTTCTATAGACCATTTCTTGCTAGCAGTTAAGTATCCTAAAACAGCATCTATCCAAACATACACCTTCTTGTTTTCAAATCCTTTAATTGGAATATCCACTCCTAATGATAAGTCTCTTGATATTGCCCTATCACATAATCCTTCTTTTAAATATCTTTCTGTATTGTTTACACTATTAACTTTCCAATACTCTTTTGATTTCTCCATGTTATTTCTTATAATATTTTCAAACTTTGATAATGCAAAATATAACTGTTTATTTTTCCTTATTGTTGGTTGTTCTCCACAAAGTTTACATTTTCTTTCTGATAATTCAAGTGGTTCTAATAATGCTCCACAATTATCACACTGATCCCCTCTTGCTATAGAACTACACTTTGGACATTTTCCTTCTACATATCTGTCTGGCAAAAATTCTTTACAATTCTCACAATAAATTTGCTCAACTTCCTTTTCATAAATTAATCCTTTTTCATACAATAAATTAATTATTTTTTGTACTTCAGTTTTATGAAATTCATCGTCTGTTCTTGTGTAATAATCATAAGAAAAATTTAGTTTTTCAAAGCACTTTTTAAACTCACTATGATATTTATTTGCAATATCTTTAGCTTCTACTCCCTCTTTCTTAGCTCTAATAGATATAGGTGTTCCATGACAATCACTACCTGAAACATATAAAACATTATCTTTCTTTAATCTATAATACCGTGCAATCACATCTCCTGGTAATAATGCTGCTATATGACCTATGTGTAGCGATCCATTAGCATAAGGCCATGCTCCTCCAATAAAAATATTCATATTTATTCCTCCTTTAATTTTGCAAATAAAAAAACTCCCGACCTAAGAAATTAATCTTAGGAACGAGAGTTAACCTTCGTGTTACCATCCTATTTTATGTATACTTCACAGTATACACCTTCTCAAGTACGTCATTAATTATATTAATGATTATACTTTATCACTATAACGGGTGAACCCGTTGCAGCCTTAATTCATAAAAAATTTCGGTGCACCGCTCCAAGGCCATTTTCATTTTAATATCCTTTGCTTCTTCTCACCACTAAAAGCTCTCTGTAAAAGTATTCTTAAAATTACTTTCCTTTTCATTGCATTTATATATTATAATACAGATTAAAATTTATTTGTCAATGTATTTTAAAAATTTAAAATATTAATAAACTTTTTAATCTATCTTTTCATATTTATTTTCTTCTTCGTTTTGCTGTAAAATTATATATTTTTCTCCACCTTTATCAATGTTAAGTTCTACTTTCGTATTAACTTCTTCTGATATAAAAGTATTTTTAGTTTTTCTTTTAAACTCTATGGCTTCTTGATTTTCAACCTGAATATATAGTTTTTCTAATTCATCTTTTACATATATTTTAGTTTTTTGTTTATTGATGTATTGACCACTATAATTATCTATACTTCTATTTTCTATTTCAATTTGCTCTTTGCTACTACCTTCCAGTTCATATACTTTTTCTAGTGTTTCTGATACTTCTTGTAATAATTTTTCCTGATTTGAATTAATCATAATCACAAAGCCATTTCCACCTTCATTATAAAACACAAATTCACTTTCAAATCCATAGTTTTCTCCGCTATGTAAAAATTTTGAATTTTTTCTATTTTCATCTTCAACTAAAGCAAATCCAATTCCTCTAACTATTTTCCCCTCTATATCACAATGTTTTCTTAACATTTCATTTACTGATTCAAGTTTTAATATGCCATCTTTCTTGCCATTTAAAATATTTTGTATTTCTAACCCTAATTTACATAAATCAGAAGGTGTTGTCCAAAGTCCTGCTGCTGCCATTTCAGGATATACATAATACATACCTTCAACTTCCTCACCAGTATATCCATAACCACATGATATATTATTTATATAGTCTACAGATATTGGTTGTTCATAAGTACTATTATTCATATTCAAATCATCTAAAACTAATTGTTTCATAATAATTGGAAAAGGCTTTTTTAAAACATCTACTAACACTTGTTGTGCAATAGTGAATCCTCCTCCTGAATATCTATGACTTAATCCTGGTATAGTATCTACTATTACAGCTTCTGAATTTGCTGGATATTCTCCATTTAATACTTGTATAGTTGTTGGGATTTCATCATTTAAATTATATCCTTCAAATCCTTGTACTGTTGTTCCAGCTGTGTGAGTTAAAATTTGTCTTAATGTTATCTTAGGTTGCCAATTACCATTTTTAGGTACTTTCCATGAAGTTAAGTAATTATTTACATCTTCATCTAAACTTAAAACTTTTCTTTCAACTAACCTCATAACTGCAACTGAAAAAACTGCCTTACTTATAGATGCTGCTTGAAATAAAGTATTTTCATCTATTTTCTCATCACTATTTCTTTTTTTAGTACCATATGCTTTTGAAAATTCTAATTTATAATCTTTAATAAAAGCTATACTTAGTGCTGAAGTTCTGTAATATTTCATTCTATCAAAAATAGTTGTTTTGTTGTACTTTTCGTTTTCTAAATGACCTTTATATAATATATTGTTTTCAAAGCTTTTTATTTTATTATTATTTAACATAAAATCCCCTTCCCCATGAGTTTTTTACTTACTATACCTATATTTTATAAATATTCTCTTTTTAATATAGACATTATTATTCCATCTTCTAACTTCCCTTTTATTAAGTCTCTTTCTCTTACTAGTCCTTCTTTTGTGAAGTTTAATTTTTCTAATACTCTAACTGAAGCATCATTACCTGGTGTTATAATTGCCTCAATTCTATTTAAATTCATGTAGTTAAATCCAAATTTAATTAATGTTTTAACAGCTTCAGTTGCATAACCATTTCCCCAATAATCTTGAATGATACTGTATCCAACTTCACTTCTTCTAGCACCTTCTTCAAAATCCCCTAAACAACATATACCAATTAACTTATTATTTTCTTTTAATACTATTCCCCATGTAATTTCTTCATTTTCATATAACTCTTCATTATATCTTTCAATAAATTTAATTACTTGTTCATGGGATTTAACAGGATAAAAATAATCAAATCTTGCTACATCTTCATCACTTAATAATTTATATAACTGAATTTCATCTTCAAATTCTATTTTTCTTAAAGTTAATCTTTCACTATCCAATACTGGAAATTGATTGAATTGTCTATTTATCATATTTTTCTTTCTCCTCGTTTTAGATTAAACATTTTTATCTTTAAATTTTACATCCTTTATATGAATTTTCTTTAATTGCTACATTCTAATTTTAAATATCTTAATTATACACTTCATTTTCTAATGTTGTAAGATAAAAAAAGCACTTTTAAAGTGCTTTTTTAAATATATTATTTTATTTTTTTATCACAGGCACATATATTTCCATTACAGTGTCCTTTCTTCCATGACATCTTTCATCATAAAACTCAAAATCCATTTTACTTTCATCAAGCTCATATCCGCTATCTTTAAACCACTCTTCAAATATATATTTCCAAGTTTGTTTTATAATTTCAGCAAAATTTTCTTGCTCCAAATCATCACTTGTGTCTACTGGTGGAGTTGTAAATACAGCATAAGTTGCTTCTGGTACTTCTACTGTTATCATATCATCTGTAACATTTTTAAAATTTTCAACAATGACACCTAAAAGATAGGTTGCATCCCCATTTTCCTTATTTGATGGAATGCACAATCCTACTTCTCCATGTTTAGGTGGATTCAAAATTTTATACATTTTGCTTTCTAAATTTTCTCCATCATAATTATCCCAAAATGATGCCACATCTTTAGTATAATTTCCATTAGTAACATTAGTTTTTATTCCATATCCAGCCACCTTAAACTCAGCCTTTTTTAAAATAATAGGATTCATAATATAACCTCCAATTTTTATAGTTGATTCTTCCTTAAAATATCCATTCATACGTTTTAAATATTGAGTAGGCGTAAAGCCATACTCTTTCTTAAATGCTTTTGAAAATCCATTATGTGTGTCAAATCCATAATCCATAGCAATATCAATTATTCTTTTTCCACTAAATAAATCTATTGCTGCTAGTGAAAGTCTTCTTTTTTTAACATACTCCATTAATGTGATTCCCTTGTGAATATTAAAAATTCTGCAAAAATGAAATGTTGAATATCCACATTTTCTAGCTATCATATCTGGCGTTAAATCAAACTTTATATTTTTTTCAATATATTCAATACTCTCTAATACAACTGTATTATAATTCATATCATCACCAACCTATCCCCACGTGGTAATTATATTTTAACAATAAAATTAAGGTTACATTGTTCCTAATTTGCTATTTTATATTATCTATTTAATCACATATGCTCTAGATTTTACATTCATTTATATCAATTTAAATAACTAAATTTAAATTATTATATAACAAGAAAAAGTTCTCCTATAAAATCTTGTTTTATAGGAGAACTTTCTATTTTAGTTTTTATATTAATCTAAAAATATACTTATTTAACTACTGTTTTCTTAATACTCTAAGCAATGTCTTATGCCCAATCACACTTAGCTGATGTAAAACAGCTATTACCACAACTGTCAGGCTCGTGTGTCTTATATCCACAATCCCTATTATAGGTTTTATTACCTCTATTTACTGATTCATATTTTTTTGATAATTTATTATTCTGTAAATCCAAATCAAAATCCTTATAATTTGGCATTTAAATACCTCCTATACTATTTAGTTTCAAACTATATTTTAATATTATCTACCATCAAAATCAGTACCACATACAATTGTATCAGTAAAACATACTTTTCCACAGCTATTTCCTTCATTTGTCTTACATCCGCAGCTATAATAGCAAGTTCCTCCATCACTTCTTTTCTTACTATTCATTGATTTTAAATTGTTTTTTTCATTTCTTATATCTAAATCAAACTCTTTATAATTCGGCATTTATCTTCTACTCCTTCTATTTATTTATTTTTTCTGTTTTATATTTAAAATTACTATTGTCTTTTAAAATAACTGTATTAACCAACTACCACGCTGAATCTTCATGTGTTTTAGATCCACCGCCACTTCCACTTCCTCCAGTTTTAGGTTTGCAAGCTATACATATACTTTGTTCCTTTACCTCTATGCTTGTCCTTCCTGGTCTATCATCTATTCTACCTTGAAATCTAACATTTCTTATATCTAAATCAAAATCTTTATAATTTGGCATTTAAATACCTTCTAATTTATTATTTTTCTAATCAATAGCTTAGGACACGGTTTTATAGATTTACATATTTTATTATAAGTTGCACATTTACATATACTCATATCATCTTTCTTATCTGAAATAGGATATATTTTCTTACCAATAATTTTACCTTTTATACCCAAGTACACTTACCTGATTCAAAACAAAGACCATTATTGCAACTATCAGTTTCATGTGTTTTACATACATCAGTTTTTTTACAAACACACATACTCATATCATCTCTTTTATCTGAAATAGGATATCTTCTTTTATCATTAATTTTATTCATTTTTATATTTTGTATATCTAAATCAAAATCTTTATAATTTGGCATTCAATTCACTCCTTCTAACTTTAAACAACTTATAATGCACAATCAGTATGCTGATTACAGCTTCCATTACAGTAAGTTGCACAACTACAGTGAGTTGCACAAGTTTGTGTTTTAGGTCTACAGCGGCATTCACTTAATTTATCATATTCATAACTAAATGTTGGTGGTAATACTTTTCTGCTACTATCTACACCTAACTTACTATTTTGTATATCTAAATCGAAATCTTTATAATTTGGCATTTACCTTCACTCCTTTTTGTATCTATTTATTTTTATATTCAAATTTAATCTGCTGGTTTTATACAACGAGTTTGACAACTATTGGGATTACAAGCACTTCCATTACAAGTCCTTCCACAAACAGTTTTTTTACCACCACCATCTGTTGCAGGAACAATAACTGCTGATGGTCCATACATATTTATTCCATTTTTAGAATTCCTTATATCTAAGTCAAACTCTTTATAATTCGGCATTCAAATCCCTCCTTTTATTAGTATATAATTTTAAATATTATTATAGTTTAACAGTTGCGACCAGTCTTACATCTACTTGTACAACGACATTCACTATATATATCCGGTGTTTTCGTAAATGTTATTGGTTCTGTTGAAAATCCATGAACTTCTCTTTCTGTTTTATTTCTAATATTTTGAATATCTAAATCAAATTCTTTATAATTTGGTATTCAATTCATCCCTTCTGACTTTAAGCAACTTATAATGTACAATCAGTATGCTGATTACAGCTTCCATTACAGTAAGTTACACAACTATTTCGTGTTTTAGGTTTACAAACACACTCACTATATTGATCATATTCATAACTAAATGTTGGTGGCATTGTTGTTGTTTTGATACTATTTACACTTGACTTATTATTTTGTATATCTAAATCGAAATCTTTATAATTTGGCATTCATCTTCACTCCTTAAATTTTATATTTTTAAAATTATAACCCTATATAACTATTTAAATTGACCATTGATATATCCTAGAATTCAAAACTCAAAATTAAATTAATTTCTTTATCAGTTGAAAAACAATTTCTTTGAATAACATTATTCTAATTTAATTTTTATATCAGTCATTTTTAAAGTCAACTTTAAATGATCTATAAGGTTATAATTAAATATCTATATTTTTTTATTTATGATTTTTTTATTTTTAATATGCACACATAGTGTTTGGACAGCTTCTATTTCCATATGTGTAACATCCATCTGTTTTTTTCTTTCCTTGTATATTTTCATTTTTGGAATTATTACCTTTAACTGTATTGTTTCTTAAGTCTAAATCGAAATCTTTATAATTTGGCATTTACGTTATCCCCCTTTATTAAAATTAAATTTTAAATTAATACATACATTCCTTTACATTGCAAGTTTTTAATCTCTTTGTGTAAGTTTTAGGCTTACAACGACATTCACTTAATGGATCATAATAATTTCCTGTATTTGATAACTCTTTACCTAAAGAAGTTTTTGAACTTCCTTTATTATTTTGTATATCTAAATCGAAATCCTTGTAATTTGGCATTGTTTCACCTCCTTTCATGGATTTTATAATATAATAAAAAATTGCAACTCTACATAAATATTGTCATGACTTTATACATTACTTGTTTTAAAAGTATCGTGAAATAAATTTAATAATTAGGTTTATTTCTCATGTTTAATAGCTACATTTTGAGTAAATCAAATTAGTTATAACATTTAACTTTTATGATAAATAATTTCAAAGTCATTTTAAAATTTACATAGAATTGCAATTAAATAATTTAATTATTTTTTTAATAGCAGTGAGTGCTCCATGTTGCCATATTACCACCTTTATTTTCTTTGTGTTTCACTTCAATAGTTAATTTTGTAGTATGACAATTTTTATTATCTGTTTGAATATCTAAGTTAAAATCGTTATATTTAGGCATTGTATATCCTCCCTTCTAGTAGATTATACTAACTAATTTTTCTCTTTATTCTTATTAACTTATAAAATTCAAACAATATTTATAATTTTGAGTATCAAAACAAAATTTTAATTAATTTGCATCTTAATTGTTTTTATAAACTATTTAATCATTATATGTCTCATCCAATAATCTCTATTAGGTTCTAAATATGTCATTAATGCTAAGACCGTACCTAATGAACCTTCAAGAAAAGTATGATCATCTTGATAAGTTAATTGTAGATTTTCTTCATTAAAAGTTTTATCTCTTTGTGTAGTGTAATTATAAAAACCAAATAATGAATTACTATCAAAGGAATCTATAATAATATCAGTTAACTTTTCAATACAACTTTCATATTTTTCATTTTTATTATCTTTATTCATAGCTTCCATTATAGCTAATGCTCCACTATATCCATGACAAATATGTGAACATTGTAGCATCCATGAATCTATGTTCATTTCTGATATTCCTTCTAAAATTTCATTTGAAAACTTTAAAATATCCTGATTTTTAATTGCATTTCCTGCTATATAAAGTGATCTAGCAATGCCAATTGTTCCATAACACCAACTTTGTCTATTTGTATTAATTTCATTTTCTTCACCTTTTATATAATCATCAAAGCTTATTATTCCAGTCCAATATATATTTTCAAATTCATCTTTATGGCTAAACCTTAATAATTCATCTATAATATTTTTAATAGCTTCTTTTTGTCCTTCAATCTCTATTCCTTCATTTAATGATAATGACATAAATACTAATGGACCACATATTCCATGAGATAACGCCTCATTAAAATTGCCATTTTTATATTGCTCTTTACTTTTATCATCAAATAATTTTTCTGCTGGAATATACCATCCTGGTACCTTATAACCTTTGACTTCTATATTCATAGTCATATTTACAAATAATTTTATAATTCTTTTTAAAGCATTTAGAATATTTTCATCTTCTTTAAACATTAAAAGATATCCACCAATTCCTGCAAACCCATAAATAGTATCATAGTCTGTTGAATACATATTTCCTACATTATTCTCAGCTATATCTAATAAATTATTTAATTCTTCTACTATATAACTATTTAATGTATTTAAAAATTTGCCATAATATCCTGTTTTCTTGTATACACTATAGATGCTATATCCAATGTCACTTAGCCCATTAAATAGTGATATTGATATATTAGGTAAATACTTTTCCACACCATCTTTTATCCTCATCATATATTCATATATAATATCATCCCAATTTTCATTTTTAGGAAGTATTTCATAAAACTCACCTAAGATTAAAAGCGGTCCAACATATTCTAAAAACATCTCATCATTTCTTGCTTTAAAAACTAACTTTACTCGTTTCTGAAATTCTTCAGGACTTTTACATACATTTATAAATTTATCAAAACATTTTAATATTTCTTTTTTCTTAGATTCACATATTTCCATTTTTATCATCTCCTAAATAGCACTTTTAGTTATTATAAATTTATTTATAAATTCAATATGTATTTGTAATCATACATAACTAAATTTATTTTATATAAAATTACAAATGCATACTGAGAAAGGAACTGTACTAATTTTGCTTTTTATTTATAAAAATATACTACAGTTTCTTTCTCTCTTATTATGCTTTGGATAATATAAATTCCCAGATTTATTTTTTCTGTTTTAGTATAAATTTCAACTTACAATTCTATTGACAATCTTCAATATTCTCTGAAAGTCTACATATATATTGACAACTCTTTACTGGTCCATATGTCCTAGCTATATTAGCTTGTATTGTTTTGTCCTTAATCTCATTAGTTATAACTTTCTTATTTGTCAAATCTAAATCAAAATCTTTGTAATTTGGCATTACCTCACCTCCTTTCATAAAAATATTTTATATCTTTTTTAGATATCATTTATAAGTTTGAAATGTTTTCATCTAAATTTTGCATGTTATATAAGTAAGCATAATATCCATCTTCATTCATAAGCTTTTCATGAGTTCCATTTTCTACTATTTCTCCATTTTTTAATACTACTATTTCTGCTGCCATTCTTTTAATACTAAAAAGCCTGTGAGTTATAAATATTCCCATCTTATCTTTTATAAGCTCACAACATTTACAAAGCATATTGTATTCAGATATAGGATCTAATGCTGAACTAGGCTCGTCCAATATATAGATATCCGAATCCCTAAAAAAAGCTCTACTTAGTGCAAGTTTTTGCCATTGTCCTCCTGAAAGTTGAACACCATCATCAAACCATACTCCTAATTGGCTATCTAATCCTTCAGATACATTTTCTAAGATATCACTACCATCTGAATTTTCTATAGCATTCACTATTTTTAAATCCTCATTTATTTTCTCTATATCTCCAGATGCTATATTTTCTCTTAATGATAATTCATACCTACTATAATCTTGAAATACTATTCCCATTTTTCTTCTATAGCTTTCTAAGTCTAGTTCTTTTAAATTTATACCATTAATTAAAATATCACCTTCATAATTATCATAAAAACCACATATTATTTTAATTAATGTTGTTTTTCCTGAACCATTATGACCGACTAAAGCTATTTTGCTATCTTTATCTAATTTCAAATTTATATTTTTTATAGCATAGCTACTTCTTTTTTCATACTTGTAACTTACATTTACAAGCTCTATATTCTCTATTTTTTCAATTTTTCTTCCTTCACAAATTTTCTTATGTTTAACCTCTAAATTTATAAATTCAAAAAACATATTTATATAAAGATTATTTTGATATAAACTTACTAAGCTCCATAATAGTGCTGATGTATTGCTTTGAACATTAGATATACACCTTATATAAGCAATTACATTTCCTATAAGAATCTCTCCTACATATCCTGCTCTTATTATTAGAAACATAACGAACGCCCCAATAACTTGATCTAATACTTCAAATATAAAATTCATTTTTGTTCTTTTATTTAATATATTTTTATCTTGTTTTATAAATATTTTATTTATAAATTTAAATTTATCTAAAAAATAAGATGATAAACTATATAATTTTATTTCCTTAAATGAAATGTCATTAGTCAATAAATAGGTCAAATACCATGATTTTCTGGAATCTTGAGCTCTTTCTTTTTGAATCTTGTATTGCAAATTTCCTATTTTAATTGAGTATATAGACGATAATATAGGAACTATTAATATTATTATTACAATCCACCATTTCCACATTATTAAAAGTGCTGCTGTTGAAACTAGTGTTATAATTTGAGCAAGCAACTCTAACATTTTAGAAAATACTTCATAAAGTCTATCACCATTTTCCCCTTGTGCTCTCCTTATCATGTCATATATATCTGAATTTTCAAAATGTTCAAGTTCTAAAGTAGTTGATTTTTCTAAAACTATTACACTAGTTTTATAAGAAAGCTTTAACCTAAATACAGACTCTAAGTATCCTTTTACTTGTCCAATTATAGATGCTAAAAAATTTATACCAATAAAGAATAAAAATGTAGCTACTAAACCCTTCTGTTTTTGAGTCATTTTAAACTGAATTTCATTAATTAAATTTTGAGTAGCAACTATAGTAATACTAGGTAAAAATCCTTGCACTATACTTAAAAAAAATATTATAACTAAATATTTATTGTCTATACTTTTTATAAACTTAAAAACTTGAGGCCAACACTTGAAAGAAGAAAATATTTCTTTTATCGAAATTTTTTCATATTCATTATCCATTATTTCTAATCTCCACTATTTTTCTTTCTTAAATATTCTATTGCATGTAACGAATGTCTTATAAGATGCATGATTTCTTCTTCTATCATATTGTTTCCTATAAGTCTATTACAGTGCATATGTGTTAAACTAAATAAAATACTATCCTTTGAGTTCCAAAGTTGTTTTTTACTGTCTAACTCTTCTAATTTTGTTTTAAAATTTTCTAATGCTTCTCTATTTATTTCAAATAAATTATATAAAGTTTCTCCATTTTCTATTTTTCTTAAGCTTTCCCAGTTATTTTGTGAATTAATTAAAGACATAAATTTTTTTCTATCTTTTTTAAATATATCTCTATACTTACTTTGATCAAATCTATTTTCAAATACTTGCTTTTGTAATTCATAATCTAGCCCTAAGCCTTCTAATATATTAACAATGTTAACCATAGCTATATGAACTATATCCATATCTAATTTTCCTACTCTAAGCAAGTTAATTAAATTTAGAATTAGTAAACTATCTTTATAAAAAACATCTTCTGCTAGTTCTATAAGTTCTTCTCCACCATATCTTTCAACTTCTTTAAAGTAAGTATCAAAAACTACTTTAGTTAAAAGTCCTTCGTCCCTTAAATGTTTAAACCACTTGTTCAATATATTTATAAAATCTTCATCTACTTTTTTACACTTTAATCTAAGTCTTATATGACTTTGAGGATCTGCATATCTTAAAAAGAAAAACTTATCTATTAAATTTTCTTCTTTTAAACTATTGCAAAAATCTAAAAGTTCAAATCCTAAAAATTCATCTATTCTCTTGTAATTGCCATAAAGTTTAAGATATATCCATTCATCACCTATAAATACTTGTCTTTTATCATTTAATGTATTTAATTTAGCATGATTTTTAACATAATCATATTTTGTAGTTAATACATCTTCTTTACTTGATTTATTTTCAATATATTTTTCTTTATTTAAAATAAGTGGAAATACAAACTCAGAAAAATATCCTCCATCCTCACCTTTTAATAAAAGATTATCTATATCTACTTCAACTTCATTTAAAATTACATCAGCATTTCCCCTAGCTTTTAATATATTAAATAATTCCTCTACATGAAGTGGATTATTTAAATTTAAAAGCAATCTATTATCACTATCCTTTTCATATACATAACTAGGAACATTATACTCTTTTCGCCAATTCTCTATAATAATTTTGAATTTTTCTAGTGAACTTGTTTTAGTAATGCCTAATCCATCTAAAGATATCCTCCAAGTTGCTGGCATAATAATTGTTCTATTATATACAATCCTTGGTATATAACTAAAATTTTCTAGTCCATTTTCATATATTCTTTGAAAAACTTCTATAGTGTCGTACTGAGATATTTCTCTAAGAAATCTGTAAATATTACTACCTGACATAATATTTAACATATGACTTGATGCTGCTATAATTCGTTTGTTTAAGCTCTTGCTCCTTATATAAAATTTATTAGTAATTCCATCTATACCTATATATAAATCTTTTATTTCTAATTTCTTTTTATTTTCGCTGTAATTATCAGCTATGACCATCTCATAATCTTTAGCATTCCAGTTTAATGTTACATTAGAAACTCTTCCGCTTTGAGGTAACTCAACAATTTCTGCTATAACATAGTCATTTCCTAATAATTTTTTTTCTTCTTCATTTATTATTTTCATATTTTCATGTATATCATCACCTAATATATCAATAAACCTACCAAAAGTTCTTCCTGCTCCAGCAATACCTGGATTAGGACTTATAGACATTCTAAAATTCCCACTATTAAGCTCCTCATAATTTTTAGCACTTAAAAATGTATAATAGTCTATTGACTTAGGCATTTCATGAAATTTTATGTCTTCTATATTTCTGCCACCCATAAGCTTTAAATTTTCTTTTTTAAGTACAACTTCTTTATCTCCTTTTAAAATACACCTTTCTACTTCTCTAATAATAAATTTATAAAATTTCTCATCTTCTTGAAGTTTTCTTGTTTTTTGTACTTGCTTTGAACTAAACGGTGTTGTATAAGTAGCTGGAGCACCTAATCCTTTATCTTCATCAAGAAGTTCTAATACTGGAACTTCTCTATCCATTCCATAAAACTCCATAAATTCTTCTTTATAAGATTTTATATATTCTTGTTCTCCATTTAAAGTAGACATACTTATTAAAAATTCTATAGTATCAATTATTTCTTCTTTAATTTTTTCACATAAAACTATATTTTCTTTATCTATAGCTAAATCTACTTGTAAGTAATTATCACATTCAAATATTTCTTTCATTAACTTAGTTAAATCTTTATATTCATTTATTCCTTTTCCAATAGGTAGCTTATTGTAATTATCTATTAATGTTTTTATGTTTGAAAGTTTATTGTATATTTCACTAGCTTGTTCAATATTTTTAATTTTTTCTATTACGTAACTTAAGGGATCTTTGTTTATAAGTGGTGTTCTTATATCAGTTATTAAATATTCATTTTCTAATAACTGATTAATAAAGTTTTCTACAATGTTTTCATTTATTCCAGGATTGGCTTCTAAAATTTTTTTAAATAGCTTTTCAAATGGTATTAATTCCTTTGCTTCATTCATAACTAGTTTAACAGGAGATGTAAATCTTATAGATGCACTAAGACTACTTTCTTCTAAATCTTTTTTTATTTGTCCATAATTACTTATATAAGGCATGTCCAATCTTATTCCATTATCTAAACAAAGTGTATTTGATTTAAGTTTCAATTTACGAAGAATACTTTGATTTTGTTCTATGATCTTCATTATTCCATAAAGCCACTCCATATCTGGTCTTGCTCTCTTTTTATGAAATATTACATTATTTATTTTAAGACTTGTCCTATCTCCAAAAGTTCCTGTAGTTACCCCTGAAAATAATCCATATGGAGTTGTTCTTGATGTCATTCTTATAAAATATTTTAAAATTGAACTTATTATTTGTTCTTTCTTAGCTATATTTTTCTCACTATTTAATCTATCTATAGCCTCATTTAATGATGTGCTTGAAATAAGAATTGCTTCATGAATTATAGGATCTTTAGAAATTGAAATTAATTTTTCTATAAATTCTTCTCTTGATATATCAGCACAAAATATATCTTTATAATTTTCAAAAGATAAAATTGGATTTCTCATCATAAAAAAATCTAAACTTTTATAATAGGCTTTATTCATTTTAATTACCTCTCCAATAATTATAGCTACAACTTTAGACACATATTGTAACTGTAGCTTGTATTTATTGTAAAAAATTTACTTGTATCATTCAATAGTTTTTCCTATATTTTACAATTACTTAATATAAAATTAATTTATTATCAGATATAAAAAAGAATTTTTCTATGAGATTTACAGATTTTAAAATAGCATTAAAATGGTATGATACTTATAATATATTATCTTCTACACATCTATGCTAAACAAAAAGATGGCTAGTAATATTAAAACTTCTATCCATCTGCGTTAATTTTTATCTTTTTATATTCATAATGCATCTTTTTCCTGGGGTGTTATAACACATATTACAAGATACACATTTAGGTTTCTTTTTATTATCTGTGTTTTTCCATTTATTTATTAAGTCAGGTTCTGCTGTTAGTGGTCTTGATAATGTAAAATATTCTATTTTAGTTTCATTTAATAATTCTTCCATCACTTCAAAGTGTCTATTCCCACCGACTAATATTACTGGTACATTTACTTTTTCCGCAAGTTCAGTAGCATAGTCTTTAAAATAGGATTCCCTCTCTTTAGAAGTAACTACTTTAGTTCTTGCCGCCCCTAGATTATTATCTACAACTTCTTTAATAGATTCATTTCCACCTGTAACTTCTATGGCATCTATACCCATTTCTGAAAGTTTTGTAGCTACAAACAAGCTATCTTCTTTAGTTAAACCACCTTCTTTTACATAATCTGAAGAATTTAACTTTATAAGTATCGGAAAATCTTTTCCCACTTTTTTTCTTATAGCCTCATATATTTCAAATATAATTCTTCCTCTATTTTCAATACAACCACCATATTCATCAGTTCTTTTATTATAATATGGTGATAAGAATTGGCTTAGTAAATATCCATGACCACTATGAATTTCTACTCCATCAAAGCCTGACCTTTTCACTCTATTTGCTGCTTCTGCATAAGCATCCACTAAGTATTTTATTTCATCTTTTGTCATCTCCTTTGCTAAAGTTTTAGTAACTTCATTTTGCATAGTAGATGGTCCCCATATAGTTCTTTTTCCCACATTATAATTTGTCATAAAACCACCGTAAACTATTTGCATTATGATATTAGCACCATAGGAATGTATCTTATCTGTAAAGCATTTATATTCTTCTATAAAAGAATCATCATATATTCCCATCATTCCTTCATTAGGTTGTTCACCCTTTGTTACAAATGCATATCCTGTAATTATAGTTCCTACTCCTCCTTTAGCTAATTCTTCATATACATCTGATAATTCCTTTGTCAAATGACCATCATTAGATGCCAATGCTTCCCATAATGCCCCTCTTATAAATCTATTTTTCATTTCCATATCTAGTAATTTTGTTTTATCAAAAAGTGATTTCATAAAATACCTCCAAAGTTTATCTAATTTTTATGTTAACTTAATGCTATTTTCTTTTATGAACATAGTATATTCTTTAAAATCTTTCATAACAATTATGCACTTTTTAGTAACTGGCTTTAAAACTTTTAGTATTGCTTTTTCGTATGTGAATATTGTTGTACTATAAAGATTAATACTATAATAAATCTATAATTTATGATCTGTTTACAAGGTAGGTGCAATTTATGGTCACTAATAAAGGAAAAACTTATGTATGTTTATTGGATTTAGCAATGGACTTAATTCGTGGAAAATGGAAAGCTGTTTTGTTATGCCATATGTATGATGGTCCTCAAAGATTTTTAGAACTTCAACGTATAACTAATGGCGTAAGTCATAAAGTTTTAACTGAAAAATTAAAAGAGCTTGAAGATGACAATCTTATTGTACGAACTGATTATTTTGAAAATCCACCTAGAGTAGAATATTCTTTAACAACCATGGGCAAAGAATTAACTTCAACAATAAAAGAAATAGAAAATTGGGCAAAAAAGTACTTTTAATTAATAAATTACTACAGGTTTTCAAGTTCTATTTTGCAAATAATGTTAAGTAGTTGCCTAAAAAAGGGTGTTTTTCAGATATACTGAAAAACACATATATTCCCATAGAATTTATATATTTTAAAACAATGTGTAATTCTAATAATGATATTAAAGATTAGTTAAATAAAAAGAATGCTGTATAAATACATTTTACCTTATTTATATAGCATTCTTTTTATTAATTTAAATTATATATGTAATTCTAAAAATTTATTTATCATCTTTCTATGACTTTTTACAACATTATCTGGTAATTCGCTAATATGAAAATAATTAAATCCTAATGATTCACTTTCATCAATATTTAAAATTCCTTTTACTTCTTTTGTATAATATGCAACAGTAACTGAATGAAATTCATCACCATTGGCAATTTTTATAAAATTTCCTGGTCCTGAAAACACATCTATAAGATTTAACTTTCCAACTTTTAACCCTGTTTCTTCAAATACTTCTCTTCTAGCTGTGTCTTCTATAGATTCACCTAATTCCATGAGTCCTCCTGGTAATCCCCATCTTCCATATGCTGTAGTTTTACGTTTTTGCAATAATATTTTATTCTCATCATTTATAATAATTGTAGTAGCTCCCACTAAAATAAGTGGTCTATGTCCAACTAAATTTCTTAATTCTGATACATAATTACTCATATTTTCTTCCCTTTCTAACAATTATTTTATAACTTAAGTAGCAATAAAATAATTGAAGACAAACTTAAACATATGCTTATTAATGATATAAATACAACAACTTGCTTTGGCTTTAATCCAGTTGCTAATAATCTATGGTGAATCTGACTTGCATCTGCTGCATAAATAGGTTTGCCCTTCAAAGCTCTTTTTATAACTACATATATATTATCAAATATAGGAACACCTAAAACTAAAATAGGTATGCCAATTGATATTACTGTAGCTTGTTTGAATGCACCATCAAGAGCAATTATTGCTAATATAAACCCTGTAAAATTAGCTCCTGAATCACCCATATAAATCTTGGCTGGATATTTATTATATTTTAAAAATCCAATTAATGATCCAACTAATAGTATAGACATCATTGCAGAATCAGTCTGATTTTTTGCAAGTGCAACTATAAATAATGTTGTACCTGCAATAGATGATAATGTTCCCGCAAGTCCATCTACTCCATCTGACCAATTTATAACAGTTGTTACTCCTAAAATCCAAGTAATAGTCAAAATAAAGCTTATTTCTTTAGGAAGCATAATGTATTCATTTCTAAATGGGTCTGTATATCCTTTAAATGCAATTCCCCCATAATATATAATAATAGCTGCTACAATTTGAATTATTAACCTAGGTAAAACGCCAAATTCTTTACCCTTGGTTTTATACCAATCATCAATTATTCCAATTCCAAAAATCAACAATGATGCTATTAAAATATGTATTACTTCCTTTTCTAATGGTCTTATAAATATAAAACACCCACAAAAGAAAGCTATATAAAATCCAACACCTCCTAATAAAGGAACTGCTTTTTCTTGTTTTTTTCTTTTTGTTGGTTTATCTAAAAAATCAATTTTATTTGCAAGCTTTATTAAAATAGGTGTCAATACATATACTATAAAAAATACTGTTAACGCAGCATAAAAATAGTTCATAACCTATCCTCCTTTTTGTACTAATATGATTAAATAATTATATTTTTATAATGTTTTATAAAATCATCTATTATACATCTTATAGGTGGACTTATTTTTTTAGGTATATTATCTATTTCAAAAAACCTCGCATCCTTTCCTTCACTTTTATCAACTACAATTTCCCCCTCAAAATCTTTACATATATATGTAGCTGTTACATTATATACTTCATTTCCATCTGGATATTTATAATAAAGCTTCTTACCAGAATAAATATTGAAAATATTTAGCCCTTTGCATAAGAGTCCAACTTCTTCTTTTACTTCTCGTATAGCTGTATCTTCTAATGATTCTTTAAGTTCCATTGCACCACCAGGCAATCCCCACATATCATTGTCAATTCTATGATGTAATAATATTCTATTATTTTTATCTAATATAATTACATTTGCTCCACACATTATTATAGGTCTTGTTCCTATTATTTTTCTTAAATCTTCAATATAATTAGGCATAATTCTTCTCCTTCGTCTACTGAATTTTGCGAATTATTTATTATTTCTACATAACTAACTAAATCCCTTTAATTTAGCAATACAAAAAAAGATGACTAGTAATATTAGAATTTCTATCCATCTTCTTTTTATATTATACTTTTTATTTTTCAAATTAGCTTTTATCTATTCTAATACATTATTACCTAATATGTTTAATAACATTGCCTTAGCTTCTTCCGGTAACTCACCATATGTTATTACTTTACTTTCACCTAAATTCATTACTTCTACTTTTTCATATGATTTTTCTTTTTCTTTTATTTCATCGATTTTCTTACTACTTTCATTTAGTAATTCTATAAGTGTTTTTTGTTTTTTAGGTTTTTCATTTTCTGCTAATGGTGTTTCATATCTAACACCATCTATTACAATCCACCTACATCTCTCATCTTTTCCTAACTCCATTACATTATTAGATAATGGAGGCGTTAAAGCCGCTGATTGTATTTTATTAAAATCACCTCGTCCTACTTTAACCATGCCTTTTAAAACTGGAGTAAGTCCACCAGTTCCATTGCTTACCCAATTATTCTTATCTTGTGCATAACTACTCGCCTCTGAACTTATCTCTATAATATCTTTATATTCCTTACTTAAATCAACTTTAGAATCATTTTCAGTATTATTTATTTTATTAAAATTATCACTTATTTTATTAACTTGAAAATTATTTCCAATTTTATCTATCATATCTACCACCTCTATTAAATAACATCGTGATTTATCTAATAAACTATATAGCTATTTTAAATTAGATACCCTTTCTTAATAAAATATGATTATAAAATGCTATATTTTTATAATCCTCTATTTCTGAAACTTTCATTTCCAGTTGAAACATTTTTTCTTTCCAACTCTCTTCATACTTTATTTCATTATTTTGACCTAATCCAAAAAACGTCCTAATTCCAAATGTTTTTTCAACGTTAATATCCATGTCAGAACACCAATTTTTTATGTCATTTACATTATAATAATTTATATTTCCAAAATAAGCAGCATTAGCTTCTTCACCATTAAATATTGAAATCGCCTCATCTATATTATTTTCAAAAATTGCCTTTTGCATTATACGTCCATTATGATTATGTTTTACAATAGATATTAATCCATTTGGTTTAAGTATCCTATAAAATTCTTTAAATATATCTTCTCTTTCTTTTGCATACTCAAAAACATTATGACATAATATAACATCAAAATAATTATCAGATTGGTTTGTAAGTTTTTCTATACCACCAATAATTTGGTTATAATTATTCTCACACAATCGTGTCTTTACCATATCCATATCCGGTTCAATTGCCATTACATCATTATTAATTGCTAAATAATTTGAAGTAATTCCAAGCCCACTTCCAAAATCAAGCACCTTGCAATTCTCTATTTTAGGTAACTGCTCCCAAAGCATTTTATAGAACAATTCATTCCACGGTTTTTTTGTATTTTCCACGTATATTTTAAAATCATTATTCATTTCTCCATCCCCCAAATTTTTATAAGAATATAAATTAAAATTATTCATATTTCAATTAAGAATTTAAATCTAGATTTTCTAAATTGACATATTACAATATAGGGTTCCAAGTTCATCTTCATAATTATTAGTTCCAAAACTTGGATACCCTTAAGAGTGAGACTAGCTCGGAATCATTTTATAGTAAGTATTTCTTTTGAAAGCAATATATTTACAACTTAAAAAATAGTTTTAAATTCGAGCTTGTTTCCCTATAATATTGTAAAAAATCGAAACCCCAATTACACTATTTTAAACTCTTAATTTATATATAATCGAATATTGATAATTGAACATTTTCTGATTGATTTAATTTTTCTTTCATTGGTTTTGTATAGCTACTTGAAAGATTATATTTATCCCTTAACTCATTTATCATTAAATACAAGTCATTTTTGTATTCTTTATTAGCTCCTCCATTTTTATATAACGCCCCAAAATCATCATATAATTCAGAAAACTCTTCTTTTATAAAATTAAAAAACAATACTCTTGTATTCCCTCTTAAATACAGTGTTCCTGGAAGTACATAGTCCACTTTGCATTCACTTGCAATTTTAAACATCTCATCAAAATTCTCATACTTATCTGTTATATATGGAATTATGGGCATAACATGTAATCCAGTACTTACATTAGTCTTTCTAAATTCTTTTAAAACTTCAAACCTTTCTAAGCTTTTAGCACCAAATGGCTCTATCTTTTTTCTAATATTTTCATCCATAGTGGTTATTGTTTCTGCCACATTAACATAAGTTAACCTTGATAATTCATCTATTAAATCATAATCTCTTAAAATAAGTTTTGATTTAGTAGAAATTATAGCATGTGTTTTATATTTTATAAGTAATTTTAATATTTCTGGCATAATTTTATATTTGTTTTCAATTGGTTGATAACTATCTGTTACACCTCCAATATTTATAATCTCTCTCTTCCAACTATTACTTTTAAGTTCCTTTTCAAGCTCATCTACTATATTAGTTTTTATATGAATATCATTAAAAAATTCTGATGAATTCATGTATTTATGTGAATACATAGCAAAGCAGTATTTACAGCCATGCTGACATCCCCTATAAATATTTAAATCCCAGCCATAAGGATTTTTTCTTTTCAATTTATTTAAAGCATTTTTGCACATCTCTTCCGTAATCTTTATATCATTCATCGTATATTTCCTTTTATTAAATTATTATTTTTACAAAAATTAAAATGGTAGCATAACTTATACTACCATTTTAATTCCTATTTAGATAATACCACAATTAGCTAATGAAGTTCCTATTATACATATACTCTCCATTACTAACATAAATAAAGCCAAAATGCTTCCACCTTTAGCTAGGTAATCATCTTTATGTTTAAATCCTAAAATTACTGCAACAATTAAAAAAATTGTTGATATAATAACATGAGGAAATGGTATTCCTATAAATTCGAAAAAATATCGTCCTATTTCTTTACCACCTATGCTACTAAATGAAAATAAAATAGCAAATAAAGAAAATGGCACTGTCAAACTCCCGATTCCCCATTTCTTAGTATTTAATGCTTTTTCCATAACATCACCACCTAAATTTTAAACTTTTCTTTGTAATTATATAACAAAAATTAACATTATTCAAATTTATTTCATTTTTTAGATAATTATAGGATAAAAATTAAAAATATCTACTTACATTATTCAAAACTTTATTTGCATTATATAATAATTAGTTATAGATATTTTTTAATTTTGACCCTCACAAATTTTGCACATAATTTAGTTACATACTCCAAAATTTCTAAACTCTTAATATAACTATTATCTATTTCAAGTGAATGTGTGGCATCTTCAATTATATATAAGTTTACTAAATCATATTTTTCTATTTCATTAATATATTGTTTATTAAAAAATTTATCGTTTGTTCCTACAATTACATCACATTTACAATTTTTCATATATTGCATTGTATCAATTACAGGTGTTAAAAATAAATTATCAACTTTATCATATCCTATAAATTTACTAATTTCACCTGCAATTACTGTTCCTAAACTTTTACTAATAAAAAATATGTTTTCATATGAATTATTCATACACTTTTTGATAACTTCCTTTGATTCAAAAACTATTTGTTTTAAAAAATTTTCTTCATATGTTTTATTTGCTTTATAATATCCATATTCTAAACTTAATACATCACAACCTGACAATAATGTTGCCTTTCTAGCATAGTGTAATATTGGATCACTACATGTTCCATCACTACCTGGAAATATTACTACAATAGACTTTGATTTAGGTGTATGTGTCAAAAATAAATTATCTAACTCTTGTCCAAAACAAGAATTTATCTTAACTATAAATTTATTAATCAATAAATCACCCCTTTATATCATATAATATATATTTCTTTATAATATTTTCAATTCCTTTAAAATAGAAAAATCATATCAAAATAGTATAAATTATTTTGATATGATTTATATTTTATTCTATACTTTTAAATATTTTCTAATTGATATTAAACTTCCAAGAATCCCAATTCCACTACCTATTAAAATCATTATAGGTACTAATAGAATTAAAAGACTGCTTAAACTTGGCATAACGAATCCACTTATCATTTGACTAAGAACATTGGTTATAGTTCCTGTTGCACTATAGTATATTATGGATATTACTCCTGCACTTAAAAGTGCTCCTATAGTTCCAATTAAAAATCCTTCCATTATAAATGGCAATCGTATGTAATTATTAGTTGCTCCTATGTACTTAATTATACTAATTTCTTTTTTTCTCACAAAAATTGCTACTTTAATACTATTAGATATTAAAAGTACTGATGCAACAACTAATCCAATTATAAAAGCTCCACCTATAATCTTAGTATACTTACTAAACTTTTGTAAAAAGCTTGTTATTACACTACTATCATTAACCTTATATATAGCTTCCAAGGAATCTACATTTTCCTTTACTTCCTCATTTTTAGTAGGCTCTACAGTTTTTATAGAAAAACTTGCTGGTATTGGATTTTTGGTTTCTTCCACTACTTCATTAAGAATTTGAGCCATTTCTGTGTCACCTTGTGTAGATAAGCTTTCATTGTATTCTTTAAGTCCCTCTTCTGATGAAACATATTCTACACTTTTAACATTATCCATATTCTCTATTTCTTTTTGCAATGATGCTACTTCACTTTTTTCTATATTTTCATCTAAAAAAGCAACTACTTCAACTTCACCTTGCATATTATTAATGTTTTCATTAACTATATTTATAAACATGTATACTATTCCAAATATACTTAATGATATAAAAACTGTACTAATAGCTACAATAGAAACTAGCCTATTTTTTAGCATATTATAAAATCCTTCTTTAAATAATCCTGTTGCAGTTTTAAGCTTCAATTATATACTCACCATCCTCATTATCACTAATAATTACTCCTTTGCTCATACTAATTACTCTCTTTTTCAAAGAGTTAACAATATTAGTATCATGGGTAGCCATAATTACAGTTGTACCACGATTATTTATATCAACTAATAAATCCACAATTTCTTTTGCTGTAATTGGATCTAAATTTCCTGTAGGCTCATCTGCAAGTAATATTTTAGGTTCATTTATAATTGCCCTTGCTACTGCAACTCTTTGTTGTTCTCCACCCGATAATTCATGAGGATAACAATTTGCTTTCTTATGAAGTCCTACTAATTTTAATATTTGAGGAACTTTTTTATTTATATCATTTTCCTCTGCTTCAACTACTTTCATTGCATATTCAACATTTTGATATACTGTTTTTTGTGGTAGTAATCTAAAATCTTGAAATACTACACCAATTTTTCTTCTAAAATAAGGCATGTCCTTTTCTTTAATTGAAAAAATATTACAATTATCAACATTAATTATACCTTTTGTTGCTTTTGTTTCTCCTAATATCATTTTTATTACAGAAGATTTCCCTGAACCAGATAATCCAACTAAAAAAACAAACTCTCCTGAACTAACTTTCATATTTATATTATTTACTGCTACATTTTTATCATTATAATTTTTTGTAACATTTTTAAAGTTTATCATTAATAAGCCTCCATTTACTTTTGTAAATAACCCATTGGATCCACAAATGAACCATTTAATTGCACTCCAAAATGACTATGATTACCTGTAGAATTTCCTGTTGTTCCTACAGTTGCTATATTTTGTCCTTTTGAAACCTTTTGACCTACACTGACTAAAAGTGAAGTATTATGTGCATAATAAGTAAGTAATCCGCCACCATGATCTATTATAACTAAATTTCCATAAGATGAGCTGTAACTAGATGTAATTACAGTTCCTCCATTAGCTGCAACTACTGGTGTTCCAGCTGGTGCTGGTATATCTATTGCATTATGATACTTAGTTTCTCCAGTAAATGGATCTGCTCTATATCCAAAATAAGAAGAAATATTGTAGTATCCCACAACTGGCCACATCATTTGACCGCCTTCATATTTTCCTCCACTAGCCATACTTGCTGCTTCTTTTTCTAATGTTTTAATTTCTTCTTCTAGGTCACTTTGAATTTTTGATAACTTTTTCTTTTCTTCAGTTTGTTTACTCTTCAAGCCTTCAAGTTTTACTTTTTCAGTTTCTGCAACTTTTTTCTTTTCTTCAATTTCTTTTATTTGATTTTCTAATTTAGTTTTCTTTTCTTTTAAGTTGCTTTCAAGTTCATTAATTTCATCTACTAATGAATTATTATTTTTTATTAAATTGCTTACCATTTCAAATCTCATTATAAAATTATTTAAATCTTTAGATTGCAATAATAACGCTAAATAACCTGTAGCATTTTGTTCATATTGAATCTTCATAACAGATCTTATAAGTTCATATTTTTCTTTTTTAGAAACTTCAGCAGCTTCTATATCTTTTTTTATTTTCTCATTTTCTTTTTCTAATTTAGCATTTTCACTTTCTATATTAGCAATATTTTTTTTAGTACTATCTATTTGACTTTGTAATTTTTCAGTTTCTTTCTCTAAGTTTCTTAAATTTTCAATTACCTTATCTAATTCCGCATTTGCATCTTCTATTGTTTTTTCAGCACCATAAACTACTGAAAAACTACTGCTGTAAAAAGCTATATTTATAGCGCCTACCATTGCTAAAATTAAAGCTATACTTTTCTTTCTCATAATAAAACATCTCCTCTTTCCACACAAAGTTATAATATTTTAAATAAACCTTGTGGCTTGTCTTGTTTAATTTCAAGTTTTGGAATGAATAAGTTAATAAGGAAACTTGAAATTTTTCACTTTATTTGTGAATACATTGCCTATATTTTCTAATTAATATATTTTTTTATAAAATATGAATTATTTAGGAATATTTGAACACATATTCATGTAAGCGTTTTTTATTTTACTTTATTATTAAACAAATGTCAATAAAACACCCCTTACCATAAAATTTTATAATCACAAAAACGTTAGAGGCAACTGATCTTAAATCAGTTGCCTCTATTTATAGGGTTCCAAATTCAAATTTTAAATAACATCTTTATGAAATGATATTGTTAAACTTACAATTTTTTCTATTTTTATATTTGGAACCAAGTAAGAGTTTGGAAATCCAAATTTTACATTCATTTTCAATTAAACTAATTAGAATTCTCAACTGAAACATTAATAACATTACCTTTATTTGATACTTAAATAATCTTATTTTCAAATTTGAAATCTTATAGAAATTTCATTTAAAATTTACTTTGAATATTATAGAGTTTTTCTAATGCAACTAAATTATGCTTCCATTTTAAATATTTTTTTGCTTCATCATATGAACACCATTTATATTCTTCATGCTCATTTGATATTTTTATGTCTACAATATTTTTAATTTTAACTGCAAAGCAATAGTCTTTCATCTCCATTAATTCACCATTCTTTGGTTCTTCATATTCAAATGTATAATTTAAATCTATAATATCATCTACATTAACTATTCCTGTTTCTTCAAAAACTTCACGAATTACTGTGTCTCTTAATTCTTCTTTGTTTTCAACACCTCCTGAAACAGGCTGCCAATAACCACTTCTTTCTGGTGTACGTTTTAAAATTAAAACATTAAAATATGGATTTAAACAAAAAACAAATGCTTGTACATTAGTTCTCTTTTTCATAATTATTTATCCTCACTATTATAATATTCTTCTTTAAGTATTGAATAATAACTACAATCAACTAAATTTCCTTCATTATTTCTAGCAATTTTTCTTAGTGTACCTTCATAAGTTAAATTGCACTTTTTCATAACTTTTTCTGATGCAATATTGTTTACATCAAATCTAGCTGCTATACGCTTAAATCCTATTTCATTGAATCCAAAGTCAATTACTTTTAATAATGCTTCTGTCATAATCCCTCTATTCCAAAATGCCTCTCCAATACAATATCCTACCTCGCAATTTTCAGTATCATCATCAATCTCTAATAAAGTGATATTCCCAATAACACCCTTATATTCTTTTAACTCAATAGCCCAATTATACTGTTTTTCATTTTTATAACCATTTACCCAAAAGTCCACAAGTTTTTTACTTGTTTCTATATTATTATGAGGTGTCCAAGATAAGTATTTTGTTACCTCACTATGCGATGACCAATTATTAAACATATCTATTGCATCATCTTCTCTAAATCTTCTTAAAGTAAGTCTCTTAGTTTCTAAATTTTCTGTTCCCTTATGATTTAACATATCAAACACATCCCTCTAATTTTTTCACAATATCAATTTATATATACAATGTCTACATATTCCATCATACCATGCAAAATAATCCTTAGGCACATCAGTTATTTCTTTTAAAATTCCACCTAATCTTTCAATTATTCTTCTTGATGCATAATTAAATTCATTACATGTTATATAAATAAAATCCATACCATGTTCTTTTGCTATGTTTAAAACTAATTTAGACGCATGAAATGAATATGAATGCCCTCTAAAACTTTTATCAATTTCATATCCAATATTTCCGTTATAGTATGAATCATAATTCTCTCCTATTCTTATACTTATTTTACCAATATTTTTATTTGATTTATTTTCATATATATCATAATAATAAAATGGCAATAAATTTTTATCTCCTTTAGACTTTTCAATTATTTTTAAATGAACTATATCATTTTCTAATTCATCAAACTTAGATATAAATTCAAACATTCTACTTTCCCCTAATCTTCTACATAATCTGTTTTGAAAGGATATCTTGAATATGCTGTTTTATGTTTTTTAAAACTTAATTTCTTATAAAATTCTTCATTTCCAAAAGTTGAAGTTAAGTGAATTGGAATATTATCATTACCTTTTAATAATTCATTCATTACTCCTCTTCCTATACCTTTTTTTTGATATTCAGGTAATACCCCCACATCAAATATAGCACCATAGCATACTCCGTCTGATATCATTCTTCCAGCACCAACTAATTTTTCTTTATCCCAAGCAGTTACAACCTTATAACTGCTTTCAAATGCAATTTTAATTTTTTCATATTCATTATTGTTTATAAATCTTTTTAACAATCCTACTCTCTCATACAATTCACAAAGTTTATCCCACTGAATTTCATCTAATGATACTTTATAAATAATCATGAAATACTCCTTATACATATTTATTATTAAATTCTGTTTAAGACAGCTTGTTCTACAGCCCATTTTTGATGTTCTAAATACATTTTACTATTCAAATCACTTATAGAAATCCATTCAAACTTATGATTTTTTTCTATAGGATCTTTTATTTTTTCTTTCAAATTTGCACTATAAAAATATCCTATTGGGTGAAAATAATCTCCTTTATCCTCTGACAAACAATATTTATCTGCTTTACATAAAATTTCTTTTACTTCTACATCATAACCAGTTTCTTCAATGCACTCTCTTTTAAGACATTCTTCATGATTTTCTTTATACTTTATTCCACCACCAATAAGAAAATTACCCTTATTTGTTCTTACTGTTGCTACATTTCCTTCATTATTAAAAATAATGGCATAAACACCCTCTCTGTCTCTATACACTTCATTTTCTAACTTAATTCCAAAGGTTTTTGTTAACATAACCCTCATCTCCAATGCCTATGATACTTTTTATAAATAAATTTTTTTGATTGTTTACTAGTTCTTATTCATATCTTATTTCTTTTTAAAATTATGCTATAGAGTTCCAAATTTAAAGTAATGTCTTTCTCAATTGAAAAACTTTTTTCTTTTCCTACTACCATTCTAATTTAATATTTGAATAATTTCATTTTTCACCTTGGAACCCTATATAGGGTTTCAAGTTCATCTTTAAAATTATTGCTTCAAAAATTTGGACACCCTCAAGAGTGAGACTAGCTCCGAATCATTTTAAAGTAAGCATTTCTTTTAAAAGCGATATATTTACAGCTTTAAAAATAGTTTTGAATTCGAGCTTGTTTCCCTATATCCTCTTTCTTTTTAAAATTATACTAAAGAACACTTTTAATTCCTGTTAAAAGTGTTCTTTGATAAATAACTTATTTTCTACTTAAATGTATTTTCCTTCACATTTGGTAGTACATCATAAATTGATTTTCTCATCTTGTTTTCTAAATATTCCTTATTTTCAAAAGTTGATTTCCATCTTGGTATTGTATATTCATTAAACCCACCTCTAAGTGTGGTATCTACAAGTCTTTTTTCAATTAGACAATGCCCACTTGGTAATGATATATAATCACATAACTTTATCAATTTATCATAATCTGATTCTTTCTCTCTACTTAAATATTCAGTTACAAACTTATGTTCTTCTTCTGTTCCATCCCATCTTCCAACAATAATAACTTCATTATCAAGCTCAAAAGATGTATGGCTTAAACAAATTTTTCCTGCCATTTCATATCCATTTTCTTTTAAATATTTAAATCCATCAAATCCATGCCTCATGCCATGTATACCCTCTCTTCTACCTATATCATGTAGAAGTCCTAAAATATAAGCAAGTTCTGAATCTAATTCTTCTATTTCCTCTGCTATAAGCCTTGCTGACTCTGCTACATTAATAGAATGTTCAAACCATGGACCTGGATTTAAATCCTTAGCTTCATTTAACATACTCATTGCTTCTTCCTTTGTTGGTACCCCATTAATACAATAATTCATAATAAATTCTCCCTAATTTATATAAATACTTAATACTTATTTAGTTATATTTCATATATTGATTCTTATAATTTTAAAATAAACAATTATCTTCAAATCAACATGTTTAAAGCTAAAAAGTATTTTAAAATTCACTACTATTAATTTAAATTTTTATGTTTCACATATTTCCTTTTCCTGAAATATGTTCAATATCTATTTTAATAACTCTTGTTTTAGCACAAGAGTTTATAATATATTCTTTTCCTTTTTCTACATAATCTTCAGCATATTTTTTTATTAATTCTAGAAGCACTTCATTTTTTTCATTATCATTAACTTCACTTGCTATTCCAAACACTATAACGCTTTCATATTTGAAAGTAAATTTCTCTGGAATAAGCTTAGTGTCTCCAACAACACAAAATGATACTTTATCATTACATAATATGTTTTCTAGTTTCTTCCCTTCTATTGCACAATGAAAATATATTGAATCATTCTTATATACATAACTTATAGGCACTCCATATGGATATCCATTACTATCAACTGTAGATAGAACACCATGGTCACACTTTTTTAATAACTCCATGGCTTCTTTATTTTTTATTTCTTTATCTTTTCTTCTCATTTTTTTTAACACAATACATCCTTTCTTTTTATAATAATTACAGTATATAACTATTTTTTAGTTTCTATAACTTTCAATGTATTTATTTATGATATTTTTCAACTTTTGAATTTATAGTTACATACATTATATTACCTTTATATTCTATTTATTTCAATATTTTTACATAAAATCTTACTTTTTTATCTTATAATTGAAAATACGCTATAACTATTAGCAATGTCATATTCAAAAGCATTTATATGTTTAGAAATATTTAGATTAAAAACTAAAGAGCAAATATAAAATATTATAAATGAATTCTCTTTTATTCAAATAATTCATTTAATATAGGTATCACATTAATTAATGGTTCTTCATAAGGATGTATTTTCCTTATTACTTCAAGTGCTTTCTTAACATATTGACTTCTACATCTTAATTCCATTTTGCACTCTCTCCCTTCACAAATTTCACCTATTTCGCCTTGAAAAGGGGTAGCATCTTTTAATGGTCTCCAATATCCTCTAACATCTGTTATTGATATAACATTATCATAATATCCAACCTTGCATGCATTTACATTGTTAAGCTCATTTCTTAATTCTGTTATATATTCCTCTGGAACATATATTTCAATTTTTACTTCTTTAAACTCCATCTATTATCATCTCCAATTATATTCCTAAATCCAAATTAAAATTCTCTCTCTTGATATTTTTAAAATTTCTTATTATTAACATATATTCAACCTACTTATATTTTTATAAACCTCCATAACTATTTCATTTTTAATTTCTGATGAAATCCATCCATATCCAACAGCTAACGAATACAATCTCTTCCTCATATTAGCACTAGCAAAAATATCTTTATCTAAAATCTCACCTATATTTATATACTTACTTAAATCGTCTATTTATACTCTATAACCCCAAAATTACATATAATTAATATAACTTTTGAATTTCAGGTGCATATCTATTTTGTTAACCTTTTCTATAAATCCATAATTAACAATGATTGTCGGATGGCTCCCCGCTAATTGGACATAATTAACTTATGCTAGTATATACTTAGATTTTTAAGCACACCTTAACTTGTTAAGATAATATTGATGCGGGGAGATATATCCAATTGAGGAATGAATTCTTTCATTGTTATATCTATAAACAAAATCATTTACATCATTACGTATTTCATCTAAACTCCAATATATGCTGCCAGTAAGACATTCATCTTGTAGATATCTATGATATGATTCGATAAAAGCATTATAATTCGGGCTTCTAACAGGTATTCTTTCATGCAAAACATTTTCATCAAGGCATGATTTTTCAAAGGTACCACTAATAAATTGACTACCATTATCCGTACGGATGACTAGTCCATTTGGATTATCTTTGATACCTCTAGAGTATAAACCCTGAATTAAAACCTTTTTAGCAACTTCACCAGTTGCAGATAAATCTATTGATGTGCTTACAATTTCTCTATCAAATACATCTATTATAGAAGTTATATACGCAGTTTTCTTTGTTCCTGCTATGAATGCATACTTTATGTCCATTTGCCATAACTGGTTTGATTTTGTTACTGCTCTGCTTTCTCATACACGAGATACTCGTTTTAGAGTACGTTTTCTATCTGTATCTAGCAAACTTAGGTTTTTCATTAACCTTCTAACTTTCTTCTTGTTAATTTTGATATTGTAATTGTTTCTTAAAACAACAGTAACCTTTTTATAGCCATAGAACTTACTAGTTTTTTGAGACTTGATTTTAACTATATAGTTTTGTATATCTAAGTCATTAATTTTTATTCCATTAAAGCTATAGCTAAATCCAGGAATCCTACGGCCTGTATTAGCGTAGCTTCTCTGATCTTTTTCTTGCTTTACTTTATAATAATAAGACGACTTAGATACTTCTAGAATATTTAGTACAGTAATAACTTTATAGCCTAATTTTATCCATTTATGAGCAATTACAATTCTATCATCTAGCGTTGGCTGTTTTTTTTTAGAAGATCTTCAAGTATTGCTATTTTTAATTTTAGCTCTTCATTTTCACCTTTAAACTTTTGATATTCCTTTTTATAGTTAGGTACAATTTCACCTTCCTTCGGATTCTTTGGTTTTAAGGTTTGAGAATATCTACGATAATTATTAACCCAAGTACTTAATTGAACAGGATTAATATCGTATTTTTTAGCTATTAAAATATTACTACCAGATTCAAGAACTTCTTTAACATAAGCAACTCTTTGCTCTTCTGAAAAAGTTCTTTTAAAAACAACTTTTGACATATTGTAACCCTCCTAATTTCATTAATATAATTGTAAATATTTAAATTAACTTTGTCCAATGTAATTAAGGGGGCTATAAGTTGTTAATTGTTCATCGTTAATCGTTAATTTTCATATAATTTATCAACTGAAACATGAATAACTTAAAAGTTAAACTTGGATTGCTATAAGAGTGAAACTAGATCAAAAACGCCTTAAAATAAAGCATAATTTTGAAATCAATATATTTACAGTTAGAAAAATAGTTTTAAATTCGAGCTTGTTTTCCTATATAATACCATGAATTTATATTGTTATATAATAATTACATTTGTATTAATTTATAAGTTTATTTTTTAATATTAAAATTTTATAAAATAATAATTATTATTTGTTGATAATTATTATTTTATGCTTTATAATAAATATTGTAAGGACGAAAGATTAATAAAACATTATAAATTATAAATAAAAAAAGTATTGAATTTTGAGGAGGATATATTATGAAAAAATTTGTTTGTACAGTTTGTGGTTATATTCATGAAGGAGAAAGTGCACCAGAAATTTGCCCAGTTTGTAAAGTAGGTGCTGATAAATTTGTTGAAAAGAGCGATACTATGGTTTTTGCTGATGAGCATAGAATAGGAATTGCTAAAGATATAGATCCTGAAGTTATTGAAGGTTTAAGAGCTAATTTTATTGGGGAATGTACTGAAGTTGGTATGTACATTGCTATGAGTCGTCAAGCTGATAGAGAAGGTTTCCCTGAAGTTGCTGAAGCTTATAAGAGAATAGCATGGGAAGAAGCTGAACATGCTGCCAAATTTGCTGAAATTTTAGGAGAAGTTGTTGTAGCTGATACTAAAGCTAATTTACAAGCTAGAGTTGATGCTGAACATGGAGCTTGTCAAGGTAAAAAGGATTTAGCAACACTTGCTAAAAAATTAAATTTAGATGCTATTCATGATACTGTTCATGAAATGTGTAAAGATGAAGCTAGACACGGTTGTGCTTTTAATGGTCTATTAAATAGACATTTTAAATAAATTTAATTCATCTTCCTAAAAATACGCTTAATCATATGATTAAGCGTATTTTTTATAACTATATAATTGAAGTTTATCTTTAATTTTTTATTGTAAATACATCTAATTCTTCTCTCATATTATATTTCATATCAATTAAAATATGAGGTGACTTTGTAACATTCTTACTTAAAATATTAGTTTGCTCAGCTGCAAATAATATTTTTTCTTATGAAGCCGTAACTTCTTTGAATATAGATAGTAGATCAAAAATACTAAATCCACCTTCCTGATTCTATCTACTCTTCTTTTTATAATGGCTACAACTCAAATGCTAAAATTAAATTAGATGATGAGTGGATAAAGTTTTCAAAACTTATGGACATGTCCACTATGCTAACATTAATTTTTTCCTTATAATTTTGGTTGTATTTAATTATCTTACATACTGTAATTGCTAAGTTCATTTTTTATCAATTTTTGTATTTGTAACAATTGGTTTCCCATTAGAATCAAAAAGCACAGACAGTCCTCCTGAAGTTCCATTACTAACATATAAATAATTAACACCTGTTTTATTATCTACGATAACTCTAAAAGATTCTATCATACCTTCAATTTCAGTTACACTAAATCTCTTTTTATTCACCATATCACCATCCTATAAATTCTATCATTCAGCTATAAATCAATTTATGATTTATAGCTTAAGTTTATTCATATAAAACTATATTAAAGTCTATCTAAAATTTATATTCTTACAATGATATATACCTTTTAAGTACAATTTACGCACCATTCTTCACAATTCCATACACTATTTGCTAATCCATCATAAAATTCAGGTTCATGACATACTAAAAGCACAGTTCCTTCATATTCTTTTAATGCTCTCTTCAATTCTTCTTTAGCAATTATATCTAGATGATTAGTAGGTTCATCTAAGATTAAAATATTTGTTTGTTTATTCAAAAGCTTACATAGTCTTACTTTAGCTTGTTCCCCACCACTTAACACTGTCATTTCACTTCTAATATGCTCTTCAGTAAGGCCACATTTAGCAAGTGCACTTCTCATTTCAAATTTCGTACTACTTGGATATTCATTCCATATTTCTTCCAAAGCAGTATTTCTATTTAAACCTTTAACTTCTTGTTCAAAATATCCCCAAAAACCATAGTCACCATATTCTATTTTTCCACTTAATGAATCTATAAGACCCATAAGACTTTTTAAAAGTGTAGTTTTTCCTATTCCATTAGCACCTATCAGTGCAATTTTATCACCTCTCTCAACCTTTAAATTTAACTTCTTAGTAAGTGGTTTATCATAACCAATAACTAAATCTTTAGTTTCTAAAATTAACCTTCCTGAAGTCCTTGCAGGTTTAAAATAAAAGTGTGGCTTAGGTAAATTTTTCTTTATCTCTATTCGCTCTATTTTGTTTAATTTTTTTTCTCTAGAATGAGCCATTTGTGCAGTTGACGCTCTAACTTTATTCCTTCTTATATAATCTTCAAGCTTTTCAATTTCTCTTTGTTGTTTATTATAATTAGATATTACTTGTTTTCTCCGTTCATCATGAAGTTTTAAAAATTTATCATAATTTCCACTATATCTATCCATTTTTCTGTTTTCTATATGCCATATTACATTGACTACATTATTTAAAAACTCCATTTCATGGGATATTAAGATAAATGCATTTTCATAATTTTTAAGATATGCGGTTAAAAAATCAATATGCTCTTTATCAAGATAGTTAGTTGGTTCATCTAAAAGAAGAATATCTGGCTTTTCTAAAAGCAATTTTGCAAGAAGTACCTTAGTTCTTTGTCCTCCACTTAATTTATTTACATTTCTATTTAACAATTCATCAATTCCTAAACCTTTAGCAGTTCCTTCCACTCTAGAATTTATTGAATAAAAATCGTTTTTTTCTAAATATTCTTGAATTTTTGTTGCTTTTTCTATATTCTTTATCATATCATTTTCATTCATTTTTTCTAAATTATTATATAAACTATTCATTTCTTCTTCAATTTTATAAAACCTATTAAACGCTTCTTTTAATACTTCCCTTACAACTTTTCCTTCTTTAAGGTTTGTATGCTGATCCATATATCCTACACTAACTTTTTTGCTCCATTCAACATTCCCATTATCGGGCAAAAGCTTATTAGTTATAATATTCATAAAAGTTGTTTTTCCTTCACCATTTGCTCCTATTAATCCAACATGTTCACCTTTTAAAAGTCTAAAAGAAACTTTATCAAAAACTGTTTTTTCTCCAAATCCATGTGTCATATTTTCTACGTTTAAAATACTCATTTTTCTCATTCCTTACATGCTTAAAATTCTTTTTCTATAATTAATGTTATCATTTCATAACTTCACTTCTCAAGAACACAAATACTTCTGTATTAAACATGTTTTCTAAAAAAATAAAGACAATATCTCAATTATTGAAATATTGTCTTTAAAAATTTTTATTTATAAACTACTTACCATAAGATAAATTATAAACTATTCCTAATACCTTATAATATATTTAATTATGGGTCATATGATTTTTGTTCTCTTATAATCCTTCTAATACTAGTTTCGGTTAAATAATATATTTCTGATAATTCCTTAATAGATTTTCCAGCATTATATTTATTATATATTTCCATATTTCTTATTTTTAGTTCATCTTTAACTCCAGTATTATCTCCCCAACTTTTCTTATTCTTATCTTTTCTTGGTATATATAAATATCCACCATCCATATATTCTTGTATAAGTTCAATCATATCTTCTGGTAATATATTTTGTGCTTTTTCATATCTCATAAAATCCTCGCTCCTCTATCTACAAATTTATGTTGTAAATAAAAAGCAAAGACTGCACAAAACTATAGCCTTATTTTACTTCGGCTCCGAACAAACTGTTCTTTGTCTCCTACAGTCTTTGCACGGAGCCTACTAGGGCAACTTGATTTAAACTTCTCATAATAATAATCCTCCCAATAATTACATTTTATTATTATTATATCACTATATACGTATTATACTAACTTTTTTTAAATATATTACTAAAAGCTTAATTAAATGTACTAATTTAATTAAAACAATTTTAAAGTAAATTTAAAAGCTAAGTCTATTAATATAACATATATTTTACTCTATACAACTATGTTTCCATTTTCCACTTCTTATATATATAAATGATATTATAACTGAAATACTTGTTGCAATTGGTGCTGCAAGCCCTATTCCTAGTAAACTTTCAGGTATATAAATACTTAATACATATGCAAGTGGAACACGAATTAAAAGTGATGCTAAAATACCATTAGCCATGGTAAACCTTGTTTTTCCGCATCCATTTAAAAATCCATTTTGACAAAACCCAAAAGCAACTAACATGAAGTCAATACTAAAAGTCCTCATATACTGAACCCCTGCTAAAGTTACTTCAGCATCTGCTTTAAACATATGCATAATAGATTCAGCACTTACTTGAGCCCATATAAAAAATCCTATAGAACATAAAAATGAAAGTAACATACTAGCATTAAGAGCTTTTCTAGCTCGTTCTGGCTTATTAGCTCCAATGTTTTGTGCAGCAATTGATGCTATAGCTCCTGAAAATGCAATAGCTGGAAGCATTGCAAACATATCAAATTTACCTGCTATTCCAACAGCTGCCGCTGGAACTACACCTAATGTGTTTATTATTGCTGTTATAAATAAAAATGATAATGAAAGCATGGTTTCTTGAAGTGAAACAGGTATTCCTAAATTTATAAGTTTCTTAGCTTTATCTTTATAAATTCTAAAATTTTTAAACCTAAATTTAAAAATAAAATCTTTTTTTGTTAAATAGAAAATAGCTAAAAACATGCTCACGCCTTGAGATGCTATAGTTGCTATTGCCGCTCCTTTAGGACCTAATTTAAATCCTCCAACTAAAATTAAATCTAATATTATATTTGTAATACAAGCAACTAATATAAAAATCATTGGACTTTTTGAATCACCAATTCCTCTTAACATTGCACTAATCCCATTGTATCCAAAAATAAATAATATTCCGCTTGAACAAATCATTACATACTCTTTCGCACCACTAAACGCTTCTATAGGAGTTTTTAACGCTTTTAAAAATGGTGTTGTTAAAAACAGCATAAAAATAGTAAATCCCACTGCAAATAAAACAAATAAAGTAAGCATTGTACTTATTGTTTCTACAGTTTCTTTTTCCTTCTCTGCACCAAAATATTGAGCAATCAAAATAGTGCCTCCCATAGTTAAGCCTGATATTAAGCTATTAAGAATTTGCATAACCTGTGTTCCTATAGATACTGCTGAAATACTTGCAGAATTTCCAAACCATCCAACAATAGCCATATCAACAGCTCCGTATAAGGCTTGTATAAAGTTTGCAACTAGAAATGGTATTGCAAAAACTAATAATGATTTATAAATATTTCCTTCTGTTAAACTTTTATTAGTAGTCTCCATTTTATCCTCCTCTTAATTAATTTATATATACTTTGTTACCAAAAAAGCCGGATAAGTCAGTTAACAACAGTTAACCATCTTATCCGGCATATATTACAAAATATATCCTCCGATGAACAAATAAATAATATCATATTTTAAAAATTATTGTCAATATATATAGGGTTCCAAGTTCAAATTTAAAGTAATGTATTTCTCAAATGATATTACTAATCTTACAGTTTATTGCTATATTTATATTTGGAACCAGTTGACAATTGAAAATTGAAAATTGACAGTTATGGTTAATATTACTCATTTCATTCCTAATATTTAAAAATAGAAATATTTAAAAACTGCGTTTTTATATTGTTTTGAACTAATTTGCTCTGCAAATTTAATAAAAAATCATTCTTTAAATTTGGAAATCCAATTTT
>NZ_CCAT010000043.1 GCF_000612845.1 Clostridium ihumii AP5
CTTGGAACCCTATAAAATATTAGATGGAACTCAAGAGAAGGAGTTATTTATTTTTTTGAAGAATTTATATATATTTGCCAACTTTTTTACAAATGTAGACAGTATATAAATATACAGAGATTTGAAAGGAGAATTGATATTGAAAAAACAGGATGCAGATAGAGTGATAAAAGAATACATAAAACCTATGTATGGTTTTGCAATGAATAAAACTAGGAATATTAATGATGCAGAAGAATTAGCAAGTATGATTATAATTCAAATTTATGATGTACTTATAAAAAAAGATAATTTTATAGATTTAAATAGTTATGTTTTTAGAATTGCTCATAATGTTTGGACAAAGTATTTAAGTGAGAAAACAAGGGTTATTAATAATGTTTTTATAGATGATGTAAATATTATTGAAAATAAAAATATTGAAAATGATATTGTGAAAAAAGAAATCATAGGAAAACTTAGATTAGAGATTGCATTTTTATCAAGTCAGCAAAGGAAAATAGTTTTGTTACATTATTATAAAGGATTAAAAATAAGGGAAATTGCAAAAGAACTAGATTTGTCAGAGGGAACTGTAAAGTGGCATATTTATGAGATTAAAAAGGAGATGAAAAATAGTATGGAAGTATTAAGAACTATTGGTAATTTAGGAATTAACCCTATTAACTTTTCTAATATAGGACACTTGGGGAATCCAGGTAGTAGAGGTGATACTAAAGATTTTTTGAAAAAGAGAATAACTCAAAATATATCTTATGCAGCTTATCATAAATCACTTACAATAAATGAAATTGCAGAGGAGCTGGGAATATCACCTATATTTGTAGAAGATGAAGTTAATGAGCTTGAAGAATATGGTTTTATGAATAAAGTAAAAGGTGAAAAATATGAAACTAATATTTTAATTGAAGAACCATCAGAAGAAAAATATGAAGAATTAAACAGTTTATATAAAAAATATGCAAATATATTAGTAGAAAAATATTTTCTTCAATTTTTTGAGAATAGAGAAATATTTAAAAAAGTTAATATTTATTCACCAGATAATGATTTTAACTTTTTAATGTGGAGTATAATCCCATATTCAATGCAGAAATTCATATTTGCTGAGTTACAAAAGATAACTTTTGATGAAGTTAGTGTAATACGTAAAGATGGAGGAAATTACATCTCAACTGCAACTTTAGATAAGAAAATAAATAAGATTGATAAATTTAATTATAATTGTTGTGGTGACATGTATAGAAGTAACAGTGAATTACCTATTTTAGGTTGGCAGATTAATACTGTATGGAGTAAAAGAGATTTTGATTGGCGAGATAATATTATGTCAGATTATATAGGACTATATCATTTTATAAATGGAAAATTAGAAGAAAATGATGTAAATATAGATATTTATAGAAGGCTAATAGATAAAGGATATTTATTTAAAAATGAAAGTGGATATAAAGTGAATGTAGTTTATTTAAAAAGCAAAAACATTTTAAATGAAATAATACCAGTACCTTCAGATGATTTTATAAAAATAGGACAAAAATTTGATAAGGAAGTATATGAAATTGAAAAAATAGGTCAGCCTATTCATATGTATAAAACTATAAAGTACATATGTCAAAATAATATAGCAAAGTTGAAAACTTATGTATTAAAAAACTTACTAGATAGAGGATTATTAAAAGAAGTAAATTTTGATAAGGAAAAAAGCATATCAACAATTCTTTTCCTTGGGGAGTGATGTATGTGTTAAAGAAAATATTAAATTTTTGCAAGATTAGTGTTGTTTCAGCTCCTATATTTTTTGTTTTAAATTTAACTACATTATTTATTATAGCATTAGCAAAAATTGGAATGAGTTATTCATTTAAGATGGCTACTGATACAATATTACATTACAAAAGTATTCAAGAAACTAGCTTTAAAGTAGTAATTCCTATATTATTTTTCTTTTTAATGATATGCATAGGTGGAAATACAATAAATTTTGAAGATATGATGATAAATGCATATACTAAAAAATCTAAAAAACTATTTTCAAAGTTTTTTATGTATAAAAGTTATAACACAAAACAAGACAATTTTTATAAAACAAGTTTTTATGATAATTATGAGTTTGTAAGAAATAATATGGATAATACTACAAAAATTACAGTTACAGTATTTAATAAGTTTACAATAGCTGTGTTTAGACTTATGTTATCGGTTTTAGCTATTTCTTGTTTTGACTCACTTGTACTTATATGTGTATTTATTTTATCTTTAATTTTAGTATTTATAAATAAATATGTTGTAAAAAAACGTATGAATTTAAATAAAGAATATGTTAATGAAGAACGTACTGCTAACTATTATAGAGAGTTACTTTCATCAAGAAAATACGCAAAAGAGATTAGAATATTTAATCTTCAAAATAAATTCCTTAATAAATGGGATGATTCATATAAAAATTATACAGTTTCAAAATATAAATTTGAAGTGAAGGCAACTATATTAACTAATATTACAAATTTTATTGAGGCGTTTATGACATATGGGCTAACAGTATACTTTTTATATCTTGTATATGATGGAACTATAGATGTAGGAGAATTTGTATTTTTGAATTCAATAATGTGGTCACTTACTTCTAATATAAAAAGCATAGTAGATATACTTTCAAAGGATTTAATGGATAATTATCAATATGTAGAAAAATATGAAAATTTCACAGGAAAAATAAGTTTAGATGCATTAAAAAATATATCTTCAGATTATAATTTAAAAACTGATGATATTGAAGGTAAATTTGAAAGTTTGACATTTGAAAATGTAAGTTATAAATATCCTAATGGAAATAAGGATGCAGTTGAAAAGTTGAATTTCTCATTAAATAAGGGAGAGGTTGTTAGTGTGCTTGGATACAATGGAAGTGGGAAAAGCACTTTTTCAAAGCTAATGTGTGGACTTTTAGAAGATTACAAGGGAATTATAAAACTAAATGGAAAAGATATAAGAAATTATGATAAAGAAAGTTTATATAGATATTTTGGTATAGGATTTCAAGATTTTACAAAGTACAGTATATCATTAAAGGAAAATGTACAAGTTGGAATGATTGAAAAACTTAATGATGAAAATAGTTTTAATAGTGCAATAGAAAAGGGAAATTTAAAAGAAGTAATAAATAAATTGCCAAGTGGAATAAATACAATACTTGGTAAAGAATATGATAGTAGAGGACAGGATTTAAGTCTTGGACAGTGGCAAAGAGTAATTTTATCAAGGGCTTATATGGGTAGCAAAGAAGTACTAATATTAGATGAACCAACAGCATCAATAGATCCAATTGAAGAAATGAGAATGTTAAATCAATTCAAAGATATAGTTAAAAATAAAACTGCACTTTTAATTTCACATCGTATTGGATTTGCAAGAATGTCTAGTCGTATTTGCATAATGGATAATGGGAAAATAGTTGAAAGTGGAACACATGAAGAACTTTTAAAGTTAAAAGGCAAATATTATGAATTGTTTAATTCACAACAAGAAATTTATAAAGAAGGTGAAGTGTGTGTGTAGAAGTTATAAGATACAAGCTTTAAAAAAAGTAAACAATATAGCTTATAAAAGTAGTCCAGCCTCATATGTCTTTTTAATACTTATAAATATATTTTCAGCATGTTTTGTATATGTATTATTAAATGCTACCCAATACACTATAAACTCAGCATATGGGATTTTTAATAAAACTCATGATTTTAAATCTGTAGTTATAGGAATAACTATATTTTCTTTAGCAAAATTAATATTAAAATTTAGCAATGTTATAAATATATTACTTACAAATAAAGTCAATTTAAAACTTTCATATACATTTGAAAATAGTCTTAACACTAAACTTTCAAATATTAAAATAGATTATTATGAAAACAATGAAACTTACGTAAAAATTCATGAAGTAAGAACCAAGAGTTTAGAAACTATGAAAAAATTTATAGAAAGTACTATGTTTTATATACAAGCAGTCTTTAAAACAATTATTTATGGATATTTTCTTATACAGATAAATATTCTAGTTGTAGCAATATATTTAGTTTTAGTTTTTGTATTTAATAAGTTAGCAGGAAACATGTACAATAGTATAATGAATATTTGGGATGAAATACAACCATATAGCCAAAAGCAAAATTATTTTTTTAGTCTTAGTGGAGATAAGATTACTCATCAAGAGTTTAAATTTAATAGATTATTTAATTTCGTTAGTAGTAAATGGGATGAACTTTATGAAAAAGAGTATACTTGTAGAATGAAAATATTTAAGAAGTTTGAAATTACATTACAATTGGCAAGAATAGTTTTTAACATTCCATATATATCTATGCTTATTTATGTTGCATATGAAATAGTTAAAGGCAGACTTGAAATTGGTTTTTTAATGCTATGTAATGAACTTCTCAATGGTGTAATAGATACGTTTGAAGGTGTACAGAGTACACTTGCACAAAATGAAATTGATAGTAAATTCATTAAAAGTTATTATGAGATAATGAATTATGAAAATGATGATAAAATAGCTATAAATGAAAAGGTTAAGAATATAGTTTTGAAAAATGTAACTTATAATTATCCTCAAGGCACAAGATATGCACTTAAAAATCTTAATTTTCATATAAATAGTGGAGAAAAAATTGCTATAGTTGGTCATAATGGAAGTGGAAAAACCACAAGTACCAATATTTTAATGGCACTTACAAATCCTACAAGTGGTGAAATTATGGTAGATGGAAGTAGTGGATTGAAAGCTCAATGTATATTAAAAAGTAGTATTTCATGTATATTACAAGATTTTGCTCAATATGAAATGACTATAAGAGAAAATATTGAAGTAGGAAATGAAAGTTATAAGTTTTCTGAAATTGAAATTTGGGACTTACTAGATAAAGTGGGTTTAAAAGAAATAGTTTTCAATTTGCCTAAGGGTATAGATACAGAACTTGGTCAACTTAAAGATGGAATAGAACTATCAAAAGGTCAGTGGCAAAGGCTTGCAATAGCTAGGCTTTTAGCAAAAGGTGATTCTACTATATGGATATTAGATGAGCCAACAGCATATTTAGACCCAATATCGGAAATTGAAATTTATAATATGATATATGATTTAGCAAAAGATAAGACAGTTTTATTTATATCACATAGGTTAGGTTTTGCAAAACGTGCTGATAGAATAGTAGTTTTTAATGATGGAAAAATTGAAGAAGAAGGAACACATAAAGAACTATTAAATATAGATGGAATATATAAAGAGATGTATAAAAATCAAGAATCATGGTATGTGGCTTAATAAAATTAATGTTTTTAGAGTTCATTGAAAAATAAGCATTCAATGAACTCTTTTTATTGTATAGAAATTTAGTACTAAGGTCTATTTAACAATTTTAATTCTTTTTATTTTTATATAAATTATTTTTAATAAAAGAATTAATATAATAGAAAAACCAATAATACAAGTTAAGGTATCATATTTATGATAATTATAAATTAATGCTTGCTTCATAGAAGTAAACCATAAAAATAGTGGAAACAATATAAATATAATGTTTATTATCAAAAATTCTGTTTTATTTATGTAAAAATTGTATATAAGTAAAATAGAAATTAAGAGTATACATATAAATGTACATTCTTTAAGTGACATAGATACAGGTACATCTGAAGTTACAATCATTTTAAATACAAATAATATTAGTATGAAAATATTAATACCTAGTCCTATAATAATATCAATAAATTTATTCATTATAAACTCCTATAAAATATATTATATATTTATATTATATTGCATATTTAATGTATATATTAGCAAAATTTAAATTTTCAAAATATAAATTATAAAAATGTTGACAAACTTATAAGGTGAGAATAATATATGTATATAGATATTTAGATAATTATCTAAATATCTAAAAAGGCAATTTTATTTGGGAGGATGGATATTATGTTAAGTATAAAAGAATTTTCTAAAATTTATAGTGGCGGAAAAAAGAAGGCTGCAAGTAATATTAATATAGAGGTTAAAGATGGAGAAATATTTGGGTTTATTGGGCATAATGGTGCAGGAAAGACAACTACTATAAAATCAATAGTAGGCATATTGGATTTTGAAGAAGGTGAAATTTTAATAGATAATATGTCTATAAAAGATAAACCTATTGAATGTAAAAAAATTATGGCATATATTCCAGATAATCCAGATTTATATGATGCATTAACAGGTATACAATATCTTAATTTTGTAGCTGATATATACGGTATATCAAAAATTGATAGAGAAAATCGTATAAAAAAATATAGTGATGAATTTGAAATAACAAATAGTTTAGGTGATTTAATTTCATCATATTCACATGGTATGAAACAAAAATTAGCTGTAATTTCAGCACTAATTCATGAACCTAAATTGCTTATACTTGATGAACCATTTGTAGGACTTGACCCTAAAGCAGCACATACATTAAAAGGAATAATGAAAGAAATTTGCATAAGTGGTGGTTCTATATTTTTCTCAAGTCATGTTTTAGAAGTAGTTGAAAAGCTTTGTGATAGAATAGCTATAATTAAAGATGGACAAATTGTAGCACTTGGAGATGTGGCTACAGTTAAGGGGGATAGTTCACTTGAAGAAGTATTTATGGAGATGATAGAAAATGAGTAATTTAAGTACATTATTAAAAGTAAATTTTATTAACTCTATTGGTATTAATAAAATACTAAAAGAAAAGTCTAAGTCAGAAAAAAATAAAATATTAGGAACATCTTTGTTGATATTTATGAGTTTTGCTATGTTATTCTGCATGTTTACAGTATATGCTATGTCTTTAGGTAAAGTATTAAAAGAAATAAGTAAGTTAGATGTACTACTTACTTTTGCTATTACTATGAGCACAGTATTTGTATTTTTTACTTCAATATATAAAGCACAAGGTTATTTATTTTCTAATAAAGATTATGATATTTTAGCAGCAATGCCAATAAAATCTTCAACAATACTTTTAAGCAAAATTTTAAGCCTTATAATTATAAATTACTGTATATCATTAATAATGCTTTTACCATTTGCAATATCATATTTTATAAATAGTAATGTAAGTTTTATATTTTTTATATATGTAATTGTATTATCAGTGTTTGTACCATTAATACCAATAGTTTTAGCTTCAATAATAGCTTTTATCATAAGTTTCTTTTCATCAAGATCTAAACATAAAAATATAGTAGCAATTTTATTAAGTGTTCTAAGCTTGGTTTTAATTATGGTTTTATCTATGAGAAGTGATAAAATAATTGAGTATGTAATGGAGAATAGTAATGCAATAAGTATAGTAATGCAAAAGATGTATTTACCATCATACTATTTTACAGAGGCACTTAAAAATTTTAGTATAATAAATGGAATTAAATTTAGTTTAATATCAATAGTACCTTTTATAGTATTTATATTAGTATTTAGTAGGAGTTTTAAAACTATAAATTCAAAACTTAAAGAGAGCTACAAAAAATCTAATTATAAATTTAAAGAGTTAAAGGTAGAAAGTCCAGTTAAAGCATTATTAAGAAAAGAAGTAAGAAGATATTTTTCAAGTAATATTTATGTTTTAAATACATCTGTAGGAATGATATTATTTACAATATTTTCAGTAGCATTAATATTTGTAGGTGTAGAAAAAATTAGTGTAATATTAGAAATGCCAATGATGGCAGAAATATTACCAAGCTATATAATTTTAATTGGATCAGGACTTGTAGCATTGACATGCACTACAGCACCATCAATATCTCTTGAAAGTCCTAATCTATGGATATTAAAAAGTATGCCAATAAAAGAAACTGAGATATTTAAAAGCAAAATAGCATTAAATTTATTAGTTATATTACCACTTCTATATATTAATATGTTAGTTCTAAGTTTTAAGTTTAGAATAAGTGGAGTTTATTTAATAGGAGTGTTCTTAATACCAACGTTATATGCATTTATAATTTCAATGGGAGGACTTCTAATAAATTTATATTTTCCAAAGCTTATGTGGACATCAGAAACTCAAGTGGTAAAGCAAAGTGCAAGTACAATGATTTCAATGCTTTTGGGCATGGTAATCATTGCTATTCCAACACTAATATATATATACTTTAGAATAGAAAATTTTGCAGTGTTTATAGGTGTGTTAGCAGTTATACTTTTATCAGTAATATTTGTAATTTGGAACATGCTAAAAACAAAGGGAGTTGAACTATTTAACAAATTATAATATTATAATATAGTACATTAATGAAAAATTTATAGATAATAATATATATAGGAAACTGAGTTTATGTGCAATTTATATAAGCTTAGTTTCCTATTATTATATTTAATGAAAAAGGAGATACAATGGGAAACATATTATTTAAGGATTTAAATTTAAGTGAAGATATATTAAAGGCTCTAAAAAACTTAGGATTTGATGAGCCATCAGAAGTTCAAAAAGAGGCTATACCATACATATTAAAAGATACTGATATTATAGTTAAATCACAAACAGGTAGTGGAAAAACAGCAAGTTTTGGTATTCCACTTTGTGAAAAGGTAGAAGTAGAAAGTTCTGAGGTTCAATGTTTAGTTTTAGTTCCAACAAGAGAGCTTGCAATGCAAGTAAAAGATGATATTTCTGATATAGGAAGATTAAAAAAGATTAGATGTGCTGCAGTTTTTGGAAAACAACCATTTAATGATCAAATAAGAGAACTTAAACAAAGAGTACATATTGTAATAGGAACTCCAGGAAGAATTGCTGACCATATAGAAAGAGGAACTTTAAAAGTTAACAAGTTAAAATATGTTGTTGTAGATGAAGCAGACAAAATGCTAAATATGGGATTTATAGATCAAATAAAAGACATATTAAATAAACTTCCTAAAAATAGAGTTACAACATTATTTTCTGCAACTCTTCCAGATGAAATAGAAATTTTAAGTAAATCTTATATGAAAGATGCTAAAGTTTTAAATGTAAAATCTAAAGTGTTTAACAGAGATAGAATTAAAGAAAGCTTTGTAAATGTTGAGGATAATGCTAAGTTTAAATTATTATGGCAAAGTATATATAGTGAAGTGCCTAATAAATGCATAGTATTTTGCAATACAAGAAATAAAGTTAAGTCAGTTTATGAACTTATGAGAAAAGAAGGCTTTTTAGCAGAAGAACTTCATGGTGAAATGGAACAAAGAGAAAGACTTAGTGTTATGGAAAAATTTAAAAATGATGAATTTAAGGTTTTAGTTGCAACAGATGTAGCTGCTAGAGGAATTCATATAGAAGATATAACTCATGTTTTCAATTTTGAAGTGCCAATGGAAAAAGAAAGCTATGTACATAGAATTGGTAGAACTGGAAGAGCTGGAAAAGAAGGAAAGGCAATTACATTTGTATCAAATTATGAGAAGAAGTTCTTAGATGAAATTCAAGAGTATATTGGATATAACATTGAGAGAGGAGCTTTTCCAGAAGGTGAAAAAATTAGAGATGGAAAAATAAAATTTAAAGAAAGTCAAAAGGAATTTATAAAGAATAAAAATAATAAAAAGAAACAAGTTCACAGTGAAATTACAAAAATTCATATAAGTGGCGGGAAGAAAAAGAAATTAAGAAATATAGACATAGTTGGAGCTTTAAGCAATGTACAGGGACTAACTGGAGAAGATATAGGAATTATAGACGTTCAAGATGGATTTTCTTTTGTAGATATATTAAATAATAAAGGACAAATGTTCCTTAAAAATAACAAAGAAATAACTATAAAAGGGAAAAAATTAAAAATTCAAAAAGCTAAAAAGTAATTAGGACTTATTTGAGAAAACAGTTAAAACAAGGTAAAATATAAATAATAGTCTTATGCAAGAATGAATTCTTATCTAATTTGTTAATTGAAAGTTGAAGATTGAAGATTGAAAATGATGAATGAAATAGTTTATCTATTTAATTTTTACTTCTTCTTCTTCTTTCGTAGATGAGACTTCAGTCTTGGCGGCCTTTCATATGGATATAAAATAAGGCTTTGAAATGAAATTATTTTTTAACTTATTATATAAAATATATAATGAATCTTTAAATGAATTTAAAGATATTCTTTAGGAAAAGAGGAAATTATGGGAAAAATATTAGTTTTAGCAGAAAAACCTAGTGTTGGTAGAGATCTTGCTAGAGTTTTAAAATGCAATCAAAATAAAAGATCATATATAGAGGGAAATAAATATATAGTAACTTGGGCATTAGGTCATTTAGTTACTTTAGCATCACCAGAAAGTTATGATGATAGGTATAAGAGTTGGAATATGGAAAACCTTCCTATGCTTCCAAACAAAATGAAATTAGAAGTTATAAAGAAAAGTGCAAAACAATTTTATGAAATTAAAAACATTTTAGGAAGAAAAGATATAGATGAAGTTGTTATTGCTACAGATGCTGGTAGAGAAGGGGAACTTGTTGCAAGATGGATACTTGATAAGTGTCACTACAGAGGAAAACTTTCAAGATTATGGATTAGTTCACAAACAGATAAGGCTATTTTAGATGGGTTTAAAAATTTAAAGCCAGGTAAGGATTATGAAAATCTTTATAAAGCAGCTATATCAAGAGCAGAAGCTGACTGGATTGTTGGATTAAATGTTACAAGAGCATTAACTTGTAGATATAATGCAAGTCTTTCAGCAGGTAGAGTTCAAACACCAACTCTTGCAATGATAGTTAATAGAGAAAATGAAATTAAGAATTTTAAACCCAAAGCCTACTATACTATAAATGCAAAGTGCAAAGGATTTAATTTAACTTATTTAGATAAAAACAATAAATCTAGATTATTTGATTTAAATCGTGCTGAAAATATAGTTAAAAAAGTTAATAGAGAAGAAGGTACTATACTTGAAGTCAATGAAAGTGACAAAAAGAATTTTGCACCAATGCTTTATGATTTAACAGAGCTTCAAAGAGATTGTAACAAAATTTTTGGTTATTCTCCAAAGCAAACATTATCAATAATGCAAAGATTATATGAAAATCATAAAATATTAACTTATCCAAGAACAGATTCAAGACACATAACAACAGATATAGTTCCAACATTAAAAGATAGAATAAAATCTATTTCTCTTGGAAACTATAAAAAATTCTGTGATGATGTATTAAGAAAAGGAATTAAAGCAAATAAATCTTTTGTAGATAACAATAAAGTAAGCGATCACCATGCTATTATTCCAACAGAAGAAAGAGTTATGTTATCACATTTAAGTAGTGAAGAAAAAAATGTATATGATTTAGTTATAAAAAGATTTTTATCTGTTATGTTAGATCCATTTGAATATACACAAACTACTATAAAAGTAGATGTAAAAGGGGAAAACTTTGTAGCTAAAGGTAAAGTTGTAAAATCTAAAGGATGGAAAGCCCTTTATGATAGAGATGTAGAAGATGATGATAGTGATGACTTAAAGGAACAAACACTTCCTAAGATGTCAAAAGGAGATAAAGTAGAAATTTTATCTGTAGATATGAAAAAGGGTGAAACTAAACCACCAGCTAGATTTAATGAAGCTACATTACTTTCAGCTATGGAAAACCCACAAAAATATGTACAAATGGATAAAGAATCTGCAAAAACTTTAGGGGAAACAGGTGGAATAGGAACAGTCGCTACAAGAGCAGATATAATAGAGAAATTATATAATATGTTCTATGTAGAAAAACAAGGTAAAGATTTAATTCCAACATCTAAGGGAAAACAACTTATAGATTTGGTTCCAGAAGATTTAAAATCACCACTTTTAACAGCTAAGTGGGAAGGGGAACTTGAGCGTATAAGTAAAGGAAAAGCAAATGATAAAAACTTTACAAGTTCAATGAGAGATTATGCAACAAAACTTGTTGATGATGTTAAAGGTAGTAGTGATAAATTTGTACATGATAATGTAACAGGTAGTAAATGTCCTAAATGCGGTAAATACATGCTAGAAGTAAAAACTAAAAATGGTGTTATGAATGTATGTCAAGATAGAGAATGTGGACATAGAGAAGCTGTAAGTAGAGTTACTAATGCTAGATGTCCAGAATGCAAGAAAAAACTTGTGATAAAAGGACATGGAGAAGGTCAAATTTATGTATGCTCTGGAGCTAATTGTAACTTTAGAGAAAAAGCATCTGTATTTAAGAAACGTTTTGAAAAAGGCGGTAAGATAGATAAAAAAGATGTTAAAAACTACATGAAGAAGATGCAAAAAGAAGCAGAGAAACAAGCAGCAGAGGACAATCCATTTGCAGCATTAGGAGATTTATTTAAAAAGTAAATAAGTATAGGAATACAAGTCTAAATTTTAAGTTATTCATGTTTCAGATGAGAAAGTGCTATATAAAATTAACAATTAACGATGAACAATTAACAATGAAGGATAAAACTGACGTATCAGTTTTTTTCAATCAGATTTTATAATAATTTGTAGAGCAAATTAGTGGAAAACAATATAGAAACGTAGTTTTTAGGTGTTTCTATTTTAAATATTAAGAACGAAGCGAGTAATATTTAAAATAACTATTCACTTTTCACTCTTAGTTCTTAATTGGTTTCAATCATGATATCACAATAAACTGTAAGATTAATATTATCATTTGATAAAAAGATTACTTTAAGTTTGAGCTTGGAACTCTATATAATTATAAATTTTAATTACTATGTTATAAATAAGATAGTATTATAATAAGAAATAGAGATAGGGTGACCTATCTCTATTTAAAGTTTAATTTAGAATAAACCTCTATAACATTGCCTTCGCTATCTTCAAAATTTAAAACTAATTTATTATTTATTTGAGTTAATGGAAACGTTATTTGAGCATTTAATTTATTAAGTTTTGATTCTATTAAATTTATGTCGTTAACTTCAAAGCTTGGTAAACAGTTTGTACCATATGAAACAGACTCAAATGCTTTTTCATTATCAAATAAACAAAATTCAAATCCATTTAAATTAAAAACATTAAAAATTTCATTTTTTACATTTAAGGTTTCATTAAAAAAGTTTTCGTAGAAATTTATTGCTCTATCCATATCTTTAACAGCAATAGTTAAAGAATTCAATGTTATATTAAAATTCATGTCAAATCCTCCAAAAGTAAATTTATTAAACTACATTATTATAACACATTTGTATTTATGGATGTTTATGGAAATAAATTCAATTTTAAAATAATATGCTTATTTTATCTTATAATATGCTTCTATATGATTACCTTCACTATCTTCAAATTCCAAAACTAAGTTATGGTTAATTTTACTTAATGGAAATACTATTTTAACTTTAAGAAGTTCTAATTTTTCTATTAATAAGTTTATATTATTAACTTCAAAACTAGGTAAACAGTTATAACCATACAGTACGTGTTCATTTACTTTTTCATTATTGAATAAGCAAAAATTAAAGTCATTTAATTTAAAAATACTGAACACCTCATCTTCTGTATCTACAGAATGATCAAATAAGGCTTCATAAAATGATATAGCTCTTTTCATGTCTTTAACACATATATACAAGGAATTTATGTTTATACTTAACTTCATAAAAAAACCTCCAATAGAGAAGTAAATTCTAATTTTAAATTATCTATTTTAGTTTAAATGTATTGATTTTAAAGATGAACTTTTAACTCTATAAATATTTATTAAATTTATAATTAAAGTATAAACTTTTAAATAAGACATCAGTATGTCATATTTGTTAAGTATTTAAAAAAGAAAGGAAAAGTATTACAGCATAGAAGCATATTAAAATTATAGTAATTATAGACCAAATAGAAAGAATAATTTCTTTTTTTGTTTTAGGTGATTCATTATTATTACAAGGGTCATTAATATTTATAACATTTATAATAACTAATATAACTATCAAAATTGGTGTTAAAATTTTACGACTAATTATATGAAATAAATTTAAAAGTATTAAGGCAATTACAAGCAAAAATATTACTATTTTCAGTGATTTATATTTTCCCAAAATGGAAAACCTCCTAAAATTAATAATTTATTTTAATATTTTTTTGATTTAATGAAATACTACGAGTATAAGACAATTTAATAAGAGGTGATGAAATGAATTTAAAAAAATTTATAGTGACAGTCTTACTATTATGTAATTGTTTAGTTGTTAATGTTAAAGCAGCAGATACTATTCCTACGTCAAATGTTTACAAAGAGGGTATTTATCACATTAAGGATGAATTGAATGATGGTACTACAGCTGAGCTTATAAGTGAAAATAGTTTCGCATGTATACTTATTGTTAATGATAATGGAGCTACACAAATATTTAAGCAGTTTGGTGATTATCATGAAAAGATTAATATAGGCAATGTTTCTAAGAACTCTACTATTGTAGTTATAGGTGATGGAGAATTAGCAATTAATTTTCATAATTAAACTTAAAATATTATAAATTTACTACTAAATGATGTTAATATATAATACTAATATCATTTAGTAGTTTTATTTTAAGTTTTATAAAGCTTTTTCCATGCTTAGAAATTCCATTTCACCTTTAACTGTCTTACCAATAAATTCATTAGTAACTTTAAAATCCAAACTATTATAAAGCCTTATAGCTCTTTCATTAAATTTAAGTACAGAAAGACCTATTTTATTTAAATTATATTTTTCTTTTGCAAATAATAAAATATTATTTAAAAATTCTTTGCCCATACCTTTACTTGTTAAGTCTGGTCTTAATTGAATAGCAAAGGTAGGAAGGTCATTATTAAAGTAAAATGAACAATTTCCAATTAATTCATTACTAGAGTAAATAGAATAAACATTTTCAATAGTAGGAAAGCTTTTTATATAACTTATTTTACCTTCAGAAAAATCATTGTCAAAAAATTCATATATGCCACCATATTTCCATGTAAGCATATCTTCAACATCTCTATTTGAAACTTTTTTAAATTCATAATTTTTTATAGTACACATATTTTTAAACTCCTTAATTTTTGCTATTTAAAAGTTATTTCTAATATCCATGTAAAATTTATAATATGATCAATAGAAAAGGTTAGATCCAATGATTTTATATAATTAGTAAACTCATCTAAATTTGTATAATGTTTTGATTCTATAAAATCTACAAGATCTTTTCTATTTCTTTCATAAAATAAACTTTTACACTTTTCTTTTTCTAAATTATTATAAAACATAAAATCTGCAATTATAATTCTTCCATTGCTTTTTAAGTATCCTAACATATTGTTAAGTGCCTTTTTCTTTTCATCAGTATTTAAAATGTGAAAAGCATAAGTAGACACAACTATATCAGCAAAATTTCTTTTAAAAGGTTCATCTAAGAAATTTCCTAATTTTAATTTCATATTTTTAAATTTATTAGATGAATAACAAAGCATGTCCAAGTTATTATCAATACCTATAACATCTAAACTATCACTTAATTCACCACATAAATTACAAGTTCCGCAGCCTATATCAACTATGGAACTAGCATTATAGTTAAATATTCTTTGTTGTATCTCATACAAAACATCATCATATTTTTCAAATAGACCTAATTCATCATTAGTTTTATCATAAATCATCTTATTAAATTTTATAGCTTTAGTATTTGTCATGCATTATAAACCTCCTACTAGCTTGTCCATTCATGTTTTAATATGCCGTATTCATAAGTATCATTCCAGATAGGATTTCCTTCATCATCATATTTAAAAAATATATTTTGTTTTAAATGACCTTCACGTCTTAAATTTAATCGTTCTAATAATTTCCAAGAAGGAACATTAAGTGGGTTGCACATTGCAACTATTCTACGTGCATTTAAATTATTAAAGCCATATTCTAAAATTTTAGTGCAACTTTCTGTAGCATAACCATTTTTATGATATAAAATATTAAAGACATAACCAAGTTCCCACGTAAAAAATTCTAGTGGTTCTTGTCTTTGAAAATATATAGTTCCTATTAATTTATTACTATCTTTAAGACAAACAGCCCAAAAAGCATCTTCGTTTGAACGGAGGTAGGCTTCTTCTATACATTCATCTTCACTTTGTACATTATAAGGTTCATATTTCACAACTTCTTCATTAGAAAGACATTCATATAGGTCTTTCCAATCGCTAGGTGAGAACTTTCTTATAATTAATCTGTCAGTTTCTAAAGTATTCATTTATTTAAAGTACTCCTTAATTACGTAATTTTTAAAGGATTTCAAAGATAATCTTACACTTAATGGCATCTAAATTTTGAAGATTAACTTGGAATCCAATAGTTTGATGTGAAAAGTCTCAGATAAATTAATTTCAACTATTAGTTTGAAACTTTATAAAAAAAGAAGAAAAAAAGCTAACAATAAATAGTATAATACAATTAAACCATATATTTCAATAAAAGGATTATTTAACAACACAATGTTAATACTATATTCATAGTATATAGTAAATTTATAACATAATAAGTGTATAATTAACATTATATACATATTAAAGGTATATATAATTTTTATGTATAGTATACTGCTTTTTATTAGAGTTGAAAGTTGAGGTAGTTAATAATGATATGTGTATTAGTAGGTGCAATATTTTTAATTTTTGGAGTAGTACTAAGTAAATTTCCAGCTAACGATATAAATGGGACACTGGGATATAAAACACCTATGTCATCAAAAAATCAAGAAACTTGGGATGAGGCTCAAAAGCAAAGTGGAAAAAGCATGATTATATTAGGCTTAGTAAGTATAGTTTTAGGTTCAATTTTATGGTTTGCAATGAAGGAAAATATTACTTTTAGTATGCACATACAAATGTTAATTTGTAGTGGAGGAATTGTAACTATGATAATTTGTGATGAAATACACTTAAGAAAAATATTTAATAAGGATGGTAGTAGGAAAATAAATATTGATAAAAATGTTTAAGAAAATCTTAGAAACATGTAGTATTTGAAATATTACATATTAAAAAAAGTAAGGATGTGTTAAAGTATGATATCTTTATTAACAGGAATAGTATTTTTTATTTGTGGATTAATATTATATAAATTTCCACCTAAAAAAATAAATAGTTTTATAGGGTATAGAACGGATATGGCATACAAAAACCAAGATACTTGGGATGAAGCTCAAAAACAAGGTGGCAAAAGCATGAGTGTATTTGGAATAGTAAGTATGAGTATAGGAGGAATTTTAAATTTCACATTAAGGCTTGATGATGTAGTTAATTTAAATATACAAATGATATTTTTAGTTGTAGGATCTATACTTATGATAGTTTATGATGAAATTAAGTTAAGAAGAATATTTAATAAAGATGGTAGTAGAAAATAATTATCTAATAAAATGACGAGAAATCTCGCCATTTTTTATATTAAGAAATCTTAATTTCATTTTCTATATAATTTTTAATTGCAATTCGATATTCTTTTGGTCTATAATCCATTTCTTTAATAAGGGAAAGCATTTCTTCTTTAGAAACATATTTAACATCATCAACTTCAGATTTTTGTAGAACTAAATCTTGCACATTAACATCGATACATGCGATAAAGATATCAATAAGGTGATTGTATTTTTCCCAGCATACTCGTTTAATAAAAGTTATATCATTAAGATTTAAACCAAGTTCTTCACGAATTTCTCTTAGAATAGCTTCTTTTCCAGTTTCGCCAGCAATTACATGACCCATATGTATATCCCAACCACCAGGTAAAAATTCTTTCGTTTTTGCCCTTTGTTGAAGCAAAAATTCACCTTTTGAGTTATACAAATAAGCATGCACACCTAAATAATAATCATCATTAAAAACATCAGTTCCTTTAGGGGCTACTCTACCAGTAGGTATTCCATCTTTGTTTAAAATATCAAAATATTCCATAAAAACTCCTTAATTAAAAATTTATTTATCAATCCAATCAGTTTCAGTTAAAACTTGTCTTACTGATTTACGTATAAGCCGCTCAAATTCAGTCATATTTCTTTTTATACAATGAGACATAGCTAATCTAACTACGAAATATAAAATACACAATTTTACAAAAGGTATACATAATAATTTAAAAGAATAAAGCATAATTAAGTCCTCCTTTAATTACAATTTGAAAATTATAATTTTTTATTATTTTTTTCCCAAAGAAATTCACTTATATCTCGTCTAACAAAACCACGTATTTTATATTTAAAATTATTTACATTGCTATTTATACTATGTATAATAGCTAATTTTACAACAAGATATATAGTTAAAAGTTTAATAATAAATATAAGTAAATTCATTAATATTAAAACCTCCTGTCCAGTTTAAATTCATTGCAAATGTTCTATTGTATAAAGGTTATTAGTTTTATCATCTAAAATCATATATATCTTTGAACCGTCATTTTCTTTAGAGATATAATAGAATTTGTAGTCATGATTAAAATTAGGATGATATTCAATTGGAACATTCAAATTATTAAGAATTGATTTCACGTCATCTTCTAAAATAAGGTTATTATTATCTTGCCATTTTAATGTAGGATGAACTTTTTTAGTGTTTCTATATTTAAGTATATGATATCTTTCACCATCACCATGGAAACTTGGACCACTATCAATTTCATATATTTCTTTTGAACATCTTGGAAGATCTATATCCCAGGTTAAATTTATAATGTTTGAATATCTATTAAATTCTTTGAAAAATGTAATACAAATTATTAATAAAATAACAATAAATATTAAAGTATTATATTTATATTTCTTTTTCATTTAAAGCTCCTTTATGTATTCTATAAATTTAATGCAACATAAAAATAGTTTTCTTTAAACTTTATATCAGCGCCAACATTTTGCCAAATTTTAATGGAAGCAATATTGCTTTCTTGGATTTTAGCTATGACATATTTCATATTTTTAGATTTAGCATAATTTAAAAGTTCTTTAAATGCAGCAGTAGTATAGCCATTATTCCAATAAGAGCTTCCTATCCAATAACCAATTTGTGATTTCTTATTAACCATATCTTGTTTACTCAATGAAATTGTGCCTATGGCAGCATCATTAAGAACTATCGCAAATAATTCAGAATTTGTATTCTTACACCATTCATAATTACTATGAATAAATTCGTCTATAGATATATTAATATTTTTAGATCCTAAAGCTAATTGCAGCTTTTTATCATTATTCAAAAGATTTGTAAGGTGACAGTCATAATTCATTTGGTGACAGTCATCATTATTATTTGTAACTATTTTCTTTAGTTTTATATTATTCATTTTATACCTCAGAAATAAATTTTTTAGCTATCTATTTAATTCTTCATCTACAAGTTTTTGAACACGACCAAAAGAAATTTCTTTATTTTCTCCACCTAAAGTTAAAAAGCTTTTTGTTAAATCTTCAACAGTAGGTTCTAATATATGCATGAATTCAGTATAAGCAAAGTTAAACTTAGGATCGGAGTCATCTTCTCCAAACACTGAATATAATAATCCCTCAAGCATTTGATCCATTCCCCATAATTTTAAATGTAAAAGTTCGTGGATAACGAGTGCTTCTAAATTTGTTTGTTTAGGATTAAATGTGTTTATAAGAAGAATAGCTTTTCGGTCAGTCATATCAATTTTTATATCACCACTTTTTCGCCATTCCACATCGACAAGTTCATATTTAATATCCCAATCTTTTAATCTTAAAATATCTTGCCATTTTATTAAATAATCTTTTACTAAAGATTCATCAAAAAACATATTAATACCTCCCAAAAGTATACGGAAAAATATGGTACAATATCTATTGTAGTATATTTTGAAAATTAAGACAATATTTTCTTATTTAAAATAGAAATGAGGTGTGTTTATGATTAATTTTTATGGTCAAGATTTTTCTAATAAAGTTGTGTTGGAGGTTGGAACTGGTAGGGGAGGAACCACAATAGAGCTTGCTAAATTTTTGAGCAAATTTAATGGATGTAAACTTGTAACTACAGATTTAAATGATGATAACTTTGAAAAAATAGAAGGGGAAATAAGAAATTACGATGTACAAGTAGAGTTTATTAAAACAGATGGTTGTATACTTGAAGGTATTGAAAATAATTCAATAGATTTTTTAGTCTGTAATTATACTTTATGTGCAATAAACTCTAAATGTGGTAGTGAAGCTTTAGCTATAAATAGATTTAATGAAGTTTTAAAAGAAAATGGAGTATTATACATAGAAGAAGAATACCCAATAGATATAGAAACCAATGATATGGAATATGTATGGAAAAGAAAATGGCAATTGCGTAGAGCAACTTCAATGTTATTAGGTGACAGTCATTTTAATGAAATTAATCCGTATATATTAGCAAAAATATTAGAACTTCAAGGATTTAAAGATATAGAATGGGAAAAGGACTCATCTAAATTTTTAGGAGATAATTGCTTAGAATTTTCGAATAATAGATTAAATAAAATGCTAAACAAACTTGAAGATAAAGACATTGTAAATGGAATAAAAAAAGAAATGGAAAAATTAGAGGAATATGCAACAAGAACAAATGGAATGGAGGTTCCTATATATAAAATTATTGCAACGAAAATATGATTTATAGGTTACAGTCATCATTTGTTGGTGACTGTAACCTATATTTAAAAAATATTTTGTGCAAAATAAATTTGGACAAGTAATAATACATATAATTTTATACAAAAGTATATTTTAGATTTATAAAAATAGGGCTTGTACAACAACAAAGTATTAAAGTAGAAAAATTTAATTCAAAAAAATTTATGTAGTTACATTTAGGGTATAAAAAATTTCTATTTATTTTCCTTATAAAATTTTTGAATTATATTTTTGGAGTCTGGGTTATGTATTACTAATTGAATTGCATCATTGCAGAGCATACTAACTTGTTCAATAGACATTCCACCAAGAAGAGAGGCAATTTCATAAGTACTTCTTCTTGTATATATTCCAGATAATAATGCAAAAAGGGCCTTTGGAAGTTTTACACCATGGGTATTTTTGCTTAAAAATGAGCTTCTTAGTATACCTGTTTCTTCTTCAATGAATTTAATTATTTGTTCTGTTTCAAAATCTCTTTTTAGGATGTTTCGAGTTACTTCAAATTCTATATTATTAATGTCTATTTTAAATTCTTTGTTTTTAAGTTTTATTTTTATAGAAAGGTCTAATTCTTTAAAGTGTTTAGCATTTTGTTCTAATGTATACTCAAAAAGTTGAGCATATGATTCAGTAGCATAGTATATTTTTTTTGATAGAATGCTAAGTATAAAACTTGTATCAACTATTTCAAGTTCATCTTTTTCACCTAAGTAAAAACGCATACTTGAATATTTATAAGCTTGTGGTTGTGCACTAAATCTTATGGTATCTTTAGGATTAGCATGAATATACAATGAGGCTTTAAGTAAGTATTCATCAGAGGTTATTAGCTCACTAAAAAATCTTTCTTTTAATAATGGTCCGTTTGTTTTCTTATTTTTATTGTAGTGTTTTGCATATCTGAGATTAATATTTTTCATTATATCTGAAATTTTTTCTCCGTTTGAGTCAATTATAAAATGAGCATGGGTATCCATTAAGCAATAAGCATAAACTATAAATTGATATTTTATTTTGCTTTCAGTTATTTTTTCAAGAAGTGCATCTTTATATGTATCGTTAGGAAATAGTGGTTTAGAATCAGATTGTTTTATAACTATATGATATATGCCATTTATATCAGTTATTCTTGCATGACGTGCCAAAATAATATCTCCTTTAAACAAATATAATTATTTATTTTAAAGTATTGACTTCTAGAAAATATTTAATCAACCAAAATAAAGAATAAATTAGGGACAGTCATCAATGAATAAAAGATAATCAATTAGGTGACAGTCATCAAAAGATAATCAAAAGATAAAATTTAAATCTTTTGTAATAGAATATTAAATTTTATTTATAATTTAAATGGTATAATATGTTGGATTAGCATATGGAAAAATAATCTAAAAAAATTTAAGTTATTTACGATGATAAGTAAAGTTAGAAAGTAATATTTTTATTATAGTGTAAAAAGCAATTGTTGATATTAAAGTAATTTTTAAGTTGTTAGTAAAGTTAGGAATAAGTTTACGTTTATAAGTTAAAAATGTAAGATGTACAGATATATTAATCTTAAGAAAATATTAAGAATTTGTTATGAAATAATGTAGATTTTAAAGTTATAATTATTATTGAAGAATTGAGAAAGTTTAATAGAACCTTAAAAATAATTTAAAATGTAGAAAAAGTTATAACAAGCTATTATAATATGTCTATTAATTAATGTTTGGTAAATTTGAGATTACAATTTTGTAATTTTAATGTAAAGAATTTGTAATGTAAATCAATTATATGAAATGTTAAAGTAGTGTAAAATAGATTTTAGATTAAAAGGGGATAAAATAGATTATATTTAGGAGTGGTTATTTTTGAAAAAAGAAAAGATTTTTAGTAGGAGAAATAAGATACTTATGCTAAAAAGTTTGATGGGACTTAGCATAGTAATATTTATTTTAATGCTACTTAGAAATGATGTTAATGAGATTAATTTTATAGAGTTAGGTGACATTATAAAAAATCAGAAGGTTTCAGTGGTTATGGGGTTTACTGTTTTAGGGTTAGCAGCACTTGCAGTAACAACACTATATGATTTAGTGCTTTGCAAAGAGCTAGGTATAGATATAGGAAAAATCAAAACTTTTAAGGTATCATGGATTGCTAATACTACTAATAACTTTATAGGTGCTGGAGGAGTTGCAGCTGGTGGACTTAGAACTGCTTTCTATAAAAAGGAAGATGTTTCAAGTGAAGATTCTTTTAAGATGACTTTTGTGATTTGGTTAACTACACTTACAGGGCTTTCAGGACTAATTTTAATAAATTCTAAATTTGCATATACACTTAATAATAAATTGTTTTTCATTTTATCATTAATAATTGGATTATATATACCATTTTATTTGTTTATAGATAAAATTCCTTATATTAAAAATAAATGTGAGGGAAAAATTATACCAAGTGTATCAATTAAGATAAAAATGAAAATGATAGCAGTTGCAATAACTGAATGGCTTGTTGCAGGACTATTTTTTGCAATGATAATAAAGTATTTTGTACCGGAAGTAACACTTAGTGAAGGTATAGGTGTATTCTGCTTGGGTATAACTGTAAGTATATGCAGTTTTATACCAGCGGGCATAGGATCATTTGATTTAACTTGTATATATGGATTTAAGCTTTTAGGAATAAGTTCTCCAGGTATTTTAAGTGGAATACTATTTTTTAGAATATTTTATTATATAATTCCATGGCTTTTATCTATGGCAGCATTGGTAGTAGAATTTTTACATTCCAAAACTTTAAAGAAAAATAAAAAGAATTTAGCATTCTTAAATGAATTTGGAATAAAGGCATTAGGTGCATTAACATTATTTTGTGGAGCATTACTTTTAGTAACTTCAACAGTACCAATGTTACTTGATAGGTTTAAAATAGTGCATCAGTTTTTGTCTACGCCTATATTGCAATTTTCACAGGTTACAATAACAGGTATAGGATTTATATTAATAATACTTTCAAAAGGGATAATGGATAAAGTAAAAAGCGCATATAGAGCAACACAAGTGCTTTTAATAGTAGGTGCAGTTTTAACATTACTTAAAGGCTTCAACATAGAAGAAGCAATATTTTTAAGTTTAATAGCATTTCTTTTATATTTAGCAAAGGATAGTTTTTATAGAGAAAAATCTTCAATGAAAATAAAGACAGCTATTTTATCTTTTGTAACAATATTATTTATAAGTTTGTTTTATTTAGCTATATATAAAGTTATAAATAATGGACAGCCTTTATTAGGATATAATTCGTTAATAGAAGATTTTATGTACAGTCCCAAAGCTATTTTTACGTACTTATTTATATTATTTATAATAGTTTTTATGATTCAATTTTTAAGTTTAAAGAAATTAGAGTTAAAAATGCCAGATAATGAAGATTTAGAAGAACTTAAGAAGTTTCTAGAGAAGTATGAAGGAAACAGTAAAACACATCTATTATTTTTAAAGGATAAGAATTTCTTTTATGCTATGGATAAAAAGGTATTAATTGCATTTAAAACATATGATGATAAGATGATAGCATTAGGTGATCCAATAGGCGATAAAAGTTTATTTAAAGAAGGTATTAGTGAGTTTAGAAAATTTGCAGATAAATATCACATGACACCAGTATTTTATGAAATAAATGAGGAAAATCTTCCTATATATCATGAAAATGGGTTTAACTTCTTTAAGTTAGGAGAAGAAGCCTTTGTACAATTAGAAGGTTTTAATTTGAATGGAAAGAAAAAAGCAGACCTTAGATATATAAAGAATAGAATTGAAAGAGGACTTTTTGAATTCGAAATGTTATATCCACCATTTGATAAGGAAATTTTAGAAAAAACAAAAGAAATTTCAGATAAATGGTTAGGAGATAGAAAAGAAAAGGGATATTCATTAGGATGGTTCAATGAAGAATATATAAATTTAGCACCGCTTGGAATTGTAAAATATGAAGGGGAAATAATAGCATTTGGTACTATTATGCCAAATTATGATAATAAAACTGTAGGAATAGATCTTATGAGATTAATTCCAAATCCACCTAATGGTACAATGGATGCTGTTTTTTACTCATTTATTAATTGGGCAAAAGAACAAGGATATAAGGAGTTTAATTTAGGAATGGCACCACTTTCAAATGTTGGAGTGAATAAATTCTCAAAAGTAAAAGAAAGAATGGGAAGATATGTATTTAATTATGGAAATAAAATATATAGCTTTAAAGGACTTAGAAGATATAAAGAAAAATTTGATCCAACATGGCATGGTAGATATTTAGCGTATCCAGCAAGCTCTAAATTACCATCAACACTTGTAGATCTTGCTAAATTAGTAGCAGAAAGTCCAAATTCAGATAAATAAAGAAATTTTAAATAGCTTTAACTTGAAATGAATTCTCAAGTTAAAGCTATTTTTATAATAAAAATCCATGTATCAAAAATTTTAAAAAGGTAAAACTAATTTTAAGCTTTTAGGTATTAGAAATTAAAATACATAAATCATAAAATAGTTTAACTTAAAGCTACACTAATAACTACTACCATAATAACGCCCTCCAGTTAAATAAATGAATAAATGTTAAAGTGTATAATACCTAAAAGCTTATTTAAACCTAAAGGAAGGAGAGACTTTATGAGCAAACAGCATAAACCTAACAATTCACTACAAAAAGGTGAAAGAAGACAAAAACTACATAAAAATCAAAATAACGTAGGTAATTCTAAAAATCCTCCAGAATATGAAAACTTTGAAGGTGAACCTATAGAATAAGTTAGTAAATAAATTTAAGGTGACTAAAAAGCCACCTTAAATTTATTTTAATTAGCTAGAAAGTTCTACCCATTTATTTAAGACTTCATCTAATTCATTTTGAAGAATTTCTTTTTCGCTAAAGCATTTATTTATTTCTTCATAATTAGGGCCTAATGTAAGCATATAATTTTCTAACTCTTGAATTTTAGATTCTAATACAGAAATTTTATCTTCTAGTTTTAAGGTATCATTCTCCAATTTCTTTTTTACATTTGTCCTAACAGGTCTAGTTTTCTTCTCTTTCTTTATAGAATTTTTTTGAGTTTCTTCAACTAGGTTTGCTTTTATAGTTTTATAATTATCATAGTTTCCTTCATAAATATTAAAGGCCTTATTTTCTATAGATATTATTTTTGTAGAAATTTTATTTATAAAGTATCTATCATGAGATACAAAGAAAATTGTACCTTTAAAATTTTGCAGTGACTTTTCAAGATTTTCAATAGATTCAATATCTAAATGATTTGTAGGTTCATCTAATATTAATAAATTAACTTCATTAAAAAGCAACTTAGCAAGTTTCAAACGAGTTTTTTCACCACCAGATAGAGATTTAACCTTTTTATATACACTTTCACCAAAAAACATATATTTCGATAGATATTCACGTACTTCTCCATCTCTTAGATATAAATTTCCTCTAAAACAATCTAAAACATTTAGATTTTCATCTTCAAATTCAACTATTTGAGGAAGATAGCCAACTTTAACATTAGCACCTAAAGAAAGTACTCCATTATCTAAAGTTTCATCATTTAATAAAATCTTTAAAAGTGTAGATTTGCCACATCCATTTGAACCTATAAGAGAAACTCTTTCTTCATATCTTATAAGAAAATTACCATCTTTAAATAGTAATTTATCATCAAAGGATTTACTTATATTTATAGCCTTTATTACTTCATTTCCAGAACGTTCAGTGTCTAAAAATGAAAGATTCATATTCTTTTCTTTTAAATTTGGCTTATCTATTTTATCCATTCTTTCTATTCTTTTTCTCATATTTTCAGCTTTTTTATAAAACTTTTCTCCGCCACCTTCTTGAGCCCATTTACGAAATCTTTTATATGCATCTTCCATATCTTTAAGTTCTTTTTGTTGATCTTTATAATGTTTTAATTGAATTGATTTATTTTCATTTTTTTCACTTATATATTTAGAATAGTTGCCTTTATAAACAGTACTCTCAAAGTTTTCAATTTCTACTATTTTATTCACAACATTATCTAAGAAATATCTGTCATGAGATACTATAATTACAGATCCACTATAGGATTTTAAATAGCATTCTAACCATTCCAGGGATTCAACATCTAAATGGTTTGTAGGTTCATCTAATAAAAGCATATCTGGACATTCTAAAAGTATTTGACCAAGCATTACTGTTGTCTTTTCACCACCACTTAAGGTGTCAAAATCTTTCTCTAAAAACGTATTTGTAATTTTTAAGCCACCACAAACTTTACTAAACTTTTCGTCTTTATCATAGCCACCCAATATAACATATTTTTCTTGTAAATTACTATATTTTGATAATAGTTTTTCAAGTTCTATACCTTTTGCATCTTTCATGCTTTTTTCTATAGATTTTATTTGTTTTTCTAAAGCATAGATGTCATTAAATGCTATATTCAAAATATCTCTAACAGTATGATTTTTATCATACTGTGGTATTTGTCTTAAATATCCAATAGTAGCATCTTTTCTTATGATGATATCACCTTTATCTATAGATTCTTCTTTTGTAATTAATTTCAAAATAGTGCTTTTGCCACATCCATTTCTTCCAACTAAGCCTACTTTTTCTCCTTTAAAAACTTCAAAGTTAATATTTTTTAGAACTAAGGTAGCTCCAAAATATTTTGATACATTGTTTAATGATAATTCACTCATTCTAAAATCCTCCTAACATAATAAAAACCGAGCAAGTATAAATATAGATAAAACTATATTTTATTGCCCGGATTTCAGTAGTAAGTTGAAAGAATTAAAGATATAGTACCTTTATCACTATAAATTATTAAAACTAATAAAAGATAACAAAAATTAATTACTTTAATCTTAATATTAAAAACAATACATTATCTATTTTAAAACTGTTAATTTAAAAATAGACATATTTAACAGCAACTTAAAAATAAGACTTTTACAGTAAAAAAGATAAATTTAAATTGTTTTACTATATAATACTAAGATTTTATTATTTATCTGAAATTTATAGTTTAAATCAACTTAGAGTTCCATATAAAAATCCGGGCAAGGTCATACTTACCCGGATAAATTTTCATTTAAAAATTTAAAAAGGTTAACCGGTGAAAGATGAACTACTTGCTTTATTCATAACACATCTAAAATTAGGCATAGTAATACCGTTAGTAGCATAAAAATGCAGAGATTCTAACAGATATAGCTCTAATTTTTGACATCTTATCTATAAAGCGAGTATTCATTTTTACACCTCCTTTTAACAAATAATATATTTATATTAATCAGTATAAAACTAAATACAAATAATATCAACAAAAACAAAGAAAATTCATAATTATTTTAAAATTACACAGTAATTAAGATACATATTTTTAGTATAGTATACATTAGAAATAGGATAATGTTGATTTTATAAACTTAAAGTAATAAAATGAAAAAGTATAATAAAGAAAATTCAGAAAATATTAATGACACAGGGGGAATGTCATGAAAAGAAAGACAAACTTATTACAAACATATAGGGGACTACCAAAAGAGGTTTATATATTATTTTTTGGTAAAATGATTAATTGCATTGGGGCATTTGTTTTTCCTTTACTTTCTTTAATATTAACTCAAAAAATAGGATTAACAGTAAAGGAAGCAGGGTCATTAGTAACCTTTGCAGCCATACTTCAAGCTCCTTGTATAATACTTGGAGGAAAGCTTGTTGATAGTGTTGGAAGGAAGAAAGTTATAGTTATTTTTCAAGGAATAGCGTCAATTTTATTTATAGTGTGTGGTTTTATAAATCCGTCTAAAAAACTTGCGTATATGATAATTGTAGCAGCCTGTTTTTCTTCTTTTGCAAATCCAGCATATGATTCAATGGTTGGAGATATTACAACTAAGGAAAATAGAAAAGCTTCATTTTCACTTATATATATGGGGCTTAACTTAGGATTTTCTGTAGGACCTATAATAGGTGGGTTGTTATATGAAAATTATCTTCCACTAGTTTTTATTGGAGATGCAATTACAACACTAATATCTTTAAGTCTTATAACTATCTTTATTAAAGAAACTCATGTTAAAAATGAAGATGAAAAAAATAGTAGTGATGAATTTGAAAGTGAAGAAAGTGGATCGGTTATTAAGGTATTTTTAAAAAGACCAATACTTATATACTTTGCACTTATTATGCTTACTTTCCAGTTTGCATATTCTCAGTGGGGATTTGCTATACCTATACAACTTGGAAGTATTTTTGGAAGTAAGGGTGCTAAATATTTTGGACTTTTAAGTGGATGTAATGGAATATTAGTTATAATATTGACACCAATATTAACTGCGTGCACAAGAAAAATAGATATATTAAAGATAATATCTTTTGGTGGGCTTTTGTATGCTATTGCATTTGGGTTATGTGGATTTATAGAAATACTTCCAATGTTTTTTATGGCCATAGCTATAATGACATTAGGAGAAGTTGCTATTTCTACTAATAGTGGAACTTTTATAACTAATCTTACACCAGCTTCTCATAGAGGAAGAGTAAATGCTGTGATTCCACTTATTTATGGAACAGGAAATGCTATTGGACCATTTATAATGGGGAATATGCTTGAAAGTTATGGAGTAACAACATCCTGGATGGTGATTTCAATAGTTGTACTTGTAGGTTCAGTATTTATGTATTTATTAAGATTTAATAAGTTACTAAGAAAAAACTAAGGGAGATTATCTTTCTTCTCTCCTAGTTTTTTCATCATTTTTCATTTCCCATTGAATTATAATTGTCATAAGGGCTCTTAAAAGAATTATAGAACCTAAGATCACTATTTCGTCTAAACTTCTAATTAAAACAGTTTTTAAAATTTCAGCTCCCAGCTTAAATTCTAGTCCCGTAGCCATAGCATTTGCAAATTGATGTTTTACTGGATATTCTTCTTTTAAAATTAATCCCTTCAAGTAATGATAAAATGCTTTAAAACCACCAATAGTTATTACTGTTATACCCATAAATTCTAAAGCACTTATAATAAATGGGAGATAATGTTCAATTATATTTTCAATCATAAATTTCACCTAACTTTAATTTTGATTAATGCTATTATGTGTAGAAAATAATTTATATATTAAAGAAATAATTTTAAAATTATGAATTAAAACAATATTAGTATATAATGTAATTAGAAAATTATATAACTTTATTAGAAAGGACAGATTAAAATGAAAAATCCAATAGTTAACATGAAAATAAGAGATGGTAAAGAAATAAAAATAGAGTTGTATCCTAGTGAAGCACCAGAGTCAGTTAAAAACTTTATTGCGTTAATAAAAAAAGGTTTCTTTGATGGTTTATTATTTTGGAGAGTTGAAAATGATAAACTTATTCAAGGTGGATGTCCTGATAATGATGGAACAGGAACTCTTGGATATAGTATAAAAAGTGAATGTAAGGAAAATGGTGTAGATAATAATTTAAAATTTACAAGAGGAACTATAGGTCTTGGAAGATTTGAATTTAATACTGAAAATAGTGAGTTTTTCATTGTAACAGTAGATACACCACAATTAGATGGAAAATTTACATCTTTTGGACGAGTTGTAGAGGGAATGGATGAGGTAGATAGAATAAGTAAAATAAAAACAATAGAAATGGGATTTTTTCATAAAGCTGCAGAAGAAGTTGCTATTGAAAAAATGACTGTTGATACTTTTGGTGTGGAGTATGGTGAGCCAGAAAAATTACCAGGGTTTACAAAAGAAGAAATGGTAAAAAAGAATAACGATATAATTGAAGAAAGAAAAAAATCTGGTCATAAAGTTATATAACATTTATATTTTATATAAAGCCATGAATAATTTAATTTTATTCGTGGCTTTTTTAGCGTTAAAAGTAAAATTTAAATTAGAGATAACAGGAAAATTCATGATATGAATATTGTGAATCTTGTGTATAAGGATATGTATAATAATAGTTGAATACAAAAATATATTAGTATAATTATAAAGTAATAATGTATAGAAAGATTATTTATTAGCGTCAAATATTAATTTTGTATGAATAAAAAATGAATTTATATTAAAAATAAGAAAAAATAGGTTTAAATATAAATTTTTATATAAAATGAACAAAATTTAAAATAAATAAGAGTATTTAAATACTATCTAAAAATAGTTTTTATGTGTTTCTATATTTAAATCTTAGGAAGAAGTGAGTAATATTTAGTATAATTTTTTATTTTTCACTCATACTTATTACTTGGTTTCAAATACAAAAATAGAAATAAATTGTAAGTTTAGTAGTATCATTTAATAAATATATTATTTTCATTTTGAACCTTTAATCCTATAGATAACTATAATGTGGATTTTAGAAATATAAATATATTTAAGTAATAGTATATTTTAAAGGGATTTTAGTTCAATATATTACATAAAAAAATTACATAAATTAGAATAAGTTGAATAAATTCCATAAAATATATACAAAATATTAACAAATTATTAGAAATTTCAAAAACTGTTGAATTCGTTGGCATATGCAAATATAATTTACCTATACAAATTTTAAGGCTTAAAATTATACTAAGCAAATGAATTTTTATTCAAAAATTATTAAAATATTGTAAATTAATACATACTAAATTATATCTATGGGGTTGATATAAGGTGAGAAACTTATAAAAAATTGAAAATGAGTTTGAAGCCTTATATAAAAAAGGGGGAAATAAAATTGAAAATTTTAAATGGAATCTTAAAACTTTCACCAGTTGCTATTTTAGTTGGGCTTATGTTAAGTGGTATGGAAATTTTAATAGCAGCACCAATTGCTACTTGCTGGGCTGCAATTGTAGCATATGTAACAGAAAAAATAAAATTTAATGAACTGGTAGATTGTTCAGTCGAAAATGTTAAATCAATGCAATTAGTATTTTTTATACTTATGTTTGCATATGCAATGGCATCAGCATTCATGGCTACAGGCGTTGGTGCAGCAATAGTAAATGTTGCATTGGAACTTGGACTTACAGCAAGGTCAGTAGCTGTAATAGGATTTTTAGTAACAGCAATATTATCTGTGGCAACAGGTACTTCATGGGGAACTTTTGCTGCATGTGCACCAATATTTTTATGGCTTTCACATATAGTTGAAGGAAATGTATTATTAACAGTAGCAGCAATTGCTGGTGGATCTTGTTTCGGTGATAATATAGGGTTAATATCAGATACAACGGTAGTCAGTTCGGGAATTCAAAAAGTTGAAGTTATAGATAGAATTAAAAATCAAGGAGTTTGGTCTGGAATTTGTCTTGTTATAACTGCAATAATATTTTATGTATTAAGCATATCAATGAATCTGTCAAATGTAGCATCAGTTAATGCATCATCAGCAATTGATTCAATTCCTAAAGATGTTTGGGCAGTTCTTGGAAAGAAAAGACCAGAAGCAGTAGATCTTTTAAATCAAGTTAAAGTGGGAGTTCCTTTATATATGATTATTCCACTAATAATTGTTATAATAGCTGCAATAAAAGGAATATCCACAATAGCATGCTTATCTATGGGGATAGTATCCTCTTTATTATTAGGATTGCTTGCAGGAACTACAACTATCCCTCAGTTTTTAGAGTTAGTTCAGGTAGGATTTAGTGATGCAGGAAAAACTGTAATTGTAATGATGATGTGGGTTGGAGCCTTTGGGGGTATAATGGCAAAAATGAAAGCTTTTGAGCCTATATCAAAGCTTGTTATATTTGTATCTAGAAATGTAAGACAGTTAATGTTTTTTAATGGTTGTTTATCAATACTAGGAAATGCATTATTAGCAGATGAAATGGCTCAAATAGTTACTATAGGACCAATTATAAAGGAATTAGTAGATGAAAATGTTGAAGGTAGTGAAGAAGATATGTACAAGCTTCATCTTAGAAATGCCACATTTTCAAGTGCACTTGGAGTATTTGGTTCTCAATTAATTCCTTGGCATGTTTACTTAGGATTTTATGTGTCCATAGCTAATGCAGTATATCCACTATATAAATTTACAGCAATTTCATTTATTAGATACAATGTAATGGCTATAGTTGCAGTTGGTTCATTGTTATTACTTACAATAACAGGATTAGATAGGTTTATACCGTTATTTGGAATACCTAAAGAACCACAAGTTAAACTTAAAAAGAAAAATAGAGAAGAATATTATGAGGGATCTGTAGAAATAATGTAATTAATCAAAGAGCCATAGCGAAATAAAATTTTGATATGGCTCTTTCTATTTTGAATAAACTTACAAGTGATAATTGGATTTCCAATTTTAAAAAATGATTTTTTATTAAATTTGCACAGCAAATTAATTGAAAACAATATAAAAACATAGTTTTATAAAATATCCAAAGTAATAGTGATAGTTACTATTGAAACTATGATCAGTAAGAATATTATAATGGGGGAATTTATTCTCCAAAATGAACTTTTTATGGATAAATATTATACTGATTTTATTTGAAGTACAAATAAAACATTGTAGTGGGGATTTCAATCCACGGGATATTCACTATCACTATTCACTTTTCACTCTTACTTCTTACTTAGTTCCAAATATAAAAATAGGAATAACGTGTAATTTTAGTAATATCATTTAATAAAGCTATTATTTTGAATTTGAAAAGCTTTTTTATTTCATCAAGAAACAGGAATTATTTAAATTAGTATTTCTTTGAAATTTTTATGAATAACATTTTAAATAATTCCTATTTCTTGGAATACTACTATTCTCATTTAATATTTGAATAATTTCATTTTTTAGCTTGGAACCCTATAGTGATAACAAAATGTTATTTGTAAATGATTACAGGTGATGCTAAAATTATGCAGGATATATTAAAAAATACAGTGTTTTTAATATATTTTTAAATTTAGTGTACATTAGGGGGAAACAAATGAGAAAAAATTTATACAAGATTTTAGTAGTAACTTTAATTGCTACATCTACAGTTTTATATGGTTGTGGAGCAAAGAATAATGATGTTAATGCAAATAGCAATAAAACAGTGGCTGAGTCAAAGGAAGTTAGTAAAGCTACTTATCCAGTAACAGTAAAAAATTATGATGGAAATGATTTAGTTGTAAAGGAAGAGCCAAGTAAAATTGCATCTTTAACATTAGGTATGGATGAAATGTTATTAGAAATGGTAGAAGATGATAAGGTTGTAGGATTATCAGGAAAAAATGCAGATGATGAAGCAGTATCAAATGTTGCAGATAAAGCAACAAAATTTCCTAAAATAGAAAATAATATTGAAGTGCTTTTAGCTCAAAAGCCAGATTTAGTTATAGGCTCAAGTTGGATTAAAAAAGAGTTTTTAGAGCAATTAAAAGAAAACAATATAACTTATTATGGATATAAAACTCCAGAAACAATAGAAGAGCAAAAAGAGATTATAATAGATTTATCTAAAATAGTTGGAAATGAAGAAAAAGGAAAAGAAATAGTTAAGGACATTGATACTAGATTAGAAAAAGTTCAAAAGACTATTAAAGATTCAAAATTTAAAGATGTAAAAGTTATGGCATATAATATGCATGGAAGTAGTAATGGGAAAAACACAATATTTGATGATATTGTGAAGAATATAGGTGCAGTTAATGTATCTTCAGAAGCAGGACTTGAAGGTGTTGCAAAAATATCAAAAGAAAAAATAATAGAATTAAATCCAGAAGTATTAGTATTAATGGCATGGGAAAAAGATGATTTGAAAGAATTTGAAGCCTTTGCAGAAGACTTAAAAAACGATAAGAGTTTAGAAAATGTAGATGCAATAAAAAATGGAAGAGTGTATATTGCATCAAATAGATATATGACATCAGTTTCACAACACATAATAGAAGGTGTTGAATTTATGGCTGAATCCATATATAAGGATGTATATAAAAAATAGTTAAATAATTAAGAGATTATTTTAAATTAATACTTTATATAATAGTTTAGTATTAATTTTCTAAGTAATCTCTTATTTTTATGGAGCGTGATTATTATTAGAAACAAAAAGAAAAAGTTATATATAATTTTAATGGTATCATTAATAGTTTCTATAATTGTAGGAACTTCAATTGGAGCTGTTAATGTACCTATTGATGAAACTATAAAAATCATTATAAACAATTTATTTAATAAAAATATATTTATTTTAGACAGAAGTTTTGAAAGTATAATTTTTAATGTTAGACTACCAAGAGTAATTGTAACAGCAATAGTAGGGGCAAGTCTTGCTATAGCTGGGACAGTAGTACAAAGTATTTTTAGAAATCCCATGGCTGATCCAGGAGTTATAGGAATATCAAGTGGAGCTAGTTTAGGTGCAATAGTTGCAATATTTTTAGGATTAAGTGGAATGAGTATATATTTTGTGCCTGTTTTTGCTATTTTAGGTGCATTGCTTATTGCACTTTTAATTTATCGTTTAGCTAATAGAAAAAATGAGCATGCATCAATGTTAAGTCTTATTTTATCAGGTATAGCTATTAGTACATTTATAAGAGGCATAATTTCATTTATTTTGACAAGCTTAAATGAAGAACAAATGAAATCATATATGTTTTGGTCAATTGGAAGCTTAGCAGATAGAAGATGGGAACATGTAAAGCTAATATTAATTCCAAGTATAATATGTATATTTATGCTTAGAAAGTATTCTCATGATCTTAATATATTATTATTAGGTGATGAAGAAGCCCATTCCTTAGGGTTAAATCCAAATAAAACTAGAAAAAAGATATTGTTATGGGCATCTATAACAACAGCTTTAGCTGTTAGTGTAAGTGGTGGAATAAGTTTTATAGGGTTAATTATTCCACATATAATGAGATTAATTGTAGGTCCTGATAACAAATTGTTATTATCTTCTAGTGCATTACTTGGTGCCATATTTCTAATTGGATGCGATTTAATAGCTAGAATTTTATTATCACCAATAGAATTAAGTGTAGGAATAATTACGTCCATAATTGGTGCACCTTACTTTTTATATTTATTAAATAAAAACAGAAAAGATGGTGTTATATTATAATGAATGAAGCTATAATGACTATAGAAAATTTGAATTTTAAGGTGCAAAACAAACATATATTAAAAAATATTAATTTAGAATTTTATAAGGGTGAGTTAGTTGGGATAATTGGACCTAATGGAGCTGGAAAAAGCACTCTTTTAAAGTGTTTTAATGGTATAAATACATATGAAGGTACAATTTGTATAAAAGGTAAAGATATTAAAAAATATGAAGATAAAATATTAGCACAAAATATATCTTTCATGAATCAAAATACAAATATAAATTTTCCTTTTAGTTGTGAAGATATTATTTTAATGGGGAGATATCCTTATATAAAAAGTGGATATGATTTAAAAGAAAGTGATAAAATAATTGCTAAAAAATATATGGAATACATGAATATAATTGATTTAAGAGAAAAGAAAATAACAGAATTATCCGGTGGAGAAAGGCAGAGAGTACTATTTTCAAAAGTGCTAACACAAGAAACAGATATAATACTATTAGATGAACCAACATCAAATTTAGATATAAAATATCAAGAAGAAATATTTAAGTATATGAAAAAACTTACTGAAGAACAAAAATTAATAGTAACTACAATACATGATTTAAGAGTTGCCATTAAATACTGCACAAAACTTATTTTAATTAAAAATGGATATGTAATTGCTAATGGAAAATGCAATGAAGTTATAACTGAAGAAAATATAAAAATGGCATATGATATAGATGTTAGTGTTTATAAAAATCCAGTGACAAATAATTTAGATTTTTGTATAAAAGATGATATAACTTAGTAAAAGTATATAAATAAAAGGTTGTACAAATTCTTAGAACTTGTACAACCTTTTAATTTTAAAGAGTTAATCTAAACGTAGTTTTAGATAACAATCATTTAATATGTGATTGTTATTTTCAAGATCAACTTTTATTAAGCTTATTTCAGTTAAATTAGTAGTATCTAGAATAAAATTATAATATCCAATATTGTCATTATAATTGTAAGTACTATCTGAAGGATGAAATACATTGCCACTAGGTGTTTTTAAAACTAAAGAACTACTAGGACAAGTAAGCAAAGCTGATGTGAATTTAATTTTTATTTTAAATGGATATATTTTAACTTCTTCAATATTAAATCCTAAAGTGTCTTCTATAACATTATTTTTATTTACTTCTACTATTTCAATATTATTTTTAAGATTTCTATTATTTATTTTAAATTTGAAATTCCATTTAGCATTAAATTTTAAATCATTTTTTAATAAGTCAGAATTTATATTTTTAATTGCAGCATTATTAAAAGTTAAATTTATATCTAAATCTTCATCTAAATTTAAGTTATCAATATTGAAAGTATATAAAATATCCTGAGAACTATCATCATTGTATTTATAATTACCTGATATACAATTATATTCTTTTGGTGAATTTCCTAATTTTAAACTTATATCTTCAAAATTAACGTTAGATTTATTTACATTTACGGAAATATATATTTGATTATCATCTAATAATACGTCTTTTATTGTAATTTTTATATTGCTTTTTTCAATGCTTTGTCCTATTGGAGTTGTATAAGAATTAACTATAGACTCATTTATATTGTCATGGAAAAAAGTAGCTATAGAATTTTTAAATGTTTCTAATGCATTTGTTATATTATTAAAAGAAACTCCCAATATTAATATACTCAAAGAAAGTGCTATTGCATAATTTATGTGTGATTTTTTCTTTTTCAAATTATCATGTTCTGCTCTATTTATGGAATCAATAGTTATATTATCAATATTTTTAGGTATATCAATATTTTTTAAATCATTCATTAAAATCATATCCTTCCTTTAAATATTTAAGTAACATATCTTTTGCTCTGTAAATATAAGATTTTACTGTGTTTTCTTTGCAATTCATTACAAGTGAAATTTCTTTTATTGATAAATTTTGAAAGTATTTTAAGATAATTGCTGTTTTATACTTAGGTTTTAAATTATCAATAGCATTATACAAGTCTAATTTATCCTCAATAGATATAGTGTTTTCTTTAGTAAATTTATTTTTTATACAATCTAAATCTATAAATTTATTTTTATTATTTAGTTTACTATAGGCATTATTTATAAGTATTTTAGTTATCCAAGTTTTGAAGAAATTTGGATTTTTAAGTTTATGAATAGATATATAAGCTTTATAAACAGTTTCGCTATAAATTTCTAATGCATCAACTTCAGTTTTTACATATAGAAATGCTGTTTTATAAAGATATTCTTTATTTAAAAAAATTAATTCAGCAAAAGAATCTTTTGATCCTAAAATAGAATTTTCTATTAAACTCAAGTAATCTGAACTAGTGTTAAAAGCTTCATTAGTTAAAGAATTTAAATTTTCCAAAAAATCACCTCCTAATAATTATTAAATATGGAAATATAAAAGTAAATAAAATTAATTATATCTATAAAATTCTAAGCTCAAATTTAAAATATTATATTTATTAAAGAACACTTGTAAAATTAAAGTTATTACTATATTTGTAATAAATTTAAAATTTTAAAATATAGATTAAAATTATCAATTGAAATATGTATAATCTAAAGTTTAAACTTGCATTACTATATATTAGACGGTAAACATAGCATAAAAGTTGCACTAAAAATAAAATATTATAATTTATCGTTTAAATAAAACAACTATGGTTTATTTTTTTATAAACCATAGTTGACAAATTAATTAAATTTCAATAATATTGCTTATTGAGGATTTCAAATGAGAAATTAAATAATATTAATTTAAAATGAAGAAATCATTATCAAAGATAGAATTGAAAATTAAGATTACGAATTAATAAGTTTATAAAATACTAGATTGTAGCCACATAGTTTACATATAGAAAAAGCAAAGTACATAGTGAAAGGAGTGTATTAGTTCAATTTCAATAATATTAAAATGGTGTTGTCACAATTAATTTCATGGCTAAATAATTTATTGTATAAAGATATAATGAAGAAAAATAAATTTGTTGAAAGGATAAGTTGCTTAAAGTGAATAGCTTTTTATAAGCAGCAAAGGATTTTATTATGGACAAAAATAAAATTGCATCTACAACTATGTTGTTTATAGTTATAGTTGGAACAATAGTAGGATTTAAAACTGTATTTGGGAATGAAAATACATTAGTTGCAGTAGCTGGTATAACTGCAGCGTTATCATTATTAGGAACGGATTATACAATTAATCCAATAAAAAATACAATATACTTTGTGAGTTTAGAGGTGGGAATAGGAGTTTTAACATATATAGCATCAGTTAATGCTTTTTTAGGATTTATAATAACATTTATATCTATATTCTATATATTATATTCATTCACATATAATACAAAAAAACCTACTTATGTAGCATTTACATTGGGATATTTCTTTATGTTATATACACCTGTAACTTTTGATTTATTACCTAGAAGACTTATAGGACTTGCTAGTTGTGGTTTGCTAATTATGATAATGCAAATGATTGTAAATAGAAATAAATTGAAAAAAGAAGCTCAACATGGAATAAAGTCATCTATAAAATATATATCTGAAGAAATAGATTTGATTTTATCAGGTGATAAATCTATAGAAAAAATAAATAATGTAACCTACAATAATTTAAAAAACATACTGGAATCTATTTATAAAAGAATAGATTCAAAAATAAAATTACCTACTAATATAATGCAGTACTTATTTATAAGTCAATATTTAGAACGTATAAATTTAGTTTTGAATAGAGTGAAAATGTATGGCAAAGAAGATGAATATAATACAGTGATAATTGAAGTTCAAAAAATATTAGTCAGATTAAATTTGTTTATTGAAGGAAATTTATGCTTAAAAGAGTTGATAGTTGGTTTAGAAAATGCATTAAAAGATATTGAACAATCTAAAAAAATGCATTATTTAAACTTTGAATTATATCAATGTATAGAAACATTAAGGGATGACTTAGGATATAAAGAAGATTATGTTCAAAAAATGGATGAAAATTATATTTCATCTAAAGTTATATATGGGTTGAATAATTTAAAAAATAATATTAATAGAGACTCGCTTAAATTCACATTTGCATTTAGAGGGGCATTGATAACAAGTCTTGGAGTGTTTATAGTAAGTTTATTCAATCTTCAATATGGGAAATGGTTAGTTTTTAGTTTGATTTCTATAGTTCAACCATATTTTGAAGCAAGCAAAACAAAAGGAAAAGATAGAATTATAGGAACTGTAATAGGTCTTTTAATATTTGAAATTTTATTTTCATTAGTGCCATCTATGGCTGGTAGAACATTTATTATACTTTTAGTTGGATATATTAGTAATTATTTAACTGAGTATAGATATCAAATGATTTGCACAACAGTGTCTGCATTAGGGGCAGCAGCAATGATAGATACTGTTAATTATGTGTTTTTTAATAGAATGATATTTGTAATTGTTGGAACATTGATTGCATTATATGCAAGTAAAATAATACTTCCATATAGAATTAGTGATGTTATAAAAAGGGAAATTAAATCATCCTTAGAGTTAAATAAAAGTATAGTAGATAAGTTATATGATATAGGTGTTAAAAAGTTAAAAATAAATGATGATTTCAAAGAAATTTTAACTATAAACGAATTTTTGAATAACAAAATAAGTAATAATAGTAATACATTATCATTAAGTAGTATAGATGAATTCTTATATAGTCAGCGTATATTTATGTATGAGATAAGATCACTTATAAACAACTTTAAAACATATGTAAAGAATAATATGTACAGTTTAAAGTTAATTTATGACATTGAATTAATTTTAAATAAAGATATTACAGAACAAGATGTTACAGAGTGTTTTAATAATTTACAAAATAATGATGATAAATTAATATTAATTAATGTAGTAGAAATAAAATACAGCATGATGAAAGCTAGTAGAATTTATAATAATATATTAAATGAAATATAAAAGAGAAACTTCAAATGGATTAATTCTGTTTGAAGTTCTTTTATTTAATATAATTTAATATATATGTAGTAAAATAAATTAAGTTAACTTTTAACATACGTTATACATTGTAATATTAAAATAAAAAAGGGGGAATTTATTCACTAAAATTATATTAGCGTGATTGAAAAGAGTTTAGTGAATAAATAAAATTTTATGAAGATAAATATAAAAAATATATCAAATGATTTTGTAAATTATTATGAGCAATCTAAAGAAAAAAACTTTGATGAAAAGTCAAAATTATGGAATTTGCTTTATGAAAAGAAAAATAAAGATATTTTTGATGCTTATTTAAAATTAATGAGAATATTTGATAAAGAGTATCGACTAGAAAATAGATATGAGCATGCTTTTAATAGATACAATAATGATTATGAAAACATTAAAAAGTTTAGTGAAAATATAGATAAGTATATAATAGAAACCTGTGATAAATGCAATGAGTTATTTAATTTAAAAAATGAAAAATTAGAGTTAAATTTTGTATTGCTTGTGGGATTATACATGGTTGATGGATGGGTAACTGAATTTAACAATAAAACTACGGCATTTTTTGCAATTGAGTATATGAAAAATGAGGATGCAATAAAAATATTTTTAGCTCATGAAATTACACATAATATACACAATAATTTAATAGAATTTGGTAAAATTACATTGGCAGAACGATTATTTATTGAAGGAATTGCAGTGGCAGCATCAGAAGAATTATGTAATATAAAAGATAAAGGATTTTGTATATATCACAATACAGAAAATGCTAATGAAATTGTTGAAAAATGCGAATTGCAATGGAGTAATGTAAAATTAGATATAATAGATAACTTAGATAATAAAAGTGATGAGTATACATCAAAATATTTTGCAGGAGATACTGGTAATGAAAATTTACCTAAAAGAGCTGGTTATGCATATGGATATAATATTGTGAAAAAATTACTTAAAACAAATAGCTTTCAAGAACTTTTAAGATGGAATAAAGAAAAAGTAATATGTGAAGTAAAAAAATGTATAATAACTTTGAAATAGAACATAGAAAAGATTAAATACATATAAAAATCATAGATATAAATTTATCTATGATTTTTATTTTAAAAATATTAACAAAAAATTAAAAATTATTTTTTATTTTAAAAAAATGTTAATAAAATTAGAAAATAAACGAAATATTTAGTAGGTATTTCTATTGTTTTATAATGTAATATTAGTATAAATTTATAAAATAATTAAATTATACTAATAAAAACATTAAGAAATAAGAAATAATTTAGTAAATTTGTGGTATTATTTTAAAATAATTATACTAAATATAAAAATGTTAAATATTTAATATATTATGGTTGCTATTTTAGAATGAGTTAATAGTAAAATATGAGAATAAAATAGAAGTTTTAAAATTTAAGTAGTATAAATAATTTTAATAAAATATAAAAAATAAAAAGATGACTGGGGGAGTTAAAATTGAGCAAATGTATTAAAAAAAAGAAAATTGTTAAAAGCTTAGAATGGAAGATGGTAGCTATGGTAGCTGCTATTTTAGTTGTTAGTACAATTACTTTGTCACAAGTAAGTTTTGTAATTTTTGAAGATGTAATATTTAAAGGAAAACTTAAAAATTTTGAAGCGGATGTCAAAGGGTTGTCAGCAACTATAGAAAATATGATAAATAAAGAAGCTGTTGAATTAAATAAGTACATATATGATGATGATGTTATAAATTTTTTAAATTTGAAAACAGATAATTTAAAGAATAATGACAAAGAATTATTAAATAAAAAGGTATATTTAGATGACATATTAAAGGAAGAAGGCAATAATAAAAATATTGAAACTGTATACATAGTAAATATGAATGGAACTATTGTTACAGCGTCAGATAATCAAGCATTTTTAACTGATGTTTCTGATCGTGATTATTTTAAATCTATTAAAGATGGAAAAGACTTATATATTTCAGATATAATAAAGTCTAATGAAACTGGAAATTACATAAATGTAATTGCAAGAAGTATAAAAGATTCAAATGGAAAAACTATTGGAGTTGTATGTAAAGATATAATCTCTACATTATTTGTTCCTATATTTGAAAAGTACAATTATGATAACTTCAACGTAGCATTAATGGATACCAAAGGAAATGTTATATATGATAGTTCTTTAGAATTAATAGGTGGCTTAACTGGTGTAAATGAACTTGATTCATTATCTAAGGAAAGCTTTAGTGATATAAAAGAAGTTCATTATAATTATAAAAATGAAAAAAAAGTTGCGCTATGTGGAAAAGTAGAAAATACAGGATGGACAATTTTTTCAGCAGCAACTGTAAAAGCTATAAAAGCACCTATAAAAACAACTTCTTTAGTTGTAAATGGATTAACTTTATTAATACTTATTATAACTGTTATAATAGTAAAGTATATAATGAAAAAAATGATTAAGCCAATAAGAGTAATTACAGATAAATTAAAAGAAATAGCAAGTGGAGATTTAACAGTAAGAATAAGTGATGTAAACACTGGTGATGAAATTGAAGAACTTGCAAATTCTTTAAATTATACATGTGAGAATTTATCTAGTATTTTAAATATAGTCAAAATAGCCACTAGTAGTGTAAATGAGCAATCATGTAATCTTGCTGCAATTAATGAAGAAACAGCAGCATCTAATGAGGAAATTGTAGAGGCTATTAATGAAATATCAACTAAGATATGTAATGTGGCTGAAAGCTCTGTGGATTGTAAAGAAATTGTATATGAACTTGATAAAACTGTAGAAAATTTAAAAGTTCATAATAATTCCATGGAAGAGCAAAATAAAGAAATAGTAGTTGTTGTAGAAGATAATCGTAAAAAAATAGAATCATTAATAGATTCAAAAGAAGAATCTCTAGAAAGCTTTGAAAGTTTAAAAAGCACTATTAGAGAATTACTTAATGGTCTTAGTAATATATCTGAATTCCTAGTAAGTATTAGTTCTATTGCAGATCAAACAAATTTATTATCATTAAATGCTGCTATTGAAGCTGCAAGAGCAGGTGATATGGGTAAGGGATTTGCTGTAGTTGCAGATGAAATTAGAAATTTATCAACACAAACTCAAGAAGCAACAAAAAACATTTCTTCAATTATAAACAATATTAATGATATGGCTAAAGTTACTAATAATAACCTTGTAAGTACTGATGAAATTAATATGAAGGAAAAAAATTCTTTCAAAGAAATGGAAAAATCTTTTGAAAGTATGATTAAAATACTACAAACGGTTTTACAAAGTTCAAAAAAAGTACAAGATAATATTAATTTAGTATACTCACAAAATGAAAATGTAACTAATTCTATTTTAGAAGTAGCAAGTTCAGCAGAAAAAATAGCAGCCATAACAGAAGAAGTTAATGCTTCTATAAATGAACAAGCAGAAGTATTTACAACTATTAATGAAAGTTCAGAAGAATTAAGTACAATGTCAGAGAAGTTAACTAATGAAATAGATATATTTAAAATATAATTATGAAAAATACTCTTACTTTTAATTAGGTAGGAGTATTTCTTTATTATGACCATCCTAAAAGGTCTTTTTCAAGTTGATCAAAGTCATATTTTCTTTGCTCAAAGTTATTAAAACTATCTTTTTCTTTTTTATATAGTTTAGTTTCCAAATTATCTATGGTAGGTTTTTGAGTTTTATTTTTCCAGTTTTTAAGGATACCTTCTACGTAGTTAAGATTTAAAACATTATTTTTAACAGCTTCAGTCATAGCATTTTTTAAAGTTTCATCACCATAGTTTTTACATAATGAATCAAGAATGTTTTTAGTAACTTTAGTTAAAGAACCAAAACCACAATCATTGTAATAACTATAAAGTTCATTTTCAAAGTCATCAGTATTTAAATCCTTAGAGGTATTGTAATTTAAATCCATATCTAAACTATGATTATTAGTATTTAAGTTGTTATTATTATTAACTCTATTTATAGAGTTAATATCTAAATCTTTAGATTTAGATAAATTATAAAATAACGAAGTTATTTTATTTAATATATTAAATATATATTTAGCTAAGGATTTAAATCCTAGGATAGATGTAAAAAAATCCTTAATGTTGGATAAAAAATCTATGTCATAGGAATTATCTTCAGTATCACATGAAAACAAATCCAATATAGAAAAATTATCTTTATCTTGAGAAAAAATCATATTGTTAAGAAGAGCTTTAAAGTTAGCTTTCTTATGATTTATAGAATCACAATTAGAAGTAGCAGTTTTTCTGCTACAAGTATTAGTGTTTTCCTCATTGCTATTTTTAAATATAGTATTAAACTTATTTCCAAAAGTGTAAAAGGAGTAGGTGCCACCACATTTTAAAGTCTTATGTTTTAAAATATCACATTTGCAAAGCTTCTTTAATTTTCTATAAAGAGTATCTTTTTTTATATTAAGAATAGGATAGAAAGTTATAACATCACTATAATTAATCCAGTAATATCGTTCATCATCAATAATCTTACACATAAACTTCTTGTTATCTATACCTTTTCTTAAATAGTCTAAAATAAGCAAATCATCTAAAGATAATCCTAATTCATTGCAATAAATTTGATTAACATTTGAAATTGAAAACATAATAAAACCCCCTAAAATATAAATTTAATTTTATGTACTATAAGATCCTCAATCTCTATATAGGTGAAAAATGAAAAAAACAACAAAAGAAAATGTGAAGTTTTCAAAATGTTTACAAACCACATGAAATTGTTAATGTGAAGTCATAAATTAATTAATAAAATTCACAATTAAATGATATTGATAATCTTTATCATTTGGTATATAATTGGAAATGTAGAGAAAAATATCAAGAAAATTCAAAAATTATCTTATTAGAAGCATGAAAAAAATTAAATTTATAATTTAAAGGTAGGAGGGGTATAAATGGAGGATAATAGAAAACAAATTTTAACAAAGTCACCTGTAGAATTAATGTTTAAGCTGTGTACACCAGCTATAATTGGAATGGTAGTAATAGGTCTATACTCATTTATGGATGGGGTATATGCAGGTCAGCTTATTGGAAAAAATGCAATGGCTGCAATTTCTATTTCATATCCAATAACATTTTTAAATACTGGAATAGCTACATTAATAGGTGTTGGATCTGCATCAGTTTTATCTAGAGCTATAGGCAATAAAAATCAAAAGGTTATAAATTCAATTATGGGAAATTTAATAGGTTGGATTTTAATCTTATCTACTATAATAATGATTGTTGGAATTGTTTTCACAAAACAACTTTTACAAATAAGTGGAGCATCAGGAGAGATTTTAAATCTAGGTACTAGATATTTAAGAATTATATTTTTAGGGTCAATTTTTGTTAATTTTGCTCAAAGTGCTAATATGGTAATGCGTGGAGAAGGACTTATGAAAAAAGCTATGCTGATAATGGCATTTGGAGCAATTCTTAATATTATTTTGGATCCTATATTAATAATTTTATTTAAAGAAAGAGCCATAGAAGGAGCCGCAGCTGCTACAGTAATTTCTCAGATAATACAAGCTGCAATTACAATGCATTATTTTAAGAAAAAAAGCAAAAAGGTAAAAATCAAAAAAATTAAATTAGATAGTAATATTCAAAAGGAGGTATTTGCTGTAGGTATATCAGCAATGATGATGCAAGTTCTATCACTTGTGCAACAAACCTTACTTTATAGAATGGCATTTAAATATGGTGGAGATAATCAAGGAATTTTAATGGGAGCAGTAATGAGAATTTATTCATTTTCATTTATACCTCTTTGGGGAATGTCTCAAGGATTACAACCAGTAGTGGGAACTAATTTTGGCGCTAAAAGTTATAATCGTGTAAGAAAATCTACTAATACTTTTATTATTGGAGCTGTATGTTTAGGACTATTATTTTGGATTCCAATAGAATTATATCCGAGGCAAATACTAAGTCTTTTTATAAAAGACAAAAATTTAGTAGCAGAAGGAATTAAATACTTTAGAATTTTTTATAGTATATTCCCGTTAAATGGATGTATAGTTATGGCTATTACGTTCTTTCAATCCATAGGAAATGGAAAAGTTTCAGGATTATTAGTTATGTTTAGGCAAATAATTTTATTTATTCCAAGTGTTATAATAATGACTTCAATTTTTAAATTGCCAGCAGTTTGGTATACTCAACCAGTAGTAGACACAATTATTGTTATAGGAAGTTTAATTTTAATAAAAAAGGAATATATGAAACTATGTAATTGTAATATGAAAAGTGAAATTATTTAAGTATGAAATGAGAAAAAGGTTATTCCAAGGAAATAGTAATTATTTAAAACGTTATTCATAAAAATTTCAAAGAAACTCTAATGAATTTGATATTTTATTTTCAAGACCTTAACCCATCCTTGGGTTCAGGTCTTGAAAATAAAAAACAAATTAATAAGATTTTCTAAATCAATTTTTAAAGAAATACTAATTTTAATAATTCCTGTTTCTTTATGAAAGAAAAAAGTTTTTCAATTGATAAATATATTATTTTAAATTTTAACTATATAAGTGTGATCTTTTTTGAATCCACAGACCCATGTAAAAAAGTCCGTGATGTTGGATAAAAAATCTAAAGTACTATTTTAAAATCCATTTTAGTTTACATAATTATAATTAAGACGATACAAATTATTGTAAACTAAATTCAAGTGAAAACAAATATTCAAAATATGAAGTAAATAGAGAATACCTTTTATATTAAATGAAAAATATTGGGTAAAATATAAAAATAATGTATAATATGTGTAATTAATATTGTGCGAAATTAAATATGAAAAAATAGATAAAATATAATATAGGAGATAAAATGCTGTGAATTGTTTAAATGAAAAAGATTTTTTAAAAACACATAATATAATTGGTGGCTCAGATGGTGAAGTTGAAATTAATATAGATGATGATAATAAGTTTTTAGAATATGCATCATCAAAAATAAAAGCTAATAATAAAAGTTTTTTAAAAGTTGAAGAATATTTAATTAAAAATTATAATGCTGTTCCTTTTCAAGTTTCAGGTATTGAAAAAGAAATGTTTTTAGAAATTTTAAAGTATAGCTATAATTTAAAATTCGATGAATTAGATATAAGAGCATATAAACTTATAAGTGATATAGAAAAACATACTATAATACAAATAGAAGTAAATTCAGGTAATTTGCGTATTGTAAATGGAAATAATAAACTATATAATGATATAATTATTTATATGGGTGTAACAAAAAGAGATATAGATATGAAAACGCCAAGATTTAAATCATATGCTTATGCAATGAAATCCTTAGGGAAAATATAGATATATAAACATTGAAATATGAGTTCATACAAATTGAAAGTTCATTATATTATTGGAAGAAATAACTTATTTATATATTTAACTAAATTTAAAAAATTTAATAATATAAAAAAAGATAGATTTCTAATAGTCTATCTTTTTTATATTTAAAATATTATGAAATAAGCTTATGGACATATTTTGTACTAGAGGATATTTTATAATATAACTAACACATTTAATCTAAATTTACCTGAGATTATTTTTGAAGCCGTGGCGGATGATTTTTTAAGTTTAATATCGTAATTTAGAATAAGTGTTATATATTAAATTTAAGGAGTAAGAAAGACAATGGAGTTTGGCACAATAGGATTTTTCCTAAGTAGAATTTTTGAAGCTGTAATTTTATATTTTGTACTCACAAGAACAATTGAGACGTTAGTTAAAATATTAATTAAGATTATAAAATGGATTATTAGATTTTTAAAAATTAAAATAAAAAAACGAAAAAAATATAAAAAGAAAAATAAAAAAGTTATATAAAAGGAGATTTAATTTAATGGAGTACCCAATACCTAGTCATTTAAAAAATTACTTAGAATTGATTGGTGATGAAAATGACGAATTTAAAATTAAAGGAATAGTAAAATGTAAATGTGGTTCAAAAAGTTTTAAAATTTATGAAAGTAATAATAAAATGATAGTGAAAGTTTTTTGTTCATTATGTAATGAAGAGTTAATATTGTTTGACGAAGATAAACATGGATGGAATGGATTTGTATGTAATGATAACTTTTTAAATAGAGAAGAATCTTTAAACATTACAAAATGTTCAAAGTGTAACAATGATAAATTTGAAATAGAAGTTACTATAGCTTCTCAAGGAAAAGAAGATTTTATTGATGAAAGTGGCCTTGAAAATTCCCATGGAGAAACTTTAAATGAAAGCGATTGGGTTAATGCTTTTGAGTGGATTAGTGCTAATATAACTTGTTTGAATTGTAAAAATAAGGATGAAAGTTGGCTTCATTGCGAAACAATGTAAATAATATAAGTGGATAGGCTTTTTAATAGTCTATCTATTTTTGTTTATGTAAAAAATATAAATGTAATAAGAGAATTTTAAATTTATGATTGAAATTGTATATTTGTTATAAATTTAACATTGATTATATGAAAAATATTTGTCGAAGTTAGTAAATAAATGAGAAAAGTGCTTTAATATAGTAAAATAGTTAGAAAATTTAATGATTTCTCATTATAAAGATAAATTTAAATGTTAAAAAAAACACAAAATCCATTGCTTTTTGTAAATAGTAGTACTAATATAGAGGTGGTTAAGGAAATAATTGCATAGATGGTTAAATTTTATGGCAGTGATATTTCCATTAATTATTTAAATGTTTATGTAAAACATAGCATCTCATTACAAAAGGTTTTATGTTTTGCATAAAGAGGGTTTATTAGTTTAAGGAGGATTTTGTTATGTTAAGCAAGAGATTAAGTAAGGTTATTTTAGGAGCTGTGATTTGTGGCGTTATGGTTACAGGTATGGCTAGTGTATGTATGGGGGAAGAGGAATTAAAGAGTTCAAATGTAGTTATGAGTGAGACTAGTAATAATGATGTAGTTAAAACAAGAATGGAAAGTAATGTTGTTTTTGCATCACTAAGAGATGTTTCTAACTTTTTTAAAGGGGATTTTAAATTAAATGGTGATGAAGCTATAGTTAATATAAATGGTGATGAGATAGTAGTGAACTCTGAAAGAGAAGTTGCAAGAGTGAATTCTAAGAGTGTGAGTCTTATGACAAAGGCTAGAATGTATGATGATGACATATATGTGCCATTAGATTTTTTAAGAGATAATGTAAATGCAAGATTTACTTATGATAGATTGAGTGGAAGATTGACTTTAGAAAGCAGTATGAAACTTCAGTATGCAAGTGGATTTAGTGTAGAGTATTTTAAAGGTGGAGTTAAGAAAGTTACAGATGGATCAAATAGAACTTTGATTATTGTTCCTGAGGGAAAAGTTGTACCAGAAGAGTTAAAAAATGAAACTATTATAAAAACACCACTAAAAAACGTTTTAGCAACATCAAAAGATGAAATAGATGTTTTAAAAAGCATAGGTGAAATAAACAGTGTAAAAGAAGTAACAAAAGAAGCTGTAACTTCTGATTCTATAGAAATTAAAATTGGACTTCAAGATGGAGTTGTACAATATGTAAGTAAAGATGATGAATTTGATTTTGATAAGATATCATTTTTTAGTCCAAAACTTGTTATAGTTGATAGAACATTAAAAGATTATGAAAATATAGTAAAAAAATTAGATGAATTAAATATAAATTATGTAGTTGAAAATTCAAGTTTAGAAAATAATCAAAATGCAAAAAATGAATGGGGAAAATTCATAAGTGTATTTTATGATAAGGAATAAATGCAAAAATTGAATTAATTTATAGGATATAAAAGATAGGTAAACATTTTGTTATCTATCTTTTTTATTGTATGGGAATTTGAACTTTTTTAGAAAAAATTATAATATAATTATTAACATTATTATAGCTATGTTTTAATGTGAAAATATTGTTTTGATTGCTAGGTGGTAGGATTAATTCATTTTAAAATAGATATTTATTACATGAAAATGAAATACTACATGATGATTTTCATAAAATGCTTCTTGCAATACAAAACTTAGTAGAATACTTAAATAGAAATTATTTTAATGATGAAAAAATAGAAGAAGAGGTGATTATGATGACAAAAACATTATATGATCCAGAAGTTGAAAAAAAAGGAATAGAGAAAGGAATAGAAAAAGGTATAGAAAAGCAAAAGTTAGAAATTGCTATAAATTTATTGGATATATTAGATGATAAAACAATAGCATTAAAAACAGGGTTAGATATAAATAAAGTGAAAGAATTAAGAAAAGAAATAAAATAAATTAGTATAGAGTTCCAAATTTGACTCAAAAATAATAGCTTTATCAAATAACACTAGCCATATTACAATTAAGTCAATTATTATGTTTGGAACCAATTAACAATTAACAGTTAGCAATTAACAATGATGGTTAATATTATTCACTTTGTTCTCAATATTTATGAATAGAAATATCTAAAAACTAAGTTTTTATATTGTGTTTAAATAATTTGCTTCGCAAATCATTATAAAAATTGATTTAAAAAACTGAGACTTCAGTTTTATCCTTCATTGTTAATTGTTCATCGTTAATTGTTAATTTTTGTACACTCGTTTAAACATATCTTTCTCAATTGGAATAATAGTAATTTCATTTTTCAACTTGTTTTCCTATAAATCAAATTCAGTAATGAAAAAATAAAATATTATTACAAGGAAGACTATTGAGTTTTTATTAGATTAGTACTACAATGTAATTGTTTGAAAATTGAATAAAATATATTTAGGTACCTAAATAGGTTTAATAGGGAAAGTGGTGAAAATCCACTACAGCCCCCGCTACTGTATACGGATACGAAGTCAAATCCACTGGTTCTTAACTGGGAAGGATGACTAAGGCTAAGCCGTTAGTCAGGAGACCTACCTAATTATAAGTATGTAAAAGAAATTTCGGAGGGAGATTGAATTATGATAATGTAAGCTTTAAATTAAAGCGTATTTTTGATGCGTTTTAAAGTTATATTGAAAAACCTCTGTTTTATAGGGGTTTTTTATTTTGCACAAAATTTCTTTAAGTAGGGTTTAGGGAGGAAATTTTTAAATGTTAAGGTTAAATAAAAAGTTAATATGCTTAGTTATAGGAAGTGTTATTTGTACATCTTTAATAGGGTGTTCTAATAATGAATATATAAGTACAAGTTCAAGTGAAGTTGAGAACTATGAAAGTACTGATGATGTTAAAACTAAAGTAAAAAATAATATTGTATTTGCATCTTTAAAAAGCACTACAAATTATTTTGATGGGAATTTTAAAATGGAAGATGATAAGGCAATATCAAATATAAATAATAATGAAATAGTTGTAAGTGACAATAGTGACATTATAAAAGTTAATAAAAAAGATGTTAATCTTATGGCTAATATAGAAAGGGATAAAGATGATATATATGTGCCGTTAGATTTTTTAAAAGATAATGTAGATGCAAATTTTAATTACAATAGGGAAGAAAATGATTTGATTATAGAAAAATGTATGCACCTTCAATATACTAGTGGTTTTAGTGTTGAATATTTTAAAGGTGGAGTAAAAAAGGTTATAGATGGAGAAAATCATACTTTAATTCTTGTTCCAGAAGATAAGTATATACCTAAAGAGTTTAAAGGTGAAAATATTGTAAGAACACCAGTAAAAAATGTTTTAGTAACATCAGAGCACCAAGTAGGGGTCTTAAAAAATATAGACGAAATAAAAAGTATAAAAGAAGTTACAAAGGAAGCAGCAACTTCAAATGAAATAGAATTAAAAATGGGGCTTCAAGATGGAATTATACAATATGTAAGTAAAGATGATGAATTTGATTTTGATAAGATATCATTTTTTAGTCCCAAGCTTGTTATAGTTGATAGAGGATTAAAGGATTATGAAGATACAGTAAAAAAATTAGAGGAGTTAAATATAAATTATGTAGTTGAAAATTCAAATTTAGAAAATAATCAAAATGCAAAGAATGAATGGGGAAAACTAATCGGTGCATTTTATGACAAAGAAGATACAGTAAAGGTAGTAAAATAAATAATAATTATTAAGTTTAACGCAAATTATCTTAAGTGAAAAATGAATGTAAAAAATTAGATTAAAACTTTGAATTGAAATATGAATAACTTAAAGTTAAAAACTAAGTTATTCATGTTTCAGTTTAGAGTGTAGCTTTTAGTCATTTTTGAAGCTTTTTCTAAAACCAAAGAAATCTCTAAATTCATTAGCTTTATAAAAATCTTTAGAACTATTACTGCCTAAAAGTTCAATTCTTGTTTTAGGATATAATAAATGGCAAGCATTGATAAGAGCTTTTCCAAGGCTTTTTCCTCTAAAATTTTTATTAATTATTAATTCTATAATATAAGTAGTTATTTCTGTATCAGTTAATCCACGTAGAACACCAACAATGTTATCTTCATAGATTATAACAAGAACTATATCAGAGTTTTTAAAGGCTTTTAAAGCATCATTGGGTCTTTTTATAATGGTTAACCAGCCTTCAGTTTCATATATTTTTTGAATATATGAAAAGTCATTTTCCTTAAATTCCCTAATGTAAAAGCCCTTTGGTAATGAGATATTAGATAAAATTAACTTGATGTTTTCAGGGGTTGTTTTATTATTCATGGATTATTACCTCACTCATATAAATTTGTATTTTAATTAATAATAAAAATTATACTATATATTAGTACAATTATGTAAAAAAAAGTTAAAAATATTAGATGTAGATTATAAAAATTTCAAGAATAACCATATATTCCAAAATGGAATGTGTTGAAATTTTAGTATATTAAAATTTAAATAAATATAACGTTAAATGAGATAAATAGGGCATTGAAACTAGTTTAATTTTTAGAAAAATGTTATAAAAAATTAAAAAATATAAAATAATCATTAAAATAATACAAAAAATGGTATTGAATTATGTAAAATTTAGCAATATAATGTGGTTGTTTGAAAATTTAATAGTTATATTTAGGTACTCACTGTGAAATTAATTTCATGATATAAGTTGTACAAGTTTTTAAGTTTAAAAAGTTTGCATTTTATAAAAGAGTTTAATAGGGAAAGTGGTGAAAATCCACTACAGCCCCCGCTACTGTAACGGATACGAAGTCAAATCCACTGGTTTTTAACTGGGAAGGATGACTAAGGTTAAGTCGTTAGTCAGGAGACCTGCCTAAATAGATATTTAGATCAGAGGTTTCGGAGGGAAATCAAAGTATATCAAAATTTATTTTTTAATTTTAAAATATTTTTAATGTTTTTAAAATTAGTGATATATTAAAAAAACCTCTATTTAAAGAGGTTTTTTTATTGCAAAAATCAATATATATTTTAAAGCTAAAATATAAAATTAATAATTTATATAAAAAATAAGATTAAAGATAGTTTAAATCTTAATAAGTACATATTTTTGGAGGATAAGGGAATGTTGAGAAATAATAAAAGAATAAGCAAATTAGTTATAAGTGCTGCATTATGTACAGCTATATCTATGAGTCTCATTGGGTGCTCAATAGGAGAAGGGAAAAGTACAGAGTCAAGTGTAGTTGTAGATAATGAAAAAACAGAAAATGTGGTTAAAACTAAAATTGATGAAGAGAAAGTTTTTGTTTCATTAAAAGATACATGTAATTATTTTAAGGGTGAATTTAAATTAAATGATAAAGACGCAGTAGTAAAAATAAACAATGATGAAATTGTAGTAAATAAGGATAGTGAAACTGCAAAGGTAAATTCAAAAGAAATAAAATTAGAACAAAAAACTAAAGCTGACAAGGAAGATATATATGTTCCAATAGAATTTTTAAGTGATGCTATAGATGCAAGATTTAATTATGATAAGGAAGAAAAGGTTTTAAATATAAGAACAGAAATGCCACTTAAGTATACAAAAGCATTTAGTGTGAAATATCTTAAGGGTGGAATTAAAAAAGTTGTTGATGGTGATAAAAGAACTTTAATAATAGTGCCAGAAGGAAAAGAAGTGCCAGAAGAATTTAAAAATGAAATAGTTATAAAAACACCAGCTAAAAATGTGTTGTTAGGTTCAACTACTCAGGCATGTCTTTTAAGGGCAATAGGTGAACTTGATAGTGTTAAAGCTGTAACAACTGAAGCTAAAAATTGGAGTATAGATGAAATTAAAACAGGACTTGAAAATGGAAATATAGAATTTGTTGGAAAAGGTGATTCTCCAGATTTTGAAAAGATATCAGTTTTAAAGCCGGATTTAGCAGTAGTTTATAGTGGTCCAGCTGGTCAACAAAAACTTATGGAAAAATTAGATGAGTTAAAAATAAATTATGTAGTTGATAATGAATATTTAGAGGAAAATCCATATGGAAGAATGGAATGGTCTAAGTTAATGTCAGCATTTTATGATAAAGAAGAAGAGGCTGAAAAGCAATTTGATAAGGCAATAAAAAATGTAGAAGCTGCAAGTAAAAAGATAGAAGGCAAAGAAAAACCAAAAGTAGTATGGGCAACTATAAGTAAAGGTAAAGTATATGTTCCTAAAAGTGATTCATATGTTGCAAAAATGATTGAAATGGCTGGAGGAGAATATATTTTAAAAGATGATGGTGTAGGAAGTGGAACTATAAGTATAGAAGAATTATATGCAAAAGCTAATGAAGCAGATATTTTTGTTTATTCATCTTCAACAAATTATAGTCCAACATTAAAAAGTGTAGTAGAAAAAGCTCCTATACTTGAAAAACTCCAACTTGTAAAAGATAAAAAAGTATGGTGTTTTGCACCGGATTATTTCCAATCAATAGATAAAAGTGACGAACTTATTATAGATTTAATGGAAATGTTCCACCCAGGTTCAACTGGAAATGAAATTAAACACTATGTAAATTATAAAGAATAAAAACAAAAATCCTACAGAAGCTCTAAAAATAGAGCTGACATATAAATAGATATTAAATATAGAGATGTACTATTTTAAATTGGTACATCTTATATATTTTAAATCAAAATATAGAGAAATAAGTTTAAAAACAAAATTACTCTTATTTTAGTTGAGAAAGAGAGATTGAAAGTGTTGTACAAAAATTAACAATTAACGATGAACAATTAACAATGAAGGATAAAACTGAAAGCTCAGTTTTTTAAATGGATTCTTAAAATAATTTGTAGAACAAATTGATTAAGGATTATATAAAAACTTAGTTTTTATGGACTTCTATTCACCATAACTATTCACTTTTCACTCTTACTTATTAGTTGGTTGCCAATAGAAATATAGTAATAAACTGTAATATAGTTACTATCATTTGAGAAAGACATTACTTTAAATTTGAATTTGGAGAGGATAAAATATGGATTTTTTAAGAAAGTCTAAGGTTAGGTATACAATAGTTTTTGTTATATTAGCATGTTTGATGTTTTTAACTTTAGCGTTATGTGTTGGATTTGGTTCAGTTAAGATTGGGCTTAGGGAAATTTTAGATATTTTATTTAATAAAGAAGCTACAGTGAATCCTTTTTACGATATAGTTTGGAATATTAGATTTCCAAGAGCTGTAGCGACGATTATAGGAGGATGTTCTCTTGCAGCGTCAGGACTTTTATTACAAATATTTTTTAAAAACCCAATAGTAGAGCCTTATGTTTTAGGTGTTTCATCTGGAGCATCATTATTTGTTGGAGTTATAATGCTTGGTGGTGTAACTCTTGGATTTGAGACAGTATCACCATTTATGTTAGTGTTAGGTGCTTTTTTAGGTTCACTTATAGTTATGGCTATAGTAATTTTATTTGCAGGAAAGGTTAAAAATGTAGTTACATTACTTGTAATAGGTATGATGGTTGGATATTTATGTAGTGGAGTTACAAGTGTATTAACAGCTTTTGCTGATAAAGAAAAGCTTCAAGGTTTTACAATGTGGAGGATGGGTACTTTTTCTGCATTTACATGGAATCAAGTTAAAGTACTTATGATAATAGGTATTCCAGTAATTTTATTAAGTATGTGTATAGTAAAACCGTTAAATGCATTTTTGTTAGGTGAAGAGTATGCAAAAAGTATGGGAGTTAATATAAAAGGATTTAGAATAGCTATTGTAGCCATTTCAAGTATTTTAGCAGCAGTTGTTACGGCTTTTGCAGGTCCAGTTGCATTTATTGGACTAGCTGTTCCTCAAATTTCAAGATTGTTATTTAAGACTACAGATAATAAAGTACTTTTGCCAGGAACTATAATGCTTGGAGGAATAGTTACTTCTATTTGTGATTTAATTGCAAGAACAATAGTGTCACCAGTGGAACTTCCAATAAGTGCAGTAACTTCTTTTGTTGGAGCACCAATTGTAATATTCCTTGTGTTAAAAAGGAGGGCTTCATTATGATTATGTTAAATACAAATAAATTAACTGTTGGATATGAGAAGAAAATAGTAGTAGACAATGTTGAAATTGAAGTGAATAGTGGGGAGATATTATGTTTTTTAGGTGCTAATGGAGCTGGTAAAACAACAATACTTAGAACTTTATCAGGTCTTTTAACTTCTATAAGTGGAGAAGTTTATATAAAAGAAAAAAATTTGCTTCAAATTGATAAAAAAGAATTAGCTAAAAAATTAGCATTAGTTTTAACTAATAAATTTGAAGGCTCTCTTACAACTGTATATGAAGTTGTAGCTATGGGAAGGTATCCTCACACAGGATTTTTTGGAAAGCTTAGTGAAAAAGATAATGAAATTGTATTTGATGCATTAAAAACTGTAAATGCGGATAAGTTAAAAGAGCGTTATTTTGACGAATTAAGTGATGGTGAAAAACAAAAAGTTTTAGTTGCAAGAGCATTAGCTGGAGAACCAGAAATTATTATATTAGATGAGCCAACTACTCATCTTGATATAAAACATAGATTAGAACTTATGGATATATTAAAAAAACTTAGCAAAGATAAAAATATAGCAGTTGTTGTGTGTTTACATGAAATTGATATTGCTCTTAAAAGTGCTGATAAAGTAGTTCTTGTAAAGGATAATGAAATATTTGCTTATGGAGCACCAGAAGATGTTGTAGATGAAAAGATAATAAATAATTTATATGGAATGGAGTCTAATTATAATAATTTATTAGGTTCTGTTGAAATAGAAAACACATTAAAACCAGAAGTTTTTGTTTTAGGTGGATGTGGAAAAGGAACACCAATATATAGAATATTTACAAAATCAGATATAGGAATTTCAACTGGTATAATTTATGAGAATGATATAGATTATGAAATTGCAAGAACTATGGGAATAAAAATATACAGTTTAAAGCCATATAAAAAAGTAGAAGATGGTGATGTTGTACATATAAAGAATGAATTAAATGATATTAATTTTGTAATAGATGCAGGCAGCATCATAGGAGATATAAACTTTAAAAATACAGAAATAATTAAAGAAGCCATAAAAAGAAAAAAAACTGTAGTATCTTTAAGAAGCAAAGAAGACAGTATGAAACTATATGGTGATAATTATAAAAATATAGTTTATTTTAATAATGTTTCAGATGTTTTAAAGGAATTTTACAAAGTAGTAAATGTTTAATATAATTTAAAGTTCCAAAATAAAATTATTTAAGATGTAAATGTGATTAATTTTAGTAAAGGAAACAGGAATTATTTAAAACGTTAAATAAAATTAACAATTAATGATAAAACTGATGTATCTAAAGCAATAGGTATATTTACTATTAAAACTATGGTCAGTAAGAATATTATAATGGGGAATTTATTCTCCAAAATGAACTTTTTATGGATAAATATTATATTAATTTTATTTGAAGTACAAATAAAAAAATTGTAGCGGGGATTTCAATCCCCGGGGATATTCACCATAATTCTTAATTGGTTTCAAATACAAATCGATAAATTATAGGAACAAAGTGAGTAATAACTACCATAACTTTTCACTCTTAGTTCTTACCTGATTTTCAATATAAAAATAGAAATAACATGTAACTTTAGTACTATCATTTGAGAAAGAGATTAAAACCATGTGATAAGGAGGTTTTTTTATGATGATATATAAATTGTCAACTGGTGATGAAGTACATAGATATGATAAAAGTATAGTTATACCTTTTAAAGGTGAAAGAAAGGTGGTTAGTTCAGGGCCTTTAAATGGAGGTTATAGAGAAGATTTGAAGTATGTTTTTAATAATGATTCTAATCCTGGTGCAGGAATTGCTTGTACAATGAAGGGGGAAACTTATGAAGAACATATGATGATAACAGCAACAGAGCTTGGACTTGATGGGGAATTTGCAAGTGGTCTTTGTACTGCTGCATCAATGGATAATGTATCTATAAAAGAGGAAGAGTTTGAAGATGTTAAAGTAACAGCAATAGTAACTGGTGGTATAGATGTGAATGGTGGAAGAGCTGGTGACCCTGCATCTTATGTTGAAAGAAATAAAAAAATTAGTAAGTTAAAACTAGGAACTATTAATATTATTTTGGTTATAGATGCTGATTTAGCAGAAGGAACAATGGTTAGGTCAGTGGTTACAGCGACAGAAGCAAAGACAGCAGCAATTACAGAACTTATGGCAGGAAGCATGTATTCAAGAGGACTTGCTACTGGTTCAGGAACTGATGGAATAATAGTAGTTTCTAATCCAAGTTCAGATAATAAGTTAACTGATGCAGGAAAACATTCAAAGCTTGGTGAACTTATAGGACTTTCTGTAAAGTCAGCAGTAAAAGAAGCACTTTTTTTACAAACAGAATTAAGCCCAAAGTATCAACATAGCTTTTTAAAGAGAATGAAAAGATTTAAAGTAGATGAAGATATACTTTGGGAAAAATACAAGAATATTTGTATTCATAAAAAAGCTCAGTTAGATCTAACAAAAGCAGAATTTATTAATAGTGTACATAAAATTGAAAGAAACAATAGACTTGTAACACTAACATCCTTATATGCGCATCTTATAGATGAATTAGATTGGGAACTTTTATCAAAAGAAGAAGTTTCATTAGAATGTATTAATATTTTAAATGAAATTTGCAGTAATTTTGATTTAGAAAGTCCATTAAGTGGTCATGCTAAGTTAAATATTAATGATGAAGATTCAAAAGACCAGATTATTTCAAAATTAATAGATAAATTTATACTTATTATAACACTTGTAGCTGGGGTGAAAAGAGATGTTTAATATAACATTTGTAATGTCAAATTTTGATGCACAGTATAGATTAAAAGAAGTTTGTAGAAATTTAAAGGAAGAATTTAAAAATGAATTTGTATTTAATTTTTTAGAAAGTAGGCAAATTGAAAATGACAAAGAAAATTTAGATGAATATAAAGATATATTTAATAAATCAGATTTTATCTTTATATCACTTCATAGTGGAATTACATATTTTAAAACAGTGAATTCACTGATAGATGAATTTAATGGGAAAAAGAAGTTTTTTATATATTCTTCAGTTGATGGAGAAAATGAACTTTTACTTAGAAAGTCTAGTATATCAAAAGAAGAGTTTGGTAGCATATTTAAATACTATAAAATAGGTGGAAATAATAACTTTAGAAATATGGTTTTATACTTAGCATCTACCTATAGTAGTAAAAACTATAATTATAGTGATGCTGAAAAAAGAGTTTGGGAAGGGATTTATTACAAGGGAAGAAAAGTTGAAGATGAAAAAGAGTATATAAAAAAAGCAAAAGATAGTAATAAGTCAGTAGTTGGAATATTGTTTTATAGTAATTATTACTTTGAAAATAATACAAGACATATAGATAAATTTATAGAAGAAGTAGAAAATTTAGGTGGAGTTCCTTTAGCTGTATATACTGCATCTGCAAAAGATGAATCTGTAGGATATAAAGGCATTCAATATGTTATAGATAATTACTTAATGGAAGAAAATGAGCCTATAGTAGATGTAGTTATAAATACTATGGCTCATGCACAAAGTATTCTTGGAAATCCAGGAGATGGAACTACATATGTAGAAGAAAGCATTTTTGAAAAATTAAAAGTACCTGTGCTTCAAGCAATTGGAACTTATCAAAGTTATGAAAGCTTTAAAAAATCAATTAAGGGAATAGATAGTATGGCACTTTGCGGTAATGTTTATGATCCTGAATTTGATGGCCAAATTATAACAGTAGCTACAGCAACTAATGAGCTTATAAGAGATGCACTTGGAGATAGGTATGCATTTTTCCCTATTGAAGAGCGTGTAAATAAGGTATGTAGGCTAGCACTTAATTTTGCAAAACTTAGAAGAAAAGAAAACAAAGATAAAAAAGTTGCAATAATATTTCATAATATGCCACCAAGAAATGACATGATAGGTTGTGCTTTTGGATTAGATACACCACAAAGTGTTTTTAACATTGTAAATGAATTAAAAAGTAATAATGTTAAACTAGATTATGATTTTGAAAATGGTGATGAAATTATAAATAATATCATAGATTGTGTTAGCAATGATTCTAAGTGGCTAAGTGAAGAAAAGGTTAAAGAAAAAAGCATAGATTTAATAGATAAAGATACTTATATTAGTTGGTTTTCAAAATTAAGTTACAATGTACAAGAAAAAATGGAGAGAGATTGGGGAAAAGCACCAGGAGAATTTATGGTTTATGATGATAAATTCCCAGTGCCAGGAATTCTTAATGGAAATGTGTTTATAGGACTTCAACCAGCAAGAGGATATGAAGATAAAGCAGAAGAAGTCTATCATAGTACAGATATAGTTCCACCACATCAATATATAGCTTTTTATAAGTGGATAAGAAATGTATTTAAAGCAGATGTCATTATACATGTTGGAACCCATGGCTCATTAGAGTGGCTTCCAGGTAAGGAAATAGGGCTTACAGATGAATGTTATCCAGATATAAACATTGATGATATTCCTAACTTATATCCATATATAATAGATGTTCCTGGTGAAGGTGCACAGGCTAAAAGAAGGTCATATGCAACAGTTTTAGATCACTTAATTCCATCACTGATGGAGAGTGGACTATATGGAGAAATGGAAAATATAGATGAACTTATAAAACAATATTATCATGCTAAAAACAGTGATGTAGGTAAAGTAGATGGAATTAAAAATGAACTTATAGAGCTAATGATAAAGAATAATTTTCATGATGATTTAAATATAAAAGAGGAAGAGTTAAGAGAAGATAGTTTTAATAGCATAGAAAAATTACATGGTTGGATTGAAGAAATTAAATGTTCTTTAATAAAAGATGGGCTTCATATATTTGGTGTTGCTCCAAAAGAAAAACGATATGTAAATATGATAGTTGCACTTTTAAATTTACCTAATGGAGAAGTTCCTTCATTAATAGAAAGTGTATGCATAGCTAAAAATATAAATTATAACACTTTAAAAGATAAGCCTTATGAAAAAAATGAAAATGATGAAACTAATTTAATGATTTTGGACAAGCTTTTAGATTTAAGTAGAAGAATTATAGATGATTTTCATAAAGAAAATTATAGTGAAGATTCTATAACTTCTATAATTACAAAATATTTTGATAAAGAAAAAGCAAGTGATTTAGATAAAGTACTTAAGTTTGTTTCAAAGGTTGTAACTAAAAAGTTAAATGATACAACTGATGAATTAAAAAATCTTATTAAAGGTGTTAATGGAGAGTTTGTATCTAGTGGTGGTTCTGGATGCCCAACAAGAGGAAGAGTGGACATATTACCTACTGGTAGAAATTTTTATACGATAGATCCAACGTCTGTTCCAACTAAATCAGCTTGGGAAGTTGGCAAAAGACTAGGTGATGAATTAATAAATAGATATTTAAAAGATGAGGGGAAATATCCTGAAAGTATTTCAATTGTAGTTTATTCAGGGGAAACTATTAAAACTACTGGTGATGATATAGCAGAAATTTTATATCTTATGGGCATTAAACCAAAGTGGCTTGAAGGGTCTCAAAAAGTAGTTGGTATTGAAAAAATTAGTTTAGAAGAGCTAAAAAGACCAAGAATTGATGTAACATTAAGAATTACAGGTCTTTTTAGAGATACATTTCCAAATCTTATTGAACTTATAGAAGATGCTGTTAATCTAGCTTCTAGTCTTCCAGAAGATGAAAAAAACAATTACTTAAGAAAACATGTTTTAAATGAAATAGATGAACTTTTAAGTGAAGGAATTTCTTTAGAAGTGGCAAAAGAAGAAGCTGGTATGAGAATTTTTGGTTGCCCACCAGGTACTTATGGTGCAGGTGTAGATATTTTAATCAACAGTAAAAAGTGGAATGACAGAAATGATTTAGGTGATGTGTATACTCTTTGGGGTGGACATGCCTACGGAAAAAATATTCATGGTAAAAAAGTTAAGGAAGTGTTTGAAAGAAGATTGTCTAGTGTGGAGGTTACTGTTAAAAATGAATCTTCAATGGAGATAGATATGCTAGATAGTGATGATTTTTATAACTATCATGGTGGGCTTGTAGCTGCTGTAAGTAGAGCATCAGGCAACATGCCAAAATCATACTCAGGAAATAGCAGTGATCCTAAAAGAGTTAAATTAAAAGATATAAATGAAGAAACAGCTAGGATAATGAGATCAAGAATATTGAATCCAAAATGGTTTGAAGGGTTAAAAGAACATGGTTATAAAGGGGCACAGGAAGTTTCAGCTATGGTAGATATTATGTTTGGATGGGATGCCACATCAAGTGTTATAGAAGATTGGATGTATGATGGTGTTGCAAGAGAATATCTTTTAAATGAAGAAAGAAGAGATTGGATAAAAGAGGCTAATCCATGGGCAGTTTACAATATGACAGAAAGATTATTAGAAGCAAATAAAAGAGGTATGTGGAATGGAGATAAAGACACTTTAAATGAGCTTAGAAAAATATATCTTAATGTAGAAGGCGATTTAGAAGATTATGTTTAGTAATGTTAAGTTGTTAGTTTTGTGGGTTACAAATGATTGTAATTTAAATTGTAAATATTGCTATGCAAATGGTGGAGAAAAGAAGGAATATATGACTTTTGATACAGCTAAAAAAGCTATTGATATGATTAAAAGTGATAGTTTCAAAATTCAATTTGCTGGTGGAGAGCCAATGATGAATTTTTCTCTTATAAGAGATATTTATAATTATGTTCAAAGTAAAGATAAAAAAATAACATTACAAATGCAAAGCAATGGAACGTTAATAGATGATGAAATTTCTAAAGAAATTAAAAAAATGGATATAAAAATGGGTATAAGTTTTGATGGTGGATTAGACATAAATGAAAAACTTAGAGGGAAAAGTGTAGAAGCTATAAATGGTATAAAAGCTTTAGGTAAAAATGGAGTAATAGTAAATTTAAACACAGTAATAACAAAAGATAGTATAAGAAGTTTAAGTAAATTAATTGAGCTTGCTTATTATCTTGGTAATGTTAATGGAATAGGTTTAGATTTATTAAGAATAACAGGTAGAGCAAAAAAGAATAATTTAGAGGTGGCAAGTTACAAGGATATAGAAAAATATCTTAATGAAGCTTATAAAAAAACTGAGTATTTAAGTTATTTAACAAATAGAAAAGTGATAATAAGAGAAATTGAGGATGCAAAAGGTAGAATTAAACATTCTTCAAGTTATTGTAATACAAATTATTGTCATGCAACTTATGGTGGTTCTATGGTTGTTTATCCAAGTGGAGATGTATATCCTTGTGGATCTTTAAGTGGAAGTAAAAAATATTATATGGGAAATGTACATGATTTGAAATCCTTAAGAATGATTACTATAAATACTGCAGAAAACGAAAGTTGTAACAGTTGTGGATTTAATAATATTTGTACAAAAGGATGCCCAGCTAGAAGTATTATAAATTCTAATGGGCAGGTTTCAAAAGAAGATTGTTACCTTAGAAAAGTGTCATTTGAAATATGTGATAATTTTAATTGATTTAATGGGTTTGAACTGGAAAAATGAAATTATTAAAATATCCAATAAGAACAAAATTATTCCAAGAAACAGTAATTATTTAAAACGTTATTTATAAAAATTTCAAAGAAACTCTAATAAAAGACAAATTAATAAGATTTTCTAAATCAATTTTTAAAGAAATACTTATTTAAATAATTCCTGTTCCTTGATTAAAAAAAGTTTTTCAATTTGAACTTAGAACCCTATATAGCGAAACAAGTTCAAAAGTACAATTATTTTTGTTTCATTTGGGAATTCTAATTAATTTAATTGAAAATGGAAAATTGAAAGTTGAAAGTTGAAAGTGAATGTAAAAATTGGAGATCCAATTTTAAAAAACGATTTTTTATTAGATTTGCAAAGTAAATTATTTAAATGCAATATAAAAACTTAGTTTCTATGGATTTCTATTCAAAAATATTAGGAACTAAGTGAGTAATATCTACCATAACTTTTCACTTTTCACTCTTAATTCTTAATTGGTTTTAACCATGATAATAGAATAAAGTGTAAGCTTAATAATATTACTTGATAAAGATGTTATTTTAAATTTGAAGGGGGTTGAGAGTATGAGGCTTATTAATATGTCAACTTATAGATATGATGTGGAGAGGTTTAAAGGTGATTATAAAGAAATAGAGAAGTTTTTAAATCAAAATTCATTAGATGGTGTTGAATTATTAGGAGTTGGTGCATTGGATGAAGATATAATACCTAAAAGATTAATAAAGGGTGTTCATTTATCTTATTATCCTATATGGGTTGATTTTTGGAATGAAGATGAAGAAGCTTTAAAAAGACAATTTAAAAATGATGAAGAGATTAAAATTTATTATGGAAGTTTGGACAAGCAGGTTTTAATTGAAAAGTTTAGAAATGAAATAAAAATGGCAGATAGAATTGAAGCAAAATATGTGGTTTTTCATATATCACATGTAGAACTAGAAGAAACTTATAATTACAAATTTAAAACTTCTAATGAAAAAGTTTTAAAAGCATCTGTAGAATTTATAAATGAAGTGTTAAAGGGATTAGATACTAAAATAGAAATTCTATTTGAAAATTTGTGGTGGCCAGGATTAACAGTTTTAAATAGAGTAGAAACTAGGAATTTTATTGACAAGATAAATTATGAAAATAAAGGGATAATGCTAGATACAGGTCATTTAATTAACACAAATGTTAATATAAGTTCAGAAAATGAAGCTATAGAATATATACTAAAGGTTTTAGAAGATTTAAAAGATGTTAAATCCTTTATAAAAGGAATTCATTTTAATTATTCATTAAGTGGGGATTATGTTAGGGCACAAATAAGAAAACAAAGAAATGATAAATCTAAATTTACCTTAGAAGAAATGAAGAAAAATATTCATGGTCATGTAATAAATATAGATGAACATAAACCTTTTAGAAGTTATAATGCTAAAAAAATAGTTGAAAGTGTGAATCCAAAGTATTTAACTTATGAATTTATAACTACTTCATTAAATCAATTAAATGAATATGTAGAAATTCAAAATAAAGTTTTATTATAGAAAGAGTGAGAATTGTATGGAAAGAAAGAATATGTATCCGTTTACAGCAATAGTTGGTCAGGAGTCTATGAAAAAGGCATTGATACTTAATGTTATAAATCCAACTTTAGGAGGAGTTTTAATTAGAGGTGAGAAGGGAACAGCAAAGTCTACAGCTGTTAGAGGTATAGCTGATTTATTACCATTAAGAAGTGAGATTAAGGGTTGTGCTTTTAGATGCAGTATTGATGATAAAAGTAGTATGTGTAATGAATGTAAAAGAAAATTTGAGGAAAATGAAAAGATAGAGTTAGTTACTGAGAATATGAAGGTTGTGGATCTTCCTGTAAGTGCCACAGAAGATAGAGTTGTTGGAACTTTAGATATTGAATATGCAATAAAGAATGGTAAAAAGAAATTTGAACCTGGAATACTAGGAGAAGCAAATAGAAATATACTTTATGTTGATGAAATAAATTTACTTGATGATCATATTGTAGATGTACTCTTAGATTCAGCAGCTATGGGAGTTAACACAATAGAAAGAGAAGGTGTTTCTTTTTCACATCCATCAAAATTTATATTGGTTGGAACTATGAATCCAGAAGAAGGTGATTTAAGACCTCAGCTTTTGGATAGATTCCCAATGGTTGTTGATGTTATGGGAGAAAGAGATACTAAAAAAAGAGTAGAAGTTATAAAAAGAAGAATTGAATATGAAAAAGATAAAAAAATTTTTACAGAAAAATTTGAAAATAGTCAAGAAAAGTTAAGAGAAAAAATTGAAAAAGCACAAAGTATTTTAAAAGAAGTCAAATATGATGATGATATTTTAGAAATAGCAGCAATTATAAGTATTGAAATGGATGTAGATGGACACAGATCTGATATTAGCATGATAAAAACAGCTATGACTATAGCAGCATTTAATGGTAGAACTAAAGTTAATAAAGAAGATATGTTAGAAGCAGCAGAATTTGTACTTCCTCATAGAATGAGAAAAAAACCTTTTGAAGAAAAGAGTTTTGATATTTCAAAAGTTAAAGAAATAATTGAGGAAAAATTTTAAATGACTACTAAAAGTATATATCCTTTTGCTGCAGTTATAGGACAAGATGATGCTAAAAAAGCTCTTATACTAAATATAATAAATCCTCAAATTGGAGGAGTTTTACTTTGTGGTGAAAAAGGTACTGCAAAATCTACTTTAGTTAGAAGTTTAGGTGCAATTATAGATGATGTAGAAATTGTAGATGTACCTTTAAATATTACAGAAGATAGACTTATAGGAAGTATAAATATAGAAGATGCCATATTAGAAGGAAAAAGAACTTTTGAACAAGGTATTTTAAAAAAAGCTCATAGAAATATACTTTATATAGATGAAGTAAATCTTTTAAGTGATAACATAGTAAATTCAATATTGCAAATATCATCATCAAAAGTTAATAAAGTGGAAAGAGAGGGCATATCTTTTTCACATGAATGTAATTTTATATTAGTTGGAACAATGAACCCTGAAGAAGGAGAGCTTAGAAGTCAACTACTAGATAAATTTGGTTTATACTTAGATATACATAGTAATAAAAATATTTATGAAAGAAAAAAAATAATAAAGAGAAGATTAGAATATGAAAGTAATCCTATAAAATATATAGAAAAATATAAATGTGAAAGTAATAGTATTTTAGATAGTATAAAAAAAGCTAAAAAAATATTAAAGCTTGTTAAAGTTTCTGAAGAAGCAATGAAACTTGCAGCAGAAATTTGTGATAAAGCTAATTGTGAAGGTCATAGAGGAGAAATTGTAATCATTGAAACAGCAAAGGCAATTGCAGCAGTAGATTCTAGAAAAAATGTGACACTAGATGATATAAAAGAAGCTTCACGCTTTGCTTTACCTCATAGAATGAGAAATCTTCCAAATCAAAAGGAAGATGATGAAAATAAAGAAGAAAACAAAGAGGAAAAGGATGATGATAATAGCTCAAATGAACAAAATAATGAGGACAATTTAAATTCAGAAGATGAATCTAGAAATAATGAAAATGATACTAATAATAATGAATTAGAAGAAGATTTAGATATAGAAAATAAACAAGAAAGCAATAATGAAGGTTCTAGTAGTGATAAATTAGATGATATAGGTAATATATTTAAAGTAAAAAAATTAGATATAAAACCTATGGAAAAAAGGAAAAGAAAAGGTACTGGAAAGAGAAGTAAAACAAGAACAACATTAATTCAAGGACGATATGTAAAATATGATTTTTCAAAAGAAAAAGTTAAAGATTTAGCATTTGATGCTACTTTAAGAGCTGCGTGTATTCATCAAAACAAAAATGAAAAGAAAAGTGTTGCCATAGATATAAAGAAAAGCGATTTTAGAGAAAAGATCAGAGAAAGAAGAACAGGAAGCACTATAATGTTTGTTGTTGATGCAAGTGGTTCAATGGGAGCAAAAAAGAGAATGGAAGCCGTAAAAGGTGCAATAGTGTCACTTCTTACTGATGCTTATGAAAAGAGAGATAAGGTAGGTATGATTGCATTTAGAAAAGGAAAAGCAGAATTATTGTTAGATGTTACAAGAAGTGTAGAACTTGCAAAGAAAAATTTAGAATATTTGCCAACTGGAGGTAAGACACCACTTTCATTAGGATTATCTAAGGCATATGAAGTATTAAAAAATTATAAAAAGAAAGATAAAGACATGATTCAAGTTATGGTAATATTATCAGACGGTAGAACTAATCAAGCTATAAACAAATGTGATCCATTTGAAGAAGCTTTAAAAATAGGAAAAACTATAAGTGAAGAAAAAATACAAACTATAGTTATAGATACAGAAGAAGATTTTATAAAGCTAGGACTTGCTAAAGAACTTGCAACTGAAATGAATGCAGATTACTATAAACTTGAAGATTTAAAGGCAGATGAAATTGCAAAAACAATAAGAAATATAGAATAAATTGGAGAAAATACTTTTCATATTTGGAAAGTATTTTTGTTTAAAACATAAGAATAAAGTAGAATTATAAGAATATTTGAAAGTAAAATAAAACAATATTACAAATATTCATACTTAAATTTAATAAAATAAAATTAAGTCGTATAAAAAATATTGTTTTACGTAAAATATTATGGTATAGTTTAAACACTATGTATAAAAAATTTATACATATAAATTTGAAAAAATAAATTATACAAGCCTTACAATTAAATGGTTTAAAAATCTATGAAGTTTAAAGCTTGATTTAATATACATTACTCTAAGGAGGAGTTGCGGTTGCAAAAAATAGCATTATTAACGGATAGTAGTTGTGATCTAGATAATAAAACTTTAGAAAGGTACAATATTAAGTTACTACCGATAAGAATAATTTATAAAAATAGAGAATATTTGGACAAGGTTAATATAACATCAGAAGAAATGTATGCATCTTTAAAAGAGGAATTGCCAACAACTTCATTACCTGATGTAAACTACTGTAATAAAGTTTTAGAAGACCTTAAAAATGAAGGATATACACATGTAATTGTAGCTACAGTATCAAGCAAATTATCAGGAACATTAAATAGTTTAAGACTATTATGTGAACATCATGAAGAATTCAAATTTGAGTTTTTTGATACTAAAACACTAGGATATCCTCAAGGTGCTATTGTATTAGAAGCTGCAAAAATGATAGAAAAAGGACATAGCGTTGAAGAAGTAATGGCTAATCTTCCATTAATTCAAAATAAAGTACATGGTTTTATAACTTTTAATACTTTGGATTATTTAATAAAAGGTGGAAGAATAGGAAAAGTTACCGGAAAAATAGGAAATTTACTTCATTTAAAACCTGTAGTATCATCTGATGAAGAAGGTGTACTTTATACATATTGTAAAACTAGAGGAAGAAAACAATCAATATCAAAACTTAAAGAGATTCTTATGACATATTTAGAATCATGTAAATGTAGAGTATGGGTTCTAAGTGGAGATGCATTAGAAGAAGCAACTGCTTTTTATAATGATATTAAAAACCATCCTAACATAACAGATGTTTCTTTAGAAACAATAGGAGCAGCTATGGGAGTACATACTGGTCCTGGTGCTTTAGGAATATGCATTTTAGAAGAAAATTAATAAAAAATAATTTAAAAACCAATTAGTGATAATATCATTAATTGGTTTCTTTTTGTAGTTTTATAAATAAAGTTATGCTGTAATGGAAATACTTATGTAAGAAGTGAATATTATTTTATTAATAAAGTGTTGTAAATTATATACATATATAGTATAATACTAATTATTAGTTAATAATTAGTATTATACGAAAGCGTTTTAAGGAGGAATTATATATTATGAAAGATTTATTAGAAAAAGGTGCAGTACTTCAAAGAGACAAGGAAACTTATGCAATTGCTCCACATTTAACAGGTGGTCTTATTACTTCAGATCAACTTAGAACTATTGCTGATGTGGCAGATAAATACAATGCTCAAGCTATAAAAGTTACAGGTGCGCAACGTATAGCTATTGTTGGATTAAAAGAAGAAGATATAGACAGCGTATGGGAAGACTTAGGTATGAAACCAGGTGCTGCAATAGGTCTTTGTGTAAGAAGTGTTAAGATTTGTCCAGGTACTACTTTCTGTAAAAGAGGTATGCAAGATTCAGTAGGAATGGGTACAAAATTAGATGGTGCTTATCATGGAAGAAATCTACCTAACAAACTTAAAATGGGTATAAGTGGATGTCCTAATAGTTGTGCTGATAGCCACACAAGAGATATAGGCCTTATTGGAGGTCCTAAAGGTTGGACAGTTTATGTTGGTGGAAAAGGTGGAGTAAAACCAAGACTTGGTGATAAACTTTGCATTAATGTAGAAGAAGAAAAAGTAACTAAATTAATTGAAAACATAATTGCTGTGTATGATGAAAACGCAGAAGGAAAAGAAAGATTAGGAGACTATATAGATAGAGTAGGCTTAGATGAACTTAAAAATAAATTAGATCTTGAAAATTTTCTTAATGCTTAAATAATATAAAAAATAGATATGCATTTAAGCATATCTATTTTTATTCAAATAATTAAACTGATGTCCAACCACCATCTACAAATAATGCTTGGCCAGTAGTGTAATTAGATGCATCTGAAGCAAAGTAGATTACAGCGCCATTTAGTTCGCCTTCTTTTCCAGGTCTTGATGCTGGACATACTGCGTTATATCTCATTAGAAATGATTCTTCAAATAAAGTATGTTCTGTCATTTCTGTTTTGAAAAGGCCAGGACAAATGGCATTCACAGTAATTCCATATTGAGCCCAAGAAGAAGCCATTCCTCTTGTAAGACCTAATACCGCACTTTTAGATGCTTCATATGCATGAAGTGGAGCAGCTTTAGCAGCAACAGAACTCATAACTGAAGATGTGTTTATAATTTTTCCGTAATGATTATTTTTCATATAAGGTACAACATATTTAGTCATTAGAAATATACCTTTAACATTTGTATCCATAACTCTATTCCATTCATTTTCATCTAAACTGTCAACATCAGCCATTGAGGCTACACCAGCATTATTAAACAATATATCTATTTTTCCATATTCTTTTATTATGCTATTAACAGCATTTTTTACTTCTTCTTCACTTGTAACATCACATTTAACAGGAAGTGCCTTAACACCAAGAGTTTCAATTTCTTTAGCTACATCTTTTAACTTGTCATATCTTCTAGCAAGTATAGCTACATTAGCGCCTTCGTTTGCAAGAGCTTTAGCAACTTGTACACCTATACCACTTGAAGCACCAACTATTACTGCAACTTTAGAAGTTAAATCAAATAATTTACTCATAAAAATTCCCCCTATAAATACTTTAAAAATTGGATATTAACAGTATATTTCATATATATATTCATTATGTCAATAAAAATAAATTGCTTTTTAAAATAAAAGAAGCTGTTACATTTATAAATAATAAAATCTATAAATGTAACAGCTTCTTTTATTTTAAAATTTTATACTACCTTCAAAGCTTATTTTAAGAAGGTTATCTTCGATAGTTATATTTGTTATATCAACAACATTTAAATCATCAAGTGTTAATATAACATCTCCATTTTCACTATTTATTTTAACAGATGAAGTTTCAGTTAAACGTGAAAATAGTATTTCTTTTGGAATATTAAAGAAACCTACTTTACCTTCCTCGTAATGGAAAATAGCATTGCCGTCGCTTACTGAATAAGTAAATTTAAGTTTAGCTTCTAAAGGAATATTTTTATATTTTAGATGTAAATATAAATCTAATGAGTTGTCATTTAAATATATTTTAGAACCAGTTAAATAAGGTTTTAATTCATCTATATTTTTAAATATTTCTATTGATAAGTCAGTAAGTTCTTCTTCACTAAATGAAGCAGTAGCAGTAGCAGTAATTTTTTTATTACTAAAGTTTAAATCATTAGGAATGAATTTTTTTATCATATCACCTTTGTTTATGGTTATTTCAGAATCAATAGGTTTAACTTCAACTTTAGGTTTAAACCAAATGTAATAAATACTAATAACTGCTAATAATAAAACAAGAATTACTGATAATATTATTAATGGTATGCGTAACAAACTTTTCTTTTTACTCATTTTAAAAAATCTCCTATAAATATACTTTAAGATTTGAATTTAACTTCTTATATATTATACCTTATACTTAGTGAAAACATATATGCATTTATAAAATATTTATAAAGTATATGATGTGTATTTTCTTTATATGATATTATATAAAAAATAATAGAATAAAGGATGGGATTATATGGATTATAATAAGCTTAATGCTAACTCAAAAAAGTCATGGTTTATAGCAAGGCTTATAACAACAATTATATTTTCGGGAGTTTTAATTGGAGGTAAGTGGTTTTTAAGAGATTATTTTGATTTAGGTTGGATAACTAAATATAGTTTTGTTATAAATCTTATAATAGCAATTATTTTAGGACTATTACTTTTAAATACATTATTATATCCAATTATAGAATATAAGCAATGGAAATATGCTATAACTGATGATAAAATTGATTTCTCAGAAGGTATATTTTCTATTAAAAGAACTGTAATACCTATAATAAGAGTACAACATATAAAGATAAATCAAGGTCCTATAAATAGGATGTTTAAACTTGCTGATGTAGAAATTGTAACAGCTGGAGGAAGTCATAGAATACCTAATATAGAAATTCAAAAAGCTGAAGAAATTTGTGAGTATTTAAAAAGCAAGATAAAAATAAAGGTGGAAAATGATAATGAATGTAGAGAATAAAAATCATTGGATCTTTATAGGTTATGAAGCAGTAAGTAGTTTAAAAGAATGGTTATTTTTATTAATAATTTTATTCTTTAAAGTTAAATGGTATTATATAGTTTTAGCATGCGTAATAATTTTAATATATTCTATAATTAAATGGTATAATATAAAATTTTATATTAGCGATGAAATGTTAGTTTATAAGCAAGGAGTTTTATCAAGAAAAAAACAAGAAATTCCTTTAGATAAAATAAGTACAGTAGATATGGAACAAAACTTAATAAATCGCATTTTTGATGTTTGTAATTTAAAAGTTGATAGTGGAGCAGTAGGAGATGGACAAACAGAAGTAAAAATCACAGTGAAAATGGATTTTGCTAAGAAATTTAGAGAAGAACTTTTAAAAAGTTATAAAAGTAGTGAAGAGATTAAAGAAGATAAATCTTTAAAAGAATCCTATATAAAAGCTAGCATGAAGGATTTAGCTATATATGGTATTACGAAAAATAAACTAGGATGGCTTGTAGGACTATTTGCTATACTTTCTCAAATAAATGAATTTTTAAGTGAAGACTTTTTAAATTCAATAGATAATAAAGCAGAAAGTTTTGTAAATGGAATAGGAGATATTGCAAAAAATTCTACTTCTATAGCATTTATAGTTATAAGTGTTATATTAGTGATTTTATTTTTGTATATCATTGTAAGTGTAGTATCAATATTAATAGAGATTATAAAATACTATAATTTTACCCTTTATGAAAGCTCTAATAAATTAAATATAGAGTATGGATTAATTACTAAAAAGAAATATTCATTACCTATAGAAAAAATACAGGCGTTAAAACTTAAACAAAATTTTTTAGGACAATTTTTAGGGCTGTATAATATGGAGGGGATAGTTATTGGATATGGTGATGAAGATGATAAAAAAGCAATAATATTTCCAGTTGCTAATGAAAAATTAAAAAATCATATAATAAATACATTATTACCTGAGTTTAATTTTGAGGGACATTTCAACAATCCTCCTAAGAGAGCAATATTTAAATTTATAGTTAAGAGAAATATAATTTCTTTAATTTTAATAAGTCCAGCAGTATATTTTATACCAACAATTCCTTTAAAGTTAATTCTTATAGGTATGTGCATTTTAAGTCAAATTTTATTGGGATATAGAAATTATAAAAATGCATCAATAGGATTAAATAGGGATGTTATAGTAATGAGCAGTGGAGCAGTAGTAAAAACAACTCATTTAATAAAACAAAAAACAGTTCAATCAATTGGGACAAAACAAAATCCATTACAACGATTTAGAAATGTTTGCAATTACAAAGTTGATGTATGCACAAATTACTTTGGGGAAGTAGTTGAGGTAAAACATTTAGAGTGTGAACTTATAAAAGAAATGGAAGAAAACTTAAGAGTATAAACATAAAGTATTAGAATCAAAATAATTTAAGGTTCTAATACTTTTTAATTTTATAGAGATTTAAACTCTTTTTAAAGCAAAAAGTTTAGATATAAAAGCGAGGTGATATATTGAAAAGATTTGAAGAAATTTTATATTTAATAATTATTACTGTATATTTGTTTTTAAATATTTCTACTTTAAATGTTAATGCTGAGGAATTAATAAATTATAAAGATAATAATAATGAGCAGTCACAAAAATTATGTCATGAAGCTTTAATGAGTATGTTATACCCATATATTCAAAGTTCAATTGAAAAGTATTTTGGTACAGAAAGAAACTTTGATTTATTTGATGCAAATGTAATTAGTATAAAAAGGCCTAGTGAAAAATTTGAGTTTTATATAATTATAGAAGTAGATACATATACAGGTGCCCATAATCCACCAGGTGAATTAGTTAGAATGATATTTAAAACAAGTCCTTATGGAACTAAATTAGTTAAATTTCAAGATAAGTATTTATAATAGAGCTTTATATATATAATAATTATAATTTATATATTTTAAAAATAAAAAGTAGTAGGTATGATATAATATAAATTGTAACAATATACAAAAAAGTAGATAAATAGGAGGGAGTTATGAAAAAATTCAAATCAGCAATAATTATTTTAAGTATAGCTATAATAGTTATATCTTTATTATGTTTATTTAAAGTTATTGATTCTAACATAGGAATGCCAATTTCATTTTTAATGATAGGTATATTAAATATAATGTACGCATATAATTCTTTTCAAAATCAAAAGAAAATGGATACTGTAATATACAGTGCAACTTCTTTATTTCTTGTAGTAGTTTCAATTGTAATATTTATAGGTTAGACTTTATTAGATTATATAGGGTTCCAATTTTAAATTCAAAGTAATAGCTTTCTCAAATGACAATAATAATCTCACAGCTTATTCTATTATAATGCTTGGAAGCAATTAACAATTAGCAATTAGCAATTAACAATGATGGTTAATAGTACTCACTTCGTTACTAATATTTTTGAATAGAAATCTATAAAAACTAAGTTTTTATATAATCTTTAATTAATTTGTTGTACAAATTATTTTAAAAATCTATTAAAAAAATTGAGCTTTCAGTTTTATTCTTCATTGTTAATTGTTCATTTTTGTATAACACTTTAAATTGCTCTTTCTCAACTGAAATATGAATAATGTTAGTAAAGAAACTTTTCATTCTTATTTTTTAGTTATTAATTGGTTCTAAATATTAAAATAAGTAAGTAATATCAAATTTTGATATCATAATAGTGAATACTAGAAAAATAGTTAAAACAACTTATTTCGCATAAAGAAAATATTAGAGCCTTAAATTTTATGTGGTTCTAATATTTTTTTATTTATATTATTTTATATTAATTTTTCATATAGTTTAAAAAATTCTAATCCATAATGCTTAAGTCCTAAGTCTACAGTGTCAATATACTTAAAACCACATTTTTCATAAAGCTTAATGGCTGGTGTATTACCTTCATAAACATCTAATCTAATAGATTTTATATTTAAATTAATAGCATATTCAGTAGCAAAATCAATTAATCTTTTACCTACACCACATTTCATAAACTTTGGATGAACAACAAAAGTATATATAACTAAAATTTTTGAATAGTCAGATTTGAAGTTCCAAGTAGCATTATGATATGCTTCTTCAGGCGTATTACTTAAAATAATAGAACCAATAATTTTATCATTATACTTTGCTATATAAAGATTTCTATTTTTAATTCCATTGATTGCATCTTCTCTTGTAGGATATATACCTTTTTTCCATCCGGGATAATTTATTCCACTGGCCAAATAATCATTTAAATCATTATAAAGATTTTCTAATTCATTTATATCACATTCTTTTCCTAATTCAATAATAATATTCATATGCTACCTCCAAAGTAAAAGCACAAAATTTATATTATTATACAATAAATTAGAAATAAAGTAAATTAAAGTAATGAAAGGCATCTCAGTTTTAATATAGATATATATAGTTAAAGATGAGTTTATTCATGTTTCAAGTGAAACCTCTAATTAATTTAATGAAAAATTAAAAATTAAGAATTGAAAGTTAATATTAAAGTTAAGTTTCTAAGTATTTCTATTCTTAAATGTCATTACCACCTTTGTAGGCGAGAATTCATTTTTGCCAAACGTCACTTGGATATATTGATTTCAAAAAAATGTTTATCGTTAATTATTAATTTTTCTACAATAGTTTAAATATATATTTCTCAACTAAAACATGAATAACTTAAAGTTTAGACTTGTATTCCTATATATTTGCAAGGAATAATTGTAAGAGATATAATCAACTTAAAATTATAAGTATATAATACTTATAGGATTAGGGGGATTTTTATGAGGGCTATTGATTTGTATTATAAATTAGAAAAGGACTTTATAACAAATGAGATGAATGATACTTGGGCAATTTTTATGACAAAATTAGATTGTTATCTTTCTAAAAATTTTAAGGAAAGAAGTATGGGGTTAGTTTGTGATTTCACAAATGAAATTGAAAAGGTGTATTGTGCTGTTTTCCCTACTAAAGAAGTTTTAAAGAGTATAATTGATGATGGTGTTAAAAACTCAATGTTGTTTTTACATCATCCTTCTATTTGGGATATTAGAGGAGAAAAGTCATTTTATCAAATGGATAAAGAACTAATAGAAAAATTTAAAGAAAATAAGATATCGATATATAATTTACATGTGCCATTAGATAATTTTGGTGAATATTCAACAAGTAAAACTTTAGCTGATATTTTGGATATAGAAATTGAAAAACCATTTAAAAACTATTGTGGAGCCTTAAGTGGTGTAATTGGTAAAACAGCATGTAAAACCATGGAAGAACTGCATAATAAGTTTTCCAAGGTTTTAGGTCATGATACAAAACTTTATTTGTATGGAAACAACCATATAAAAGATGAAAGAGTAGCAATTGTAGCAGGTGGGGGAAATAGCATAGAAACTGCTAAAGAAATGATTGAAAATAATGTAAATATTCTTATCACAGGTGTTTCTATAAATAACAAAAAATATTCAGAAGTTCATGAGTTTGAAGAAAAAAATCATATTAATATTTTGGGAGGAACACATTATTCTACAGAAAAATTTGCATGTCAAAAGATGTGTATATATTTTCAAAACCTTGGAATTCCATCTTGTTTTATTGAAGGAGAACCAGTATATGAGGATATGTAAGTTATAAAAATTTTATAAAATAAATATAATAATTTAATGAAAGAAAAAAATTTTTCAATTGATAAATTTGTTATTTAAGCATCACATAAAAACGTAGCTTTTAAGTATTTCCATCTTAGATATTAGGAACAAAGTGAGTAATAACTACCATAACTTTTCACTCTTACTTCTTAATTGGTTCCCAACATTAAAATAGAATTAATATGTGATTTTAGTCCTATCATTTTATACAGATATTACTTTAAATTTGTACTTGGAACATTATATCCTTTTACAATAAAAATTATAATTGTGATATAATTGAAATTATACTGTAATGTGGAGTGAGTATATAAAGGGGAGAAGTTTATGAAAAAACAAAGTGATATTAATAAAAGAGCATGGAATTATAGGGCAAATGAGCATTGGATAAAAGATTTAGGAAACCCAGATAAGGTTGCTATTGATATGGTTAATGATCCTAATAAATATTTAAGAAGACACATTGAATTTTTAGGAGATGTTAAAGATAAGAAGATTGTTAATATACTTGGTTCTTGTGGTAAGAAAGCAGTACCACTTGCAGTACTTGGAGCAGATGTTACAGTTATAGATATATCAAGTGAAAATAGAAATTATGCAATGGAAGTTTCAAAAAATGCAAAGGTAGATTTAACATATATAGTGTCTGATTTTTTAGAAGTTGATATAAAGAATATTAAAAATAGCTTTGATATTGCATATATGGAAGGTGGAATACTGCATTATTTTTCAGAATTAAATGATTTTTCAAGAAAAGTATATGATATGTTAAAGGTAGGAGGAAAGTTAATTTTAAATGATTTTCATCCTATAAGAAAGATATTTAAAGACAGAGATATCTTTGTAAATAATGCTGATAGCTTAGATGTAGTAGGTGATTACTTTGAAAATGATTTACATGAGGCAGAAGTAGCTTATGAAAAACTAATGGAAATTAATTGTGAAGAGCAATTCCCTAAGTGCTTATTAAGATACTGGACCATGGGAGAAATAATAACATCATTTGCAGAGGCTGGATTTGTTATTGAAAAACTTATTGAAGGACCTAGATTTGATGAACATAAAAACATACCGGGTGAATTTACATTAGTTGCACATAAAAATGAATTATAGAGTGCAAAAATGAAGAGGTTAAAAGTAGTAATAATTATTTTAGTCATAGCTCTTATAGCTAATGCGGTATTATGTTTATTTAAAGTCATTGACTCTAAAATAGGTATGTCAATTTCATTATTAATGCTAGGTGTATTAAATATAATTTATGCATATAATTCTTTTAAAAATGAAAAGAAAATGGATGCTATTTTGTTTTTAATGAGTTCAATATTTGTTATATTTGTTGGTTTATATACAATGTATTTATACAAAAGTGTAGGTTAAGCAAAAAAATAAGCTAATTTTTTATATTAGCTTATTTTTTTATATAGAAATTTTAATTTAAGATAAGAGAAGTTGTTTTAAAAATTGTAAGTAATATATTTTAAACTTTATGTGAAAAATCAAATAAAATATAAAAAATAATTTGAATTTTCTTAAAATTAATTTAAAATACTATTATAGGAATTTTTTATAAAAGCTTAAATTAATATTAGAAAGGGTAATTGATGAATGGAGAAACTTTTATATAAAGAGTTAAGTTTCAAATTAGATGAAATAAATATTAGTGATGTAGTTAATTTTATTTTAGAGCATTATAAATTAAGTGCAAAAGATGAATTAATAATAATTAATGTAGGTACTGATAAATGTGTTGGAGATAGTTTTGCTCCAATGCTTGGAAGCTATATGGAAGAACATAATATGAGTATTAAATTTTATGGAACTTTAGATGATCCTATTCATGCAAAAAACTTTAGAGAAAAAATTGATTATATAGATAAACATCATGAAAATGCTTTTGTAATAGTTATAGATGCATGCCTCTGTGATGATGAACGCGATATTGGAAAAGTTTATGTTAGAAATAAAGCTATTTCACCTAGAAAAGGACTAAGAAGTAGTTTGCCTTCTATTGGGGATATATCAATATTATATATAGTTAACGAAGAAGGGTATAACCCATTTTTTCAATTAAATAATGTAGACATAAAAGATATAAATAAAGCAGTAGAAGAGATATATAAAATTATAGAGAAATTAGAAATGTTAATGTAAATAGTAATTTTATATGAGAAAAATTAAGAGGTATAAAAATGTTGAAACTTAATACAAAAAGATTGGATATTTTAGCTTTAAATGAAGAAAATTTAAAATTATGTATAAATGATTTTGAGAAGTTTGAGAAAAATATAGGATTAAGTTGTTCTGAAAAGAATATAGAGGATAAAGATAGAAATGTTTTTTTAATAAGGCTAAAAGATGTAGTTAAAAATAATGAAAAATATATGTGGTACACAACGTGGATTATAATATCTAAAAATGAAAATAAATATATTGGACATCTGATGATAAAAGGGTATCCAAATGAAAATGGTGAAGTGTTAATTGGATATGTTATAAGAAAAGAATATAGAAGACAAGGGTACATGGAAGAAGTTTTAAAATGTATCATAGAATGGATATTTTTAAATAATGATGTTAAAAGTGTAATTGCAGATACAGTAAAAAGTAATATTCCATCTCAAAATTTATTAAAGAAATTAGGTATGACTTTGTATAAGGAAGATGAGGAGTGTTTTTGGTGGCGATTAGACAAATTATAAAATTAGACTATTAAATTATTTGTTATGTTGAAATAAAAATACAATTTTTTCATATTAAAGCAATAAAATCAGTTATGGTTTTATTGCTTTTTATAATATTATAAAAAATTATAAGAAATTCTTATCTATTAGAAATATTTATAATTATAGAAAGTGTTATAGGAGGGTGCTAACATATAAAGGATGTAGAGTAAAAAATATTAAAATAAATATTTTTTAAGAAAGGGGTTTTAAAATTGATTAGAGAAGAAATGACACCAAAGGAAAGAATGATAGCATTCTCTAAAGGACAGGAAATTGATAGAGTTATATGCGTTCCAGATATGGGAGTTACAATGACACCATTTACTGGAGTTAAAGCAAGTGATTATTATCACTCAGCAGAGCTTATGGCCGATTTAGAAATAGCATTGTTTAAAAGATTACGTCATGATGGAGTAGGAATATCTACAAGTCTTAGAGGTGTTGCAGAAGCAATGGGTGCAAAAGTTGGGTATCCTGAATATGGAATTTCTTACTTAATAGAACCAGCTATTAAATCTGTAGATGAAATAGAATCACTTAAAATAATTAATCCATTAAAAGATGGAAATTTACCTACTTTACTTAAAGCATTGACTCTAACAAGAGATGCACTTATAGATGAAGTTGATGTTAGTGCAGCAATGTCAGGTCCTTTTAGTGTGGCAGCATCTGTAGTAGGAACAGAAAATTTATTAAAATGGATGATTAAATATCCTAAAAAAGTTCACACTTTAATGGATATAATTGCAGAGTGCAATAATAAATACATTGAAGAGGTAGCTAAACTTGGTTTATCTATAGGATTTGCAGATCCAGTATCATCTACTAGTTTAATAAGTGCAAAGCAATTTAGAGAATTTTCATTACCAGCATTAAAAAAGAATATTGATAAAATAAAAGAAACAACAGGCAGTGCACCAGGAATACATATTTGTGGTAAAAGTAAAGAAATTTGGGAAGATGTTGTTAATGCAGGAGTTTCAAACTTTAGTATAGATAATGTAGAAGATTTAGAAGAAGCTAAAAATATGATAGGGGATAGAGTAGTTATAACAGGAAATGTTCCACCTGTAGATGCGGTACACTCAGGTACTAAGGAAGAAATTTTTGAAGCAGTTAAAACATGTATTAGAAAAGGTCATGATTCTAAAAAAGGATATGTTTTAAGTACAGGCTGTCAAATTCCAATGCATACACCAATTGAAAATATTGAAATGTTTATGGATGCGGCTAAAAAGTATGGAAAATATCCTATAGATATAAATTTACTAAATGAGTAAATGACTTAAAGGAAAATAGGGATTTAAAAAGGATAAGGTACTGTAATTAATGAATGTCATTAATTACACAAGGGGGAAAATAAAATGAAAAATAATGAAAAAAAGGGGAATGGATTAGCACTTATACCATTTGTTGTATTTGTTTTAGTATATTTATCATCGGGGATTATACTTTCTATAAAAGGTGAGGAAATGGCATTTTATCAATTTCCAGCACCAATAGCAGCAATCATAGGAATAATAGTTGCATTTATACTTATAAAAGGAAATTTAGATAGTAAGTTTGATACATTTATAAAAGGTTGTGGAGATGACAATATAATTATTATGTGTATCATATATTTATTAGCAGGAGGATTCTCAGCAGTTTCAAAAGCTATGGGTGGTGTTGATGCTACAGTAAATTTAGGATTAACTTTAATACCAGCACAATTTATAATAGTTGGTATATTTATAATAGGAGCTTTTATAGCTATTTCAACAGGAACATCTGTAGGAACTATTGTTGCTGTAGCACCTATAGCTGTTGAACTTGTTGAAAAGGCTGGGCTGAATATGCCATTAGCATTAGGAGCATTGGTTGGTGGAGCAATGCTTGGAGATAATCTATCTATTATATCAGATACAACTATAGCAGCAACAAGAACTCAAGGTGTATCAATGAAAGATAAGTTTAGGGTTAACTTAGGATTTGTATTACCGGCAGCAATAGTTACAATAATATTTTTATTCATATTTGGTAAACCAGTAACTACACCACAAATTGAAAGTCATGCATTTAACTTAATAAAAATAGTTCCATATATGTTTGTTTTGATTATGGCATTAGCAGGGAAAAATGTATTTGCTGTTTTAACTGGAGGAATTATTCTTTCAGGAGCTATTGGAATGTTCTATGGAAGTTTTTCATTTTTAGGTTTTGTTAAAGAAATATATGCAGGATTCACAGGTATGTTTGATATATTTGTGTTATCTTTATTAACTGGTGGACTTGCAAACATGGTATCTAAAGGTGGCGGACTTGACTATTTATTATATAAAATAAACAAGAGAATAAAAGGTGAAAAATCTGCTCAAATAGGAATTAGTGCACTAGTAGCACTTACTGATGCAGCAACAGCAAACAATACTGTATCTATTATTGTAAGTGGAGAACTTTCAAAGAAATTATCAAAAGAACATAATATAGATCCAAGAAAAACAGCGTCATTACTAGATGCATTTTCTTGTATAATGCAAGGACTTATACCATATGGAGCACAACTGCTTATAGCTGGAAGTTTTTCAAATGGAATGGTAAGTCCAGTTCAAATAGTTCCATATATGTGGTATTCATTTGTATTAATAGTATTTGCAGTTTTATCAATAATGACTCCTTTAGGAAATGGATATATAAAAAAACATCCTTGGAATTTTAATGAAAATTCAAGTGGAATATCTAATGAGTTAGATGCTTAAAATTATTTTTATAGGGTTTCAATTTGAAAAATGAAATTATTAATATATCAAATGAAAACAAAGTTATTAAAGGAATCAGTAATTATTTAAAACGGTATTCATAAAAATTTTCTAAATCAATTTTTAAAGAAATACTTATGTAAATAATTTCTGGTTATTGATGAAGAAACAATTTTTATTTGATAAATGTGTTATTTAAAATTTGAACCATATACTAATAATATAGTTTTTTATAAAGAAGTTTAAATTTATGTAAAGTAAAAAAACAAGTTAAATATTAATATTTAACTTGTTTTTTATACCTAAAAACCTTTCTTTTTAGCAATAATTCCGCTTTCGTTTGTTCCAGGTTCTTCAATTGTGGTATTAAAACTACTATTAGCATATTGATGTTGAGTTTTATTACCGTTTTTTAAGTAATTTTCTTTAGTGTATTCTTTTTGATTTTTATCTTTCATATTTAAAAGTCCTTTCTTAAAGTTTTAAATAAATATTTAATTTATAAACTTAGTATGCTACAAAAGGCTTTTACTATACAAAAGTTATATTAAGTATTTAATGTAGTTACATTATTATTTGTTTTTCCTCGTTTAAATGATATTTCCGCTTTTCCAGTGTGAAGTTGCCACATATACCAAAATAAATAAGGTATAATTAGTATAAAGTTTAGAATCCCCCAGTATTTTGCAAAACTTGCATTATACCATGTTGATGCATCCATTACTTTTAAGAACATTGTTCCAAAACAAGAACGTAAAATCATATGAGTTGCTAAAGTGTAAACTCGTGACATAATATACAATTCAGGTTTCTTCTTGAAAATAGGATATAGTTCTGCAGCCATTAAAATACAGATTGTACTAGCAAAGTAATTAGGACTTTCACCATATACAAAACATAAATTCCAAGTAGTATATAAGAAATTCCAGCCTACAGTTGTGTAACATATTAAATCACCTTCACCAGTTTTTGAATACTCCCAAAACTTAGGTGCAAAAGGGATAGTTGCACATAGTAAAAAACCACAAGCTGCATTAGCATAGTTTCCTAAACTTACATCTTTTAATGTTGCTTCTAGTATATTTAAAAATAGCATTCCATAAACGAACCAAAGAATCCAACCTTTTTGAAAGAACTCCCAAAATGAACCTTTTCTTTCTTCAAAGTTAGCAATTCTGCAAAAACCAACTACAATTGTAGGTAATATAACACTTAATATTTTTGCCCAACGGAACCAACCACTAACACCACCCATTAACCAAAGTGGGAATGTTAACAAAGAACAAATCCAAACAATATTTGCAAGTTTGTATTTCTTCCTCAGTAATTCTGTTATGCATAGCAATACTACAAAGTATGTAAGCATAGATAAAGCATATTTCCAAATAGGAATGCTCATTTATAACACCTCTTTTCTATATAAAATAAGTATAGGTTCATCCTATTAATATAGAATAAATTGGATTACATAATTATGTCAAGAATTGAAATAAGACAATTTTTTTATAAGATAAAATTTTATTCTTAAATTAGTTGCAATGACAACTAATTAGTGATAATATAGTTGTTGGCGCAACTATATTATAAATATTTAGAAGGTGAATTTTATGAATATAAATGATATAGAAATAACTGATTGTGACTCTATAGGTAGATATGTAGCAGAAATATATAGAACTCAAATTATGTTCTATTCTAAAAAATTTGCTAAGTTTAATATTGGAGCAGGACAATATTTATTTCTACTATTTTTATATAGAAATGACAATATAACTCAAGAACAGCTGACTGATGAAGTTAGAGTTGATAAAGGAACTACAGCAAGAGCTATTAAGAAACTTGAAGAAGAAGGATATGTTATAAGGACTAGGAAAGAAGATGATAAACGTTCATATAATTTAAGATTAACGAAAAAAGCTCATGATATAGAAAATGAGTTTTTTCATGTTTTAAATGATTGGAAAGAACTTATAAGTAAAACAATAACAAAAGAAGAGTCAGATATTACTTTAAAAGTATTAAAGAAAATAGTTTTAAGTGATTGGTTTATGAAGGGAGAGTTTGAAGAATGAATCATCAAAAAAGATTAGGTGAAGAAAAAGTATCTAAATTGCTTTTAGAATTTTCAGTTCCAGCAATTATAGGAATGGTTGTAAATACTCTGTATAACATAATTGACAGAATGTATATAGGACATATACCTAAGGTTGGAAACTTAGCACTTACAGGTGTAGGAATTACACTACCAATTATGACAATAATATTAGCATTTGGTATGCTTGTTGGTATAGGAACTTCAGCAAAAATATCAATAAAGCTTGGACAAAACGAAAGAGAAAGTGCAGAAAATCATTTAGGAAATGCATTTACATTATTACTAATAATAAGTATTTTAATATCAATTATAGGACTTGTGTTTATTGATCCTTTATTAAATATATTTGGAGCTAGTAAAGATACATTTGTTTATGCAAAAGATTATGTACAAATAATCTTTATGGGAACTATATTTAACATGTTAAGCTTTGGTCTTAATCACTCAATAAGAAGTGATGGTAGCCCAAAAGTTGCAATGGGTTCTATGCTTATAGGAGCTATAACAAATATAGTTTTAGACCCTATATTTATATTTGCATTAGATATGGGAGTTAGAGGTGGAGCTATAGCAACAGTTATATCTCAAATTGTTTCAACTATATGGATATTATATTACTTTACAAAGGGTAAGAGCGTACTTAAAATTAAGAAAAAATATATGATATTAAGAAAAGAAGTTGTATTAAGTATATTTGCCATTGGAATGAGTCCATTTAGTATGCAAATTGCACAAAGTATTGTTCAATTAATAGCTAACAATTCATTAAAAACATACGGTGGAGATAATGCAATTGGTGCTATGGCTATAATTTCAAGTATTTCAATGATATTTATGATGCCTGTATTTGGAATAAATCAAGGCTCACAACCTATAATAGGATTTAACTATGGTGCTAAAAAGTATAAAAGAGCTAAGATGGCAGTTAAATATGCTGTTTTAGCAGCAACAACTATTGTTACAATTGGATTTTTAGCAGTTGAACTTGCACCAAAAATGTTAATATCAATGTTTAATAGCGACCCAGAACTTGTTGAAATGGGTGTACATGGAATAAGAATATTCCTTATGATGTTGCCAGTTATAGGATTCCAAGTAGTTAGTTCTAACTTTTTTCAATCAATTGGTAAAGCGAAAATATCTATGTTCTTAAGTTTATTAAGACAAGTTATAATATTAATACCATGTATGTTAATATTACCAAGATTTAAAGGACTTACAGGAGTATGGTTATCTGGAGCAGTAGCAGATGGATTATCAGCACTTATAACTGCGGTAATATTTATAAAAACAATTAGATCTTTAAAAGATGAAAATGGTAATGAAATTGAAGAAGGTAAAATTGCATTAGAAACAAAATAATTTATTTTTGAAATGGTATATCACAAGATGGTATATCATTTTTTTTATAGTAAATTATTTTTGGTCAAAAAGTGTTAAAGGTAATTTAAACCTTCATGTAGAATATACAATTAAAAGGGTTTTAAAGGAGTGGATATGGAGGATTTAAATAATGGATATGCAAAAGCGATTAGGTGAAGAGAAAATATATAAGTTATTATTAGAGTTTTCAATCCCAGCAATAGTGGGGATGATTGTAAATACTTTATATAATATAGTAGATAGAATGTATATAGGTCATATAAAAGGAATTGGCAACTTAGCATTAAGCGGTGTTGGCGTAGCAATGCCAATAGTTACAGTAGTGTCTGCTTTTAGCATGATGGTTGGAATAGGTACTTCCTATAAAATATCAATAAAATTAGGCGAAAATGACAAAGAAAATGCAGAAAATCATTTAGGCAATGCAGTAACATTGTTATTATTACTAAGTTTTTTAGCATCAGTTGTAGGGCTTGTATTTATTGACCCTATATTAAATATATTTGGTGCTAGTAAAAATACAATTGGATTTGCTAGAGATTATATAGAAATAATATTTATAGGAACTGTATTTAATATGTTAAGTTTTGGGTTAAATCACTCAATAAGAAGCGATGGTAGTCCAAAGACAGCTATGTTTTCTATGTTAATAGGAGCCATAGCCAACATCATATTAGATCCAATATTTATATTTGTATTAGATATGGGTGTTAGGGGTGCTGCAATAGCAACAATTATAGCACGGTCTATTTCTACAATATGGATTTTATATTATTTTACTAAAGGAAAAAGTATACTTAAAATTAAGAAAAGTAATATGAAATTAAAAAAAGAAGTTGTAATAAGTATAATTACTATAGGAATGGTGCCATTTTGTATACAAATTGCACAGGGATTTGTGCAATTAATATCAAATAATGCATTGAAAACTTATGGTGGAGATAATGCAATAGCAGCTATGGCAATAATTTCAAGTATATCAATGATATTTATGATGCCTGTATTTGGAATAAATCAAGGATCTCAACCTATAATAGGATTTAATTATGGCGCTAAAAATTATGAGAGAGTTAAAGAAACAGTAAAATATGGAGTAATAGTAGCAACTATTATTCTTATGTTAGGATTTTTAATTATTCAGCTTATGCCTAAAGTACTTATATCAATGTTTAATGATAATTCTGAGCTTATAAATACAACTATAAAAGGTATAAGAATATATCTTATGATGATGCCATTGGTTGGATTTCAAGTAATCATATCTAATTTATTTCAAGCAATTGGTAAAGTGAAAATAGCTATGGTTTTAAGTTTATTAAGGCAAGTAATTATATTGATACCATGTATGATAATAGTTCCTAAGTTTAAAGGAATTACAGGAGTATGGCTATCAGGAGCTATATCAGATGGACTTTCAGCCGTAATAACAGCTATTATACTTGTAAAAACAATTAAAAACATGAAAAAGAAAATAATCTTGTAAATATTACATTTTAACGTTGTATTTACAAGGTTATTGGAATTATAAATTAGACTAAAATATGTTTACCTAATTCAAATGCTTCATTAAGTTTGTCTTGTTTTTTTATAAGATCATTTTTAGTGTTTACACCTTCTATAGTAAATCTTTTAATTGGTTTTATGCCTAGGTGACCATAGTAATGTTCTATAGCGTTAATTAAATGTATATTTTCTTCAACATGGCTACCTGCTCTAATTGAAACAGAAATTCCAAGTTTTCCTTTAGGAACTAATGTTTCACCATTTGTATCACAAAGTGGAGTAGAGCGATCAAAAAAAACTTTTAATTGTCCAGTAACATCACCCCAGTATGAAGGTGATGCAATTATAACAATATCTGAATCATATAAATCCGCAAAGATTTTATCCATATCATCAGTTTGAATGCATTTTCTTGTTTCATGACATGAATTACAACCCTTACAATAATTTATGTTCATTTCCCCAAGAACATATTTTTTTGTTTCAATGTTATTAACTTTAAGACCTTCTATAATTTTATCAGATACATATGATGTACTTCCATTAGAGTTTGGACTTCCAACTATACATATTGCTTTCATAAATAAATCCCCCTAATTATTTTTATTTTGTATATGATAACATAAATGTATTTAAAATACATCAAAAATCCAAAGTTACATAAATTTAATTTTAAATTAGATATATGTTAGACGAATGAATGGTACATTTATAAATTTTTATTTAATATAAGGTATATGAAAATAATTAGATTTTTAGTCAATAATTTAATAGGGTAAACAGTTAAGAATTAAAATTACAAGTACAGAGATTTAAGATAGGTTGTCTAGTTTAAAGTGCAGGTAAAACTTAATGAAGATTTAATTCTATAGTGAAACAAGCTCGAATTCAAAACTCTTTTTAAAGCTGTAAATATATTGATTTCAAAAGAATACTTATTATAAAATGATTCCGAGCTAGTCTCACTCTTAAGGGTATCCAAGTTGAAACTTTAAGTTATTTATGTTTCAGCTGAGAATTCTAATTAATTTAATTGAAAATGGAAAATTGAAAATTGAAAGTGAATGTAAAAATTGGACTTCCAATTTTAAAGAATGATTTTTTATTAAATTTGCAGAGCAAATTAGTTGAAAACAATATAAAAACGTAGTTTTATAAAATATCCAAAGTAATAGTGATAGTTACTATTGAAACTATGATTAGTAAGAATATTATGATGGGGAATTTATTCTCCAAAATGAACTTTTTATGGATAAATATTATACTGATTTTATTTGAAGTACAAATAAAACATTGTAGTGGGGATTTCAATCCCCGGGATATTCACCATAACTTTTCACTTTTCACTCTTAACTCTTACTTGGTTCCAAATATAAAAATAAACTGTAAGATTAGTACTATCATTTGAGAAAGACATTACTTTAAATTTGAACTTGGAACCCTAGATATAAGAAATGGAATTAAATATCAATAATTGTCATGTAAACTTATATGTGATAAAATAATGGTTGTTGTACTTAATTTGATGGTGATGGGAGTGGTTACATAGGATATATAGTGTCAAAATAACTTAGATTTATATTAATTTAGATATATATTGTTAATGATTTAGAAAGAAAGAGTGATTTATAATGGGATTAGATATTTTATTTATTTTTAAAGCAATTATAGTCGCAATAGTAGAAGGATTAACGGAATTTATTCCAGTATCATCTACAGGACATATGATTTTAGTAGGAAGTGCTATTAATTTTCACGGTGAATTTGCAAAAATGTTTGAAGTTGTAATTCAGCTTGGAGCAATACTTGCAGTAGTTGTGCTATATTGGAAAAAAATAAAAGACAGTGTAATCGAGTTTTTTAAATATATTTTCACAAAAGGTAAACAAGGAAGAACAGGTTTTAAATTTGGAATAAATGTAATAGTAGGTTCTATTCCAGCAGGTATAGTTGGTGTTTTATTTTATAGTGATATAAAGAAACTATTTAAACCAGAAGCTGTAATTGTAGGCTTTATAGTTGGTGGTATATTATTATTAGTTATAGAAAACATGTTTAGAAAGAAAAAACATGCTACAAGAGATATAGATAATATAAGCTACATGCAATCATTAAAAGTTGGTATATTCCAAGTGTTATCTATGTGGCCAGGAATGTCAAGAAGTGCATCTACAATAATGGGTGGATGGATTGCAGGACTTTCAACACCAATAGCAGCAGAATTTTCATTTTTCTTAGCAATTCCAGCAATGATAGGATCATCAGGAAAAGATTTATTTGAATTTGACTTTTCTATAATGACTCCAACATTATGGATAGCTCTTATAATTGGATTTATCGTTGCATTCATAGTATCAATAATAGTTATGGATAAGTTTGTAACATTCTTAAAGAAAAGACCAATGAGAATATTTGCTATATACAGAGTAGCAGCAGGAGTTTTACTTGCAATACTAGTATTTACAAAAGTAATAACATTAAGTGCATAACAAATGATTTAAAGAGAGAACAAAATACTGTTCTCTCTTAATTTTTATAATGTATTTTAAAATTTATATAAAACCAGTATAATTTATAGATCTAAACCTTCTATGTCTATTTCACCATGAGAGTTTAATTGAACTTTAATATTTCTCATAGGTCTTTCAAGTAAATATTGTTTATATCCAATGGTAAATAACGTATTTGAATATGCTTTATCAGCAGTTATTACACCAAATTCATCAACTTGCAATTTAGTTTTTATTCCAGAAGGGCTTCCAACAGTTTTTAAATCTAAATGATTTCCAGCATATAAAGTTCCTCTCATGGCTACAGCGTTTTCATTAAGAAATTTTATATTTGAAAGAGCTCTTATTTCAGAGTTATAGGAACCTTTGCCAGAAATAATAATATCTTTTGTAGATTTTATTAAACTTGATTCTGTGTAAGATATATAAACATCAGATGGAATTATTACATTTACATTTAAATTCTTAAATTCATTTTCAAGAATAAATTTAAAGTTATATAGTTCTTTAATTGAAGAAACTTTAAAACTACATAAACCTACTAGTTTATTTTTTATAAAGTCTAAAACATCACTATTTATAATGCCTTGTTTTAAGTTATATGTCAGAATGTTAGTTGAAAGTTTCGGTAAGGTTTTATATCTAGTTTCTATAAGTATTTTAGTAAGTTCTCCAATAGTTTTATTAGGATAATGTGTTAATAACCTTTCTGTAGTGTTTATTATATTACCTAGTTCATTTATATAAATTTTTAATGTATTAAGATAAGATTCTTTTAAAGGATTTAAATCTTTTCCACCTGAAATAAGTGTTGAACTTATTACATTTTTAAAAATTTTAATGTTTCCAGTACAAGACAATTTAGAATATAAAACATTACCTTTTACTAATATGGAATTAGTACTTATAACTTTGTTGTTGTTTGTAATATTACTAGATACTTCAATATCACCTTTAAAAGTAATGTCACCAGAATCCTCATCTATATTATCTAGCATATAAACAGGGTTAACAGATATAACACCATTTTGAACAACAGGTCGTCCAGAAGTTGTAGATGTAATTATATTATTTTTAACTCTACAGCCATCACCTACATTAATGGGTGTATTTTTTATAGTTAATTTCTTTACTATGTCACCATATATATTTATTCCATCTTCACCAATGGAGCCTGGAATAATTTTAGCAATTATATCTTGAGTTTTCACATATGACATAGAATAAAGGTTTTTAAATTCATCTATATCATATAAACTTTTGTCATCATTGCAATCAAATAAAAGTTCTATTTTAGTTTTAGTATCATCTATAACAGGTGTACCTTTTGCTATAAGAATGTTTTCACCACCATTTAAGCAACAATCCTTAATATTTTTTATAATAACTCCACTTTTTACATTGATTTTATTTAATTCTTTAACAATATCTATTAGTGTGTATTTATTATGAAACTCTATAATTTCTTCTTCAACTTCTAAATTTAAAATTTCTTTAATAGCACTGTCTTTCAATTTATAAGTGGATTTAGGTATGTATTCAACAGTTAAGTAAGCTTCCATACAATCATCAGATATAGATATATTAAACTTTCTAAATGAATCATTCTCAATACTTTCATAAGTAATAATATCTTCTTCAGTAATTGTATATTGAGAGTTCTCATCACATTTTTCATTGTTAATATAAACTGTAATTCCATGACAAGGTGTAATTTGTATTTTATTTTTATTAAAGATATCTTCATAAACTAATATTTCACCATTTTTAACACTAGCACCATATTCCTTAAGAGATGTTTCAAAACTAGGGGATATTGGCAGTGAACATGTGTTGTCTAATTTCTCTTCTGTAGTAGAAGTATTATCTAAATAATGATTTTCTACTTTATCATTATCTAGAGTTAGATAGTCAAATATGACCTCTACCATAAATTCCTTATTAAAAAAATTAGATTTTTTTATGATATTATAGTCTATTTTTTCTTTAGGTAAATTTAACTCAAGAGAAGCTTTTTCTAAACAGTCATTTAAAGATATACCACGATATAATAAATGCATAATATCACACACCTTTCGATATTTATTAGAAAATTTTAAAAATAATTTATATTTAGACATATTATAACACGAATTTACATAATTAACTATAAAATAATTTCAATCTCAAATAAAATGTACTGAAATAGAGGGTTTATTAAATGAAATATCGAAAGTACATATTGAGTTAAAATCAAATTTATCTAGTATTTAATTAAGGTATATGTAGGAGGGTAATATGACAATAAAGTTAAATTATAATACAACCAATATTTTAGATAATACATTAGAAGAGGGCGTAAGAAAGTTACTTTATGAATGTAAGAAAGAAGAAACATATAATCATTGTAAGAATGTAGCTGAAATGAATGTGAAAATAGCCAAGATGTTTAATTTAGATATAGAAGCTTGCAAAAATGCAGGATATCTTCATGATATAGGTGCAATTGTAAGTTTAAATGAAATGTCTAAATATGCAAAAGAAAACTTTAGCTATATAGATAATGCAGAAGAGAAATATCCGTTTATATTACATCAAAGAATATCAAAGATAATTTCAAAAGAAGTTTTTAAAATAGAAGATATAAGAGTGTTAGATGCAATAGAATGTCATACAACTTTAAAAAGCAATCCATCCAAGTATGATATGTCACTTTTTATAGCAGATAAACTTGCATGGGATCAAGAGAATGTTCCACCATTTTATAATGAGGTAGAAAAAGCACTAAGTATATCTCTAGAAAAGGCATCATTAACATATATTAATTATATAATAGATAATAATGTTATTTTATGTCCGCATAAGTGGATATTAGATGCTAAAAAGTATTTGGAAAGCATAGTAGAAAAAAATTTTTAACTTTTACTACATGTATCTTATAAAGAAATACATTGAAAGTGTTGAAACTAATATATTTTTAAGCTTATACAAAATGTATAGTTTATTATGTAGAAGATAAAATTTACTTATATATACATAATAAAAAAGATGGGAGTGTTGTTTTGTGAAACTAAGAAAAAATAAAATAGTTACTTTTGCAATAATAATATTAGTTTTAATAATAGTTATAAAAGCATTAAGTTCATTTATGAGGAATGGAGATAATAGTAAAAATTATGCAACACCATGGCTACTAAATAAACCTATAGCACATAGAGGGTTACATAATGATGCTATTCCAGAGAACTCAATAAAATCTTTTGAAAATGCTATAAATAATAAAATGACAATAGAATTAGATGTGCATATGACTAAAGATAATAAGGTTGTAGTTTTTCATGATAGAAATTTAAAGAGAATGACAGGCTTAGATAAGAATATTGATGAATGTAGTTATGAAGAAATAAAAGGACTTACATTAAAAGATAGCAAAGAAAAAATTCCTACATTTGAAGAAGTTTTAAAGTTTGTGAATGAAAAAACTTCACTATTAATAGAAATAAAAAATGAAGGTAAAGTTGGTACTTTAGAAGAAGAGGTAAAAAAAGAATTGCAAAATTATAAAGGAGAATATGCAGTTCAATCCTTTAATCCTTTTGTTTTAGAATGGTTTAAAAAGAATAATCCTGAAGTATTAAGAGGTCAATTAGTTGGAAGTTTTAAAAATGAAGATATGAATGGATTAAAAAAATTTGTTCTTAAAAATATGCTTCTAAATTTCAAAAGTAGACCTAATTTTATAGCTTGTGAATTTAAAGAAGGAAATAAAGAGTTTATAGATGAACAAAGAGGAAATGGTGTACCACCTATTTGTTGGACAATAAGAACAAAAGAGGATTTAAAGATAGCACTTAAAGAATATGGCAATGCAATATTTGAAAATATAGATCCAAAAGATGTTTTTGAAATAGGAAGTGTGGAATATTCAGATTTCAGACCCCAATAAACTTATAAATTAATATGATGATTAAAAAACAAGTCAATTTATTTTTAAATTGGCTTGTTTTCCTATAATTTGAATTTTAAAATATATATTTACTAATAATTCAAATAAATCTTTTAATATAATAGGATACAATGACTTCATTTATGAAATAATATATATGATTAATTGATGTGTAAAGTTACCTTATGAAAGCGTATCTTTGATGTGATTAATTAAATGATTTTGTTTTTTATTAAACTTATGACAAGAATTACAGTTTAAATCTTTTATTTCTTTAAGGAGGAACTTTTTATGCAACTAGCTATGTTAGATAAAGTAAAAAAATCTTACAAAGACAGAGTTATATTAGATATTAAAAAGTTTGAGATTATAGAAGGAGATAGAATAGGAATTGTTGGATGTAATGGTGTAGGAAAAACTACATTACTTAAAATTTTAATTGGAGAAGAATTAGTAGATGAAGGTAAGGTTTTTATTACAGATAGTTATTCCTATGTAAGCCAACAAAAAAATTTTTTAGGCGAGTGTTTAGATTCTAAAGCAAAAAGTGTGTTTAATGCACCAACTAAATATGAAGACTACTTATCTGGTGGAGAAAAAGTAAAGCTTAAGATATCAGAAGCACTTACTGAAAATACTAGTCTTATAATATTAGATGAACCTACATCGAATTTAGATTCTAAAAGTATAGATGAACTTAAAGAGATGCTAAAAGATTTTAAAGGTACATTACTTATAGTTTCTCATGATAGGAGCTTTTTAAATGAACTTTGTACAAGTATTGTAGAAATAGAAAATGGAAAGTTAACTCAGTATAGTGGTGATTATAATACATATAGTAAGTTGAAAAGTGAAAAAAGAAAAAGAGAAGAAAAGGAATACTGTGAATATAAGAAAGAAAAAATAAGGTTAGAAAAAGCTATAGAGAAAAAAGAAGAATTAAGAGAAAGAATAAATAAAGCGCCAAAAGGTATGGGGAAATCTGAAGCTAAGACAATAAAAATGGGTGATCAAAGTGGAAAGAAAACTCTTGATAATAACATAAAGTCAATAAAAAATAGAATAAAACATATGGATATTAAAGAAAAACCTAAAAAAGAAATTGAAATAAAAATTAATATACAAAAGGGTAAAGAAATGAATTCAAAACATCCAATCACTGCTAAAAACTTAACATTATGTATTGAAGATAAAGTTCTATTAAATGATGCTAATTTTAGTATTGAGAGAGGAAAAAAAGTAGCTATAATAGGTGAAAATGGCTGTGGGAAAACTACTTTGATAAGAGAAATATTAAATAGAACTAATGATAATATACATGTTTGTAATACTGCTTATATAGGATATTTTGATCAAAGTCAAAACATTTTAAATGATAATAAAAGTATATTAGAAAATGTAAAAATGAACTCATCCTATGATAATAGCTTTATAATGATGAACTTAAATCACTTTGGTTTTAATTGTGATGATGTAAATAAACTTGTTTCAGAGCTTAGTGGTGGTGAAAAAGTTAAAGTTGCTATTTGTAAAGTTATATTATGCGATAATAATATGATAATATTAGATGAACCAACAAATTATTTAGATGTAAAATCTATAGAGTCATTAGAAAATGCACTTATAAGTACAGATAAAACAGTAATTGTAGTATCACATGATAAAGCTTTTATTTCTAATGTATGTGATTATATAATGGAATTTAAAGATAAAAGAATTGAACAATTTGATGGAAGTTATAATGAATATTTAGAATATGAAAATAAATTAATAAATAAAGTAGATAAAGAACATGATGATGAGTTATTAGTTTTAGAAAATAGATTATCAGAAACTATTTCATTATTATCAATAGAAACTGATGAAGAGAAAAAGTCAACTTTAAATAATGAGTATATAAATTTAATTAGCAAAATAAAGAAGATAAAAGTATAGATTGGTTGTTTCATGGTAGTCTAGGTATAACTTGGCTACCATTTTTATGTAGGATTTTAAACTACTTATAAATGTAAATTTTAAAATAAAATTGAATATCAGTACTATTCATTTTATAAATAAAGAGAAAAAATTTATTAAATGATAATTGTAGAGTTCTAGTTTAGTTCTATTTTAATTGTTAATTGTCAATAGTTAATTTTTGTATAATATTTTAAAGTTTTCTTATTTAAATTGACAATGGATATGTCAGAATTGTAGAATTTATATATGAGTATATATAGGGTTCCAAGCTGAAAAATGAAATTATTCAAATATTAAATGAGAGTGGTAGTGTTACAAGAAAAAAGCTTTTCAATTGATAAATTTGTTATTTTGAATTCGAGCTTGTTTCCCTATAAAAGTAAGGGAGAATTTTTATTATGGATTTTAATGAGAAGTCAAAAACATGGGATAGTGAGTATAGAGTAAATAGAGCAAAGAAAATAAGTGAGGAAATTGGAAGTTATTTAAATAATGAGAGTAAAGGTTTAGAGTTTGGATGTGGTACGGGGCTTATATCTTTTGGACTTATAGATAGTTTTAAAGAGTTTATGTTAATAGATTTATCAGAAGGTATGATAAATGTTGTAAATGAAAAGATAAAAGAAAATAGTATAGATAATATGAAAACTTGGTGTGGAGATATATTGAATTTAGAAAGTGATGAAAAATACGATGTAATATATACGTCTATGGCATTACATCACATAGAGAATTTAGAAGAAACTTTAAGTAAGTTAAATAATTTTTTAAATATAAGCGGAAAAATAATAATAGTTGATTTAACAAAAGATGATGGAAGTTTTCATGATAAAGATTTTAAAGGTCATAATGGATTTGACATAGGTGAAATTAAATCTATATTGAGAAAAAGTGGTTTTGATGTTTTAAATGATGGCAGAGTTTTTTATTCAGATTTTAAAGATATAGAAGATAAAAAACATAAATATAGCTTATTTAGTATCTGTGGAATTAAGAAAGAAGATTGTGAAGATTAATGAAAAATGAAATTTAAATAAATCTATTGAAATAAGATTAAATTATTAATATACTAATACTTGTAGTTTTAAAAAAGTGAAACACAATATTTGGTATGATATAGTTGAAAATTTAAATTATTATTGTTTCAACTGATAATTAAATTAGTATAATTGAAAGTAGGAAATTTATATCCAAATCAAAGACCGCTAAGGTTAAAATTTCAGCTACGAAGGTAGGCTAGATTTTAGCAACAAAGGAAAAATGAAATGTGCCAATTGAATTATACGCAATATTTTAATATTAAATGGCAACATTGGGATTATTACTTTCTAATTTTCAACTGTTTTCAGATAGCAAACTAGGATTTAAATATAAATTTATCAAAGGATAAAGGTATAAACTGAAATACTAGCTTAGAACCATATATAAGGAGTAATTGGAATGAGTTTCTATAAGAAGACATTAGAAAAGATCAACAGAGGAGGATACTGGAATATGTTAGTAATTGATGGAGTAGTGGGTGTAGGTAAAAGTACCCTTATGAATATATTAGAGGAAAATGGGTATGTAGCGTTTGAAGAGCCAGTAGTAGACAACCCTATATTAGAAAAGTTCTATTATGATAGAGAAAGATATAGTTTTCCATTACAAATATTTTTCCTAAATAAGAGATTTAAAAATATAAAAGATGCATCTAAAATAGAAAATGCTGTTATGGATAGAAGTATTTATGGAGATATAATATTTGCAAAGATGTTACAAGATGCAGGGGAGATGTCTAAGGAAGAGTTTGATCTTTACATAGAATTATTTGAAAACATGATAGAACATTGTAAAGCTCCTAAGCTTTTAGTTTATCTAGAAGTTACTGTTGATGAAGCAATGAGAAGAATAAATAAAAGAGGAAGAGAATACGAAAAAATAGTTGAAAGAGATTATTGGGAAAAATTAAATGATAATTATAGACAATATTTTGATGAATATAGCATATCACCTATATTAAAAATAAATGTAGATAATTTAGACTTTGAGAATAATATTGAAGATAGAAAAAAAGTTATGAACCTTATTGAAGATAAACTTAAAGAAATTCAGCAAGGTATGTAATTTATAGGAATTTATTATCTAAAAATAATTCTAAAATGAGATTTATATTTCATTTTAGAATTATTTTTTTTATAAAATGGTTTTAAAGAATAAATTACTGCTTATTAGGTAAAATAAAAAGGTATGATATATTATACAAAACTTTGGATTAAAGAAGGAATTAAATATGAATAATGAAAAAAATTTTTTATCTTATATGGTTTTTATATTAGTATGTTTAGTTGTTATGATATGCTATAGTAGTGGTATCATAACAAATATTAGTGAAAAAATCGAGGTGAATAGCACTTTAGCCGTAAATGCTAATTATAAAAGTAATAACTTAATAGATGATATGGAGAAAAACAGTGAAAAAATAATAGAAACTATAAAAAGTTTCAATGGAGAGAAAGCGGTATCATATTACATAACCAATGAAATTGATGACAAAGTAGTGTATTTAACTTTTGATGATGGACCAAGTGTTAATACTAGAAAAATATTAGATATTTTAAAAAAGTATGATATAAAAGCTACTTTTTTTGTTGTTGGTAAGGAAGATGACGAATCTATAGAGCTTTATAAAGAAATAATAAACAATGGGCATACTATAGGTAATCATAGTTATAGTCACGATTATAAATACATATATACATCACTTGAAAACTACTCAGAAGACTTTTTAAAGCTTCAAAGGCTTTTAAAAGAAAAATGTAATTATGATATAGAAATAGCAAGGTTTCCAGGTGGAAGCAATAATACTGTAAGTGATAGATATCATAAAGATATTATGGTGGACTTAAGCAAATATTTAATAGAAAGCAATGTAACTTATTTTGATTGGAATGTAGATTCTACTGATGCAAATGCAACAACAATGAGTGTGGATAATATAATAAGAGAAGCTATAAAAGGAGCAAAACAATTTAATTCTCCAATAATACTTATGCATGATGCACCACCAAAAACTACTACGGTTTATGCATTACCATGTGTTATAGAAACACTTAAAAAAGATGGTTATGAATTTAGAGCATTAAGTCCAGATGAATATGTAATACAATTCTTAAGAGCTAAGTATTAAATATAATTAAATGTTCAAAACTAAGATATAATATACTGGTTAAGTTAAAAATATAATAGAATGATTAACTTTATTTTGCTATGGTGCGACATTATATATTTTAGTTAGAGGGGGAGATACTTTGATTTTACCCAAAAATGTTAATAATATAATTGATACATTATATAGTAATGGGTATGAGGCCTTTGTTGTGGGTGGATGTGTAAGAGATAGCATTTTAGGAAAAAATCCTAATGATTTTGATGTAACTACAAATGCAAAACCTCTTAAAGTTAAAGAAATTTTTGAAGAAGTAGGGTATAAAGTTATTGACACTGGATTACAGCATGGAACTGTGACTATTGTTATAGAAAAAGAAAATTTTGAAGTTACAACATATAGAATAGAAGGGGAGTATTTAGATAATAGGAGACCTAGCGAAGTCTTTTTTACCAATGAATTAAAAGAAGATTTAAAAAGAAGAGACTTTACAATAAATGCACTAGCTTATAATAATAAATTTGGAACTATAGATTATTTTAGTGGTAAAGAAGATTTACAAAATAAAATAATAAGAGCAATAGGAGAAAAAGAAAAAAGATTTGAAGAAGATGGGCTTAGAATGCTTAGGGCTGTAAGGTTTGAAGCTCAATTAGGATTTGAAATTGAAAAAGAAACTTTAAAAGCAATAAAAGTTAATAGTATTCTTTTAAAAAACATTAGTGCTGAAAGAATACGTGATGAATTTATAAAAATATTAATAAGTTCATCACCATCCAAAGGAATCAGGCGACTAGTTGATTTAAACCTTTTACAGTATATAATTCCAGAGCTTTTAGAAACAGTAAATTTTGACCAAAGAAGTAGGTATCATGATAAAGATGTATTTAATCACACAATGATGGTACTTGACAATGTGGAAAACAATTTAGAAATTAGATTAGCTGCATTACTTCATGACATAGCAAAACCTAAAACTTTTACTATGGATAAAAAGGGAGGCCATTTCTATTTTCATGAAGTTGAAGGTGAAAAAATGGCTAAAGACATATTAAAAAAATTAAGATTTGACAATAGTTCTATAGAAAAAGTGTCTTTACTTATAAGAAATCATATGAGAGTTCCTGGAATAACAAGTAAAGCTAAATTAAAAAAATATATAGTAGATATAGGTGAAGATAATTTAAATGCACTTTTTAATTTAATGAGAGCAGATAGAATATCATCACATCCAACATATGCGAAATATGAAGATATAGATGAATTAAATAGAGCTTGTAATAGTATATTAGAACATAATGAACCTATGAGAATAAAAGACTTAAAGATAAATGGAAATGATTTAATTGAAATAGGTGTAGAAAAGGGGAAAAAAGTAGGAGAGATACTTAATTTACTATTACAGGATGTTTTGGAAAATCCAAATTTGAATGAAAGAGAATATTTAATGGAAAAGTCATTAAAGTTAATAAAATTCTAATATGATAAATTTTATTGTTAAAAGTTATTTAATAGTATATAATGGATAACATTGAAACCTATAGTAGAAAAGGAGAAACAAAATGGAATTAAAGAAAAGAATGAAATTTATAGATCCAGAAACTAATGAAGTTATAGAATTAGAGGAAGTTGATAGAATAGAATTAAATGGTACTACTTATTTATTATTAGCACCACTTGATAATGCTGATGATGCGTTTATATATAAAATCGTAAATGTAGAGGGCGAAAAATATGAGCTTACAGAAGTGGAAGACGATGCAGAATTCCAAGCTGTAGTAGAAGCGTACGATAAGTCTTTTGAAGAAGAAATGAATAACTAATAAAAAAGCACCTTAGGTGCTTTTTTATTTTCATAAAATTTTATTGAAATAATTCAAAACTATAACCTTGATTTTTAGCTTCTTTTAATACATAATCTAGTATCTCTGTATTAGTTTTAGAAACAGCATGTATAAGCATTACAGAGCCGTCATGAAAATTGCTTACAATTTTTTCTTTAGCAGTATCAGGATTTGGTTGCTTATTTATATCCCAATCGTGATATGCAAAGCTCCAAAATAATGTTTTATAGCCTAAATTTTTAGTCATAGCTAAACTTCTCTCAGAATATTTACCCATTGGTGGTCTAAAAACTTTAGGCATGTCTGTGCCTGTAATTTCTTTAAACAAATCTTCAACATCTGAAAATTCTTTGTTGAATTTTGCTTCATTTACAGCATAATCAGGCATAGCAGGATGATGATGTGAGTGATTACCTACAATATGTCCTTCATCAACCATACGCTTTATAAGATCTGGATTATCTTTTACATAAGGTAAAGTTACAAAAAAGATAGCTTTCACATCATTTTCTTTCAATATATTTAGTATTTTAGAAGTATAGCCATTTTCATAGCCTTCATCAAATGTAAGATATAATACTTTTTTTGAAGTATCACCAACATAGTATGCATCATAATCTTCAAGTTTAAAATTTATATCTGTATTGACTCTAGGTGTTTGATGGTCTTTATTAGGCACAATCCACCAGTCTATGCAATTATTGTTTACATTAGTATCGCACTTTTTATTTTCGCTATTGCTATCATGAACAGTATCTTCAAAAACAGGCATTTCAGTTGTAGTTTTAGCAAAGGCTGTATTGTTAGCAAAATTTGAAATTAAAATAACAGATAAAGATATCATTGCGATTAATCTTTTGTTTTTCATAAAGTATCTCCTTTCTATAAAATTTAATTGATTTTAAATGTTACTTTTGAATGACTAAAATGAGTTACAAATATATTTTAAGCAATAGCCTATATTATATTCTCTTTTTAAGGACATTTTTTATATAAAGAGAAAAAGAAGTAGATACTCAGATAGATCTCTACTTCTTTTATAAATTTATTTAATTAAAATTAGAAGGCTCATTATGTGCAAGTGATTTATTTTTTTTTAATCTAACTTTTGGCTCTCTTGGTATTGCAAACTTAGGAATAAATCTGTCTAATCCAGTTAAAGTAAGCAATAGTATTGAAATTACAGCTACAAAGGCCATAAAGTTATATTTTAAAAATTGCATTCCAGTAAAGGTATGCAAAGGATACACTGCTGTTGCAATTCCTACATAATAAGTTAAGTATACATGCCAAGGAATTAATTGAGATCCAAATACTCCTAAGGCATCTGAAAATGTTGCATTTCTTAAATGAAGAGTATACATAGATTCTTCATCACCTTCAACATTATCATCAACAAGTTCCTTTATTATAGGTCCTATTGTAACTATTTGAGCCATTTCATCGGCCAAAAGTGCATTTCCGGCAATAGAAAGAACTCCATTCCAAAACATAAGTTGACGAACATTTCTTGAAAGAAATACTACTAATTTAGAAAGCGGATCAAAGGCTTTCATTTTAGCCATTATTCCACCAAATGCAGCAATCCACATCATCATAACAATAACCCAACCACCTGCTTCAGCAAAACCACCTTGAACTAAATCAAGAAACTCTGTTAAGTTAGTTACTGTTCCAGCAAATAGTCCAAATATTAATGCAGAAATTATTCCTATGGCTAGACAAGCTAAAGTAGGAATTCCTTTTATAGCTGCAATAATAACTAAGATTAGTGGTATTACCATGTAGTAAGGAACACCAGATTTAACTTGATTTAAAAGATCAATAGCAGCAGGTTTTTTTAACTCCAAATTTGCCCAAACTTCTTTAGGTATTGCATCAATAGCTAAACTAGCATTTGAAACATCTGTTGGAAGTTTCATAACAATACCTGCAACATAGAAAAGGATTGCAGTAATAATTAAACAACTTATAGACCAAACACCTTGATGTTTAATTCTATGAATGACCTCAACATTTTGTATACCAGAACTAACAATAGTAGTATCAGATATAAGACCTATATTATCTCCAAAACATGAACCACCAGCTATAGCACAAACAGTTAATATAATATTTCCATCAACTATATGTGATAACCATAAAAATATTGGAGCACAAGCGGCAAATGTTCCCCAAGAGGTTCCAGTTGCTACTGATAAAATAGCAGTTACTAAAAATCCAGTTACAGCTACAGTTCTAGCATTAAGTCCTAATTTTAATGCTAAGTTAACTATAGAAGCTCCAACTCCTGTAGACATAAATACTGCAGCCATAGCATATGCAAGCATTAATATAAAAAATACTAATTGAAGATTTTTTACATTATCTACAGCACAATCTATAAGCTCATTAAATTTTAACTTTTCAGTTAAAAAGGCTATTAAGGCAGCACATATAGTAGCAAGTGGTGCAGCTATTAACACATTAAATTCAAGCCGCATTAATACCGCTAGAACTACTACTGGTAGTAACTTTAAAATAGCAATCAGTACTTTAAAAAAAGTATTTTCCGAATTAGACAAGATAAATCCCCCTTTTTATCCCCGTGTAAAAGATTTTATTTATTTAATTAATATCATATTTTGATATTAAATATCTAATTAATAAAGGAAAAGAAATACTTTAAGTTTTTTTTATTATACTATAAGAAAACTGAACAATCTATGAATAATCAAAATGTTTAGAAAATTTTAAAATTATAAAGATATTTTAAAATGTAAATAATAAAATGAAAAAAAACTTCCCTAATATAGGAAAGTTTTTGTTTATATTGAAATATTAATAATCAGAATTTGAAGTAGTATCAGTTACTATAGCAATAGAAGCACTAGCTCCAATTCTAGAAGCACCAGCTTCGATAACTTTTATAGCATCTTCTTTACATCTAACACCACCAGATGCTTTAACACCTATGTTAGGACCTACTGTTTCTCTCATTAACTTAACGTCTTCTGGAGTTGAACCACCTGTGCTAAATCCAGTTGATGTTTTAACAAAGTCAGCGCCAGCTTCAACAGCAAGTTCACAAGCCTTAACTTTTTCTTCATCAGTTAAAAGACAAGTTTCAATTATAACTTTAACTAAAGCTTTTCCTTTAGCTGTATCTACAACTTCTTTAATATCATTTAAAACTAAATCATAGTTTTTATCTTTTAAAGCACCAATATTTATAACAGTGTCTATTTCATTAGCACCTAACTCTATAGCTCTTGCTGTTTCAAAAGCTTTAGCCTTTGCATCCATAGCGCCTAAAGGAAACCCTACAACTGTGCAAACTAAAACACCAGAGTCTTTTAACTCATCAGATACAAATTTAGTGTGACAAGAATTAACGCAAACAGATTTGAATTTATATTCTTTAGCTTCATCACATATTTTCTTAACTTGTGATAAAGTAGTATCTGCCTTTAAAATAGTATGATCAATCATTGAAGCAATATTCATATTGTAAACCTCCGAAATTTAAAACTTTTGTAAAATAGTATTACTTCATATAGTGTTTCTAATATAATTAAAAGTATACTTTAATTAACTATATAAAGATAAATAAAGTATATACTTAAAAGAAAAAACTGTCAAATCTAACACAATAAATATAATAAAGTTTATATTATTTAATAAAATTATACTATTAAAATACAAAAATATATTATAATTTTTTTATCATTTTAAAATTATAACTTCCATCTTTAGCTTTTTTATTTAATTTAGAAGAAATTAAAAAGGAAATAACTAAAAATATTATTCCAACTACAACAGATAAAACTTCATAGCTTTTAAAGTTTAAGGATTTAAATAAAAACATACTTCCAATTAGTCCTATTAAAGTCATAATAGTAGGGAACACATAAGCCCAAAAAGTCATATTAGAAAAAGCTTCCTTACCTACAGAAATTTTTATTTTATCACCGACTTTAGCATCTAAAGTATTTTTTACAGGAATTATAATAATATCAGAAGGGCAAGGGGATTTACAACTTCCACAATTTCCACCACAACCTGATTTTTTAATAAATGCTATATCTGCTGTATCTCCATTAATTTTTTTTACAACACCATCTTGTTCCAAGAATAAAACCTCCTTTAATACTCTTTATGTACATTTTAATATTTAAAATTATAAAAGCAAGCAAAATTATAGGGCTTCAAGCTTAAATTTAAAGTAATCTTTTTATCAAATGATACTATTAAGTTTACAGTTTGTTCCTGATTTTGTATTTGGAACCAAGTAAGAAGTAAGAGTGAAGAGTGATGGTGAATATCCCAGGGATTGAAATCCCCACTACAATGTTTTATTTGTACTTCAAATAAAATCAGTATAATATTTATCCATAAAAAGTTCATTTTGGAGAATAAATTCCCCATCATAATATTCTTACTAATCATAGTTTCAATAGTAACTATCACTATTACTTTGGATATTTTATAAAACTATGTTTTTATATTGTTTTCAATCTAATTTGCTATGCAAATTTAATAAAAAATCATTCTTTAAAATTTTTATGAATAACGTTTTAAAGAATTACTGTTTCCTTTACTACCACTATTCTCATTTAATATTTTAATAATTTCATTTTTTAGCTTGGAACCCTATATATAAGATACTAATTTATTTAAAAGAAAAACCTTTGAATATTTAATATTCTAAAGGTTTTTCTTTTCTAATATAGAGTTTAATTATTTTTCTAGTTTATCTTCATTAGGATGAGAAACTTCAGTTGAATTATTTTCTTTATCATTAGAAGTTTCAATTTCCTTAACTTCAACAGCTTCACTAGTTTTAGCATTTATATCTACTTTCACTTCATCTTTAGGTTCTGATTTAATTTCAGTAGATTTTGTAGCTTCAACATTATTTTCACTCTTAACATTAGGTGTAGCTTCAACTTTAGCTACTGGAGCTTTCGCAGTAGGAGTAGTTTTGTTTACTGGTTTACGTAAGTTTTCAATACAATGTTTAGGACATTTATTAGCACATATTCCACAGTTTACACATTTAGAATAATCTATAACAGGAAGATTATTAACCATTGTGATAGCTTCTTTAGGACAATTTTTAGCACATAGTCCACAACCAATACAACCTACACTACAAGCATCCATAACTTCTTTGCCTTTTGAATGAGAGTTACAGTTAATTAGTACTTTAGTTTCTTTAGGAACAATACTTATTATTCCCTTAGGGCATGCATTTACGCAAGCACCACAAGCAACACAGTTATCTTTATTAACCTTTGCTACTCCATCAACTATTTCTAAAGCATCAAATTTACAAGCTTTAACGCAACTACCAAAACCTAAGCAACCAAAGTCACAACTTTTGTTACCAGCTCCTGGTGTATTCATAGCCATATTACAATCTTTTACACCATAATATATAGATTTTGTTTTTGCATTATTACATGTTCCATTACAATGTACATAAGCAACAACTGGATCTCCCATTTCAACAGATATTCCTAAAATCTCTGAAATGTTTGAAGCAGCAGAAGATCCACCAGGATTGCAAAGGTTAGGCTTAGCTTCACCATTAACAACAGCTTCTGCATAAGCATCACAACCAGCAAATCCACAAGAACCACAGTTTGCACCAGGTAGACATTCACGAACTTTAGGAATTCTTTCGTCTACCTCAACTTTAAATTTATCGTTAGCAAATCCAAGTAATAAACCAAATAAAAGACCAAGACCTCCAAGGCTTAATACAGGAAATAGTATTTCTTTAATTTCCATTAAAATACCTCCTTATATAAGACCATTGAATCCAAAGAATGCGATAGCCATAATTCCTGCAGTTATTAATGCAAGAGGCAATCCTTTGAATGCTTCTGGTATATCAGTATTTTCTTCCATTCTTTCTCTAAGTCCTGCAAGTAAAACTATAGCAAGCATATAACCTAGGGCGGCACCAGCAGAGTTAACAACTGCTTCAATTAAGTTATAGTTATTGTCCATGTTTAAAACGGCTATTCCAAGAACAGCACAGTTTGTTGTTATAAGAGGTAAAAATATACCTAAAGCTTTATAAAGACTAGGGTTAGTCTTTTTAACAACGATTTCAACAAATTGAACTAACGCAGCTATAACTAATACAAAAGCAAGTGTAGATAAATAGCCAATGTCTAAAGGAATTAATATACATTTATTAACAATGTAAGTAATTATTGAAGCTAGTATCATAACGAATACAACAGCAAGTCCCATACCTTTAGCAGTTTCAGTTTTTTTAGAAACACCAAGGAATGAACATATTCCTAAGAACTTAGATAATATTACGTTATTAACTAGTAATGCACTTATAAAAATTGCAAAAAGTTCCAAATCCGTTCACCTCTCTACTTCTATTTAGAATTTTTAGCTTTTTTAGCTTTAGAAATTTTAAATTGATTTAATCCAGCTAATAGTATTCCTAAAGTCATGAAAGCTCCTGGAGCTAAAAGCATGATTCCTGCTGGTTCATAAGAACTAGGTAGAACTCTAAATCCTGCAAATGTTCCAGCTCCTAATATTTCTCTTACAGAGGCTAATATAACTAAGGCTAAAGTAAATCCAAGACCCATACCGATAGCATCGAATATAGAATCTGATACTTTATTTTTAGAAGCATAAGCTTCAGCTCTTCCAAGAATTATACAGTTAACAACTATAAGTGGAATAAATAATCCTAGAGATTTGTATAACTCTGGTAAATAACCTTGTACTAAAAATTGAATTAAAGTAACGAAACTAGCAATAATAACTATGAATGCTGGTATTCTGATTTTATCAGGTATACATTTTCTAAGTAATGATATAACAGCATTTGATCCTATAAGAACTGCTGTTGCTGCAAGTCCCATACCGATTGCATTATTAACACTATTAGTAGTTGCAAGAGTAGGGCACATAGCCAAAACTTGTATAAATACAGGGTTTTCTATAATTAAACCTGTTTTTAATCTTTCATTAAATTTACTCATAATTATTTGCCTCCTTTCAGAGTGTCGTTAAATAATTTAATTGCATTATTAACGCCATTTGTTACAGCTGTTGAACTTATAGTAGCTCCAGAAACAGCTTGTATTTGATTGTCAGAAGATGCATTATCTTTAACTACAGATAATTCAGCTGCTTGTTTATCTTTAAATTGATCAATAAATTCAGGTTCTTGAGTTTTACTACCTAAACCAGGAGTTTCACTTAATGATAAAATTTTAACTCCTTCAATTTTTCCGTCTTCTGATATACCAACCATCATGTTGATAGGACCACCGTATCCTTTACTTGATACATTTATACAGTAGCCGATGTTCTTACCATCTTTCATTCCAGCTTCGGCACCAAGAACTTCTTCAGATTCATCTATTTTAACAGTTTCAAATGATTCTGCTTCGTGAAGAACTAATTTCATAGCAGATTCCTTTTCTTCTTTTTCTTTAGCTAAAATAGGTTTCATAGTAACTGAATGGGCAACAGATAATATAAGCCCAGCAGTAGCTGCTATTATAAGAAGTATTATTCCTAATTTTAAATTCTCTTTCACTTATTTTACCTCCCCAAACGCACGTGGCTTAACATATTTATCTATTATAGGTACAAATAAGTTCATAATTAATATTGAATAAGATACACCTTCAGCATATCCACCAAATATACGTATTACAGCTGTTAAGATACCACAACACACTCCAAAGATTACTTGTCCTGTTTTAGTCATAGGAGAAGTAGTATAATCAGTAGCCATGAAGATTGCACCTAACATTAAACCACCTGAAAATAATTCAACAAAAGCTTGTTGTACAGAGAAACCATCTCTTCCTACAAATCCTAATATTAATGTAAGGATTAATGTAGTTCCTATATAAGCTACAGGAATATGATAAGTTATAACTCTTCTATATAATAAATAAGCAAATCCTATAAGTAAGGCAAGTGCTGATATTTCACCAATACATCCACCAACGTTTCCAAGGAATACATCAGTAAGTGATGGCATTGAAGCACCACCATATTTTGCTATAGCAAGTGGTGTAGCAGTTGATTTACCATCTAAAGTCCAATTAGTCATATGACCAGGATAAGCAGATAGTAAAAATGCTCTTGCAAGTAATGCAGGGTTTACTATATTTTGTCCAATTCCACCAAAAAAGGCTTTAACAACAATTACAGCAACTGCACTTCCTACAACACACATCCAAAGTGGAGCTGTAGGCGGAAGATTGAAAGCTAAAAGTATACCTGTAACAACAGCACTTAAATCTTTAATCTTAATAGGTCTTTTTGTGAATCTTTGAAATAAATATTCAAAAAGTACACATGAAACTACACAGGTAACAGTAACTGTAAGAGCACCAATACCTAAATATATAACTCCTGCGATTAATGCAGGCATTAAAGCAATAACAACATCTCTCATTATAGTGTTAACAGATTCTTTAGACTTAATGTGAGGAGATGATGATACTGTAAATAACTTTTCAGACATATTTATTCACCTCAATTATTTACTTTTCTTTCTATTGTTCATTACTACACGTTTGCCTTCACGACAACTTTGAGTTAAGTGTCTTTTAGCTGGACAAATGTAAGAACATGCACCACATTCTATACAAGATAATCCATTTAATTTTTCAAATTCTTCAAACTCTCCTCTTAAAACATAGCTGTTTAATTTATAAGGTGTAAGGAACATAGGGCAAGCCTCTACACATCTTCCACATCTTATACAACTAGATTCTTCTGATAAGTCAGCCATATCTTTAGTCAATGCAAGTATTCCAGATGTTCCTTTAATAGAAGGAATATCTAAAGAAATAAGAGACATACCCATCATTGGACCACCAGATAGCACTTTAACAGGATCTTGTTTGAAACCACCACAAGCATCTATTAATTCTGTTAATGAAGTACCAAATTTAACAAGTAAATTTTTTGGTGTAGTAATAGCTTCACCTGTAACGGTTACAATTCTTTCAGTTAATGGCATGCCATCTATAACAAGATTACGTATAGCATAAACTGTTGCAAGGTTTTGAACTATACAACCTACATCTGCTGGAAGTTTTCCAGTAGGAACCATTCTTTTAGTTGTAGCATATATAAGTTGTTTTTCAGCACCTTGTGGGTATTTAGTTTTTAAAGATTTAACTTCAATACCTTTAGTGTCTTCTAAAGCAGAATTGAAAATTGATATTGCATCACTTTTGTTATCCTCAATACCAATATAAATATTAGCTTTTGGAAACATATGCTTTAGAATTTCTAAACCTTCAATTATTTCAGAATGTTTCTCAACCATTAATCGATAGTCACAAGTTAAATAAGGTTCACATTCTGCTCCGTTTATTATAATTGTGTCTATTTCAGTTTTTGGCGCAAGTTTTACATGAGTAGGGAAGCATGCACCACCAAGACCTACGATACCACCTTCTTTTATTATTTCTAATAATTGATCTTTAGAAAGTGATTTGTAGTCCTTATGAGGAGTAACTTCTACTTTTTCATATAAGTTGTCGTTTTCAACTATAACAGACATTACTTTTTTTCCACTAGAAGTTAGAACTGGTTTAATGTCTTTAACAGTACCAGATACACTACAGTGGATTGGAGCTGAAACAAATCCTGTTGCTTGTCCGATTTTTTGACCTACAAGTACTCTGTCTCCCTTTTTTACAGTAGGTTCACAAGGTGCACCTATATGTTGACTCATAGGAAAAATAAGATCTTTTTTGGGAAGTAAGCTTTCAATTGCAGTATCTTTGCTTAAATGTTTCCCATGTGGTGGGTGAATACCACCTTTGAAACTAAAAAGTCCCATAATAACCCTCCTTTAATATTATAAAATAACAAATTTAACACCTAAAAAATTTTTCAGTGTATGTATAAGTAAAATTATAAGGCAAATAAACTAATTTGTAAAACCTTGAATTTAATATATTGTATAAAAAGTTAAAATAATGGTAATTTTTTTAATTATCAATAATATTAACTTGTGACGAAAAATGTAAAAGGAAAACTCTTTAGCTATTAATTATAAAATGACAAGGTATTAAAAATACAAAAAAAGTAAAAAACATATAAATAATATTTAAATTTACTAGAAAACAAAAGCTAAAGTAAACTTAAACAAAAAATAGAAAAAAATCTAATAAAAATTTTTAAAAAAACAAAAAAATATGTTTAAAATGCTAAAATTTTATTTTTTATAAAAAATACAAGTTCACTTATAAAAATACAATAATATTAATTATTTAAAATAATCAATATACAATTAAATTAATGTCATTAGGTAAAATATAAAAATTAAAATTATAGATATAATTACATATATATATGTAGGGATAAATTTTTATATTAATATAAAAATAATTTAACAAGGACTATTTATTAAAATTCATTTGAATTTAAATTCTATAGTAACAAAATATATAAGTAATTTATTTGTAGGATTATAAAAACGATAAATATTTCATGAATTTTAGGAAAAATTAAAATTATATTAAAGTAAATATAGGTATTAACATATATTTAAAGGTATTAAACAATATAAAAATATTAAATAAAAAGTAAAGAAAAATATTAACAAAATTAAATTTATTCTATAGAATTTTAAATTGAAAAATGAAATTATTTAAATACCAGTATAAAAAATAAATTTTATAAAATATTCAAAGTAATAGTTATATATAATATTAAAACCATGGTTAGTAAGAATATTATAGTGGGAAATTTATTCTCCAAAATGAACTTTTTATGGATAAATATTATGTGAAGTGCAAATAAAACATTTTAGCTGGGATTTCAATCCCCAGAGATATTTACCATCATCGTTAACTGATTCTCAATTTAAAAGAATGATTTTTTATTAAATTTGCATAACAAATTAGTTGAAAATAATATAAAAACTAGTTTTTTATATTTCTATTTTTAGATATTAAAAGCGAAGTGATTAATATCAACCATCATTGTTAATTGCTAACTGTTAATTGTTAATTGGTTCCAAACATGATAATAGAATAAAGTGTAAGATTAGTACTATCATTTGAGAAATACATTACTTTAAATTTAAACTTGGAACCCTATAGATTATCCAGTTCATATTCTAAGTATATGTAAGTAAAAGTAAATATATTAAAATTATACATAAAAAATAAAATAAGTAGTTGAAATTATTAAAGAAAGGTGTTATTATTAAATCAACGTAAACAAATGTTTAGATAATAAGCAAATATATAGGTGAAGATATGACAAAGAGAGAAGAAGAAATTTTAAATTTAATAAAGAGTAATCCACTTATATCACAAAATGAATTAAGCGATATTCTAAAAATTACAAGATCTTCTGTAGCAGTACATATAACAAACTTGATAAAAAAAGGATATATAAAAGGAAAAGGTTATATTGTAAGTGATGAAGATTTTGCAGTAGTTATTGGTGGCGCAAATGTAGATATAGTTGGAATATCACAAAATGAATTAAGATATAAAGACTCTAATATAGGGAATATAAAAATGTCCTTAGGTGGAGTTGGAAGAAACATAGCAGAAAATTTAGTGAGATTAGGTGTTAACACTAAACTTATTACAGCTATCGGTGATGATATATATGGAATGAAAATTTTAAATGAATGTAGAGATATAGGGATAGACCTTGAAAACAGTTTAAAGTTAAAAGGATATAACTCTTCAGTATATATGTCTATACTAGATTCATCTAACGATATGCATCTTGCTATATCTGAAATGGATATACTTTCTAATATGTCTATTGATTTTATTAAACAAAAGAGGAACATAATAGAAAATTCAAGAGTAGCAGTGATTGATACTAATATACCTAAAGATGTTATGGACTATATTGTAAACAATTTTAAGGAAACAGAGTTCTTTTTAGATACTGTTTCTACTGAAAAAAGTAAAAAAGTAAAAGATATAATAGGAAAGTTTCATACTATTAAACCTAATAGATATGAAGCTGAAATGTTATCAGGGATAGAAATTAACTCAAATGATGATTTTAAAAAAGTTAGTAATTTCTTTTTAGAAAAAGGAGTTAAGAGAGTATTTTTATCTTTAGGAGAAGAAGGCATATATTATAATGATGCAGATGGTTTTGAAAAATTTGTTAAACCACCTGAAACTAAAGTTGTAAATGCTAATGGAGCAGGAGACGCATTCGTTTCAGGTCTTGTATATAGTTATATAAAAGATTATTCCATAGAAGATACAATAAATTTTGCTATGGGATGTTCAAAAATGGCAATAAGTCATGAAAACACTATAAATCCAAATATTAATTTAGAAAATGTAAATAGTATACTAAAGGAGATGTAATTTTATGTTAGAAAAGTATTTAGAAATAAATGAAGAAGTAAAAAAAGCATTAGAGGAAGGTAAACCAGTAGTAGCATTAGAATCTACAATTATATCACACGGAATGCCATACCCAAGAAATGTTGAAACAGCTTTAAATGTGGAAAAAATAATAAGAGATAATGGAGCAATTCCAGCAACAATAGCAATACTTGGTGGAAAATTAAAAGTTGGATTAACAAATGAAGAAATAGAATACTTAGGTAAGGCTGAAAATGTTATAAAAACAAGCAGAAGAGACATACCATTTATAGTAAGCAAAAAACTTGATGGAGCTACAACTGTTGCATCAACTATGATATTAGCAAATTTAGCAGGAATAAAAGTATTTGCTACAGGTGGAATTGGTGGAGTACATAGAGGTGCTGAGGAAACATTTGATATATCAGCAGATCTTGAAGAACTTGCAAAAACAAATGTAGCAGTAGTATGTGCAGGATGTAAATCTATATTAGATATTGGTTTAACATTAGAGTACTTAGAAACTCATGGTGTGCCAGTAGTTGGATTTAAAACAGCAGAATTACCAGCATTCTATACAATAAAATCTGGATTCAAAGTTGATTATAAAGTTGAGTCTGAAGAAGAACTTGCTAGTGCATTAAAAGCTAAATGGGATTTAGACTTAAAAGGTGGAGCAGTAGTTGCAAATCCAATTCCAAGTGAATTTGCAATGGATTATGATGAAATAACAACTGCTATAGAAAATGCAGTTAAAGAAGCTGATGAAAAAGGTATAAGAGGAAAAGAGTCAACTCCATTCTTATTATCAAAAGTAAAAGATATAACTAAAGGAAAGAGCTTAGATGCTAATATAGAATTAGTTTATAACAATGCAAAAGTTGGAGCAAGACTTGCAGTTGAATTAAGCAAACTTCAATAACAAATATAATTAAATTAACATAAAAATAAAGTCAATTTCATTATAGTATGAAGTTGGCTTTATTTTTATGTTAATAGAAAATTTACTTTTAAAAGAAATATGTATAAGTATTGAAAATACTAAGTTTTTATAGTTACATAAAAAGATGTTCAGTTTTGTGTAAACTATTATATAGTAGTGAAAAAAAATATATGATAATATTCAATATAGTGAATTAAAAAACTAAAAAAAATTAAAAATTTGAAAATTGTTTATTTAAAGGGGGACTTAAATGGAGAATAATTTAAAATATGACACAAAGTTTTATAAAAAAATGATTACAATTGCAATACCTGTAATGATACAAAACTTAATATCATCATCTTTAAATATGGTAGACACTATTATGATAGGAAGATTGGGCGCAAATGAGATTGCCGCAGTAGGACTTGCTAATCAATTCTATTTTATATTTTCATTAGTTATATTTGGTGTAAATAGTGGATGTTCTATATTTACAGCTCAATTTTGGGGTAAAAAAGATAAGGAAAACGTAAGAAAAGTTTTGGGTATATGTTTAGTTTTAGGTTGTGCTTCAGGTCTTATATTTAATATATTTGCGTCCTTTACTCCGAATTTTGTAATGAAATTTTTTACTAATGATCTAAAAGTTATAGAACTTGGTGGAAATTATCTTAGAATAGTAGGTTTTAGTTATATTATTACTGCAATAAGTTATGCTTTTTCATTTTCTTGTAGAGGGATTGGTGAAGCTAAGCTGCCAATGATAACAAGTGCTATAGCACTTGCTTGTAATACGGTATTGAATGCTTTTTTAATATTTGGAATTGGAGGTTTTCCAAAGTTAGGAATAGAAGGTGCAGCAATAGCTACATTAATTGCTAGAATTGTAGAAATGGCACTTGTAATAATAATCACTTATAAAAGGAAAAATGCAATAGCTGGAAAAGTATCAGAATTTTTATCTTTTAGTAAAGAATTTTTCAAAACTGTTATAAAAACAATTTCACCAGTAGTTGTAAATGAAATATTATGGTCAATTGGAATGACTATATATGCTGTAATATATGCATACATAAGCACAGATGCAGTTGCAACGTATCAAATAGCCAACACTGTACAAAATATATTTATAGTAGCTGGTTTTGGTTTAGCTAATGCTTGTTCTGTAATGCTTGGAAATGAAATAGGTCGCGGAAATGAAGAAAAAGCACAAATATATGGTATGAAATTTATAAAAATAACATTCATTATAGGATGTATAACTGGAGCATTACTTTTTATAAGTTCAAATATTATAGTTTCTATGTATAAAGTGTCACCAAATATAATACATGATGCTAAAGTTATACTTAAAATATTTGCATTTATAACTCCATTTAGAATGCTTACAAGTGTTATAATAGTTGGAATTTTAAGAAGTGGTGGAGATATAAAACGTTCATTTATTATTGAAATGAGTGGTATATGGATAATTGGAGTTCCGTTAGCAATAATTGGTTCTATGGTATTAAAGCTTCCTATATATATAGTAGTGGCGTTAGTATATATTCAAGAGTTTGTTAAAGTAGTTTTTGGTTATAAAAGATTTAAATCAAAGTTATGGATAAGCAATTTAGTAGATAATATGAAGTGATAAAAAATAAGTCTAATTTATCATTAGACTTATTTTTTATTTTATAGTTCTTTAGAAAAAGAATTTTTTCCACCTATACAAGTAACTATAAGCTTTATTAAATTAGCAGCAGCTAGTCCAACTATAATGTAAACAAATCTAGATAAAATCATTCCTGTTGTTTCAGGGAAAACTGAAAAAATAGTAGTTATTAAGTTAAAATTAAGTATTCCTAGTAGTCCCCAGTTAATTCCACCTATTATAACAAGAATCAAAGAGATTTTGTCCAATAAATTTAGATGATACATATGTTTTACCCCCCATATATTTTTTTTATATATCTTATAGAAAATATATGATATATTAGATATTATTAGAACTTTATAAAATTAAATATTAAAACTATGATTAGTAAGAATATTATAATGTGGAATTTACTTTTCAAAATTAACTTTTATGGATAAATATTATATTAATTTTATTTGAAGTATAAATAAAACATAAATTAATAAGATTTTATAAATCAATTTTTATGATAATTTGCTAAGCAAATTAGTTTGAAAACAATATAAAAACATAGTTTTTATGGAATTCTATTCATAAATATTAAGAACAAAGTGAATAATATTAACCATCATTGTTAATTGCTAACTGTTAATTGTTAATTGGTTCCAGACATTATAATAGAATAAACTATAAGATTAGTAGTATCATTTGAGAAAGACATTATTTTAAATTTGAACTCGGAACCCTATATTATAAATAAAATATAGAATTTAGAACAATATAAAATAAGTGATTTAAAAATTCAATAAAAAACTAAAAACACGAAAATTAGTATTACTTTTTTGATAAACATATGCTATAATATGAAATATAAACAATAAAAACTAGTTAATTTACGGAGGAAGATATGAGAAATTTATATAACTCACCATTTAATAAGAGATATTCATCAAAAGAGATGTCTTACATATTTTCAGATGATATGAAATTTAGAACTTGGAGAAAACTTTGGGTTGCACTTGCTGAAGCTGAAAATGAATTAGGAATAAATATAACAAAAGAGCAAGTTGAAGAACTTAGAGCAAATATAGATAATATAGATTTTGAAGCAGCAGAAAAGAAAGAAAAAGAAATAAGACATGATGTAATGAGTCATGTATATGCTTATGGACTTGCTGCACCAAGTGCAAAGGGTATAATTCATTTAGGTGCAACAAGTTGTTATGTAGGTGATAATACAGACCTTATAGTAATGAGAGAAGCTTTATTATTAATAAGAAAAAAAGTTATAAATGTTATAAATAATTTAGGAAGATTTGCTTTAAACTATAAAGATATGCCTACATTAGGATTTACGCATTTACAACCAGCTCAACTTACAACAGTAGGAAAAAGAGCTACACTTTGGATGAATGAGCTTGTTATGGATCTTGAAAATTTAGATTTCGTAATAGATAGTATGAAATTTAGAGGTGTTAAAGGTACAACAGGAACACAAGCAAGTTTTATGGCGTTATTTAACAATGATGAATCAAAAGTTAAAGAACTTGATAAAATGGTTTGTGAAAAAATGGGCTTTAAAAAATCTTTCCCTGTGACAGGTCAAACATATTCAAGAAAAGTAGATTCTATAATATTAAATACATTATCAGAAATTGCACAAAGTGCATATAAGTTTAGTAATGACTTAAGAATACTTCAAAATATGAAAGAAATGGAAGAACCTTTTGAAAAAAATCAAATAGGATCTTCAGCTATGGCTTACAAGAGAAATCCTATGAGAAGTGAAAGAATAGGAGCGCTTGCAAGATATATAATAGTTAATTCTTTAAATCCTGCAATAACAGCAGGAACACAATGGTTTGAAAGAACTTTAGATGACTCTGCTAATAAGAGAATTGCTGTATCAGAAGCATTTTTAGCATTAGATGGAGTGTTAAATTTATATTTAAATGTAAGTGAAAATATGGTTGTATATCCAAAGGTTATAGCATCACATGTAAATAGTGAATTACCATTTATGGCTACTGAAAACATATTAATGGAAGCTGTAAAAAGAGGTGGAGATAGACAAGAATTACATGAAAGAATAAGAATACACTCTATGGATGCAGCTAGAAGAGTTAAAGAAGAAGGGGAAAGTAATGATTTAATTGAAAGAATCATAAATGACAATGCATTCCCTCTATCAAAAGAAGAAATATTATCAATAATAGATCCTAAAAACTTTATAGGAAGAGCACCAGGACAAGTAGAAGACTTTATGAATGAATATGTTAATCCTATATTAGAAAACAACAAAGAGCTTTTAGGTGAAAAATCTGAAATTAATGTTTAAAATTATAAAAAATACTCCTAAGAATTAATTCTTAGGAGTTCTTTTTTTGCATCCAAATTAAATACTACCAAGATTAAAATCTCAACTACGAATGAAAAAAGATAAATTGTATTAATCTATGTAGGCGAGGTTTTAACCTTGCAAAATGTCATTTAAATATATTAACTGTAAATTTATATACGTATCAAAGACTGAAAAGACTAAAGTCTCAGCTACGAAGGAAATAGAAATTAAATTAAAAGTCCCAACCTTTGTAGGCGGGAATTCATTCTTGCAAAACGTTATATATATAAATTATTTTTAAAACTTATATTCGAATTAAAGGCCTTAAAAGTTAAAACCTCATATACGAAAGAAAAAAGAGAAATTGTATTAATCTATGTAGGCGAGGTTTTAACCTTGCAAAACTACGTTATTATTTAAAAGTAACATTTCAACTTTATATAAGTAAAATCAAATCAAATATAGGGTTCCAAGTTGATCTTTAGAATTATTAGTTCTTATAAAGTTAATATAAATTTTAAAAATTAAGTCAGGATAAAGAAAGGGAAAACATATAAATGTGTTGAAATGCTTAAGTATAAATTCAAATCAAATATAATCATTGTTATATGTATTACAGGGTATGATATTTTTTATGATAAAGTACTATGGTAATTTTATTTAGTATACAAATAAATTATTGTAGATGTTATTTAAGTACAAAGTACTTAAACAACTTAGGAGGTATTTAATGAGGGGAAAAGTTAAGAAAAGTTTTGCAATACTTATTTGCATCTTTGTAATTGTAGGTGGATTCTATGGAGTTAAAAGATACAATCAATATAAAACTTATAAAGAAGATGCAGTATATTTATTAAATTTTTTAGAAGATAATTATCCATATTTTGAAGTGAAAGAAAAAACATTAAATTATAATTTTTTAGATTCAAAAGAAAAATTTATTAAAAAGATTTCAAAATCTAGAAATGATGCTGAATTTATAAAAAATGTAAGTAGTACAATGATGTTTTTACAAAATGCTCATAGCCGCATAGGTTGTAATTCAGATATTCTAAAAGAAAGTAATGATAAAGATGCATTAGAAAAGACTAGATATTGGAATGAAAAACTGTTAAAAAACATATATATTCCTGATGCTAAATGGAAATATATTAAAGGAAAATATGTTATTATTAAGTCAAAAAATAAAGATATACCCAAAGGTAGTATTATTACAAAATTTAACGGTAAAAGCGTTAGTGATTACTTAAAAAATAATAAAGATAAATATTATTTATTAAAGGATTATAAAAGAAATTTATATTATACTTCAGAAGATGGTAGTTTTAAATTAGATAATTTTAGAGATAATATTGAATTTGAATATAATGGGAAAAAGTTTAACAGAAGAATTAATTATGAATTGATAAATGATGATTTACTAAAATGGTATTCTGGAGGATTTTCTAATAATTTTGGAGTAAATTCAAGTGGAATTAATATTGATACAGATATTGTAAATAATGGGAAAACAGCATATGTAAAAATTAAAAGTTTTTCTACTGAATATATGGAAAATGATAAATTGAGTTTAAAGAATTTTCTGCTAAAAGAATGTGAAAATGTAGATAATATTGTTATAGATATTAGAAGGAATTCTGGTGGAAGTAATTCATATGGAGAATTTTTAATTTCAATTTTAACTGATAGGAATATAGAAAATACTTTTTACCAATGTTATAAAAATACAAAGTTTATGGATGAAAATTATTTTTCAAAAGTAGATTATACAATTTTTAATGAAAATGAGATAGATAAATCACAGCTTCCAGAAAATAATTATAATTTGGAAAAGTATAGAATATTTAAGCAATCTCGTATTATTATGCCACATGAAGATTCAATAAAATTTAAGGGTTACATCTATGTATTAGTTGATGATAATGTTTATTCTGCATCAGAATATTTTACTAATATGATTAAAAAAACTAAGTCTGCAAAGATTGTAGGAATTACTACTGGTGGAGATGGTTTAGGACCAGAACCTATATCAACATTTCTTCCAAATAGTAAATTACCTGTTCAAATTGCATCTACGCTTGGAGTAAATAGTGATGGTAGAATAGATGAAGAAGTTCATACAGAGTCTGATTTATATATTGAACAGGATTTTAATGATTATATAGAATTTTTAAACTCAGGGCTTAGTGAAATTGAAAGAAGTAAATATGATACAGTATATAGAAAACTAATGAGTGAATTAAAATAAATAATAAGATTACTTAAAAATGTAAATAAAATTTTAATTGTTAATTGTTCAAAAACTTGAGGGGGAGAGGTTTATGAGGGGGAGAGTTAAGAAAAGTTTTGCAATACTTATTTGCATATTTGTAATTGTAGGTGGATTCTATGGAGTTAAAAGATACAATCAATATAAAACTTATAAAGAAGATGCAGTATATTTATTAAATTTTTTAGAAGATAATTATCCATATTTTGAAGTGAAAGAAAAAACATTAAATTATAATTTTTTAGATTCAAAAGAAAAATTTATTAAAAAGATTTCAAAATCTAGAAATGATGCTGAATTTATAAAGAATGTAAGCAGTACAATGATGTTTTTACAAAATGCTCATAGCAATGTATGCTTGGATTGTAATAATTTAATAGAAAAAAATGCATTAGAAAAGCTTAATTATTGGAAAGAAGAGTATTTAAAAATACTATATATTCCAAGTATAAAGTGGAAATATGTTCAGGGAAAATATGTTGTTATTAAGTCAAAAAATAAAGATATACCCAAAGGAAGTATTATTACAAAATTTAATGGTAAAAGTGTTAGTGATTATTTGCAAAATAATAAAGAAACATATTATTTACTAAAAGATTACAAAAGAAATTTATATTATACTTTTGATCAAACAACTTTGAATAAACATAATCATATAGATAATATTGAATTTGAATTTAATGGAAGAAGATTTAAAGGGAAAATTAACTATGAATTAACAAATGAAGATGCAATAAGATGGTATAGTGAAGAATATTTTAATTCTTTAAAAGCTGCTAATGTTTATACAAATATTACAAGCAATGAAAAAACAGCATATATAAAAATTAGAAGTTTTGCTACTGAATATATGGAGACTGATGAACTTATTATAAAAGATTTTCTGCTACAAAAATGTAAAAATATAGATAATATTGTTATAGATATTAGAGGTAATTGTGGTGGAAACAATGGATATGGGAATTTTCTAATTTCAATTTTAACTGATAAGATTATATCTAAATACGTATATGATTGTTATAAAAATACAGAATTTATGGAGAAAAATTTCTTTTCAAAAATAGATTATGATATGACAAAACAGGAAGAAATAGATAAATCTCAGCTTCCCAAAAATAGTTATAACTTAGATGATTTTAGAATATTTAAGCAACCTGAAATTATTATGCCACATGAAGATTCAATAAAATTCAAGGGAGATATCTATGTATTAGTTGATGATAGTGTTTATTCTGCATCAGAACACTTTGTAGATATAATTAAAAACACTAAGTTTGCAAAGATTGTAGGAATTACTACTGGTGGAGATGGTCTAGGAACAACACCAATATCAACAATGCTTCCAAATAGCAAGATACCCATACAAATTTCACATACATTTGGAATAAATAGTGATGGTACTGTAAATGAAGAAGTCCATACAGAGCCTGATTTATATATTGAACAGGATTTTGATGATTATATAGAATTTTTAAACTCAGGGCTTAGTGAAATTGAAAGAAGTAAATATGATACAGTGTATACAAAACTAATGAGTGAATTAAAATAAGAAAAGAAGTCTATATATAAATTAAAAATAGAATACCGGGGTTAAAGCCCCGGTTTTAATTTAAAAACTTAAATTTTATAAATCACATTTAATAGTTTCGATATGATTAGCAACTTTTACTTTTCTGTAAATTTTACATATAATTCCTTCTTCGTTAATTATAAATGTACTTCTTTCTATACCTATAGATTTTTTACCATATAAATTCTTTTCTTTTAGAACATCATATAATTTACACACTTCTTCATTTTCATCAGAAAGTAAAATAAAAGGAAGTTCATGTTTAGTTATAAATTTATCATGAGATGCAAGTGAATCACGACTTACACCAAGAATAATTGTGTTCTTGTCAATAAACTCTTGAAATGAATCTTTAAAAGCTATAGCTTCTTTAGTACATCCAGGTGTATTGTCTCTTGGATAGAAATATAATATTACTTTCTTTCCTAAGTAATCACTTAATTTATGTTCTTTTTTATCAGATCCTATTAATGAAAAGTCAGGAGCTTTAATTCCTTCAGTTAAATTTAAATTATCCATTTTAAAAATCCTCATTTCTTTATATATTTATATTATATAGGGTTTTAAATTCACCTATAAAAGTATTTGATAAAAATTTATATTTATTCTTAAAAATAAAACACATCTTTAATAATTATTATCCAATAATATTTACTATTTGTAAAGAGATGTGATAAAATTAAATTGAAATTTTAATTAGAAATAAGGTGATTTTATGATAACAATTATATCTCCAGCTAAAACTTTTAGGGAGGATTTTATAGATTTAAAAATAGATAATTCTGAGTTGATTTTTCATAAGAAAACAAAGGAAATTATAGAGATACTTAAAAATTATACAATAGATGAATTAGCCACTTTAATGAATATGTCTTTAAATTTAGCAAAAACAAATTATTATAGATATGAAAAGTTTTATGATGAGAATGTTAAAGAAATGTATGGAATACTAGCTTTTAATGGAGAACTATATAAGGGATTAGAAGCTGATAATCTAAAAGGGGAAGATATTGATTTTTCACAAGATAATTTGAGAATATTATCAGGACTATATGGAATAATTAGACCTTTAGATAAGATTAAGGAATATAGATTAGAAATGGGTACAAAACTTAAAAATAATTTAGCTGATAATTTATATGGCTATTGGAGAGAATCACTAACAGAGTACATAATAGATGATATAGGTAAAAGTAGTGGAGACAAAATTTTAATTAATTTAGCATCTAGTGAATATAGTAAAGTTTTAAATTTAAAAGAAATAAATAGTAAATTTAAAGTTATAAATATTGATTTTAAAGAGAATAAAAATGGAAAATTAAAATCTATAAGTATGTATTCTAAAAAAGCAAGAGGGAAAATGACTAGATATATTATTCAAAATAAAATAGATAAATTAAATGAAATAAAAAAATTTAATGAAGATGAATATGTTTTAAACGTAGAGTTAAGTAATGATGAAAATTTAATTTTTACTAGAAATATTTAAATTCAAATCAAAGATAGCCAAGGTTAAAACCTCAGCTACGAGGGAAAAAGGCGAAATTGTATCAATCTATGTAGGCAAGAATTCATTCTTGCAAAACGTTACTTGTACATATTATTTTCAATTTGTAATCTGTTAGTGACTGACTCTACTTGTCGTGATAAATATATCTCTTAAAATGGTTATTAATTATAAAAAGATAATCAGCCTATGATATGTCTGTCCCTCTTGTTGATTAGTATATTTAAAGATAAAACTAATAAAATCTAGCAAGGATACATTACCGCCAAGACTAAAACCTCAGCTACGAGGGAAAAAGGCGAAATTGTATCAATCTATGTAGGCGAGAATTCATTCTTGCAAAACGTTACTTGTACATATTATTTTCAATTTGTGATCTGTTAGGGACTGACTCTACTTGTCGTGATAAATATCTCTCTTTAAATGGTTATTAATTATAAAAAGATAATTAGCCTATGATATGTCTGTCCCTCTTGTTGATTAGTATATTTAAAGATAAAACCAATAAAATTTAGCAAGGATACATTACCGTCAAGACTAAAGTCTCCGCTACGAAGGAAATAGAAATTAAATTGAAAGTCCAAACCTTTGTAGTAGAGAATTCATTCTTGCCTAGCGACATTTAAATATATTACTTTTAAATTTTCAACTGGTTTTAAATAAAAAACTAGAAATTAAATACAAATTTAAGATTATTAAATGATAAATGTATAAATTAAAACTTTAGCTTAGAAAACTATAAAAATGTAAAAAAATTTTAGAAAATAGCTAAATTTTTATAAAAAAATGCGGTAACATATTTACAAATTAATTTTATTATGGTAATATAACTAAAAATATAGATGAGTAATTGCGATTTATCTATACTTAACTTTGTGCACAAAGATTTATTAAATTTAAGATTAAATATGCTATGATAGGAAGAGTATTGTAGAGTACAGTTTAAAGAGAAGAAATATTATTAGCTGAGAGTATTTCTAAATATGTCTATAAGAAAACTACCCTGGAGCTATGGTTTAGTAACTGTTTAGTGAAATGCCATCGGTTAGATGCCGTTATTAAGATGAGAAGAATTGAATTTAAAATTCAATTTGGGTGGAACCACGAAGTGTAACATTCGTCCCAAGATCGGGATGGATGTTTTTTTTATACTCAAATTTGGAATTTTATATGATTTAATTTAATTTTTTAATTTTTAAAAGTTAAAGAAAAACTAGTTTTTAATATAATGTTTTAAAATACATGGAATCAAATAAATAATATTAAACAAAATATTGGAAAAAGAAAATTCATAATCAACAAAAGAATGTGAATTTTAAAATTAAAGTAATTTAAAAAAATAGTATATTGGAGGAGAATTTTATGAAAAATATTAATATAAAACTTAAAGATAATTCAATAAAAGAAATAGAAGAAAATATGAGTATATACGATCTTGCAAAGTCAATCAGTAATAAGCTTGCAAAGAATGCTATAGTGGGAAGAGTAAATGAAATATTAGTTGATTTAAGTTATTTATTAAAAAATGACGATAAAGTTGAAATTTTAACTTATGAAGATGAAGAAGCAATTGATGTTTTAAGACATTCAACAACTCACGTTATGGCACAAGCTGTGAAAAGACTTTATAATGATGCAAAATTAGCTATAGGACCATCTATTGCTAATGGATTTTATTATGATTTTGATGCAAATGAAACTTTTTCAGAAGAAGATTTAGAAAAAATAGAATTAGAAATGAACAAAATAATAGATGAAGATTTAAAATTTGAAAGAATTGATGTTTCAAGAGAAGAAGCATTAAATCTTATGAGAAACAAAGTAGAACCATATAAAATAGAGCTTATAGAAGATTTAGAAGAAGGTCAAAATATATCTTTATATAAACAAGGAGATTTTATTGATCTTTGTAGAGGACCGCATATACCTTCAACAAAATATATAAAAGCATTTAAACTTTTAAGTGTGGCAGGAGCCTATTGGAGAGGTAGCGAAAAAAATAAAATGCTACAAAGAATTTATGGTACTGCATTTGAAGATAAAAAATCATTAGAAAAATATTTAAAAAATTTAGAAGAAGCTAAAAAAAGAGATCATAGAAAACTTGGAAAAGAACTTAAAATATTTACAGTTATGGATGAAGGCCCAGGATTTCCATTTTTCTTACCAAATGGTGTTGTTTTAAAAAATACTTTAATAGATTTTTGGAGACAAGTTCACAAGGAAAATAATTATGTTGAAATAGAAACACCTATAATGCTTAATAAAAAACTTTGGGAAACTTCAGGACATTGGTATCATTATAAAGAAAATATGTATACTTCTAAAATAGATGATGAAGAATTTGCATTAAAACCTATGAATTGTCCAGGGGGAATGCTTGTTTATAAATCTGAATCACATTCATATAGAGATTTACCATTGAGAGTTGCTGAACTTGGAAGAGTTCATAGACATGAGCTTTCAGGTGCACTTCATGGACTTATGAGGGTTAGAGCTTTTACACAAGATGATGCACATATATTTATGTTGCCTGAACAAATAAAGTCAGAAATTAAAGATGTTATAAGACTTATTGATAAAGTTTATTCTCAGTTTGGATTTAAATATAATGTGGAACTTTCAACAAGACCTGAAAATTCTATGGGTAGTGATAAAGAATGGAATCTTGCAGAGGCTTCTTTAAGTGAAGCATTAAACGAAGAAAAGATTGAGTATAAAATAAATGAAGGTGATGGTGCTTTTTATGGACCTAAGATAGATTTTCATCTTGAAGATAGTTTAGGAAGAACTTGGCAATGTGGAACTATTCAATTAGATTTTCAACTTCCTCAAAGATTTGAACTTAGCTATATAGGTAGTGATGGAGAAAAACATAGACCTATAGTTATTCACAGAGTTGTTCTTGGAAGTATTGAAAGATTTATAGGAATTTTAATAGAACACTTTGCGGGAAAATTCCCAGTATGGTTAGCTCCAGTTCAAGTTAAAGTATTACCTATATCAAATAAATTTAATGAGTATTCAGAAGAAATAGTAAAAGCTTTAAAAGATAATAATATAAGAGTAGCTATAGATAATAGAGATGAAAAGATAGGCTATAAGATTAGAGAAGCTAGAAATGAAAGAATACCTTATATGATTGTTATAGGTGAAAAAGAGGAAGAAGGTAACAATATTTCTCTTAGAAGTAGAAAAAATGGAGATGAAGGTTCTAAAAACCTAGATGAATTTATAAAAGATATAAAAGCTGAAATTGATGATAAAACTATAAATTTATAATTTTATAAAAAATATATAAAGCAGTTTAAATAAATGTTTAAAATTGCATTTTATTTAAACTGTTTTTTTATTATATAAAAGTTTGTAACTTTAAAAATTATTCTATTCACTATCACTATTCAATCTTACTTTTTAATTGGTTCTCAACATGATAATAGAATAAACTGTAGGCTTAATAGTATTATTTGAGAAAGACATTACTTTGAATTTGAGCTTGGAAGCCTATAAATTATAGATAGGAGAAAATTTATTGTTTAACAAGATATATAGAATGATTCCAGATTGATAAATGAAGTCTTTTGAAAATGATAAATAAATATTATTGATAATCACTTGCAATTAAAAAATAAATATGATAATATAATTTTGTAGTTTAAATATGGAAATAAAAATATAATTTAACTATTGAGGAGAAAAGAGGTGCAAATGTGTTATATAAGGTATTAGAATTTCTCCATAAAGAAGGAAATTTTTCGACTAAAGCAATATCTAAAGGATTATCTATTCCAGAACCTATTATAGATGATTTAAAATCAAGATTAATAAGTATGGGTTACATAAAAAAAATAACTTGTGATAGGACTATGTGTGAAAAATGTACTTGTGGATGTAGTACTAAAAAACTAAATGATAAAATTGATTGGGAGATAACAGAAAAGGGAATAAAGTTATTAAACAAGTCATTATAAACAATGTATAAAATGGGAGGTAAAATTATGAATACATTAGATAAACTAAATATTGGAGATAAGATAAAAGTAAAAAATATTGAAAGAGATAGTGCAGTAAGAAGAAAATTACTAGATATGGGTATTACTCCAGGTGTTGAAATTGAAGTTACAGGTAAAGCACCAATGGGCGATCCATTAGAAGTTTTAGTAAGAGGATATAAGTTAACTCTTAGAAAAAATGAGGCTAAAGTAATTAGTGGAGAATAAGAGGTGATGTTATGTTAATACCAATGAATTTGGCTCATGAAGGAAATATAGTTGAGGTAAAATCAGTTTCTATGAAGGAAGGGTTAAACAAAAGATTAGGAGAACTTGGTATTGTATCAGGAAATAAAATTAAAATTGTAAAAAATGATGGTAGAAGTTTAATTATTTCAATTAAGGAAAGCAGATTTGCATTAGATAATAATATAGCTAGAAATGTTTTAATAGCTGTTTAAAAGAAGACATAATTATAGGAAAGTGATGATAATGACTTTCAAATTCAAGGGGGAAGAAAATGAGAACAATTGCATTAGCAGGTAATCCAAACTGCGGAAAAACAAGTTTGTTTAATATCTTGACTAAGGCTAGACAACATGTAGGAAATTGGCCAGGAGTTACAGTAGAAAAAAAAGAAGGAATATTAAAGCATAATGGAAATGAATATAAAATTATAGATTTACCAGGAACTTATAGTTTAGGTGCATATTCAGAAGATGAAGTTATAGCTAGGAATTATATTGTAAATGATAAACCAGACGTGGTAATAAACGTAATTGATGCTACTAATATAGAAAGAAATTTATATTTAACTCTTCAGCTAATAGAAATGGGAGCTAAAGTTGTTATAGCATTAAATATGATGGATGAAGCTGAAAATAAAGAAATTATGATAAAAATAAAAGAACTTTCTAGCAAATTAGGCGTTAAAGTTATTCCAACAGTGGCATTAAAGCAAAAAGGAATAAAAGAACTTATAGAAGCTAGTATAAGTGATGATATAGAAAAGGCAAATGTAAATATAAATTATGGCGAAGACATTAATAAAGAAATAGAAAGTCTTGCTAGAATTATAGAAAAGAGTGTTAAGAATAAATCTATTTCTTCAAAATGGGCAGCTTTAAAACTTTTAGAAAATGATAGTCATATGAAAGAAGAATTAGAAGTTGATAAAAATATTAATTTAAAAAGACAATTAGAAGGATGCTATAAAGAAATAGAATCTAAAGTTGGATTTGAACCAGAAATGGCAATAGTAAATGAAAGGTACTCTGTTATATCAGAAATAGTATCAGATACTGTTAAGAGAAAAGAAAAGAATGAAGATACATTTACAGATAAAATAGATAAAGTTGTGACAAATAAATTTTTAGGATTACCTATTTTTGCAGCTATTATGTTTGTTTTATATCAAATAACTTTTATTGTTGGAGCAGGAATACAGGATGCTGTAGATGGATTTATAAATGGATTAGGTGAATCTATTAGTGGATATTTAGCTACAGTAGGAGCACCGATGGTAATTCAAACTTTTGTTGAAAAAGCTATATTTGGTGGGCTTGCAGCAGTAATTGCATTCTTACCCTTAATCATGGTTATGTATTTCTTAATAGGCTTATTAGAAGACAGTGGATATATGGCAAGAGCGGCATATGTTATGGATAAATTAATGAGATCTTTAGGTTTACATGGTAAAACTTTCGTATCAATGCTTGTAAGTATAGGTTGTAATGTTCCAGGAATAATGGCAACAAGAACACTTGAAAACAAGAAAGATAGAATGATTGCAATTCTTATAAATCCATTTATATCTTGTGGAGCAAGATTACCAATTTATATGTTATTCATTAGTGCTTTCTTTAAAAAGAATCAAGCATTAATACTATTTTCGCTTTATGCATTAGGTTTAATAGTAGCACTTATTATGGGTAAAATATTTAGTAAAACTTTATTTAAGGGAGAACCATCTTACTTTGTAATGGAACTTCCAAGTTATAAAATTCCATCTTTAAGAAATGTATTTATGTTAATGTGGGACAAAGCAGGTGCATTTATTAAAAAAGCAGGAAAAATTATATTACCAATAATGGTAGTGTTATGGGCATTATCATATTTACCAATGGGAGTAGAACCAAATAGCGAAGACTCACTACTTGGAATGATAGGTTCATTTGTTGCACCAATATTTAAGCCAGCAGGTTTTGGAACATGGCAAGCAGGTGTTTCATTAGTTACAGGAATACTTGCAAAAGAAACAGTCATAGGAACTATGGGATTAATATATGCAGGTGTAGAAGAAGGACCAGCATTAGTATCTTCGATTCAATCAATATTTACTCCATTATCAGCAATGTCATTTATGGTTATGTCACTTTTATATACTCCATGTTTAGTTGCATTAGGTGCAATTAGAAGAGAGACAAACTCATGGAAATGGACACTATTTACTGCAGTATATACATTCTTTATAGGATGGCTTGGAGCAGTATTTGTATTCCAAATAGGTTCATTACTTGGTTTTGCTTAAGATAAAATAAATATAAAAAGAGATTAATTTATAAATTTTAAATTAATCTCTTTTTATGTTTAATCATATATATTATAAATCATTACAAATAAAAGAGGTTATACATTTTTAAAGAAAAGTTTAAGAATAAAATTAAATTCTATCTATAATATCATTATGATATAATTTAATATAGGAAAACAAGCTGGAATTTTCAAGTTCTAATTTATTATTTGAAATAAATTGAAAATTAGAAAATAATATATCACAATGTAGTTGTGCAAGGTTGAAACCTCTCCTATAGATGAATTGGCACATTTTATTTGTATTTAAAAGTGGATGAAAGGTAGAAAACATGAAAAATAAGAGAAGTAAAATATTTTTAATGATGTCTTTTGTAATTTTGTTGACAGGGTGTGGTGAGCGTTCAAAAGAAAATTATAATAATAAAAGTAATATAAAAGTTGAAAGTAGTATAGATGAAAACAACAACGATATATCAAAAGTTGAATCTGAAAAAGAGGAGGAATTGTATAAAGTAGCATATGATTTGTTTTTTGAAAATAGATATGATGAAGCTATAGAAAAATCAAATTTATTAATAAATGAATTTCCTGAAAGTTATAAAGGTTATAATATTAGAGGAATAGCAAAGGCTTATAATGGTAATTATGAAGAAGGTATGAGAGACATAGATAAAGCTTTAGAAATACAACCAGAGTATGGTTATGCACTATTTAATAAAGCCCTTACATATGAACTTTATGAAAAATTAGATGAAGCAATAGTTTTTTATAATAAAGCTTTAGACGTAGAGAAATATGTATGGTCATATTACGGAATAGCGTCTTGTTATGGAAGAAGAGGAGATGCAGATAATACAATAAAATATCTTAGTGAAGCTATAAAGTTAGATGAATCTATAAAAAATCATGCAAGAGAAGAAGTAGATTTTGATCCAGTAAGAAGTGATAATAGATTTATAAATTTAATAAATTAATTCTATAGAAAAGGGCATTGCAAAAGAACTAAAATAGTAAAAGCAAGAGCCTTTTTTAATTTCAATATATTAACATCTATTCCTTTATAAATGAATGCATATTAAATAAAATAATATTTAATTAAAAAATACAAAAAAATATTTAAGAATATATAAAAAATATTCGATACTTATATTGTATGAAAGAAGTATAAGTATTCTAAATTTGTTTATAAAATTAATTATATAGTTATTAAATAGATGCTTAAAAATAATATAAATAAAGTTTAAATATTATATTTATTTTAGAATATGGGTTTATTTAAATCAAGAAAGGTAAAAAGATGGAAAATATAAAGAAGAAAAAAACAGATAAATTTATTATTGTATTATTTTTGACATTTTACATTCTTTCTACTGAATTATTAGCATATGAAAGAAAAGATGCAGAAATTGAAGATAAGAAAGTTTATAAAATTGGGTCAAATGCTTTAAATCCATATTTATCAGAAAATAAAGAAGGAAAAGTAAGTGGTTATTATAATGAAATTACTCAATTTATAGGAAATGAATTAAATATTGAGTTTGATACTGAAGTAGATAATTTTTCTAATAATCTAAAAAAATTAAAAGATGGTGAATTAGATTTATTAATGGGTATTCCTTATATTGAAAAAGAAAAAAATAATGTTTTGTACTCTCAATATTATATAGGTTTTAATAGCCAAAGATTATATTCAAAAAATGATGTTAAATATAGTGATTTAAAAAATTTAGAGGAGGTTAACATTGTAGTAGTAGAAGACGTATTTGAAGTTGAATGGTTAATTAAATCTTTGGAAAATTTAAATATAAATTTCAAATTAGAATTAGTTAGCAATGATTATGAAGCTAAAAAGTTAATTAACAATAATGAAGCAAATTTAATTTTAACTAGCAGTCATGATGAAAAATACAAAAAATTTAATAAAATATATGAATATAATGATGGACCTATATATATAGCAGCTAATAATAAAAATGAAGATATTATAGCTAATATTAATGAGATTTTATTGAAAAGTATTAATTCAAAGGAAAATCATATAGAAAAAATTTATGGAAAACATTTTATGAAAATTTATGTTAATCCAAATTCATATCCAGAAATAATAAAATTTATGTTTAGTTTCACATTATTACTTTTACTATTCATATATGTAAAAAATATATATCCTAAAATAAAAATTTTTAGAATAAAGAATAAAATAAATATTAGAATGAAAAAAAATCAATATATGTTACATTATCAGCCTATAATAAATCCTAAATTAGAAACTTTAGTTGGATTTGAAGCATTATTAAGGCTAAATACAAAAAAAGGCTTAATTTATCCCAATGAATTCTTAAAAGAGATAGAAGAAAGTAAAATGCTTTCTGAAGTATCTTATTGGATACTAAAGAAAGTTATAATTGAGTATAAATTAATTAAAGAAGAAATAAATTATAAATATGACTCATTTTACATATCTATAAATATATCATTAAATGAAATAGAAAATGAATTATTTGTTGATAATATGATAGTTATATTTAACAATTCTAAACTTCCACGAAATTCTATATGTCTAGAAATAACTGAAAATGTGGGCATAGGAAACTTAGAAAAACTTAAAATAGTATTGTCAAAGTTAAAAGAATGTGGATTTATGATAGCTATTGATGATTTTGGAGTTGAATATTCTACATTAGAAATAATAGAAAAGTTAGATTTTGATATAATAAAACTAGATAAATATTTCATAGATAAAATTGAAACATCTAAGTTTAGAAAAAATGCTGTTGATTTTATTTCCAATTTTGCAATGGATAATAATAAAGTAATTATAGCAGAAGGGGTTGAAAATAAAACTCAAAAAGAAATTATAAAAAAGTACAACCATGATAAGTTTTATATTCAAGGTTATTTTTATTCTAAACCAGTTTCAATTAATATGTTGAATGAAGTAGAAGGAAGTATTTCAAAAAAATAGATAGTATAATAAATTTTATTGTGAATTAATATACTTAATTTACATTTGTGTAAATTAAGTATATTTTCTTATGAAAGTCGAATATTGAAATAAAATGCAAAATAATACAAAGTATATATTAAGAAAAAATTATATTAGAAAATAGGTGGTAATAATTTGGAAAAAGAAAATGAAGTAAATGACTATTTAATTAAATTTCAACATGATGAAAAATATATAGATTACTTCATTAAATTTGCATTAGATAATCTAAGATATAATCCTAAATATATGAAATATGTAATGGAAAAAGTATTTTTAATAGCTAGAAAAAATGATTATAAGAATTCTATTGGAGAATGCTTACTTTATTTAAGTTGGTATTACCATGATAACGGTGAATATAATAAATCAATAAAATATCAAAGAGAATCCTATGAAATATTTTTGAAACTTAATAATGAAAAAAGTATAGTGAAAGTTTTTAATGGACTTATAGCTAATTATACAAAACTTGGAATGTTTGTTTTTGCTATAGAATTTGGATTGAAAGCAATTGCTATAGCAGAAAAATTGAGGGATTACACTATATTGAGTTCAATAATTATAAATACTGCAGTAGCATATTTAGATTATGGCAAATTTTGTGAGTCGTTAGAATTAATAGAACGATTGTTTAATTTAAACAAAGATAATAATTATGAATTGCAAAATGAAGAACAATTGTTATTATATACAGTTATGATAGAGATTAAATTAAAGAATGATGAGATTTATGATGCTTATAAATATTTTAAAAAAGGATATAATTTATCAAAAAAAATGAAGTGTTTTTTTTATCAAGCTGAATTTCTATATTTAAATGGTAAAATACAGCATAAATTTGAATTGTATAGTGAATCTGAAAAAAGTTTTGAAGATACATATAATATAGCTTTAAATCACAATAATAAATTTATTATTGTTAAAACACTAATAGAGTGGGGAAAATGCAAAAGTAATCTGTGCGATTATAGTAAGTCGGAAAAACTATTGCTTAATGCTTTAAAATATGCAAAAGAAATAAAATCTACAGTTTTATTAAAAGATATTTATTCAAATTTAAGTGATTTATACAAAAATATGGGCGATTTTAAAAATGCATTTGAATCATTAGAAAATAAATGTAAATATGAAAAAGAAATAATGAACGATACAAATATTGTTATTTTTGATAGATTTTATAATAAAACATTTAAGAAAGAAGCTAATACATATAAAAAATTGTATAGTAACATGAATAATATTTCACATATGGGAAGAAAAATTACATCTATTTTAAATAAAGATAAAATATTTGGAGTTATAGCAAAGGAACTAAGCAAAATAATAGAATTAGATATTTTTGCTATTGCTTTAAGTCAAAACAATGATAAATTTTTAACTTCTGAAATATTTGTTGAAAGTGGGTGTAAACTAAAAGTTAATAAAATATTATTAGATGATGATGATAATCTAGGAGTTTATTGTTATAAAACAAAAAAAGAAATACTTATTAATAATTTTGAAAATGAATATAGAAAATATGTTAAAAAGCTTCCTAAATATTATATTGTGGGGGATAAAGTAAAGTCTGCAATATATTGTCCGTTGATTATAGAAAATGAAGTTATTGGTGTTTTAACTATTCAAAGTAAGAAAGAAAATAAATATACAATCGCAGATTTAAATATACTTAAAATATTTTCATCTTATGCGGCAATTGCTATAAAGAATTCATTATTATTTAGTGAAAGTAAATATTTGGCTAGTTATGATAGCCTAACTGGAGTTTTAAATAGAAGAGAAATTTTAAGAATAGGTGAGGAGTTCTTTAAAGCAACAAAAAAAGATAACATAAATTTTTCAGTTATGATGATAGATGTAGATCATTTTAAAAAAATAAATGATACATTAGGACATTGTTATGGAGATTATGTGTTAACTGAAACTGCAAACGTAATAAGCAAACATTTAGAAGATAATTGTGTATTAGGTCGATATGGTGGAGAAGAATTTATCATTATAGTATTAGAACAAGATATTTGTAAAGTTAAAGATATTGCAAAATCAATTCAAGAAACTATAGAATTACATACTTTTGAAGCTAAAGATATGAATAGTTTGAAAGTTACTGTAAGTATAGGTTTATACTTTTTTAATAAAGATGAAAATAGTTTCTTTGAAGGAGTAAAATTTGCAGATAAAGCATTATATGACGCTAAAAATTCAGGAAGAAATAAGGTTAAATATTTTAATTAGAATATTAATGTTTTAAAAAGGCTACTTAATAAATTTGGAGAAACGTATGAAAAAAAATTTAATTTATTTTACAACTTTAATTATTATGCTATTTCTATTTATAATACCAATAGAAATTGATGATGATAAAAATATGAATAGTTTAATTAAAGAAGTTTCTGAGTCCTATTTTAATAAGACGATTATTGATAAAAAAACTATAGAAGAGAAAAGAAATATAATAAAAAATTATCCCAATAGTTCTACTAAACATTTTTTAAATGGATATTTTGATTACATAAGTTATGATTTTAATAGTGCCCTAAAAAATTTTAAATTGGCATGTACAAATATAAATAATACTACAAGTTATTTTGTTAAAATTTATAGTAATAAGTTTTTGGCAGATTGTTTTATACGAAACGAGAAGTATAATGAAGCTGTTTATTACATAGAAGAAGGGTTTGGATATATAAATGAGAGTAATCCTCACTATAATGAAGAAGATATATGGGAAGTTTTAAAAACTATACTATATATACCAGAAGGAAGAGAAAAAGTTATAAAAATTTTAGAACGTGGAATATCTCATGAAAATATAAGTGATGAATATAGGTTTTATATAATTAGAAAATTAGAGATGCTCTATGTTGCAAACTCTAATTATGGCAAAGCTATAGAGTATGGTTTAGAGATAGTAACACTGTCAGAAAAATTGGACAAACAATATTTTAAAGCAAAGGCTATTGTAGATTTATCTTTAGTATTTAGAAAATTAGGAGGATATGATCAAGCTAAATTGCCATTAAAAGAAAGTTTAGAAATAGACATAGATGATGATTATGAAAATGCATTAGCTAAAACATATGGACTTATAAATTTATCGGAATTACATATTATTACAAAACACTATGATGCAGCTTTAGAAACCGCATTAAGAATTAGTGATTACACAAAATACTTAAGTGAGGATGAAGCAAATAATGTTGAGGCTTTAAAAAATATTATTGAATCTCAGGTATATAGTTATAAAGGAGAACTAGAAAAGGCTGAAAACTCATTAAAAGAAGCAGAACTTTTAATGAAGTGTGAAAGTAAAAAGCTGTATTTAGATCAAGATATAACATTGATTAAAGCTTATGGGGATTTACTTTACAATAAAAAAGATTATAAGGATTCTATATCAAAATATGAATATGCTTTAAAACTAGCTAAAGAAAGAAATAATAGGGAACTGAAAAAAATAATAACTGAAAAACTTGCAGAGTTATATAGTAAAATTGGTGATAAAGATACATCTAATTTTTACAAGGATGAGCTAATAAATTTAAGTTATGAAGAACAAGAAGTTATACATAAAGATTACAGTATATATGCTGTAGAAAAGCAAAAGTATCAAGAAGCTATGGCTAAAAATTACAAGCATGAATCTGTAGAGCAAAAGAACTGGATAATAACATTAATATTGTTATTAATATTAGAAGAACTTTATAATAATGATAGAAGAAGAATAAGAAGATTAGAAGAAGAAAAAGATAAAGATTTTTTAACAATGTTATATAATAGAAGATATTTAGATGAATATGAAAATAAAGTCTATAACTATATTGATGATTACGAGTTTTCAATTATAATGTTAGATATAGATTACTTTAAGTTATACAATGACAACTATGGTCATGTTAAAGGGGATAAAGTTATAAAAGAAGTATCTAATGCAATAAGAGAAGTTTTTAGAAAAGATGATATATGTGTAAGATATGGTGGAGAAGAGTTCTGTATTATTCTTAAAGAAACACCAAAAGAAGTTGCATTAGAAAGAGTAAAAAGACTTAGAAATTCTATAAAAAGAAAAAGGATAGCGCATAGACATTCTAAAGTGACTAACATAATAACTGTAAGTATTGGAGTATATACTAAGGGAAAATATAAAAAAGAAAGTTTAAAAAATGTAGTTAATAAAGCAGATAAAGCTCTTTATGTAGCAAAAGAAAGTGGCCGAGATAAAGTAGTACATTTTGATGAATGTATGAAGTAATAATTTATTAAACAAAGGCGTGTGAAAACACGCTTTATTTTTTGCTTAAATAGCAAATGTGGTATAAATTATTGAATATATATAAGGAAAAATGCAATAGAACATATTTGACGGAATTAAGGTAGTATGTTAATGTAAAACAAATAAAGTCTGAAAATTTTAAAAAAGGAGAATATTATGATAAAAAGACAAAATTTAAGGTTTTTAAAAAGTTTTATAAAAAAACAATATAAAGCTATAATATTTGTTAGTATATTAGAACTAGTTATGGTATTTACATCAATTTCAGTTCCATATTTTCTAGGACGAATGATTACAAGTTTAGAAACTAATTACGCAACTATAGAATCACTTATTAAAAATTTTATAATTGTGATAGGATTATACTTTATATGGGACTTATCTAATACAGTAATAGATATAAAGTTTGCGGAGATAAATAAAAATATTCAAAATGATATAAGAAGTTTTTGTTATAATAAGATTTTAAATTCTAAAATATCATTAATAGAGGATAAAAGTGAAGGAGAAATAATAAATAAACTACTAAAGGATACTGAAAAATTAGAACAAGCCTTTTTAAATCTATTTAATTTGATTGTATCTACAGTTCAAATTTTAGCATTAATAATTTCTATGATAAATATAAATGCAATTGCTACTGAGATATTAATAATATTTTTTGTTATATTAATTATAATTCAAAGAATATTTTCAAAAAAACTTGAAAAAGGATATTATGATTATAAAGATTCAGAAGAAGAACTTTTAAAAAATTTAAAAAAATTTATCTCAGGCTTTATGAATATAAAAATATTTGCTTTAGAAAGTACATGTTTAAATATTTTAAATGAGAAAAATAAAGAAAATTTTAAAAATTGTAAATTAGTTAATAAAGTTTCGAGTATATATTCTAATGTAAGCTTTTTCATTATATCAGTATTTAGGGTGTTATCATTATTGATTGGTGGATTGATATATCTTATATGGAGAAGTATAACTTTAGGCGAAATTTTTTCAATGTATTCTTATGCAATTCAATTAACAACTGAATTGAGAAGTATAATAAAAATAGATATAATTTTAAAAGATGTAGAAACTTCTTTAGATAGAATAATTAAGTTTATAAATCAATTTGAAGTAGAAAGACCTTTAAAAGAAAGAAATATTATTATCAATACTATTGAATCAAAAAATATGAAATTTGATTATAAGGATAATAGAATTTTTAATAACCTTTCATTTAAATTAAGAAAAAATGATGTAGTTGCAATACGTGGAAGCAATGGATCTGGAAAAACATCTTTAATGAAATTAATATGTGGATTCTATGAAGTAGATAATTTATTTTTTAATGAAATAGCTCAAAAAGATTTATCAGAATATGAAATATTAAGAAGAATATCTTATGTACCACAGAATATTTATTTGTTTCCTGACAGCATTTTAAACAATATAAGTTGTTTTGGACAAGCTAAGGAGGAAGAAGTTTATAAAGTTTGTAAAAAGTTAAATATACACAATAAGATTTTAGGATTATCAGATGGATATAATACTATGGTGGATGAACAAAACTTAAATTTATCAGGAGGGGAAAAGCAAATAATATGTATAGCAAGAGCATTATTAAAGAAAAGTGATATTTTAATTTTAGATGAAATAAATAGTGCGTTAGATGACAAAATGGAAGAAAATATAATAGAAAATATAAAGTATTATTATAAAAATAAAATTGTACTTCTAATATCTCATAAAGATAGGATTTTAGAGGATTGTAATATAACAATAAACTTAGATGACTACAAATGATGTAGTCATTTTTTTACTTTATAGGAATTTCAAATTTTTGAAGAAGAAATTCAAAAGATGAGTATTGGTATTACTACATAAACAATTATGTTAAAAAAGTTATTCATTGATACTTAAAGGCTATATAAAAATATTAATAACTCATAACTGTAGAATTATCATTTGATAAGGATGATATTTTAGTTTTGAACTTAAAATCTTATAGATGTACATTTAATTTTAATATATAATTAAAAAGTCAAATTTTTGACAAAGAAAGATTAAAAAACAAAAGATAAAGGAGATAATATGATAGATAAGAAAATTAAAAATAAGTTAATACAAATTACATGGCCTATATTTATAGAAAGTATACTTATATCACTTCTTGGTGGAGTAGATATTTTTATGTTAGGACGATACTCAGATAATGCAGTTGCAGCAGTAGGAGTTGCAAATCAGTTAATGTTTATGGTTAATCTTATGTTTTCATTAATTACTGCAGGAACATCTATACTTGTAGCACAGTACATAGGATACAATAAGGAAAATGGTAAAAATAATGATAATATTATTAGATTAAGTGGAGTTTCTATAGGTTTTAACTTTTTAATAGGAATAATTTTAAGTATAATAATGATATTTTTAGGAACAACTCTTCTAAAACTTTTAAATACATCAGATGAGTTACTTATATATGGAAAACAATATATAGAATTTGTAGGTGGTTTCATATTTATACAAGCTATTTCAATGACTTTTACAGCAATTTTAAGACCTCATGGACTTACAAAAGTTTGTATGTTTGTAACATTGCTAATGAATATAATTAATGTAGTTTTAAATTATATACTTATATTTGGACATTTTGGATTTGAAAGTTTAGGTGTTAGAGGAGCTGCAATATCAACAACATTAAGTAAGTTTATAGGGTTAATTGTATTGGGGATAGTTTTATATAGAAATGTATTAAAAAGAATAAAACTTGATTTATTTAAACCATTTCCAAAAGAAGATTTGAAAAACATATTAAAAATTGGTATACCAGCAGCAGGTGAAGAAATATCATATAATTTATCTCAATTAGTAGTTATAAGCTTTATTAATTTGATAAGTATAAACTCCATGGCAACAAAAAGCTATATCTCAAATATAGCAAGTTTTGCATATCTATTCTCAGCAGCACTAGGACAAGGTGCAAGTATAGTAATAGGACAATTAGTTGGTGAAGAAGAAAATGACGTAGCACATAAACTTTGTTTAGTATGTTTAAAGAAGGCAATTATCGTAACGGTTAGTATTAGTTTTGTATTTTTTATATTTGGAAAGAATATTTTACATATGTTTACTTCAAACTCTGAAATAATAAGTTTAGGTGCTATAGTATTAGCCATAGATTTAATATTAGAGCCAGGTAGGACAGTGAATATAGTTGGTATAAATTCCTTAAGAGCAGCAGGAGATGTTAAATTTCCTGTATATATAGGGATATTTTCAATGTGGACTTTTGGTGTAGGTCTTTCATACTTGTTAGGTATAAAATTAGGTCTTGGACTTGTTGGAATGTGGATTGGATTTACTGTAGATGAGTGGTTTAGAGCTATATTAGTATATAATAGATGGAATAAGAAAAAGTGGATTGGAAAATCTTTTGTACATAAGAAGTAATGCAACATTTTGTTGTATTTCTTCTTATTTTTTTAATTAAATCATAAAAATATAATATAAATAACATTGAAAATCATTATCAATTGTGTTATTTTATTATAGGATCCAAATTTGAAATTATGATTAATTAAATTAGAGGTGATAAATAATGATGATAGATAAACGATTGATAAACTTATGCAAAGATTCGAAAAAATATATTAACTTTACAGTTCTAGTGAATTGGATATCTATAATATGCAATATAGGTATTATTACTATTATAGGTAATATAATAAATGATTTGGCTAATTTGAATGTAATAGATACAAGAAAATTTATTATTATAGCACTTTTTCTCATTATTAGATTTATAAGTAGTTTAAGTAGTGGATATTTTTCATACAAGGCATCTTCAAATGTAAAAGTTACGCTAAGAGATATGATTTACAGAAAGCTTCTAAAGCTAGGATTAAATTATAATGAGGTTATGTCAACTTCTTCAATTGTACAAGCATCTATAGAAGGGGTTGAGCAATTAGAAATATATTTTGGTAAATACTTGCCACAACTATTTTACTCACTTATAGCACCGCTTACTTTATTTATTGTTATATCATTTATATCAATTAAGTCAGCAGTAGTTTTTATAATATCAGTTCCACTTATTCCAATTTCAATAATAGCAATTATGAAGATTGCAAAAAAAATATTAAAGAAATATTGGGGTATATACTCAAATTTAGGTGATACTTTTCTTGAGAATCTTCAAGGATTAACTACTCTAAAAGTTTTTAATGTTGATGATATTAAACATAAAAAAATGAATGATGAAGCAGAGAATTTTAGAAAAATAACAATGAAAGTTTTAAGAATGCAACTTAATTCAATAACTATTATGGACTTAATAGCGTTCTTAGGAGCTAGTATAGGTTCTATTGTAGCAATAAATGAATTTTTGAATGGTAGGCTGACTATTGGAGAAGTAGTTGTGATAATATTATTATCTTCAGAATTTTTTATACCACTAAGACTTTTAGGTTCTTTCTTTCATGTGGCAATGAATGGTATAGCTGCGTCAGAAAAAATATTTAAGTTATTAGATGCAAAAGAGCTTGAAAAAGAGAATTTTAATATGAAAAATGAATTATGTGACTTAAATATAAATATTAAGAATATAAGTTTTAGTTATGATAAGGAGAGAAAAGTTATAGATAATGTTTCAATGAAGTTTGCTAAAGGTACTTTTACTGCAATAGTAGGTAAAAGTGGTTCGGGGAAAAGCACTATTGCATCGTTGATTTTAAACACGTATAAAGTAGATAATGGAAAAATTCTATTTAATTCTATTGATATAGATGATTTAAGTTTTGATAATATATATGAGAAAATCACACTTATAAGCACTAATTCATACATATTTAATGGAACAATATTAGATAATTTACTTATGGCAAAGGATGATGCAACTAAAGAGGAAATTAATAGAGCACTAGAGTTATCTAATTTGAAAGAATTTATAAACACATTAAAAGATGGATTACACACTAAAACTGGAGAGAACGGAAATTTATTATCTGGAGGTCAAAAACAAAGATTAGCTTTAGCTAGGGCTATTTTATCTAATAGGGAAGTTATGATTTTTGATGAAGCAACTTCTAATATAGATGTTGAGTCTGAAGAACTAACTTTAGATTCAATAAATAAATTGTCTAAAGAAAAAACTATAATTATGATTTCTCACAGATTACAAAATGTTAAAAATGCAGATAAAATTTATGTTATGAAAAATGGAAAAGTTGTTGAAGAAGGAGATCATCATACTTTATTAAGCTTAAAAAATGAGTATTATAAAATGATTGAAAATCAAAAAAAATTAGAGAGAAAGGAGGCAATATAATGGAAAGACAATCTGGATTCAAAATAATGAAAAGATTAATTAAAGAATTAAAACCATTAATACCTTTTATGGTTTTAACAATATCCATGGGGGTTTTAGGATTTTTAGCTGCAATAAGTATAACAACTTTTGGAGCAGTTGCCATTGGTACAATCATTGATTCTAATGGAATAGATGCTATATCTCTAGCAACACCAGTATTAAATTATAAAATGATTAATATAACTTTTACAAGTTCAATTATAATTATGATAATATGTGCAATTTTAAGGGGACCTTTAAGATATATAGAACAGTTATCAGGTCATTATATTGCTTTTAAAATATTAGCTATACTTAGGGATAAGGTGTTTAAAGCATTAAGAAAACTTGCTCCTGCAAAATTAGAAAATAAGGAAAAAGGGAATTTAGTGTCTATTATAACATCGGATATAGAATTACTAGAAGTTTTTTATGCACATACAATAGCACCTATAGCAATTGCCATAATAACAAATTTTATAATAACAATAATATTATGGAATATACATATGTATTATGGAATGATTGCTTTGATATTTTTTATAATTGTAGGTTTTATAATACCTTATACAACATCTAAATTTGCTAAACAATCAGGAGTTGAATATAGAAGCGCATTTGGAGATGCAAATTCATATATGTTAGATTCATTGAGAGGATTAAAAGAAATATTAATTTATAAAAATGGAAATGAAAGATTAAACAAAATACATAATAAATCTATAAACTTAAATGAAAAGCAAAAAACAATAAAGAATCACGAAGGAATAGTTAGAGCAATTACTGATCTTACAATTATGAGCTCTATATTAGTCTTTTTATTTGTGGGAAGTCATTTGCTTTATAAGGGAGAAATTACATTATCTATACTAATAATAGCAATAGTTATTATAGCTTCATCTTTTGGGCCGGTAGTTGCACTAAGCAATTTATCAAATAATTTAATATTTACATTGGCTTCTGCTGAAAGGCTATTTAATATTTTAGATGAAAATCCAGAAGTTGAAGAAGTTTTTGGTGATTGTGATCTGAATTCATTAAATATTATTTATGAAGATGTATCATTTAAATATGATAATAGAAAAGAGATATTAAAAGATGTAAATATAAATATAAAAAAAAGAGATAAGATATCTATAGTTGGTGAGAGTGGAATAGGAAAAAGTACATTTGCAAAATTACTTATGAGATTTTTTGATGTAAATAAGGGGAATGTAACTTTAGGTAATGTAAACCTAAAAGAATTACCTACAAATACTTTAAGAAAAAATCAAGTATTAATGAGTCAAGAAACTTTTCTTTTTAATGAAAGTATAGAAGAAAATATAAAGATTGCATCAATAAATGCAAATCATGAAGAAGTAGTGGATGCTGCAAAAAAAGCGTCTATACATGATTTTATAATATCTTTACCTAAAGGATATGAAACTATTGTAGGAGAGTTAGGTGGCAATCTTTCGTCAGGAGAAAAACAAAGAATTGGACTTGCTAGAACATTTTTAAGTAAGGCTGAAATAATCATATTAGATGAACCAACTAGCAATTTAGATACTTTAAATGAAGGTGAAGTATTAAATGCAATAAATCACAATATAAAAGATAAAACTATAGTTCTAATTACACATAGAAAATCTACAGAAGCTATAACCAATAAAATATTTAAACTAGAAAATAAAAAATTAAGTGAACTGTAACAAGAATTTTAAATTAAATAGACATTATGGGGGAGAAATGAATAAAATAAAAAAATATATTTATATAGTAGTGGGAATTATTGCTTTTACATTAGGAACAATAGGGGTTATACTGCCTATTCTTCCTACAACTCCTTTTTATCTTTTAGCATCATTTTGTTTTGTTAGAGGATCGAAAAGATTTGATGATTGGTTTAAAAATACAAAACTTTATAAAAAACATTTAGAAAGCTTTGTAAATGAAAAGTCTATGACGTTAAAAGAAAAAATATGCATATTACTTTTTGCAGATACAATGATTTTAATTCCTATTATAATAGTAGATTCGATTCATGTTAGAATATTTTTAATATCATTAATAATAATAAAACTTTATTATTTTATATTTAAAATTAAAACAGTTAAGAAAAACAATCAAAAAAGTATTGTGAAAGGTAATGATTATATTGAATAGAATTGAAAAAGAAAAAAATATTGTGGAAGTTATGATTAAACTTTATTGTAGAAAAAATCATGGAATTAAAAATGAATTATGTAAAGAATGTAGTGAACTTCTAAAATACGCACATACAAGGTTAAAATATTGCAAGTTCGGAAATGAGAAAACGTCTTGTAGTAAGTGTACTATACATTGTTATAAACCTGAAATGAAACTTAAAATAAAGGAAGTTATGAAGTTTTCAGGACCGCGTTTATTGTTTTATCATCCTTATGAGTTTATAAGACATATATTTAAATAAAATTTGTAGTTGAATTAAAAACAATAGTACTTTATAATAATTATTAAATAATAATTATTATAAAGTAAGGAGAAAATATGAAGAAATTTGCTAACTTATCATTTTTATATTTAATATTAGGTCTTATAGGTGGCGTATTTTATAGAGAGTTCACAAAGTTTAATGACTTTAATGGACAAACTGTATTGAAGTCAATACATCCACATTTGTTGGTTTTAGGTTTTATATTTTTTATAATAGTACTTATTCTTGAAAAAAATTTTAGTATAAGTAAGTATAAGAAATTTAATATTTGGTTTATGTCATATAATATATCATTAATTCTAGTTGTGATTATGTTAATTTTAAGAGGAATACTTCAAGTTATGAATAAAGATTTTGTAGGCTTAAGTCATATGGCTGGTACAACTCATGCAATGCTAGGTATATGTATGATTTGGTTTGGAGTAATTATTAAAAATTTAGATTTTAATAATTAAAATTTAAAAATAGTATTGCATTTAGTAATATATGTGTTATAATTAATTCATAATGAAAAAAGATTTACAAAGATAAATACATTTCTCCTAATATAAATTAGAGAGTATATATTAATCAACAGAAATCTTTAATTTTAAGGAGGAATATACAATGGCAGATAGAACATTAGTATGCAAAGATTGCGGACAAGAATTCGTATTCACAGAAGGAGAACAAGAATTCTACAAAGAAAAAGGATTCGATAACGATCCTGTAAGATGTGCAGATTGCAGAAGAGCAAGAAAACAACAAAACAGAAGATAATTAAATATTTTCATAAAAAGCTATAAGAGTAATCTTATAGCTTTTGTTTTTATTATAATAAGTTTTAAATGTTAAAATAAATAATTATTAAAAATATTTTTTTAGAACTGAATATAAATACTTGAATTAAATTTTAAATATGATATAATGAATACATAGTTTAAAAAAGGTTTACAAAGAAAGATAGATTTCTCCTAATACAAATTAGAGAATATATATTAATCAACGTAAAATCTTTAATTTTAAGGAGGAATATACAATGGCAGATAGAACATTAGTATGCAAAGATTGCGGTAAAGAATTCGTATTCACAGAAGGAGAACAAGAATTCTACAAAGAAAAAGGATTCGATAACGATCCTGTAAGATGTGCAGATTGCAGAAGAGCAAGAAAACAACAAAACAGAAGATAATTAAATATTTTCATAAAAAGCTATAAGAATAATCTTATAGCTTTTGTTTTTATTATTAAATAAATAATTATTGAAAAAATTTTTAAAAACTGAATATAAATACTTGAATTAATTTAAAAATATGATATAATCAATTTAAATTAAAAAAAGGTTTACGTAGATGAATACATTTCTCCTAATATAAATTAGAGAATATATATTAATCAACAGAAATCTTTAATTTTAAGGAGGAATATACAATGGCAGATAGAACAATAGTATGCAAAGATTGCGGTAAAGAATTCATATTCACAGAAGGAGAACAAGAATTCTACAAAGAAAAAGGATTTGATAACGATCCTGTAAGATGCCCAGATTGCAGAAGAGCAAGAAAACAACAAAATAGAAGATAATTAAATATTTTCATAGAAAGCTATAAGAGTAATCTTATAGCTTTTATTTTTAAAAAAAATTATAAAAATAGAAATAACTTGCAACTTTAGCATAATCATTTAATAAAGATGTTGTCTAAATTTTGAATTTAAAAAACTATAATACAAAATATAAAAATAAAATGCTTGCATTAATATATGTTCATATGGTATAATAAACACATAATTTAAAAAAGGTTTACAAAGAAAGATAGATTTCTCCTAATAAAAATTAGAGAATATATATTAATCAACGTAAAATCTTTAATTTTAAGGAGGAATATACAATGGCAGATAGAACATTAGTATGCAAAGATTGCGGACAAGAATTCGTATTCACAGAAGGAGAACAAGAATTCTACAAAGAAAAAGGATTCGATAATGATCCTGTAAGATGTGCAGATTGCAGAAGAGCAAGAAAACAACAAAACAGAAGATAATTAATATTTTCATAAAAAGCTATAAGAGTAATCTTATAGCTTTTGTTTTTACATAAATATTTTGAGTTTAAACTATTATTTATTTCAATTTGTATAAAGAGTAAAAAATTAATTTAAAGTAGTAACTCTACAAAGAAAAAGTAAATATAAAATTTTACTTTAAAGTACTTGCATTAAACTATATACTTATGATATAATAAATACATAATTTAAAAAAGGTTTACAAAGAAAGATAGATTTCTCCTAATACAAATTAGAGAATATATATTAATCAACGTAAAATCTTTAATTTTAAGGAGGAATATACAATGGCAGATAGAACATTAGTATGCAAAGATTGCGGACAAGAATTCGTATTCACAGAAGGAGAACAAGAATTCTACAAAGAAAAAGGATTCGATAACGATCCTGTAAGATGTGCAGATTGCAGAAGAGCAAGAAAACAACAAAACAGAAGATAATTAAATATTTTCATAAAAAGCTATAAGAGTAATCTTATAGCTTTTGTTTTTACATATTAAATGAAATTAGTTGAACTTTTAAGGATGTAATAATACTTATGTATGTATTTGAAACTAAAGCAATAATTAAATGTAAACTTAAAATTTAGAGTTAGCATTAACTATAGGGTTACAAGTTCAAATTCAAAATAACAAATTTAAATATTAAAAGCGAAGCGAGTAATATTCACCATAACTATTCACTTTTCACTCTTAGTTCTTAATTGGTTTCAACCATGATATCAGAATAAACTGTAAGATTAGTATTATTATTTGAGAAAGACATTACTTTTAATTTGGAACCCTATAAGATATTTTATTAAAATGTGAATTGATATAGATTTAAATAATTTATATTAAATTTAAATTAAAATAAAAAAAGACAAATTTTAAAAAACACTTGCATTAATATATATACATATGATACAATAAATACATAATTTAAAAAAGGTTTACAAAGAAAGATAGATTTCTCCTAATAAAAATTAGAGAGTATATATTAATCAACGTAAAATCTTTAATTTTAAGGAGGAATATACAATGGCAGATAGAACATTAGTATGCAAAGATTGCGGACAAGAATTCGTATTCACAGAAGGAGAACAAGAATTCTACAAAGAAAAAGGATTCGATAACGATCCTGTAAGATGTGCAGATTGCAGAAGAGCAAGAAAACAACAAAATAGAAGATAATTAAATATTTTCATAGAAAAACTACAAGCATTCCTTGTAGTTTTTTATTATTTTTAGAAAGTTATTTATAAAAATAAATTTCTAAAAGTTAAAATAAAATGAATCAATATTGTTTTCTATAATGTTGAAATTTTAAAATAAATTTTCCATAAACTACTTGTAATAATAATAAAACGTGTTATAATTAATACATAATTTAAAAAAAGTTTTACAAAGATAAATACATTTCTCCTAATATAAATTAGAGAATATATTAACTTATGTAAAATCTTTAATTTTAAGGAGGAATATACAATGGCAGATAGAACAATAGTATGCAAAGATTGCGGTAAAGAATTCATATTCACAGAAGGAGAACAAGAATTCTACAAAGAAAAAGGATTCGATAACGATCCTGTAAGATGCCCAGATTGCAGAAGAGCAAGAAAACAACAAAATAGAAGATAATTAAAATATTTTCATAAAAAACCACAAGAAATTCTTGTGGTTTTTGTTTTTAATTAATTTTAAACTAATAAAAATATCCTACTTAATCATAATCTTAAGTAGGATATTTCTATTTTATAAATCGTAGTAAAGTTCAAATTCTATTGGTGACGGAATATTATTAACTCTTTTACAATCATTATTATATTTATGATTTATCCAATTTTTTATGAAGTCTTCAGTAAATACATTTTCACGCAATAAAAAATCATGATCTTTATCTAATTCTTTTAATGCTTCTTCTAGTGAAGTTGGAAGAGCTTTAATTTTATTTTTTTCTTCTTCTGGTAAATCAAATACATTTACATCATATGGACCAAAACCTTCTTTAGTAGGATCAATTTTGTTTATAATTCCATCAATTCCAGCCATTAGAATTGCAGAATAAGCAAGGTATGGGTTACAAGTAGCATCAGAAGGTCTGAATTCAAATCTACGCTTTTTAGGATCTTTTATATATCCAGGAATTCTTATAACGGAACTTCTATTTCCAGTAGCGAAACATATAGAAACAGGAGCTTCAAATCCAGGAATAAGTCTTTTATAAGAGTTAGTTGAAGGATTTGTAAATCCTAATAAAGCTTTACTATGTTTTAAAACTCCTCCTATAAAATAAAGAGCTTTATCACTTAATTTAGAATATCCATTTTCATCATAAAAAATATTTTCGCCATTTTTTTCAAGCAACATATGAATATGCATTCCACTACCAGCTTCATTATATAGTGGTTTTGGCATAAAAGTTGCAGTTTTTCCATGTAATACAGATTCATTTCTAATTAAATATTTAGCCATCATTGTTGCATCGGCCATGTGTAACATTTCATCAAGTTCTACTTCAATTTCTAATTGACCAGCTGCACCAACTTCATGATGATGATATTTAACTCTAATACCCATTTCCTCAAGTTTTAAAATCATAGCACTTCTTAAATCATTATTTAAATCATGAGGAAGTGACATGTGATAACCATTTTGAAATGGAACCTTATATCCATTATTGTTTTCTCCTACATTGCTATTCCAATATGCTTCTTTTGAATCTATGGTGACTTCTTGATGCTCATGTTTAACTTCAAATGCTGCATGATCAAATATATAAAATTCAAATTCTGGAGCAATAGAAAAAGTATCTGCTATATTTAAATCTTTTAAACATTTTTTAGCTTTTTCAGCTATATATCTTGGATCACCAGAATATCTGTCCTCTAATGAACCTACAGTATATATATTAGCAAGCATACTTAAGGTAGGAGCACTGCAATATGTATCTACAAATGCAGTAGTGTAATCGGGAATAAAACACATATCAGAATTTTCTACAGAAGAGTAGCCATAGCTAGATCCATCAAATCCAATTCCATCTATAAAAAGCTGATTATTTAATCTTTCGCTTGGAATAGATAAATGATTCCATTTTCCATCTAAGGTTACAACTTTAAAATCAATAATTTTTATGCCTTCACTATCAACGTAATTTTTTAATTCTTCATAATTTTTAAACATGATACGCCTCGCTTCTCTATGAATACATAGTTAAAATATTTTAAAGTGTATAATTAAATTTTATTTTAATGATGTACAACTGTCAATTTATTATATTAAAATGAAATAAATGGAATAACAGTTATAGTATTTTACCATAGTAAATATAAGCTTAAAATTGACATTATAGCTTTTCTTTTTTAAACAACATATTTAAATATACAATCAAAATGGGAAAATACGGAATAGAATTTTAAAAAAATTTTAAATAAAGTAAAGGAATTTTTGTATTTATAAAATGTTAACAAAATGAAAATTTTAATTATTATAATCTAATATTTATTTAATATAGGATTTTTATGTATATAAAAGTAATTTGTATTATAATTGTATTAAAGTAAATATTATTAAAATGAAAGAAGGGAAAAGAAATGTTTACAAATCATATAGGATTAAAGGTTAAAGATATAGAATATTGTAAGAGTTTTTATTGCGAAAATTTTGATTTTAAAATTCATCATGAGTATGAAGATGAAAGAATTAAATTAACTTTTTTGGAAAATGAAAATTCAATTATAGAACTTATATATACTAAAGAAAAAGATTATAATTATGTACAAAATGGAATTGTTGAGCATATAGCATTTACTGTAGATAACATAGATTTGTACAAAGAAAAATTAATGAAAAATAATGTTAAATGTATATCTAAAGAATTTAAAGAAGTGGATAACAAGAAAATATTTTTCATAGAAGGTCCTAGTGGCGAAAAGTTAGAATTAGTTGAACATATAAGAAAGTAAGGCATGACTACTTTAGTGGAGAAATAGAGATTTTAAGTATTTTATAGCAATTAACAATGAAGGATAAAACGGAAGTATCAGTTTTTTCAATCAATTTCTATAATAATTTGAAAAGTAAATTATTTAAGCATTATATAAAAATTTAGTTTTTTATGCACTTCTGCTCACCATCATTGTTAATTGATTCCAAATATAAATATAGGAATAACATGTAACTTTAGTAGTATCGTTTGATAAAGAGATTACTTTGAATTTGTAACCCTATAAATGTATACAACTTAGTAAATTATTTTGTTATAAACTTCTTTAAACTTTGACTCATTTTTCAAAATTTCTTGAGCTTCTAAAATTGGTTGCATAATGATTTCTTGACTTTCTTTCAAATGAAATTTTACATATCCATTTTCACCATATTTATCTTTTAAATGTGAATATACAATAGAGTAAGTTTTTTCTTTGGTTAAATCATTATAGTAATTTAATGTGTAGTCATAACAACGAGTTATCATATCTACTATGTTAGTAGTCCTATCAGCATCAGATACTATTAAACCATATAGCGTACGAGGTATCTTTAAATTAGATGCTCTATGATCTTCACATGCATTAGCCATTATAATTAATTCATCCTGAGAAAAGTAGTCTTTTAACAAAATATCATTTAGAAGAATATGTTTGGAATTAATATGATGATTTTTTCTATCTACTTTAAGACCAATATCATGAAAGGCCGCAATTGTAAATACCATACTATAATTTACATTGTAATTTCTTGCAAGTAATATGGAAGAATTTATTACTGTTAATGCATGTTTTATATTATGAGCATTGTCAAAAGAATTATATATAGTGATTATATTTTTCATAATATATATTCTTAATTCTTCAGAAATAAAATTATTTAATATGTATATAACATTTTTATCTAACAAATTATTAATCATAAAAATTTTTCTCCTATAGTTTAAGTAATAATAATTTATTATACAAACTATAGAGTTTTAATACAACTTTTAATAATTTTATAAGTTGTGAAATTTTATTAAAGAATTATTAAAAATTGTAATTTACTTTGCAAAATTTAGCTAAATTCAAACTGTAAAGAAAAAAATAACAAATTTCTATAAATTTTTACCAATAATTAAACGAATATATTATAGAAACTATTTTTACATGAATTTCAGTTTACAAGAAAAACTTATTACAAAATTTAAATTCAATAATTTGAAAGTAAAGATTTAAGGAGGAATTTGATGGAGAAAATTACAATGATAGAGAAAATCAATAAGTGTTTTGCTATAGGTGTAACAATTTTAGCTATAGCAAATTCAGTGGGATTAATGCTTATGGTTAAAAATGGAACAATGAAAGGGTATTTAGGATTATTATGTATAATAATAATAGTCACAGCCATATCTGTAATGTTAGTAGCTTACAGGAAAGATCATAAAAATATAAAAATAAGGCACATAGTAGCAACACCCTTTGCTATTTTATATGCAATAAGTTTATTTGGAACAGATTCACTAGCAGCACCTATTATAATAACTGAACTTATAGTTATGTCTATGATTTATTTAGATTCTAAATTTATATTAAGACTTATTATTGGAGCTATAATATTAAATGGAGCATGGACATTTAAACATATTGGAGACAGTTCTATATATTCTCAGGTTTTACTTACAGAGATTAGTTTATTTTTATTTCTTATGATATCTTATATAGTAACTAAAATATCTGGTGAAGTAAGGCAAGATGGAGAAGAAGAAAAATTAAAAACACTAGAACTTAACAAATCTCAAAATGAAATATTAAAAGACATAGAAAATGCAACTGAATTATTAAGCAAAAATACTGAAACTATAGAAAATATATTTAAAACTATAGAAAAGTCATCTGGCGTAATACATATTGCAATAGATCAAATTTTAAATGGCTGCGAAGATACTACTTTAAGCATTGAAGATCAAACAATTGCAACTAATAATATAAAAAGTGACATAGATGAAACTTTAGTTAATTCAAAAAGTATGGAAAATAGCTTTACTGAAAGTAAAAATACATTTATAAATACTTTTAAATTAGTTGGAAACTTAGAAGAAAAATCTGTATTAATTAAAAATAAAAACAATAATGTTCAGAAAATATCAGAGGACTTAGTTGAAAAAACAAATAAGGTTATTTCAATAATTAACATTATAAAGGCTATATCAGAAAAAACAAATTTATTAGCTCTAAATGCAGCAATAGAATCTGCAAGAGCTGGAGAGTATGGTAAAGGTTTTTCGGTAGTTGCAGAAGAAATACGAAAACTTGCAGAGCAAAGTAAGTCATCATCTGAAGAGATTAGTACAATTATAGGCAACTTAGAAGAAGAAGTATTAAATATATCTACATCTATTGAAGATGTTTCTAATATTATAGAGGATGAAGATATATTAGTTAAAAGTACTAACAACAATTTAGAAAAATTAAAAGAAGATTTATTAATGTTAGAAAAAGTTATGTCTAAGGTATCTAATAAAATAAGTAAGGTAAGTATGGATAATAATAAAATAAATGAAAAGGTTGAAAATGTATCAGCTATTTCAGAAGAGACTTTGGCTAATTCTCAAAACACTAAAGCAGAAATAGAAATTTTATTTAATGAAGTTTTAATAGCTAAAGATTGTTTAATAGAGTTAGTAGATGTATCGGAAAAAATGAGCACTTATATAAAATAGAAAGTTATCTTAATGTAGAGTTGAATTTACATTAAGATAACTTTTTTAGATGAAAATTTTATATATAATATGCAATCCACAATTTAGGTTTATAAAAGTACACATATGAAAGCAACCTTTTTTATAATAATAACTATTTTTATATAATTTTAAATTAGTTAATTATGGTTCATTATATAAAATTATACATATTATAATATGGAATAATTATAAAAAGGCAGGTGAAAATCCTAATTTGTATTACAGTTTTAGAATACAAATTGGATTACAATGGATTATAATAGCCAGTTTAAAAATGAAGAGTTATTTAATATTACAAAAAGGAAATTAGAAAATGAAAAAGATTTATTAATAACAAAGCATAGAAATATTGAAATATGGAATTGTTTTTACAGACAAATTGGTGTAAGTTATGAAGAATTTGACATTATAAAAAGTAATGTCAGAAATGAGTTAATAAATATATTTGAAAAGTTAAAGCCTATGGTAAGTATTTTAAATGTTGATGAGGCTGTAAATTTTTATACTGATATATTAAAATTTATATTTGATTTACATGCAAATAATGTAAAATGTTTTTCAAAAGCTAAAACTGAAAGCATAAATGGAATGAATTTAGAACAACTTTTGAAATTTCATGAAAATAAATTTAGAGTAACTTTAAAAATGCATATGAATGTATTTAAGTGTTATGACAATGTAGAGATGAATAAAGAAAATTCATCTAATGAAATTTTACAAAATATATTAAGTAAAGCAAAAGTAGAAATTGAGAAATTATTTAGAAATATAATGAAAGAAGATTTAAAGTTATCTTCAGAGCAAATATTCCAAATTCATTTACTTATATTAAAAGAGGTAATTTTATTTCATATAGAATATGTTCCATGCTTTAAAATTATAAAAACTGAAGGCATTAATAAAATGAAAGTAGAAGACATATTAAATATGCATAAAAATAGATTTACAAAAGTATATAATATCCATGTTGATACATTTGAATGTAACAAGTAAATAAATGTAAATATAAGTATTGTTTAATTAATTTTCCCTATATGGTATTTAAAATACTATGTAGGGAAATTATTGATCTAATAATTATTTAAAATTTGTAGAAGAATACTGTATAATGATGAAAAAATTAATAAATTATAACTAGAAACTAAAAAAAATGACATAATAGTATTTTACGAAATGAAAATTTTGTGTGATAATATATAAGTATGTTTTACAAGTTAGTGAGGTAGATAAGATGAAAATAGGATTTGACCACAAAAAATATATAGAAGAACAATCTAAATATATTTTGGAAAGAGTTAATAATTATGATAAATTATATCTAGAATTTGGAGGAAAACTTTTATTTGATCTTCATGCAAAAAGAGTTTTACCTGGATTTGATGAAAATGCAAAAATAAAATTATTACATAAATTAAAAGAAAAAGTAGAAGTAGTTATATGTGTATATGCTGGTGATATAGAAAGAAACAAAATCAGAGGAGATTTTGGAATTACATATGATATGGACGTATTAAGACTAATTGATGATTTAAGATCTTATGAATTAGATGTAAATAGTGTTGTTATAACAAGATATGATGGTCAACCAGCAACAACTGTATTTATAAATAAACTTGAACGTAGAGGAATAAAAGTATACAAACATGAAGCAACTAAAGGATATCCAACAGATGTAGATACCATTGTAAGTGATGAAGGATATGGAAAAAATCCATATATAGAAACTACTAAACCTATAGTTGTAGTAACAGCTCCAGGTCCAGGAAGTGGTAAACTTGCTACATGTTTAAGTCAGCTTTATCATGAATATAGACGTGGAAAAGTAGCAGGATATTCAAAATTTGAAACATTCCCTGTATGGAATGTTCCACTAAAACATCCATTAAATATAGCATATGAAGCGGCTACAGTTGATTTAAAAGATGTAAACATGATAGATTCATTCCATTTTGATGCTTATAATAAAGTATCAGTAAACTATAATCGTGATATTGAAAGTTTCCCAGTATTAAAGAGAATTATAGAAAAAATAACTGGAGAAGAATCAACATATAAATCACCAACAGATATGGGTGTTAATAGAGTTGGATTTGGAATAATTGATGATGAGGTTGTAAAAGAAGCTTCAAAACAAGAAATCATTAGAAGATATTTTAAAACTGGTTGTGAATATAAAAAAGGTTATGTAGATAAAGAAACATTCCAAAGAGCGAAACTTATAATGGAAGAACTTAATTTAAAAGAAGAAGATAGAAAAGTAGTTACTATAGCAAGAGAACATGCTGCCAAAATAAGAGAAAATTGTGCTAAAAATGAAATTTGTTCAGCAGTTGCATTAGAAATTGAAGATGGAACTATTTTAACAGGAAGAACTTCAAGTGTTATGGATGCAACAGCAGCAGTTGTTTTAAATGCTATAAAATACTTTGCAAATATACAAGATGAAATACATCTAATATCACCAGTAATATTAGAACCTATAATGAATTTAAAATCTAAAACTTTAGGAAATAAAAATGTTACATTAAGTTGTGAGGAAATTCTTATAGCACTTAGTATATGTGCAGCAACTAATCCAACAGCACAAGTTGCACTTGATAAGTTAAAAGAATTAAAAGGATGTCAAGCACACTCAACAACTATAATAGGTAAAAATGCAGAACAAACATTTAGAAAACTAGGTATAGATGTAACTTGTGATGCTGAATATCCTTCTGAAAACCTATATTATAATTAGTATAAAAAATGAAGCTACTAAGAGTGGCTTCATTTTTTGTAGATTTTATGTAATATTTAAATGAAATAAATTTTAAAAGTAATATAAAATACTATTGACATGGAATATAAAACAGTTTATAATCACTAGAAAGTAATAATTCGTATAACCCCAATAATATGGTTTGGGGGTCTCTACCAGGTACCAATAATTCCTGATTACGAAGAAGACAGGATAATTATGTCTTCTTTGGAATTAGGAATTTTTTTTGTATATAAATTTATATTTATATGTGAAAATTAATAAAAATATTACTGTGAAAATAAGAAAATATATAAATTACAAGTAATGAGGGGGAATAAAATATGTTAACAAAACTTCCAAAAATAGAATTGCATTGTCATTTAGATGGTAGTGTTAGACCAGAAACAATAATAGAAATAGCTAAGAAAGAAAATATAAAATTAGAATCTTTTGATGTTAATTATATAAAAAATAAAGTTATAGCACCAGTAGAGTGTACTTCTTTAAATGAATATTTAGAAAGATTTAATATACCTAATTTAGTTATGCAATCAAAGGAAAGTTTAGAAAGAATAGCATTTGAACTTATGGAGGATGCTGCTAAAGAAAATGTAAAATATATAGAAATAAGATTTGCACCATTACTTCATACAATAAAAGGATTAACAATTGAAGAAGTAATAGAAAGTGTTTTAAATGGTATAAAAAAAGGTGAATATAAGTATGAGATAAAAGGTAATTTAATTTTAGGGTGTTTAAGACATTTAGATGTTAATACTGTATTTGAAGTAATTGAAAAAGGAAAAAAATATCTTAATAATGGTGTTGTTGCAATAGATTTATGTGGTCCGGAAGAAGAGGGCTTTTGTGAAAGATTTGAAGAGCCAATTTCCCTTGCTAGACAGTATGGGTATAGAGTTACAATTCATGCAGGTGAAACAGGTTTTGGAAAGAATGTATTAGATGCTATAAACATTTTAGGTGCAGAAAGAATAGGACATGGGGTTTTTATTAGAAATGATGAAAGTGCTTATAAAATTGTAAAAGATAAAAAAATTGCCCTAGAAATGTGTCCAACTAGTAATGTTCAAACTAAAGCTGTAAATTCATATGAAAATCATCCATTTTATGATTTCTATAAAGATGGAATAAAAGTTACAATAAATACAGATAATAGAACTGTATCAGATATAAATCTTACAAGTGAATGTGATGTTATATTTAATAATTTAGGAGTAACTAAAGATGAATATAGAGAAATATATCTAGATTCAATAGAAGCTACTTTTGCAAATGATAGCACTAAGAAGTGGTTAAAACAATTTATTTAGGGAGAATTTATTCTCCCTTTTATATTTATAAATGATACGTTAGAATTTATAAGATAAAAGAAAAATATTCTTTAATTATATGTATTTGTAATATATTATGATATAATTTATTGTAAAATATATTAATTATTATTAAATTTAGGAGAGATAGAATGTATATAGTATTAGGAAATACAGTAATAGATAGTAAAGAAATGAAAGAAAAAATTGAGAAGAGTTCAGAATTTAAAGTGGTTAAAGATATGTGTAAAGGAACTAAAAGAGAAGATGTTTTAGCATATACTTTAAGTGTAAAAATAGATATATTAAATGAAATAATGAAAGAAGATTATGATTTAAGTGAATTAAATGAAGATGAGTTATTTGATGAATATCTAACTCTTGCAGAAGAGATTGCTACAGATTTAGAAGAGTATATGCCAGAAGAATCAATTCTAGACATAAGAGCATATAAATGGGATCCTTCAGATAATGATATAAAATTAATAATGGCTGTAGCTAATGAAGAAATTGGTGAATTAAAATTAAAAGATGTAATGAAAAAATTAATAAAACAAGCAGAATAAAAAAACATTTCCTGGAAAATATTGCCAAGGAAATTATAAAATTCTAATGGTAGGTTTAATGAAGCCTACTATTTTTTTATGGAGATTAAATTTATAGATTATATATAAATTTAATTTTACTGAAACTTTATGAAATCTTTAAACTTTTAAAGTATTATATAAATGTGGTTAATTTATTAATTGAAATATTTAATGAGGTGATAAGTTTGAAATCTAACGTTCTTATAGTAGATGATAATGAAGAAATTATAGATTTGCTTTCAGATATACTTTTAGATGAGGAATACAATATATTTTCAGCTAAAAATAGTGATGAAGCTTTAGAAAAAATAAAATTTAAGCCAGATATAATTTTGTTGGATATTATGATGCCAGGAAAAGATGGATTTGAATTTTGTAGAGAAATTAGAAATGTTGTTAACTGTCCTATAGTATTTATAACAGCAAAAATAGAAGAAGAAGATATTTTAAAAGGTCTTGCACTAGGTGGAGATGATTATATAAAAAAACCTTTTAATATTAAAGAGGTAAAGGCAAGAGTAGCTGCACATTTAAGACGAGATAAAAGAAATTTAAATATAGAAAAAAATTATATTATTTTTGATAATTTAAAAATAGATTTAGGTGGTAGGGAAATAATATATAAAGGCAATAAGATTGGATTAACTAAAAGAGAGTTTGATATAATAGAGCTTTTAGCTTTTAATAAGGGACAAGTATTTACTAAAGAACAGATATATGAAAAAGTTTGGGGATATGATGCAGAAGGAGATGCATCTACTGTATCAGAGCATATAAAAAAGATAAGAGCCAAATTTGTAAATGAGAAAATAGAATTTCAATATATATCTACAGTTTGGGGTGTAGGCTATAAATGGAACAATGAAAGTGAAGGGATAATTAGATAATGTTAAAAAAATATACTTTAAAGAAACAGTTTACAATAAGTTTTATAGCTATAATTATTACTAGCATGATAAGTACACTTATTTGTATTACTTTTTCAATGCATATAATAAATACTAATGATTTAGTTCATGTTGCTAATTATTATGAAAAACAAGTTCCAAAGATAGAAGAGTTTGTTAAAAACAATAGTAATGTTATTTTAAATAATAATTTTAAGGAGAAAATAGAAGAAATTATTCCAAGTGGAGGTATGTCATATAGAGTTATAAATTTAAATACTAATGAGCATTACGGTAACTTAGAACACTTTAATTTAAATAAAGATAAAATTTTATATAACATTAATTATACAAATTATAAAAATGGATTTGTTACAAAAATCATACCAATATCTAATGATAAGAAAAGTTTAGATGGAGTTCTCTGTGTTAAATATACCTTAGAAATGGAACCAGTTGAAAATAAGAAATTTCAATATGAAATTCTTAAAGTTGTAGTATTATTTTCACCTTTTGTTTTTATTATTCTTTACACATATATATTTGGTAAAAAATTTAGTAAAAACATAAATGAGCCAATTGAAATATTAGTAAATGCATCTAATAAGATTAAAAATTATGATTTAGATTTTGAATTAAAATATCCTTATGATAATGAATTAGGAAATCTTATTAAATCTTTTGAAGCAATGAGATATGAGTTGAAAATTACATTAGAAAAAAACTGGAAGGTTGAAAAAGAAAAGAAAGATATGATTTCTGCATTGTCTCATGATTTAAGAACACCGCTTACTTTAATAAAAGGACATGTTGAATTATTGGAAGAGGGAAGTTATAAAAATGAGAATAGACTTTTGAAATACTTAAAAATAATTGAAAATTCAACAAATAGATCTATAGCTCTTGTTGAAGATTTAAATGCTCTTTTTAAGGTTGAAAATTCTGATTTTAAGTTGTGTTCAGAATTGATTTCTATTAAAAATTTTATAAATTTTAAATTTGAAGAATATAAAATTATAGCTTTAAAAAATAATGTGGATTTAGTTGTGAATATGAATAATATAAGTGATGAAATGTGTTTAAATATTGACAAGTTAAGGCTTTCTCAAGTGTTAGATAATATTGTTATGAATAGTTTTAGATATACTCCATTTGGTGGAAAGATTATACTAAATACTAATTATAAAGATAATTGTTTAGATTTTCAAATTAATGATAATGGTATTGGTTTTACAGAAGAAGATTTTAAAAGTGTTTTTACTAAATTCTATAGGGGAGATAAAAGTCGTTCACAAAATGGAAACTCAGGACTTGGGTTATATATATCAAAAATCTTAGTAGAAAAGCATGGTGGAAACATGAAAATATATAATAATAATTATGGTGGTGCAACTATAGAGTTTTATATTAAAAGTATAAAAGGTGAAAATTGAATTTCCAATTTTAAAGAATGATTTTTTATTAGATTTACAGAGTAAATTAGTTCAAAACAATATAAAAAAATAGTTTTTAATTATTTCTATTTTAAATATTAAGAACGAAGTGAGTAATATTCACCATTCACTCTTACTTTTTACTTGCTTTCCAACATGATATCAGAATAAACTATAAGCTTAATAGTATCATTTTATAAAGATATTATTTTAACTTTGAATTATTCTAAAGTTACCAAATTGTAACTTTAAAATTCACCTATAAGTAATAATTAAATGATATAGTAGTATTATAAGGATATAGTTAAAAACTAGGGGGATATTTTTATGAGAAGAGGAATAAAGAAGATAGTTATTGCATTGTTAATATTGTTAAATATTACTAGTTATGGAGTAAAAGCTAATGATGATATAGAAAGAGAAGTTAAAAAAAATGCATATATATTAGAGTCTGTAGATCCTAATAGTAGTTATAAAGATTTAATGCCATTAAAAAGTATATTAAATGATAAAAAGATTATAGGAATAGGTGAAGCAACTCATAATACTAAAGAATTTTTTCAAGTAAAACATAAATTTATGAAGTTTTTAATAGAAGAACTTAATTATAAAGCTTTTGCAATGGAAATAGATTTTTCAAGTGCATCTTATATAAATGACTATATAATAAATGGTAATGAAAGTGGCAAAAATGCTCTTTTAAAAACAGAACTTTGGTTTTGGAAAACAGAAGAAATGTTGGATTTTATAGATTGGTTAAAAACATATAATAGTGATAAACCTATAAATGAAAAAGTAAGATTTTATGGATTTGATATGCAAAATTATTTATCAGCTATAGATGTAGCTTATAAATATTTAGAAAAAGTAGAAGATAGTAAAGGTCTTGAAATAAATATAGATCCCAAAAATACGGATAAAGATAGTGATATATCTAAAATTATAGATATATCAAGAGATATAAAAGAAAAAATTAATGAAAACAAAGACGTATATATAAGTAAAACATCTGAAGTTGAATATGATTATATAAAACATTGTTTAGATAATGTAGATAAATTTAAAGAGTATGAAAATAGTAATGTTTATGAATATAATAAGAATGAATTAAGAGATAAGTTTATGGCTGAAAATGTAAAGTGGTTAGTATCATATGAAAGAAAGTACTTTAATAATGATAAGATGATGCTTTGGGGTCACAATATGCATATAACAGAAAAAATACATTATAAAGCTATGGGTGAGATTTTAAATGAAATCTATAAAGACGATTATTATAGTATAGGTATAGATTTTTATAAAGGTTCATTTTTAGCCTTTAATGATTTTAAAAAAAGTGATAATCCAACTAAATTTAATATAAAAAGTAGTCCCAAAAGTCATTTATCAGCTAAGTTAAAACCTTTAAATGAAGATATTATATATTTTGATATAAACAAAGCTATGAAGAGTAATAAGTTAGGAAAAATATTTAGTGAAAAGGAAAATTTATATGTTATTGATGGATCAACGTCTATATTATGTAAAAATTCTGGAGTGTATAATTTTGATTTAAGAGATTCTTTTGATGGAATCATATATATAGAAGACACAAATGCAGCAAAATCCCTGGTTTTTAAAGATTCCAATATAAAAATTGAGACTTTAAGTGATATTAAAGTTGGATTAATTATATTGTCAGTTCCTATATGTGGTGCTTTAATTTTATTTATAATAATAAAATTAAGTAAGAATAAAAAAGTAAAAGAATAAACTTTTATGAAATAAAGCTTACTATTTTTTTATAACATAGTAAGCTTTATTTTATTTTAAATTTAGTATAGGGTTCCAAGTTCATCTTCATAATTATTAGTTCCAAAACTTGGATACCCTTAAGATTGAGACTAGCTCGGAATTATTTTATAATAAGCATTTCTTTTGAAAGCAATATATTTACAGATAAAAGAATAGTTTTGAATTCGAGCTTGTTTCCATATAGTACTCTATAAATTATTTTTTTTATTAGATAATATGTTAATTATAGATATTCCAATAATAATTATGTAACCAATTATAGATAAATAATCAGGAACTTCACTAAATAGTATAAATCCATAAAAAGCAGCAAATAAAAGTCCAATATAATCAAACATAGATATTTCAGATGCAGGAGCATTTTTATAGGCTAAGGTTAAGAAAACTTGACCTAATGTAAAACAAATTCCAGCAGCTATTAAAATACAAAGATTATAAAATGTTAAATGCTCATTGTTAATAAATATTGATGGAAACATAGTTATAGTAGCTATGCCTGTAAAAGATAAAATTACAGTAAAAAAGCTTTCTTTATCACCTAAAACTCTTATCATAGTGTATGCAATACCAGCAGTTAGAGCTGATATAACACCTAGAATTGATGGTAGCATAGATGAATTAAATTCAGGTTTTATTACAAATAAGCTACCTAAGAAAGCTATAATTAGAGAAATTAGTTGTTTTTTAGTAATTTTTTCTTTAATTATAATAAAAGAAAAGATTATAGTGAAAAAAGGACTAAGTTTTGTAAGAATTGTGGCATCAGCCAAAAGTAAAGATTCCATAGAACTATAAAGTGTTAATATAGAAGCTGTTCCCATAACACCTCTTAGAAAAAGATATTTTCTGTTCTCCTTTTTTCCTATAAAAGATTGCTTTTTTCTAAAAATTATAAAACAAACCACTATAGTTGCTACTGCATTTGAAATAAAAGTTTTTTGATAAGGTGTGCACCCTGATGCTAACTTAGCAAATAAATTCATTGTAGCAAATAAAAATGATGCAAGTATTATAAATATAATTCCTTTAAATTTATTTATAGTAGGTGTAGATTTCATATTTTCATCTCCTTAATATATATTTAAATGTTAAATAATTTTAAAGTTGTAAATTTATTTATATACAACAAAGTTAATTTTACTATAATTATAGATATAGAAACAAGTTTTAAGTAATAAGTAAAATTTTACAACATATATTAATATAGTAGAGAAATATTACTTTTTAAATTAAAGTTTTATTTTAAATTGATTTATAAGAAGGATTGTTATGAAAAAATCAATTATTAAAAAAAGGCTAATTATTATTTTAATATTAATAATAGCAGTAATTTCTACATGTATATACACTTACAAAATAGATAAGAACATGAGTTATAAAGAAGAAAAAAATGAAAAAACTCCTAATAATAAAGTAATAAAAGACAAAGGAAATAATACAAAAAAGGAAGAAAATAAAAAAACTCAATTAGATAAAAGTCTAGATAAAAAAACTCAAAAAAATGAGAAAACAGACGATAAAACTGAAAATAGTAACTTAGAAAAACAAAATGAAAAATTAGAAAAAGAAAATAAAGAGAATAGGCTATATACTGAACTTGAAAAAATTAATGAATTAGATAATACTGAATATGATTTTTGGTATGTACCTAACTCAGAACATATGAAACCTAAAATAGATGAAAATTTAAATTCTATATTAAGTAAGTATGATACTATGTATGTAGGTGATACAAGTAGAAAAGTTCTATATTTAACAATGGATGAAGGATATGAAAATAATTATACTAACTTAATTTTAGATGTATTAAAATCAAATGATGTTAAAGCCACATTTTTTGTATTGTCATCGTATATAGAAAATAACCCCAATATAGTATTAAGGATGGTAAATGAAGGTCATGTTGTAGCAAATCATTCAAAATCACACTTATCAACAACATCTTTAACTAATGATGTAAATACATTTAAATGTGAACTTCAAAGTGTTGAACAGAGCTTTAAAAATCTCACTGGACAAGAAATAAAAAAATATTATAGACCACCAATGGGAAAATACTCTGAAAAATCTTTAAGTATGACAAAAGAATTAGGCTATAAGACAGTTTTTTGGAGTTTTGCATATAAGGATTGGGAAATAGATAATCAACCTACATGTGAATATGCTCAAAATACAATTTTAAATGGGCTTCATAATGGAAGTATAATACTGCTTCATCCAGTATCTAAAACAAATTCACAAATACTTGATAAAGTTATAAAAGAAGCTAAAAATCAAGGATATAACTTTGAATTATTGCCATAATACTAATTATAGATATTAAAAATTTTATATAAGAAGGTGTGGTGGTTATTATTAAAAAATTTTATATGATTTTTATTACTATAATTTGCATATTTTTAGTTGGATGTAAAGTTGGAGAAAGTGCAAATAACACTTATGTAGTCAAGCCAAGCACATTATTTAAAACTGAAGAATTAAAAAAAATAGAGCCACATTTAGGACTTATAAGTGGATGTGTAGATGTTATTTATAAAGGTGATAAAGAAAATTTATATGTAAAATATGAAATTTGGGAAAATGGTAAAATTAAAGAATCACATGAATCTATAGGGAATGTAATTACTAAGGATGACAAAAATAAATTAATAAATGTAAGTGTAAGTTTGCAAGATAATTTAATACTTAAAAATAAGCAAAGTATAAATAAAAATATATTAACCATAGAAACAAATAAAGGAAATGTGAGAACATTAATTGATTCAGCACCTATTGATTATTCTACTGTACGTCTTAATTTACAAGAACCTATAACTAAAAAGGACGAAGAAGAAACATCTATATTTGCTATAACTGCACATAAAGAGACTATGACACCAAACATGAGCATAGATGATGGGGTTTCTAAAGCCGATTGGGCAGTAGTATTTAAAGTATATTTTAAATAAAGTTAAAGTGAGGATATAGAATTTATATATCTTCACTTAAAAAGGAAAGTTGTACAAGCTATTAAAGGGGGATATCATGTCGGAAAGTTTAAAAAATAACAAAAATGGAATTAATGGAAATACAATCAAAGTTATTGCAATTGTTGCAATGCTAATAGATCATATTGGGTGGGCCTTTGTACCCTTTGATTCAGTATTAGGTCAAATAATGCATATTATTGGAAGAATAACAGCACCAACTATGTGTTATTTTATTGCAGAGGGATATACTCATACTAAAAATATAAAAAAATATGCTACTAGATTAGGCATATTTGCATTAATATCACATATACCATTTGTATTTTTTGAAACAGGTAGAATAGGTATATTTTTTCCTTCAGGGGTAATATATACATTATTTTTAAGTTTATTATCAATTTGGGCTTATGATAAAATTAATAATAAAGGATTAAAAACTTTAGCAATATTAGGATTATGTATTTTAGCAATACCAGGGGATTGGAGTTTTATTGCAATATTTATGACTCTTGCATTTTATATAAATAGAGGAAAATTTAAAAAACAATGTTTGTGGTTATGTATTATAAGTGTTGTATTTGTGTTTATTTTTGGAATTTCTGCATATCAATATGGTAGGCCAATATACACTCAATTCTTCCAATTTGGTATATTACTATCATTGCCAATAATATATTTTTATAATGGTGAAAGAGGTAAGAAAACAGTCCTTACCAAATGGGGATTTTATATATTTTATCCATTGCACTTAATTATATTGGGCTTAATTAAAATTTATATATATTTCTACATGTAAGAATAAAAATAGGAATTCAAGCAATAATTGAATTCCTATTTTAAATTTAAAAGTTTATTAGCTTAGGGTCATTTTTCATAGAATATACAGTAGCAGACCCTTTGCTTAAATAAAATAAAGACATTTTAGGATTTTCAGGGCTTTCATATAATCCTAGTAAATCTGGAGCAATTTCAAATACCTTTTTCTTTGCATCTAAGTTATCATTATCAAATTTAGCTTGTCCATTTATACGTATCCATTCATTTGAAGGTGATAATGCACAAATTTCAAATGATGGATTGTTCTCTAATTGCTTATAAACATTTTTTTCAGTATTAGTTAAAAAATACAATTTATTATCATAAATCATTGAAAAACCAAAAGGTCTAACACGTGGCATATTACCTTCCATAGTTGCAAGATAAAAAACAGAACTGTCATTTAAAAATTTTAATAATTTTTCCATAAAAAATCCTCCTATTTAGGGTTTAAAAATAAAATTTAGAACCCTGTAAAATCTTAAGTTGTTTCTCTATAAACATTATAAATATTATAAAAATAAGAACAAGTATGCAGAATTTTATTAGTAACTCACAAAAATGTGAGTAATACAGTTGAAGTTATCTAAAAACTTATTTATATAATGTGTTAAAATTAATATTATAAAATAAATCTATTTAACAGGAGAAAGCTTATAATGGAAAAGAGTTTAAAAAGGGAAATTGAAAGTAGATTGGACATTTCAAAGATTTGCCCACTTGAATATGCTATGAGAATAATAGGTGGTAAATGGAAAATAAGAATTATAGTTGCGATAGATGAAGAAAAAAATATTAGATATAATGAACTTAAAAGAACAGTTTATGGAATAACAGATATGGTTCTTTCAAGCTCACTAAAAGAACTTGTAAAAGATGGTGTGATAGAAAGAGTTCAATTTAACGAGATTCCACCACGTGTAGAATATTCGTTAACAGAAGTAGGAGAAACTTTAATGCCTGCACTTTTAGAAATCACAAAATGGGGAAAAGTACAATTAGAGAAGAAAATGTTGTAATATAATTTTTTTTATGTAATATATATTATTTATAAGTAATAATATGTTTAAGGAGAAAACTATATGTATGATAAAATTCAATTACCTTATTCTTATGATGCATTAGAACCATATATAGATGCTGAAACTGTAAATATACACTATAATAAGCATCTTCAAACTTATGTAAATAATTTAAATAAAATATTAGAAGGATATGATGACTTAGTAAATAAATATACATTAAAAGAATTACTTTTCAATATAGAAAAGGTACCTAAAAGAATTAGACAAGATGTAATAAATCAAGGTGGTGGAGTATACAATCATAATTTATATTTTTCTATATTATCACCTAATCCAACTAAATGTCCTACTGGAAAGTTTTTAAATGAAATAAATAAGGCTTTTGGAAGTTTTGATAAGTTAAAGAAAAACTTAACTGAAGCATCAATAAAGCAATTTGGATCTGGATATGGATGTTTAGTTAAAGATAAACATGGAAAATTAATGATTATGAAAACTCCTAATCAAAATTGTCCTCTTAATGAGAAGTTAATTCCAATATTAATGATAGATGTATGGGAGCATGCATATTATTTAAAATATAAAAACTTAAGACAAAACTATGTTGAAAATATATGGAATATAATAGATTGGGCAAAAGTAGAAGAATATTATAATAAATAAACATATAAAGCTAGAAAATAATATGTTTTCTAGCTTTTGTTAATAAAAAATAAATTTAATATCAATAACAAATAAAATAAACAAAAAATTTTCAATATTAAGTTTATTTATCTATAGTTATGATATATAATTTATGAATATAATATATAAATCAAGAAAAGATAATATTAAATAATTATAAATTAAGGAGAGTATAAAAGTATGTATGATAAAATTAAATTACCATATTCTTATGATGAACTAGAACCATACATAGATGCAGAAACTGTAAACATACATTATAATAAGCATCTTCAAACTTATGTAAATAATTTAAACAAAGCTTTAGATGGGTATAATGAATTTGTTAAAGGCAAAACACTAGATGAAATTCTTTACAATATAGAAGATATCCCACAAGAAATACGACAAGATATAATAAATCAAGGTGGTGGAGTATCTAATCATAATCTATATTTTTCAATACTTTCTCCAAAGCCAGCTAAATCTCCAAAAGGTAAGTTTTTAGATGAAATCAATAAAACCTTTGGAAGTTTAGAAGAATTAAAAGAAAAATTAACTTCAGCAGCTATAAAGCAATTTGGATCTGGCTACGGATGTTTAGTTAAAGATAAAGAGAATAGATTAATAGTAATGCAAGTATCAAATCAAAATTCTCCATTTAGTGACAAATTAATTCCAATATTAATGATAGATGTATGGGAACATGCATATTATTTAAAATATAAGAACTTAAGACAAAACTATGTTGAGAATATATGGAATATAATAGACTGGTCAAAAGTAGAAGAATATTATAATAAATAAAGAAATAAAGCTAGAAAACAATGTGTTTTCTAGCTTTATTTATCTATATAGTTAAATTAATATTATGTTTTTTGAAATCTAATTTTTCAAAAAAAGGTATTAGATTTTCAGTGCAATTTACATATGGCTTTAAGTTATCATTTTTACATTTATCTATCAATTTATTAGCTATAGTGTAACCTACATGCTTATTTCTATAATTAGGATGAACACCTATATCACATAAATAAGCATTTGTGACACCATCAGAAATTATTCTTCCCATAGCAATTAGTTTATCATCATTATAAGCATAAAGTACATAGTAACTATTATTTATTGCTCTTAACAATTGAAATTCATTTAAATTTGATAAGCTACTAAATTCTAGAGTATTATATAATTCATATAAGTCTTTTTTGTTAGAAAGCTCTTTAGTATATTTTAAATTCATATAAAAATCTCCTTTCAAAAATCAGTTATTATAAATATATAATTTCCTTATAATAAAAAATTATAAATAATAATTCACCTAAATATTAGAAAATGATATAATTTATAAAAATATTAACTAAGGAGAAATAATTTATATGAAAGAAATAGAAATATATATTAGTGTATATGAGTTAGTAGATGAGAATAAGAAAGGAGATAAACTTAAAGCAAATATTGAATTTAAAATTAATGAGACAGAGATTGCTAATCGTAGTATAAGTGTTGAAAATGTAATAAAAAATATATGTAGTGTATATGAAAATAGTTTTGTATGTGCAGAAGCATACTTTGGGAAAAAGGATTTTGGATATAATATAATAATAAAATAGAGATAAGTATAATCAATATTATGAAGTAAATCATATAATAATTTTGTGAAATAATATTTAGTTGGTGTATAAATGAAAGATACATGGATAATAATGAATTTTAGAGGTGAAAATAATAAAGTTTCATTTAGTAAAGAGGAGGCTAAAGAAATAGCAAAATTATTAGGCATTGATTTTTCAAAAGAGTTATTTGATTTAGATGAATTTACTATAGGCGTTAATGTGGAACTTGAACATGGAAGTAAGTTTCCAAATACAAATGTTACACAAAATGATCCTATATTAACTGGGAAAATAGCATTAGCTCATTTAATGGAATTTCCAGATTATTATACAAGATTAAAGAAACTTGAAAATGAAGCAAATGCATATTGGAAATCTAAAAATAAGAAATAAAACATAAATTTATTAAAGGGAGTCTTTTATAAAGGCTCCTTTTAATTATAATTAGAATAAAATTTTAGTCTTATTAAAAGTAACATAAAAGATACAAATTTGAATAATTTGTATTTTAATATTTAAATTTTCATATAATGAAAGTAATATATAAGCTAAGTACAGAAAATATTAGTATGTTTAAAGCTATATGTTTCCAAACTAAAAAATCAAATTATTCAAATATTAACTGAGGATAATTTGATTCAAAGAAACAGTAATTATTTTAAATATTATTCATAAAAATTTCAAAGAAACTCTAATTGATTTGTCATTTTATTTCCAAGACTAAACGGCTAAATTCAGAACTATGTAATTAAATTCTAGTTAATAAAATGACATTATTAATGCGACTTACTTCCTTGATTTATAAAAAATATACATTGAATTTTGAATGTTGGGAATGAAATGAGTAATATCAACCATAACTGCTCATTATTCACTCTTACTTCTTACTTGGTTCCAACTACAAAAACAGGAGTAAACTGTAATAATAGTATCACTTGATAAAGATGTTATTTAAGATTTGAACTTGGAACTCTAGAAATACAGTAATTTCAATTTGAAATTTTATAGGAGGAAATAAATGAAAGGAAAATTAATATGGTTAGGATTAATTGTAACGACAATAATAATGGTAGGATGTACAACTAATAAAGAGAAGGAATCTTCTATAGAAAGCAAAGACAATAAAAATTCTCAGACTGTAAAACATGAGAGTAATGCTAAGATAAAAGAGAAAAAGAGTGAAGTGATTATAGAGAAAGATAAAGAACCTAATGAAAAAAATATAGAAAAACCTAAAGATAATAGTAATGATGCAAAAGTTAATAAGGTACCAGTGTTAAAAGAAGATAATACATCTAAAAGTGTAGACAATAAGGTTAGTGAAAAAGAGGATTTAGGTGTTTCAATGTTTGTTCCTAATGGAAGCTACGAAGTATCATATTTAGGTAGCGATTTGTCACCCAACTTAAATTATATAAAGGGAAATGGAAAATCTTTTGAAACTATTGGGACAAATGGTAAGGGACCTTTTGTAACAGTATATTCTATACAAGACAACAAGTTATGTGAAGTGTATTATTCTAGTGACTTGACTGAAGATGAAATAAAAAATTTTGATTATTTAAGTAAAAATGATGTAAGTCAAAAGGTAGCACTTTTAAGTACTCCAATAGCTGTTGGTACTAGATGGGGAAATAAAGAAATAGTTGAAGTTGGTGAAAATCTAAATTTAGATGGACTAATTTTAAATGGACCATACGTTAAAACATGGGAAAAAACAAAAAATAATGATTCTGAAAGCGTTAAGGTATGTTACTATTCAAAGGGATTAGGATTAGTTAAGTATAAAGTAATTATTGGTGATTCTATAGTAGAATATTCAACATTAAGACAATTTAATAAAAGGTAAAGTTGGAATATAATTATTATTTATGTCGAAAAAAGAATGAAAATATTAGTGGAGTTTATAAAGAAAAAGTCATATAATAATATAAAATCTCTTTGCACTGCATATAAATCTACAGTACAAACTGATCAGGCCGATGAATGACTTTAATTTATGGAGCCGGGCCTTAATTGGCAACAGGACTTAAATACCTGTGGGACAGTTTATTGTTCTACAGGTATTTTTTGCGTACTTTTAGAGCAATAACTGAAATAAGATCTTTAATGCAATGCCATAGAGCTATCTAAAATATTCTTAAATTTTTAAGAATTAAAAATGGAGGTAACTTTTATGACAGAACAAACAAATTTAAATGAGTTAAAAGGTCTAACAGAAGAAGAAGTTAAAAAATTACAACAGAAGTATGGTAAAAATCAATTGGTTCCAGAGAAGAAAAGTAGTTTTTTACTTAAAGTTTTGGAGGTTCTAAAAGAACCTATGTTTTTACTTTTAATTATTGCAGCAATTATATACTTTTTACTTGGAGAGCCAAGAGATGGCATCATAATGTTAATATTTGTAATTGGAGTTATAAGTATCGATGTCATTCAAGAATGGAAGACAGATAAGACGTTAAAAGCATTGAAAGATTTATCAGCACCACAAATAAAAGTTATTAGAGACTATAAGCAATACGTTATAAATAGTGCTGATTTGGTTCCAGGTGACTTAATAATTATAGAGGAAGGTATTAAAATCCCAGCAGATGGGAAAGTAATAAAAGCTAATGATTTATGTGTTGATGAATCCTCTTTAACAGGTGAATCAGAAGGTGTCTGGAAAGTTGTAGATGATAGCAAAAATAAGGATTATTGGAAAAAGGACTATTGTTATGCAGGAACTTTAGCAATACAAGGTAGTGGAATAATTCTTGTAGAAAATATAGGATTTCAAACTGAATATGGAAAAATAGGAGTTGATGTATCAGAAGCACCTAATTTACCAACACCAATGCAAAAACAAACAAGAAAGCTAGTAAAGATTTGTGCAAAAATAGCAGTAGTGCTTTTTATATTAGTTTGTGTAATAACCTATATTAATCTATATGATCATAATTTTAAAGAACGAATTATTGAAAGCATATTATCAGGTGTAACACTTGCAATGGCAATGATACCTGAAGAATTTCCTGTTATTTTAACAGTGTTTTTATCCATGGGAGCATGGAGACTTGCAAAGAAGAAATCATTAGTACGAAGATTGCCATCAGTTGAAACCTTAGGAGCAGTTTCAATACTTTGTGTAGACAAAACAGGAACTATAACAAAAAATAAAATGACAGTAACTGATGTTTGGTCATTTGATAATAATATAGAAAATTTAATTACTACTATGGGTATGGCATGTGAAACTGAACCATATGATGCAATGGAAAAAGCTATGCTTAAATATTGTGAAGATAATAATATAAAAAAGGAAAGTCTCTTTAGTGGTGAATTAGTATATGAATACTCATTTACAAACGAAAGAAAAATGATGGGACATGTTTGGGCAAAAAATAGAGAATATATTATTGCAGCTAAAGGTTCACCAGAAAAAATTTTAGAAATTTGTAATATAGAAGATAAAGAAAAAAGCGAAATAGAAAAAAATATATATGATATGTCATTAAAAGGATTAAGAGTTATAGCTGTAGCAACTGCTATAGTAGATAGTGATAATGTTCCTAAAGAACTTGAAGAATGTAAATTGAATTTTTTAGGATTAGTAGGACTTCAAGATCCTCCAAGAGATTCAATTAAAGATGATATAAAAAGATGTATAGATGCTGGTATAAGGATTGTTATGATTACTGGTGATAATGGAATTACTGCAAGTTCTATTGCAAAACAAATAGGTATTCCACATAGCAATGAAATAATTACAGGTGATGAAATTAATAAGATGAATGATGAAGAGCTTAAAAATAAAGTTAAAACTGTAAGTATTTTTTCAAGAGTTGTACCAGAGCATAAAATGAGAATAGTAAAAGCATTCAAAGGAAATGGTGAAATTGTTGCTATGACTGGAGATGGTGTTAATGATGCACCAGCACTTAAATATGCAGATATAGGTATTGCTATGGGCAAAAAAGGTTCTGAAGTTTCCAAAGAAGCAGCTGATTTAATTTTACTAGACGATAATTTTTCTACTATAGTTCATACCATTGAAGATGGTAGAAGGATTTATGATAATATAAGAAAAGCAATTGGATATATATTTGTAATACACATACCTATAGCGTTATCGTCTTTAATGGCTCCACTTATTGGAATAAAAGCTATTGCATCATTATTATTACCCGTTCATGTAGTTCTTTTAGAATTAATAATAGATCCAACATGTTCTATTGTTTTAGAAAGACAACCAGCAGAAAAAGATATAATGATGAGAAAACCTAGAAATCCAAATGAAAATATTTTAACTTCAAAAGTTTTAATTAAAAGCTTAATTCAAGGATTGGTACTATTCTTTGCATCTTTTGGTGTATATTATATACATTTAAAGAACTTTCCAACAGAAGCAAATATAGCTCGTTCTATGGGACTTGCTATAATAATGATTTCTAATATATTACTTGTTCAAGTTAATAGTTCTAATAATATGCTTATGTTTAAATCGGTTATAAGTTTAAAAAAAGATCCAGTAATGTGGATTACAGTAATAGGAACAGTTTTAGGTTTAGTCGTAATACTATACTCACCTTTAGCAAGTATTTTAAGTTTAGCACCTTTGAGTTTTAGACAAATAGGAATTGTTATTATAACTTCAATGATTGCAGTATTATGGTATGAAATAGTAAAAGTTTTTAATAAAAATAAAGTAGCATAGAAAAACTAAATAGGAGTTGTCATATTAAAAAATTATAAAAAGTTTAATGACAACTCCTGTTTTCTATTTTGACACTATGAAATGGTGATATCCTTCAGATATATTTTCTGAGAATATATTAAACTTTGCACTTATAAGCAAATTTTTTATTTCATCAATACTAGGATAATAATGATATCCACCTTCTAAAACATATTCACCTTTAACTATAGGAAGACCCATTTCAATACCTTTTTCAAAGGCAATATTTATTTCATCATCATTTAATGTTTCTATTGTAAAATAAAAATATCCATTAGGTTTTAATGCTTTATAAAAGTTTTGAAAAACAGATAAAAGATGTTCAGGAAATACATTCTCTAAAGCATCAATACATATAATTCCATCAAATTCATTATTAAAACTGATTTCTTGTAAACCTAGTTTTTTAGTTTTCATTAATGGAAATTTACAATTAGCATTTTTAAGCATTTTTTGAGATTGATCAATTCCTAAAACGTTAAAGCTTTTAGAACTAATAATTGGATAATATTTGCCTGTTCCACAAGCAGCATCTAAAATTTTACCATTTGATATAATTAGTTTTAGAAATTTTTCTAAAGTTTCTTCATGAATTTTTTCTATGTTACCCCAATTTTTATCATAATCAATAGAAAATATAGAATCATATCTTTTTTCAGCCATAATTCTTTTTTCATTTAACCAATCCTGCCGTTTCATTATTACTCGCCACCTAAACCGTATATATAAATAAAAAATTGAATTTATTTTCATTATAAAACTCATAAAAAATAAAACAACATATTGTTGTATAGTTTACAATTACTTTACAATAATATGTTGTTAAATTATTATTTAATAACCATATGTATTTTTAAATTTATATGTATAATATAATGAAAACATTAATGTTAATATTTCAGCAAATGGAACTACAAGCCATACTCCATCTACACCCATAAAAAATGGTAAAATAATAATTCCTAAAATGAAGAATATAAACGTTCTTAATAATGAAATTATGGCAGAAATTTTGCCGTTGGAAAATGCTGTAAACATTCCAGATGCAAATATATTTATTCCACAAATTAGGAAGCTATAGGCAAATATATTAAATCCATTTAAAGTAATGTTATAAACTTCACTAGATTTGCTTGTAAATATACCTACTAAGCTAGTAGAAAATGCTCTAGAAAATATAAAAGAAACAATAGAAAAAATTAATATGAAAATATAGCTATATTTAACTAATTTTTTTAATTCAATTTTATTATCATTTCCATAATTATAACTTATTCTAGGAGATACACCAGATGTAAAACCAATATGAGCAGATATTAATAGAAGTTGAGAATATAAAACAATTGTTATTGCTGCAACACCAGTTTCACCTAAAAATTTAATCATTACAATGTTATATAAATATGTAGTAACAGCAGAAGAAATTTGAGTTACCATTTCAGAAGAACCATTACCACAACTCTTTAAAATTAATCTTAAATTAAATTTTGTTTTGGTAAAATGTAATATGTTTTTTTTGTTTAAAAAATATATAAGTCCAATAATAGCAGGAAATGCATAACCTATACATGTAGCTAAACTAGCACCAGCAATACCCATATTAAATTTAACTATAAAAATATAGTCAAGTATTATATTAGTAATTCCACCTAAAATTGTACAAAGTAGTCCTAATTTAGGGGCTCCAGCACTTATTAAAAAATAATCAAAAAGACATTTTAGAATAATTATGGGTGAAAATATCATCATAATAAATAAGTATGAGTAGCAATATTTATATAAAACTTCTGTTGCACCTAATGCATAAATAATAGGTTTTATAAAAATTAAAGAAATTATAGTTATAAAAATTCCAATAGCTAAAGCTGTTATTATAATTAATGTAAAGCCTTCTTTAGCATCTTTATCTTTTCCTTCACCCATAAGTTTTGCAACTATTGCATTTCCGCCAGTAGCAAGCATTATACTAATACCTAAAATTATATTTACTACAGGAAAAACTATATTTATTGAAGATAATGCATTTGAACCTACAAATCTAGAAACAAACACACCATCTATAATAGTATAAAGTGAAAAAAACACCATCATAATAATTGTAGGAAATGTGTGTTTTATAAGTGATAGAAAAGTAACTTTTTTTCCAAGTGAATTGTCCAATTTAAAAACCACCTTTTACATCTTGATAAATTTTCTCATGTTTTTTATAATAAAGTATCCCGTTAAGGGATAGTCAATAGGGAGATGAAAAAATGGATAAAAAAACAACTAAATATTTTACAACTGGAGAATTTGCTAATTTATGTGGTGTAAATAAAAAGACTCTTTTTCATTATGACAGTATAGATTTATTTAAGCCTGAAAAAACAGATGATAATGGGTACAGATATTACTCACATTATCAATTAGAAGTTTTTAATATAATTTCTGAATTGAAAGAAATAGGTATGTCTTTAAAAGATATTAAAAATTTTATAAATAATAGAAGTCCAGAAATACTTATAGAATTATTTACAAAAGAGAAATATGAAGTTGAAAAGGAAATACAAAATTTAGAAAGAATAAAAAAATTATTAGAAACTAAAATTCAATCAGTAAAAGAAGGGATTAAATATACTGAGGAAATTTTTCTGGAAGAGCAAAAGGAGGAGTATCTTATATTAAGTGATCATATTAATAGTTATGATGATATAGAGGTTGAATATGATTTAAAAACATTTATAGAACATTTTAAATATTGTATGAAAAATCAACTAAATACTGGGTGTTCTATAGGAGTAATGCTAAATAAAGAGAATCTAAAAAATAAATTTTTTTATGAGTATAGCTATTATTTCACAAAGACAAATAAGACAGATATGTGTAAAAATATAGTAAAAAAAGATGAAGGTCTTTATGTTGTTGGATATTTAAAAGGATATTATGACAAAATCCCAATATTATATGAAAAGATGCTTAATTATATAGATAAGAATAATCTTAAAATATGCGGATACTCTTATGAAGAAGGATTAATTGATGAAATTTCAATAAGAAACAAAAATGAATATGTTATCAAAGTTTCAATTAAAGTAGAAAAGAATTTGAAATAATGAAATTAAAAATAAATACTTCTGATTTTAAATAAAGTATTGTACTATATATTACATAATATAATAAATATATGTAAAAAATATGAATAGCTCAATTTAATTAAAAATGAGGTGAACAACAAATGATAAAGATTATTGTAACATTAATTCATATTGTAAACTTGGTAACTATATTTTATATGGTTTTTAAAGAAAAACGTTCTGCCAATAGTATTGTGGCATGGTCACTAGTATTGTATATTGCTCCACTTGTGGGATTTGTAATATTTTTACTAATAGGTAGGAAACTTAATAAAAACAATATGTTTGGAATAAAACAAATGGAATATGAAACGTATAAAACTTATTTAGAACAAAATAAAATTAGCAATCATTTGGAACATATAAATAAAAATAATAAAGATATTATAGAATCCATTGAAAAAATGAGCTATTCACCATATAAAGAGAAAAATAATATAGATTTATTTACAGATTCAAAAGATTTTTTTGATGAGTTATTACATAGTCTTAGCTTAGCGCAAAAAAGTATAAATATTGAATTTTACATATTTAAAAATGATGAGATTGGTATGAAAATATTAAAATTACTAGAGAAAAAGGCTAGAGAGGGAATAGCTGTTAGATTACTTTATGATTCTGTAGGAAGCAGAGCTTTAAATAGAAAAGTATTAAAAGAATTTATTGATGCCGGTGGAATGATAGGAGAATTTTTCCCATCATGGCTTAAAATTATAAATTTAAATATGAATTTCAGAAATCATAGAAAAATTGTTGTTATTGATAATAAAATAGGCTTTGTTGGTGGTTTCAATATTGGAGATGAATATTTAGGTAAAAGTCATAAATTTGGTTATTGGAGAGATACTCATATAAAGTTTAAAGGAGATGCAGTTAAAGATTTAAATTTACGTTTTTTGGCAGATTGGAAGTATGCTACTAAAGAAAATATTGATTTAGAAAATGCACTTATGAAAACAATAGACTTTAACGAAGAAGGAAATGACGCCATACAAATAGTATCTAGTGGTCCTAATCTTAGTGATACTTTTGAAATAAAATTTGGATATTTAAAAATGATACAAAAAGCGAAAAAGTATATTTATATTCAATCACCATATTTAATTATAGATAATAGTATATCAGATAGTTTAAAGCTTGCTGCATTGTCAGGTGTTGATGTAAAAATAATGATTCCGGGAAAAGGTGATCATCCTTTTGTTTTTTGGGCTAATATATTTTATGCTGGCGATTTATTGGAATCAGGAGTTAAAGTATATCATTATGACAAAAATGCATTTCTTCATGCAAAAACAGTAGTGATTGATGATCAAATATGTTCAATTGGAACGGCTAATATGGATACTAGAAGTTTTGAATTAAATTTTGAAGTTAATGCATTTATATATTCAAATGAAATTTCAAGAAAACAAAAAAGTGCATTTGAAAATGATTTATTAAAATCAGAAGAATTAACATTAGAAAGATATAATAATAGATCTAAAATAGTAAAACTAAAAGAAGGAATATCTAAATTATTCTCATCAATACTTTAATATAGGAATACAAGTTAAAACTTTAAGTTATTTATGTTTCAATTGAGAGTTCTAATTAATTTAATTGAAAATGGAAAATGGAAAGTGAATGTAAAAATTGGATTTCCAATTTTAAAGAAAGATTTTTTATTAAATTTGCAGAGCAAATTAGTTGAAAACAATATAAAAATGTAGTTTTTATATATTTCTATTTTAAATATTAAAAGCGAAGCGAGTAATATTCACCATAACTATTCACTTTTCACTCTTACTTTTTAATTAATTTAAAAAATTCAAAAAATGTTAATTGGTATAAAATATATATTTAATGTAATATTATAAATATATAAATTGCAAATGAAAGGAGAAAAAGGTATGAATATTTTATCACAAAGTATAGAAGGAAAAGTAGTTATAGTTACAGGTGGCACAAGAGGTATAGGATTTGAAACAGTAAAATTATTTTTAAATCATGGGGCTAAAGTAGCTTTGTGTGGATCTAAACAAGAAACTGTTCAAAAAGCATTGAATGAGTTGAATAAAATAGATATAAAATTTGATGTTATTGGTTTTTCTCCAGATTTATCAAACATAAATGAAGTTAAAGACATGACAAAGAAAGTGTTACAAAAATGGGGAACTATAGATGTATTAATAAATAATGCAGGTATAAGTGATAGTAAATCAATTTATGAATATGATGATGATCATTTTGCTAAAATTATGGATATTAATGTGCAAGGAGTTTTTAATTGTTCTAAAGTAGTGGCTGAAATAATGAAAGAAAATAAAAAAGGTGTAATATTAAATACAAGTTCTATGGTTAGTATATATGGACAAAAATCTGGATGTGGATATCCAACTTCAAAATTTGCAGTAAATGGACTTACTAAGTCACTAGCAAGGGAACTTGGAAAAGATGGAATAAGAGTTAATGCTATAGCACCTGGAATAATAGAAACAGATATGGTTAAGGCATTGGATCCTAATATAATAAATAAAATGGCTCAGAATATTCCATTAAATAGATTAGGAACTCCAGAAGATATTGCAAATGCATTTTTATTCTTAGCATCAGATTTAGCATCCTATATAAGTGGAGCTATTCTTTCTGTAGATGGTGGAATAGTTGGTTAGTATGGATTTATTTTTTATTAAAATATAATAAATTTAAGAGGACTATTGATGAATTTTAGTTTATCAATAGTCTTTTAGTTTTTATTAAATTTTCAACATATGTATTTTCATGTGTTAAATTTTAGGTGAGACATTATTTTTTATTAATTGCATAAATTTATTAGGCAACACTACTTTTACACTAGGATTTTTTCTAAGTTTTTCAATAACATCGTTAACATTATCTAGTGTATTACTCCACGCATGAACGTAAACAAATGTATAGGAATTGGGATTTTTAACATCTGTGTAACCTAATTTAACACGCTCAGTAATATTATTAATTAATTGAGTTTCGTCTTCTAAACCTTCCCAAAGCAAATCTCTACAGGATACTATAGGTTTTTTATTTGACCAAAGTATTTCACCATTATAAGAGTTATTTTTATCATATTCTAAATACAAGAGACCATCTATATTTTCATTAGAAGTATATTTATCCCATAAATCTTTATTATAAAAAGCTTTATCATCAAGAATTAAAACATAATTTTGATTAGTATATTCCATATACTGATTTAAGGAACTAGTATACTCTGTTAATTTATCATTGGGAAATTTACTAGGATACATATATCCATTACCAGATGGAGGAACCAAAAAACTTTGATTATTAAAATCTTTATAATATTTATCAAATACTGTTGGTGCTAAATAGTAAATTGAAGGACTTATAGACCAACCTAGAGGTAAATCTTTTCTGTAATTTGAGCCATACCAATTTTTAGAACTATAATTGCTTCCAAGTAACCACTGTTGATTATCGCCATCAGACATAATAAATGTTACATAATGATAACCATCATTATTATCTAAGGAAGTCTTAGTATCAAATTTAGAATATTGTTTTGTTGGATATGAACTTAATACAGATAAATTGTATGACCAGTCTGCTGCAATCATATCTACACCAAATTTAGATGAGATACTAACATTTTTATGTTCATCAGGTCCCCATCCTAGGCAACGAGCAGTTGAATCCATATTTTTAAATATAGATTCTCTTAGAGTAGTATCATTAATATCATTTTCATAGAATATAAGTGATTTTGACATTATTGCATAATCTCGTAAGGGTATTGATTGATAGGGTGATAATTCAATGACAGTAGAATGATTTAGTCCTGAATTCCAAAGGTTTTTATATGCCCAATATTTATCAGTGTTTCTGCAATCATAAGTTAATTTAGTTATACCATAACTTTTAACTTTATTTTCTAAAGATTCATCTATTGCTATAGAATCTTTTAATGAAGCAAGAGAACAAGCATTATTAATAGAAGGGAGTCTAAAATTGCTATATAGAATGTAACCATCAATATATGAACTAAAATTATTTAGTAATTTCCAGGGGTCTTTTACATATTTAATTTTAACACTATAACTATCTTTTAAATCTTTAAGCCAAAGCTTGTAGTCAGGTTCATTAGAAGTAAGAATATAAATTTGACTTGAAGATTTGTTAGAAATAAGCCCTTGTAATGTAGCAATCATAGTTTGTTCAGCTTTAGACATATCATTTTCAGATATTACATATAAATATTTAGGAATTATTGTATTTTTTATATATGAATCATATTCTATGTTAGTATTAAATACACTGCATGATAACCCATAGTCATCGTTTTTATATTTATTATAAAAGCTATTTAGAAATTCATATCTAGGGCCAGAATAAAATGATGCGGAACTTTTAGGTGTCATATTAGATAAAAAAATTTGTCTGTCAATTATGTCTTTTAAAGAAATAGTATTAGAATTTTGCATTATATCATACATTATCATAAACGTTGTAGTTCTACCAATTCCTTCTTTACAATGAAAATGAAACCAGGTATTTTCAGGACTATTTTTAATAATATTAATAAAATAATTAACCATATCTTCGGAAGGTAACTTACCATCAGTGACAGGAATACGAACATAATTAATATTTTTAGAATTAGTAAGGGTGTTTTCATTTTGTACATTATTTACAACAACTGTATTTTTAGTATTATTAAATGTTGTAGGTTTATTTATAGCTAGAGAATTTAATTTTTCGTTTTCATCATCTAAAATATCTATAGTTTTTAAATTGATATTAGAGTTATTAGTAGTATTTTCCCAACTTACAGCAATACCATTTACAAATCCGTGAGATTCTTGCCTTAGATCAATTACAGTTACTGGTACATCTTTTTTTATTGATGATTGAATTAATGAAAGTCCATTTTCAGAAAATTGTCCACTACCAGAGATGTTTAAATTATCTAATCCAGATAAATTTAAAGATTTATTACTTATTAAGTTTGTGTTTAGAGTTGTTCTAAAATGGTGTGGGGCCAAAGAATTATTAGAAGAATTTTCTTTTAATATTAAATTAGGAACATCTTTGCAATATGAATTTATAGGTGCGAAGGAAAAAATTATAATAATAGCTAATATTAATAAATTTTTAAAAAAGTTTTTCAATTATAAAACCTCCAATATAATATTTAAAGTAAATTAGAAATAATCTTACATTAGCTTTTCTTAAAATAATTAGATTTATTCATATTAGTAAAGAAGTTAACATTCTAAATTTAATAGCACAATAACTTATATTACAAATTTGCACCAATATAAGGGAAAATTTATATTATATATTATAGAAATAATATGGGAGATGATTATGTGCAACATAATAATTCTAATAAAAACATTAATTTAAGTGATTTTGATTTAAAAAGTCTAGAATTATTAAATATTCAAAAAAATATGGGATTACTAGCTATATATGCAGATATTCTTTCATATATTTCTACACTAGAAAGTATAGACTTAGTTTATGCACAATATGATTCCAATGCTAAAAATGTTCATAATCCAGATATACCAGCATTGCAAGCAGCCTATATTTTCATGTTTACAAGAATTGTTTTTACACAAATTGGATTTACTAAATATGATATGTTACTTGAAAGATCTAATAATGGAGACTATAAGTACTCACTAGATCCTAATAGAAAAATTAATATGGCAAATTTATTAGGAATTGTAGCAAATTCATACTCATTATCAGCAATTGAAGAGATTTATTTAAGAGAAAAAGATCAACCTATATTTGGTATATAGGTATGTATAATAATAATACGTTTAATTTGTTGTAAATTTATGAATTTTATTTATTAAGAAAGTATGAAATAACGTACTTATAAATTTAACTAAACACATATATAGTGTTGACGTAAAATATAATGAATGGTATTTTAATCCTGTAAAAAGGAGGGGTATCATGGAATTTTCGATTAGGGAATTTTCAGAAAAAGATGCAAAGGAGATTTGCAATTGGAGATATGACAATGAATATTCAATTTATAATTTACCTACATTTAAAATTGCTAAAGAATTAGGTTTTGGATTTACTGATGAATCAACTAGAAATAGAGAGTTTAAATCTTTATATAATGATGATAAATTAATTGGTTACTTTAGATTGGTTGAAAAAGAAAATGAATTTACATTTGGAATAGGGTTAAAACCTAATTACTGTGGAAAAGGACATAGTAAAAGTATTATGCCTATAATACTTGATTATGCTAAAATTTATTGTAATAACAAACCTATTAAATTAATGGTTAGAAGTTTTAATATTAGAGCAATACATGTTTATAAAAAATTTGGATTTAAAGAATTAGATGTAAAAAGCATTAAAACACCTCAAGGAAAAGCAGAATTTTTAACAATGATAAAATCATAAATAATAAATGGTTACATTAAAATAGAACATCTAACACATAAGATGTTCTATTTTTTATCTTTATTCTTATTACACATTACATTTTTACAGTTACTTATAGAATACCATTCACAAAGAGAGCAGATATCATCCATGATTTCTTCTGTAATATTTTCTTTAATAAAATTTACTATTTCATGATAATTATACTTTTTTTCTTCTAAGTTAAAATATTTTATAACTTTATTATCTATAGATTTAACTTTATTATTAGTATTGCATAAATTTAATCCCTTCATATTGGGGCAACTTTTACAAATGTCATCAGTAGAAAATACTAATTCTATTATTGCATTTTTATCATTTTTTATTACATTAGTAATATAATTCATATTTTCTACAAATGATTTATCATATCCTTTGCCACCATATCCTTGGGTACACATTAAATGATGTGGTCTTAATTTCATTAGCTTAATACTCCTCTTATAGATTTATTTTCCCTAAGTTTTGCACCAATCAAAGTTGCTAAAATTGATTTTAGCACTCCTGTAAATATAAATGGAACTACACATAACATAAAAGATTTTCCAAGAGTAGAACTAGTTATAAATGAAAATTGGAGTGTACCTATAGCATAGTTTGCAATAGAACCTAAAATCATAGCTAAAAATAATATAAACTTATTATTAGTTTTTTCACATATAAATCCAATTATGAAAGCCATTAATGGGAATGATAATATAAACCCACCAGTTGGTCCTAAAATAATTTGTAGTCCACCTGCAAAAGATGCGAATACTGGAAGACCTATAGCCCCTAAAAGCATATATATGCATTGGGATATAAAGCTTCTTTTTGCACCTAAAAGTATTCCTGTTAAGGAAATTGCTAATGTTTGCATTGTAAGTGGAACACCTCCTGGAAATGGTATAGAAATTTGAGCAAGTATTGCAGTTATTGCAGCAAATAATGAGCAAATTATTAAATCTTTAGTCTTCATATAAAAACTCCTTTTAAATTAACAATAGTAAACTCAGAAAATCAACAAGGTTTACATATATAATTTAATATTTATTATTATATATGTCAAGTTTAAATAGCAATTTATGGATAAAATTATTGTTTTTATACGTCACTTGTATTAAAAGAATTGAATATTATAAAAATAAACTTAATTAAAAGGTGAGATAAAGTATGAATAAGACAGTAATAAATGCTATTTTAAAGAAGGGAAATCATATATTAAATAAGCTTAATAATGATACACTTAATGCACAAGAAGTAAATAATAATGTATTATATAAAATAATAAACTATAATAAAAACACGGAATATGGAAAGAAATATAATTACAGTAAAATTCATAATGTTGAAGATTTTATAAATAATGTACCATTAAACACTTATATGGATTTCAAATGTTATATAGATAAAATATATTGTGGTAAAAAAAATATTCTGACTAAAGATGATATAGCTTATTTTAGTCGTACTTCTGGAACTACTGGAAATCAAAAATTTATTCCAGTGACAAAAAATAGTAGAAAATGTGCAAAAAATTATATGGGTGCACTAACTGAAGTGGTAATATTTAATAATTTAAAAAGTAAGTGGTATTATGGAAAAGGTGTAATGTTAAGTGATATGGTAGTTAAAAGCAAAAGTGAAAATGGAATTCCAATAGGAGCAGCTACATCAGGTGGAATGAAATCTATTAAAAATATTATTCCATTAATATGGACAACACCTATGGAAGTTTTAGAACTTGAAGATAAAGAAACTGCATTATATTTGCATATACTTTTTGCATTAGCTAATAAGGATTTAACCTATATTGGTGCAACATTTATTTCAAGCATATTAGATTTTTTTAGAGTTATGGAAGAAAATTGGAACATATTAATTTATGATATTGGTAATGGAAAAGTTAATGAAAATTTAAATATAGATGAAGCTGTGAGAAAAAAACTAAACTCTTATTTGATACCTATGAAAATAAGGGCAAATAAGCTTAGAATAGAAGGAAGTAAAGGATTTAAGGGTATAGCAAGACGAGTATGGAATCATCTTATGGTAATAACTACTGTTACAGGAGGGCCTTTTAAAATTTATGATGATAAAGTTAAATACTATATTGAAAATGTACCTATATACTCAAGTGCCTATGCTGCATCAGAATGTACCATTGGAATAAATCTTTGTTTTATTAAACCCAATTATGTAATAATACCAGATAGTGCTTTTTTTGAATTTATAAAAGTTAAAGATATGGATAGAGATAATATAAAAACGTATATGTTAAGTGAACTATCAATTGGGGAAGAATATGAAATTGTTATAACTAATAAGGCAGGTCTTTATAGATATAGAATGGGTGATATTGTTAAGGTTGTTGGATTTTATAATAATTCTCCAGAGGTAGAATTTCTCTATAGAAAAAATCAATGTTTAAATATGGTATCAGAAAAAACTACAGAAGAACACATAAATGTGGCTATAAATAACACTATGAAAAAACTTAATTTAGAAATGATTGATTATACTACAAGACCAGATAATTCTAGAACACCGGGGCGATATATATTTTATATTGAATTAAAAGTTAATAAATGTTCAAAGTTAATTATAGAAAATAAATTAGATAGCGAATTAAAACTTAGCAATAAAGCTTATGAGAGATTTAGAGATTATAATAAGCTAAATAAGCCAAAAGTTATTTTATTGTCTACAAAAAGTTTTGAAAAAATAAAATTATATATGATAAGTAAAGGAACTTCTAAATATCAATTAAAAATTCCTAGAGTAATTAATAAAGAAGAAATGATAAAATTTATTGAAAATATATAGGTGGTATTTTCTAGTTACAACAACATGTGTATATATAATAAATATTGCTTTGCTTTTAAATTATTAAAAAAATGTAGGATTTTATGATATAATTATTAAGTCAATTTTAAAATTGATATATTAAGTTTTAGAGTATTAGGAGGATATACAATGTTTACTAAGGAAGAATTATTAGTAATTAAAGATGCAGTTAAAATTGCGGACAAAGAATATATTAGATTAATTGATATGCATAAAAATAATAAGAATAATATGGTTGCTTACAATAAAAAGCAAAAAAAATTATGGAGACTTGAAAATAAATTAAATAAAATATTAGATGAAAAATTATATGAAGAGTAGAGTGTAGAAAGAATTATGTAGTAAATAAGATGAATTTACTACATAATTCTTTTATTTTTAACAATTAATACGATGAAATTATTTAATTACGACTTAATATTACATAATTTCCAATAAAAATACTACTTTTCAAATAAATATATAAAGTTCTTATAAATTTCCACGAAAATAGAAAGTGATTTTAAAGAAAAGGAGACGTAAATATGGACATAAGAAAAAAAGCATTTATAAACATCATTATATTGTTTATTGTATTGTTTATATTTTCATCCATTTGTGGATGGGGAGTTATAAGCCAAGAAGCTGTTAATATGAGTGCAGAAGAAGGGACTAAAACACTTAGATCAATAGTGACTATGATTGATAAAAATAAATTACAGGAAGTTACAAAGTCAAAAAGTATAGAAGATGAATATTATGTTAGACTTGAAGGGCAATTAACTGACATTGTAAATGAAAATAACTTAATGTACTTATATACATATAATGAAAATCAGGAAAATGGTATAGAGTATGGTGTAGTTGCTAATTCTTTCGCTGATGGTACACTTGATACTTTAGGATTAGTTATGGATCCTAATGATGTTGTAGATGAGATGAAAAAGGCCTTAGATGGAAAAGAATCTTACACAAAAGTAATGAATAATGAAGAATGGGGAAAATACATGTCATGCTTTGTTCCAATTAAAGATGATAATGGAAAAGTGTTAGGAGCATTGGCGGCAGATATTCCTCAAAAAGAGGTTTCAGCTAGAGCATTTAAAATACTAGTTAAAGTTCAAGCAATTTTAGGGTTAGTTTGTCTTATAGTAGCACTTGGTGCATATGCATTTATTATAAAATTTATAACAAAGCCTATAAATGAACTAAAAAATAACCTTACATTAATGTCAAAAGGTGATTTTTCAGTAAAAGTTAATGAAAACTTTTTAAAGAAAAAAGATGAGATTGGTCTTATAGCATCAGCTATAGAACATACTAGGGAAAGTATAAAAAATATTGTATTAAACATAAAAGATGAAAGTAATATGATTAATCAATCTATCGAAGAAACTTATGATAATATTTATAATCTGACTAAGGAAGTTAATGAAATAGCAACAGTATCACAAAATGTTTCTGAAGCTATGGAAGAAACAACTGCATCAGTAGAACAAATGCAATCAGACTCATCAATTGTTAATAATGTTATTAAGGAAATTGAAGAAGATGCAGCTAGTGGAGTAAATAAAAGTGATTGTATAACTAAAAATTCTAGAGATTTAAGTAACACAGTAACTAATTCTAAGGAAAATGTTGATAAAATATACTCAGAAGTTCAAAGTAATTTAAGATCATCTATGCAAAAAGCTAATGATATAAAAGTAATAATGGAATGTACTGATATGATTGTAGAAATTAGTGAACAAACAAATTTACTTGCATTAAATGCATCTATCGAAGCAGCTAGAGCAGGAGAAAATGGAAAAGGATTTTCTGTTGTTGCAGATGAAGTAAGGAAACTTGCAGAAGAGTCAAAAAAGGTAAGTTCATTAATTGAAGAAAAGGCTATTTTGGCTGTTGATTCTGTTGAGAAACTAGTTGATGACTCAAAAAAAGTTCTTAATTTCTTAGATACAAAAGTTCTTAAAGATTATGAAATGTTTTTAGAAACAGGAAATCAATATGTAGATGATTCTGGTACAATGACAGGATTATTTAATAATTTCTTTGAATCAACAAATGAATTGAATGAAACAGTTACATCTATAGGAAAATCAATAGATGATGTAGTTTTAGTTACTAATACAACAGCGGAAGAAGTTACTGGTATTAGTAAAAACATAAGTAATATCAATGATAAATCTGAAGATATTTTCACTCAAATTCAAAATACAAAAACAAGAAGTAATAACTTACAGGAATTAGTTAAAGATTTAAAAATATAGAATAGAAGGTATGTAAATTTGGAAAAACTTTTTACAAAAGATAAAATTAATTTAGGTCGTCAAAATGAATTAGATTTAGCTAAGGGATTAGCTATTATATTTATGATACTTGTTCATACAAATGAAGTTTTTTTAGCTCCAAAAGTAGAATTAGGTAGTTACAATAGAATTATTGAATTTATTGGTAGTCCACCAGCTGCTCCAATATTTATGATGTTGCTTGGAGCTGGAATAATATACTCAAAGAAAAGTGATGCAAAAACATTGTTTAAGAGAGGTATATGGCTATTTTTATTAGGATATATTTTAAATTTCATTAGAGATTTTATTCCATATACTATATTAGCAAAAGTTAGTGGTGATATGAGCTATATTCAAACAGGATGGACCTTATGGTGGGGTAATGATATTTTACCTTTTGCAGGAATAGCTTTCATGTTTTTTGCTGTTATAAAGAAACTCAATGTTAAAAATATAACACTTTTTATGCTTTGGTGTGTATTTGCTACATTAAATATGTTCTTAAGAGGAATTTCTTTTGAAAATGGATTTGTTAATGGATTTTTTAGATTAATTTGGGGAACAGATACTTATGCCTGGTTTCCATTTTTATCTTGGATTACATTTCCCATACTAGGATATTTCTTTGCACAATTACTTATAAGATGTACAAATAAGGATTTATTTTATAAAAATATATTTATGGTAACGGCTCCACTTTCAATTCCTTTATGGATTTATTCTTATATAAATAATGTTAAATTTGGAGCTTTTGGTGAATTATATCAAACAGAATATTATCATCACGATATAATGGGGAATATTGTTCTATGCACATTTGCATTGTTTTGGATAAGCCTTTGCTATTTTGCATCAAAACATCTTCCTAAAATAATACAAAAAGCTATGGCTAGGTATAGTAAAAATTGTAATTTAATGTATTGTGTCCATTGGATTCTTTTAAGATACTTAATGTTAATTATTGAAGAATTATCATGTATGCCTGCAAAACTTTTATGTATATCTATAGCTGTTTTTGTTGCAACCGATATAATTTGTATTACAATTGGAAAATATAAGACAAAAAAGCGCAATCTAAAAATGGCTTTATCATAAATTTATAATGAAAGGGTAATACACTATGATGTTAGTGTATTATCCTTTTTATAATTCACAGATAAATATAAAAAAATCACTCACTTCTTAAATTTGGGTGTGAGTGATAGGATTAAAATCAATCCTAAAAAAGTTTATAGTGTCAATAATATTCTAATATAATTATTCATTTGGCTTTTTATATCCCCATACATAAAAATATTCAAGTGGTATATCTCTCATAATTAAATCATGGTCCTTTATTTCATAAGTGAAAAATTTAAATTGACGTGTAGTTACAGTACCTACTACTTCTGCTTTATATCCATAAGGCTCAAAAAAAGGATTATCTACTACTAAAGTTTGAATTGTTGGTGGTGAAAAATAGAAAGGAGTATCAAACTTTACTATATAAACGCCAGTTGCCTCATGAGTAACTTTAAAGCCAGTTCCATCTAAAATTGAACCGTCAGCAGCTATAGATCCATCTATAAATCTTGTTTTTACTTCATTTTCTAATCCATACATTGCACAAACCTCCTTTGGTAGAATAATGCTACCTAAATCATCAATACGTCTTATAACTCCTGATGTTTTCATTTTTATAAATACACCTCCTTATTAATCTATCATACCTTCTGCTGAAAAATTAACATCAAAATCTTTTAAATACATTTTAGTTGGTTCCATTTGAATAGTAAAATATTTAAATGAATTAAGATTTTTTGAAATTATTTTAGTGGTTGCACCTTGAACTTGGTCAGAAATAGTCATTTTTATTTCAGGTGGTTGATAAAAAAAAGGATGTTCGAATTCAACTATATAAACTCCAGTTGATACATATTTAACAGAAAATCCATCACCTTTAAATTCACCTGAACCACTTATTTTCCCTTCTACTTTGTGAATTATTGGAACACCTGAATAACTTGACATATTATAGCCTCCTTAGTTTATTATATTAATTTATAATATAAAGGATTTCTTTACTTTTAGTGTAATTTTAAATTGTAAAATAAATTTAATTAAATATAGAAACCCTACAAACAATATATGATTTACAACTGTTTATAGTGCATTATTTAATAAAAATTTATTTTAACAGTATAACTTTGTAAAATTACATTTTTACATAAACAAATATAAAATAATACATCATTAAAATAATTTGTATAAATTTATTCTAATAGTGTATGTAAATTGTAATAAAACAGTATAATTAGAATAGTTGATTGTAATAATTTTAGAAGAAGGTGTGGTAGACATGAAAAATGTTAATAATGAACAAGATGTTTTAGATACAATAAATAATAACACCATGACAGTTGTCTATTTTAGTGGTAAAGATTGTGGTGCATGTGATGTTATAAAGACTAAAGTTGAAAATATATTAAAATATTATCCTAAAATTGAAAATGTAGAGATAGATGGTGAAAAGAATATTGAACTATCTGCTCAATTTAATGTTTTTTCGTTGCCAATATTTTTATTGTATATAAATGGAAAAGAAACATTACGTATTGGTAGAAATGTTGATTTATTAGAGCTTGAAAGTAAAATAAAGCGATATTACAATATGCTATTTTAATTTTTTTACGAATATATACTTAAAAAATAAGAACTTTAATTTCATAATAAATTAAAGTTCTTATTTTTATAAAAGCATTTTATGTTTTATAGACCAGTATAGTGATATTCATCTTTCCAAACTAAGTCTGTAGTAATTTTAAAGTCTTCAAAACTATCTGAAGTATTGTAATATATATTTACAACAGTAAATTTAGAGCAAAGTTCTTTACTTATAATTATTTTAAAATCATCAACATCAAACACTAAATCATCTTTAGTAGCTTTATCTAAAGTAATGTAAAAAATAGCTCCACTACAAGCTATTTCTTTTAAATAAACTCTAAATGTTTTTTCATTAATTGAATCTTGTCTACATAATTTATTTAATACTAATTTTGCAGAATCTGTTATGTTTATTATCATATTTAAGACCTCCGTAAATTTATATTTCAATTCTTATATTATTTGTATTATTAATAAAAAAATGAAAATATCTTTCTTATTTTATAATAATACATTAATTAATTATTTTATAGTGGTTACAAAAAAGTGCCTAATTGAGAATAAAAAATCACTTTGATATAGTAATAACATAAACAAAAGGAAGGTTTAATAAGATGTAAAAATCGTATTAATGAGGGTAAAATATATGAATAATAAGTTGACATATAAGCTACAAGATATAGTTGTAAAAAATCAATATGTAGAAGTTATAATAAAAAATAAAATTAAAGATGAAGAAATTAATATTAAGGATGCACATATATTCTTTAGATATGAACCTAAAAAAGATATAGGCTATTTAAGTTTTGGTAAGTCTAAAGAAAGCACTGTATGTGAAGTTAATGATGAGAGTATAAATGAAGTAATTGTATATGATGATTCTTTAAGTATAGAAACTAATGAAAAAATTTATTATTGTCATAAAAATAAAGATAAAATATATTTTTAATATTAGATTACAACACTATATATAAGATATAAAAAGGAGAAACTAAAAATGGCGAAAGTAATAAAAACAAATGAATTTGAAAACTTAGTAGAAAATAAAGAAGGCGTAGTTGTAGTTGATTTCTTTGCAACTTGGTGTGGTCCATGTAAAATGCTATCACCAGTGTTTAGTTCACTAGGAGAAGAAATGAAATTTAAAACAGACTTTTTAAAAGTTGACATAGATGAAAGTGAAATTTTAGCAAGAAGATTTAAAGTAAATACAGTACCCACAGTAATAATATTTGAAAATGGACAGGAAATGGATAGGTTAATAGGTTTTATACCTAAAGAAAACCTAAAAGAAAAGGTAGAATCATATTTATAGTTTTAATACTTGAATAAAGTTATTGTTAAGAAGAATAGATTAAATCTATTCTTCTTTTGTGTCTTAGTTTTAAGTAGTTGATTATTTATATTAAATAAGCTATGTTTAAATTAGTCCAATCAATGGAGAAAGGAATGAAAGTAGGGTTTAGATATGTAATAGATAAAAGAGATACAAAGACTCTCAATTCTATGTTAAATGTATATAAATCAAAGGTTAATATTAATAATTTGAAAGGTGATAAAGATAATGAATAAAGTAATTAATATTAAAAACTTTACTAAAAGTTATGGTAGTTCAAGAGGTGTTATTGATTTAAATTTATTTGTTGAAAAAGGAGATATATTTGGATTTATGGGTCCTAATGGAGCAGGAAAATCAACAACTATTAGAAGTATCTTAGGACTTATATCACCAACAAGTGGAGAAATTGAAGTGTTTGGTAAAAATAATAAAAACAATTTAACTGATATTTTAAAAAGAATTGGATATATGCCCTCAGAGGCAATGTTTTATCCTAATATGAAAGTTTGCGATGTTATAAAATTAGCAGCAGACATCCACAAAAAGGATTGTAGTATGGAGGCAGAAATATTATGCAAAAGACTAAAAGTAGATAAAAAGAAAAGGATAAGTGAGCTATCTTTAGGAAATAGAAAAAAAGTTAGTATTATTTGTGCAATGCAACATAAACCAGAATTATATATATTTGATGAGCCAACATCTGGACTTGATCCACTTATGCAACAAGAGTTTTTTAATTTAATTAAGGAAAGAAATGAAGAGGGATCAACAATATTTTTATCATCACATGTACTTGGAGAAATTCAAAGATATTGTAATAAAGTTGCAATTATAAAAGAAGGAAAACTTGTTAAGGTAGATACTGTAGAATCACTTTCAAAAACAAAATCAAGAAGAGTTACTATATATGGTATAAATAATATTGAAAAATTAGATGAAATATATGATGTTACTGTTAGTAGTGAAAGTATAAGTTTTTTATATAATGGAGAAATGTCAATTCTAATTAATTCATTAAATGGTATTAATATAAAGGATATTATAATTGAAGAACCGTCACTGGAAGAGATATTTATGCATTTTTATGATGGAGGTGTTAATTAGTGATTATTTTAAAACATGAAATGAAAATGTCATTAAAAACCTTAATGATTTGGTCAATGTCAGTTGCAATTATGATTTTAGCATTCATACTCATGTTTCCAGGGCTTAAAGATTCTATGTCAGATATGGCTAATAAATTTTCTTCTATGGGAGGTTTTTCAGATGCATTTGGTCTTGATAAACTTAATATTGGAACAATAATGGGCTTTTATGGCACAGAGATAGGAACAGTTTTTGCTATTTGTGGTTCAATATTTGCTGCTATAATTGCTGGAAGTGTTTTATCTAAAGAAGAAGAAGGTCATACAGCTGAATTTCTTTTTACATTGCCATGTAGTAGAAAAAGTGTAGTTCTTCAAAAAGGAATTGCTGTTATATGTAATATATTAATATTTAATGCTATTTGCATAGTAATTTCATTAATCTCTTTTAAAATAATAGGAGAAGATATTTTATATAAAGAGTTTTTTTCATATCATTTAACACAACTTATTATGCAATTTGAAATTGGGGCAGTTACATTTGCTATTTCATCTTTTCAAAAAAACACAAGTGTAGTATTAGGAATTGGTTTTGCTTTAATACTATATTTTTTAGATATGATTGTAAGAATAATTCCTAATACAGAAATATTAAAATATTTTACTCCATTTTATTATGCAAATGCTGCTGATATATTAAGTGGTGGTAAGCCACATTTAAATCTTATATTTCTAGGAATATTTGTTACATTTTTAATGATAACTATAGCTTTTAGTAAGTATACAAGAAAAGACTTAAAATCATAAATAACAAAAAGCTTTAATGTGTATTATGACGATTATTTCTTCATTTATTATTTTTGGTCATGTAGAAATTATAATAATTGCTTATGGATTTTAAACCATTGAAAATGTAGATGAAATTATGGAAAAATAATAAATTAGTTATAGATACAATGATTAATTATATAGAAGAAAGATTGTAAAGCTAAAACCATAACCTCTAGTATGAAAATTATTATACTAAAGGCTATGATTTTAGCTTTATTTTTTAAATAGTCCTATTTTATAATTTCTACATTTATCATTTTTAGAAAAAATTCCAACAATAAACAATGAAGAACCTAATCCTACTAAAAATCCCTTTATAAATTCAGGAAGTATATTAAAACAGTTTGATAGTAAAAATATGGCATAAAATAATATACCAAACCTTATATAATTGTTTGAACTTTTCATAGTAGTATAACCTCCATTAAATAAAAAAAATATCAAATATACAGTATGAAAACAAAAATATTCCAATAACTAGCGATATATACCAAACTAAAGTTGTGTTTTTCAAAACTTCATTGCATTCTTTATTAGTTTTTATATTCAGTAAATTACTAATAGATATCATCATTAAAACAATAGGCATCATTAAATCATGATACTTATCTACAAATAAAGTAAATATAAGCATAATGAACAAAATAATAATAAATATCATATAAAAAATTTTTAAATTCTTCTTCATGTCGTTCACCTAACATTTCTTCAAATAATAAAGTTTAAATCCAACTTTTATAAAACTTAAAAGAAACAACACCATAACAAGGGTATAAAAAACTATTTCATTAAAAAATCCAGAAATTATAGTAAGAAAAGCAATTAAAATTAAAGAAACAGTAGAGCTACTTGAAGAAGTTTTGCTTAAAATATGCTTTTTTCTTTCATCATTTTCTTCAATATAAAGTTTTTTAAGTTCATCATTGCTATTTAAAGCTTTTCTATATCTAATAATACCAAGTACAAATAGTAATTCTAGTCCTACAAAGAAACCAGTTTGAAAACCTTGTATTCTTCCACTAGCTATTTTACTTGTATTTGCAAATAAGTTAAGTTTAGTTGAATAATAATTTATAAATGCAATAAAAATGCATGCAATTATATTAAAAGTTATTAATAATATCATCTTTAGTTTAATTGATTTTTTAAAACTATCCATTTAAATCTCCTCCACATCTGAAAAATCAAATACTTCTTCTATAGAAAGTTTAAAATATTTAGAAATTTTATATGCTAAAACAAGGGAAGCTGTATATTTTTCACGTTCTATAGATGTAATTGTTTGTCTTGTAACACCAACAGCCTGTGCTAATTCTTCTTGCGAAATTTTATTTTTCTTTCGTAATTCTTGAATTTTAGTTTTCAAAGCAATCCTCCTTTGTAAAGTTAACTTTACAATTTAAGTATAGTATACTTTGCACAAAATGTAAAGCTTACTTTGCAATATTAATTTTATAGGATATTGAATTAACATTGCAAAGTGAGGTATTATAGGGTTCTAAGTTGAAAATTTAAACAACACATTTATCAATTGAAAATTTTTTTCTTTCAATTGATAATTTTAATTCTAAATTTTAATATATATTTTTTATTGACATTTGACGGTGAACAATGAATGAAAAAATCACAATAAGACTGTTGGAATTTCAAATTGTAATGAGAAAAGGAGGTATATATTATAATTGTTTTAATAATATAATTTTCATTAAAAGTGCTTACATTTTTGATATGGTCACTTTTAATGAAAATTTTTAAGCAAATGTTTATATGTTAAATATTACTATGTCTTAAAAGAAACTTTTGGAATTCCTTTGAAGCTAAACTATGAGGATGTTGTGTATCGTATATTAGACTGATATATCGATTAGGAAGAATTTCTTTAAGATTAATCTGAAATACTTCACCTTTTTTTATTGATTCAAAGGCCATGTCTTCTGGAATAAATCCAAGGCCTAAATTATGTTTAACCATTGGAAGTATTAAATCTGATGTAGCAGATTCAATACTTGGAGATAATAAAAGTTTATTACGCCTAAATACATCTTCCATAAAGTCTCTTGATTTTGTTCCATTAGAAAAACTTATAATAGGATAATCTATTAAATCTTTTAAAGAAATACATTTATCTTTAAGATGGCAGAAAGTATTTCCTGCAATTAATATATCTTGAATAGTTTTTAGGTTTGTATAATTCATATTAGGATATATAGTAAAAGGAGTTGCAGTAACAGCCATATCAACAACTCCGTTTTTTAATGAATCTATAGCTTCATCTGTTGAAAAATTATTAATTTTAAACTTTACATTTGGGTATTTAAGATGAAACTTATCTAATTCATCAAATAGAAAACAGTGAAGAGCAGTTTCTGTTGTACCTAAATATACTATACCACCATCTAAACTGATTGAATTAATAAGTTCAGATTCACCTTTAAGAAATTGTTCACATCCTATAGCTACATATTCATATAGTTGCTCACCTTCGGGTGTTAATTCAATGCCACGATTATTTCGTGTAAAAAGTCTACAACCAAGCTGATGTTCTAGATTATGTATGGTGTGACTAACTGAAGATTGACTTGTTAATAAAACATTTGCTGCTTTAGTAAAATTTTTATATTTACAAACATAATAAAAAACTTTGTAATAATCATAACTTATCATAGTGAGCCTCCTGACATGAAAAAAATTCATAATAAGTATATTATATTATCATTTTACAATATATTGAATAAATTTTATACTTATATTATGTATAGGATTACAAATAACTTTAGGGGGAACTATAAATGAATAAGGATTTAACCGTTGGAAAACCAGAAGTGGTTTTATGGAAATTTTCTCTTCCGCTCTTTGGAAGTATTATATTTCAACAGTTATATAATATTGCAGATAGCCTTGTAGCAGGAAAGTTTGTTGGTGAAAATGCACTTGCAGCAGTAGGAAATTCATATGAAATAACATTAATTTATATTGCATTTGCATTTGGTTGCAATATTGGTTGTTCAGTTATTGTATCACAATTATTTGGTGCTAAAAAATGGTCAGAATTAAAAACTGCAGTAAATACTACATTAATTTCAAGTGGAGTTTTATGTTTAACTTTAATGATACTTGGATTTTTATTATGTCCTTTTTTATTACATTTAATTAATACACCAAGTGAAATATTTGATGATTCAATGCTTTACTTAAATATATACACAGGTGGACTTATATTCTTATTTTTCTATAATATAGCTACAGGAATATTCTCAGCAATGGGGGATTCTAAAACACCATTTATATTTTTAGCAATATCATCTACAGCAAATGTGTTTATAGATATCTTATTTGTAAAAGCTTTTAATATGGGTATTGCAGGTGTTGCATGGGCTACATTTTTGTGTCAAGGTGTAAGTTGTCTTTTAGCACTTGTCACAGTTTTTAAAAGATTATCAACAATACATACAGAGAAAAAGAGCAAGATTTTTTCTGTAAAAATATTTAAAAAGATTTCAGCTATAGCTATTCCAAGTATACTTCAACAAAGTTTTATTTCAGTTGGGAATATAATTATTCAAGGAATTATTAATAGTTATGGAGCAAGTGTTATTGCTGGATATTCAGCATCTATAAAGCTTAATAATCTTGTAATTACATCTTTTTCAACCCTTGGAAATGGAATGTCAAACTTTGTGGCACAAAATATAGGAGCAAATAAACAGGAACGTATAAAAAAAGGTTTCCGTGGTGGACTTATAATGGTATATGTAATTTCCATACCAATAGTAATACTTTATTTTATATTTGGAAGAAGTATGGTGCATATATTTATGAATCAAAGTACTGGAGATGCTATAGATACTGGTATTCAGTTTTTAAAAATTGTTTCACCATTTTATTTTGTAGTATCTACAAAATTAATTGCAGATGGAGTATTAAGAGGCGCTGGTGCAATGAAATTATTTATGTTTGCAACTTTTACTGATTTAATTTTAAGAGTTGTACTTGCAAAAGTTTTATCAATGGAATTTGGAGTTATTGGAATATGGTATGCATGGCCAATTGGTTGGGCAATTGGAACTATTTTATCTGTTATATTTTACAAAAAAGGCCATTGGCATAAACAGTTAGTAGATGTTAGTGTATAGAGATAATTAATTAATTTCTTATACAAAATTAGTAAATACTTAAAACCTTTAAATTTATTAAGTAAATTTAAAGGTTTTTTTATTGTATAGCATATTGAAATTGAAAACTAATTCACAAACAAAATAATTAAAAGTCTATTTATTTATAGACAAATTTTAAAATTGCTCATATAATAAATATATAAATTAGTATGAAGGGATGTTGAATAAGATGAATGAAAATGATAAAGAATTATTTTGGGAGGCAAATGTTGATGAAGTAAAAAAAGGATATATTGAACTAGAAGATTGCTACAAATGCATAATTTGTGAGGAAGAATTTGAAAAGGGTAGAGTCTATGAAATAAATTCTAATTTTTATGATTGTAAAAAAGCTATGGAAATTCATATACTTGAAAAGCATGGTTCTACATTAAATTATTTATTAAATATGAACCCAACATTTATAGGTATATCACAAGTACAAAGGGAAGTACTATTTCTAATGGCAATGGGATTAAGTGATAAGGAAATAGCTATAAAATTAGGAGTTGCACAATCTACAATAAGAAATCATCGTTATAAGTTACGTGAGAAGGAAAAGCAAGCAAGATTATTTTTAGCAATGATGGAATTAATATCAACAAATGCAAAGAAAAATCTAACTGTATTAGATAAAGAGATGTTATGTGATGCACATAAAACAGCAACTACTATTGATGATAGATATAATATTACAGATAAAGAAAGAGAAACTACTATTAAAAATTACATTGATGAAACTGGAGCAATAAAAACATTTCCATCTAAAGAAAAGAAGAAAATTATAATTTTAACTGAAATAGTTAAGAATTTTTCAAAAGGTAAAAAATATTCCGAAAAAGAAATAAATAGAATTTTAAAACGAGTATATGAAGATTATGCAACAATTAGAAGAGCATTAGTTGAATATGGGTTTATTGAACGTTCTAATGATTGTAGCAGTTATTGGGTAAAAGAGTAACTATAATAGAAAATAAATTAAATATGTGGTATTATCTAATTAGGAAATAAATGTTAAAATGGAGAGTTTAAAAATGAAATTGTGCATTGTTTTTGCTCTATGCAAAGTCTAGAAAGGGCGTTTTGCATAGAGTAAGTTAATAAAATTCGACCATCGAGACTTTGCTTTTATTATTAATTAATAAAATAAAAAGGAGCAAAGTCAAAATGAAAAATTATAAAATAATAATTAATGAGCTTAAAAATTTTTTGCTTTTGTGGTTAACTCAATCGTTTTCCACATTAGGCAGTTCAATGACTAATTTTGCATTAGTTGTTTGGTCTTATGAGGAAAAAGGGTCTGCATTAACAACAGCACTATTAACAGTTTCTTCATATGCACCTTATGTGCTTATAAGCATTTTTGCTGGTGCTATTAGTGATAAGTGGAGTAAAAAAAGTATTATGCTTGTAAGTGATACTTTCGCGGCATTTTGTACAATAATTGTATTATTTCTTTTAAAAACGGAAAATTTAGAAATTTGGCACTTGTATATACTTAATGCTTTAAATGGGTTAATGAACACATTTCAACAACCTGCATCGGATGTAGCCGTAAGTCTTTTAACACCAAAACAACATTATCAAAAAGTAAGTGGAATACGTACATTCTCTAATTCATTGAATAGTATTTTAGCACCAATTATTGCAACTGCATTAATATCATTGACAAGTATTGACGTAGTGATTTTTTTTGATTTAACAACTTTTGCAATTGCATTTTTAACATTGTTATTTTTTATAAAAATTCCTTCAGTACCATTTATAGATGATAAAAAAGAAACTATTTTACAGGCAGCCAAAATAGGAATTCAATATTTAAGAAAGAATCGAGGAATTTTAGACTTAATATTATTTCTTTCAGCAATTAATTTTACTGCATCTATGTTTAATGCAACACTTCCAGCTCTACTACTTTCAGTAGAAGGAGGGGGAAAAACTGCATATGGCATAGTAAATATGTTTTCTGGAATTGCAATGCTTATAGGGAGTATAGTTATAACTCTAATTCCAGCACCTAAGAGTAGAGTTCGAGTTATATGTAACACATTACTATTATCTATGAGTACAGAAAACTTTTTTTTAGCTTTTGGTAAAAGTCTTCCTGTTTGGTGCATTGGGGCAGTACTTGGATGGATTAGCATACCCATTATGAATGCTAATATGGATGTACTTTTAAGAAATTATGTTCCAATAAATATACAAGGTCGTGTATACTCAGCAAGAAATGCATTACAATTTTTCACAATACCATTAGGATATACTTTAGGTGGTATACTAGTTGATACTGTATTTGAGCCATTTATGGAGAAGCAATCATCAATTTCAATTTTCACATATCTATTTGGAAGTGGAAAAGGTTCTGGTGCAGCAATGTTCTTTTTAATACTTGGATTTTTAGGTGTTGCCACTTGTTTGATTTTTAGAAATGACTCTAATATATGGGATTTAGAATAATCTAATTAATATAAATAGGGGAACTATATATAGTTTTCCTATTTTGTATTTCAAGAGTTACATAAATACAATAGATACATTTATAGTATTATAAGTATAATTTTTAAAATATTAATATGTTTAGCATATAAAGAAGTTAAAATTGTGGTAAAATATGTTATATATGAAATTGAATTACAAATTAGATATTTATAAATTAAAATTAGGAGGAGTTTTAATGAGAAAAGATATAAAAATATTTTCATTTATAAAATTTATATCTTTAGCTATAATTGCTGTAAGTTTCATTTTATTTTATGCAGTAAAAATTGATAATAATAGTACTAAGACTAGAACATTAAATTCAATAATTAACGATAATGCTTTACTAAAACTTAAAACTCAAAAGGAAGAAGAATATGAAATAGATAAAAATAAGAATATAATAATTAGATTTACAAATGAAAATATTAAGGTAATACCAACAAAAGAAAGCAAGATTAAGATTGTAGAAAAGTGTAATAAGACTTTATCAGAAAAAGAAAAATTTAAGGCGAATGAAAAAGATAATGAACTATTAATAGGAAAAGAAAATTATAAAAATAAAATTTTTCTTAATAATAGATATGAAATTATAGAAGTTTATTTACCTGAAAAGTACTCAGAAGATTTAGTTATAGAAGCTAATTCTGGAAATGTAACATTTGATTCAATTTCAAATCTAAAAAATGTAAGTTGTGAAACAACATCAGGAAATATATCAGGAGAAAAATTAATAGCTAATAATGATGTAAAAATAGAGGCAACATCAGGAAATATAAAAATAGATGAAATTCGTAGTAAACATGAAATTGAGACAACTTCAGGAAACATATCAATAAAATCATTGTTTGGATCAGGAAATATAGAATCAACATCTGGATGTGTAGATGTTATATATAATAAATTAGATAATTACTCTGAAATTGAAACTACATCAGGAACTGTTAATGTAAAAATGAATAAGAATATAAATTTCCAATTTGAAGGTAATTGTTCATCAGGAGAAATTTATAGTAATTTTGATTTTGATTATAAAAATAAAAAAGGAAATGAAGCTTATATAAAAACAGGAAAAGATCCATTTATTGATTTGAAAGTTAATACTACGTCAGGAGATATTAATATAACAAAGTGTAAAACAGACAATTAGTATAAATAGAAAGCATTAGCTTGTGATTTTATATAAGCAGTTAATGCTTTTTTTATTAATTATAATAAGAAAATTTTAAAATTATACTACATAATTAGATAAATACTACTTGAAAGGAAGAGCAAGATGGAAATAAGAGAATATAAAACAAGTGATTGTAATGAAATTGCAGAGTTATTTTATAATACTGTACATTGTATTAATGCAAAAGATTATGATAAGGAGCAATTAAACGTATGGGCTACAGGAAGTGTTGATATTAATAGTTGGAATAAATCCTTTTTAAAAAGCTATACATTAGTTGCAAAAGAGAAAGATAAGATAGTTGGTTTTGGTAATGTTGATGATAGTGGGTATCTTGATATGCTGTATGTTCACAAGGATTATCAGGGGATTGGAATAGCAACATCTATTTGTAATATGTTGAAAAAACAATATTCTGTAGAACATATTAGAACACATGCATCTATAACTGCAAAACCATTCTTTGAAAAACGAGGATATAGAGTAATGAAAAAGCAAGTTGTTGAAAGAAATGGTGTAAAATTAATAAATTATATAATGGAAAAATAAAAAATTAACCTATAGTTAAGTTTTTTAATCGTAAATTAATTATCATTCAATTGTACTTATATATTTTCATTGATAAAATAATAACATCAAAAGCTTTTGACAATAATAGTAATAAGGGAGTATTTTTCTATGAAAATAAATGAAATTATTAAAAAGAGACGAAATTCTTTAGGGTTAACTCAAGAACAAGTTGCAGATTATCTTGGAGTTTCAACACCAGCAGTTAATAAATGGGAAAAAGGAAGTACCTATCCAGATATTACTTTATTACCTCCATTAGCTAGATTATTAAAAGTGGATTTAAATACATTACTTTCATTTAAAGAAGATTTATCAGACAAAGAAATAGGAAGTATTATTAATGACTTAAGTTTATTAATTAATGATAAAGGTTTTGAAGTTGGATTTGAAAAAGCAATGGATAAGGTTCACGAATATCCTACTTGTGATAAACTAAATTTTAATATTGCACTAACATTATGTGGTGCAATGTTTATGTATGATGTAAAAGATAAAGAAATCTATGAAGTTGAAATAGAAAAATTATTTGAAAAAGCTTATAATAGTGAGGATTTAGAAGTAAGAAATCAAGCTATTCCAATGATTATTAACAAGTATTTTGAAAAAAAACAATATGATAAAGCACAAGAATATATAGATAAACTTCCAAGCTTTAATTATGATAAAAAAACTTTGCAAGGACGACTTTATAAGGAATTACAAGAGTATGATAAAGCATGTGAAGTTTTTGAAGGCAAACTACTTTCAGCTACAAGTGAAATTTTTTCAAGTTTACTATTTATGATGGAAATAGCATTAGAAGAAAATCGTAATGAAGATGCTAAGTATTTTGCAAGTACTATAGAAAAGACTTCAACTTTATATGATTTATGGGAGTATAACTCATATGTTGCATATTTTGAGCTATACAGTAAGCAAAAAGATGCAGAAAATTGTGTTGAAGTTCTAAAGAAAATGTTACCTGCGATACAAAATAAATGGGATATAGAAAAATCTAATTTATATAAACATATAAAGAGAAAAGATGATGAGAAAGGAATAAATAAACAGTTTCTTTCAAGTTTTATAAACACACTTATAAAAAGTTGTGATAATGAATTAAGCTTTCTTAAAAATAATAAAGAATTTTTAGCTTTAATAGATAAATATAATAAAGAATAGAGATTTTGGAAAATGTCAGTGTTGAAGATATAAATTACGCACTGACATTTTTAAACTTTTCTATTTTAAATATCCTTTATCATAGTTATACATTGATCTGTTTCTTTTCGAATTTTATAATTTATAGTTTTATATAAGGAAAAAGCAGCTGTATTATATTTGAAAACATTAAGCAACATTTTATTAAGACCTTTTTCCTTTGCGTCTTTTTCAACTAGAAGTAAAGCTTGTTTTCCATAACCTTTTCTGCGAAATTGTTCAAGAATTAAAAAATCACAAATAAAAGCAATGTCTTCATTTAATTTTTCATACCATATAAAACCTACGCTTTCATAATCATTATTTAAAATAATATAAACATAACTATCCTTTGTGTATTTACCTTGTGGAAGAAGATCATTAAAGCTTTTTTTCGCAGCTTCCATAGCATCTTCCTTACTAGATAATCCAGATTTTATTAAAGCCTTTGAATAGTCCTCAATATCCCATTGCTCAAATTTATTGAATTCTTCATCAGTCATTTCTCTAAACGTAACACCTAAATTACACATTTTAAGTTCCTCCATATTTTTAAAAATTAACTAAATATTAAATTTATTATATTATAGGGTTCCAATCTCAAATTTAAAGTAATGTTTTTATCAAATGATAATAGCCATGTTATAGTTTATTCTGATATCATGGTTGAAACCAATTAAAAACTAAGAGTAAAAAGTGAATAATTATGGTTGATATTACTCATTTCATTCTTAATATTTAAAATAGAAATACTTAAAAACTACGTTTTTATATTGTTTTACAATAATTTGTTATGTAAATTATTGTAAAATTTGATTAAAAAACTTAATTTTAGACTTTATTATTAATTTTTGCACAACACTTTAAATTGCTCTTTCTCAACTGAAACATGAATTGATGCCTATAATTAAAGTATAGGTTACTATTTAATGTTATAAAAGCTTAAAAATAATTCGGTATCATTTTTGAAAATATTGAAATGCAAACTTAGAAATTCTTAAGAAAGTCAATAATTAGAAAACATATTAAAATTAATAATAAAAGTATTTACATAAAAAAGATAATTTTAAATTAAAACATATTTTTGTAAATATGTAAATTTAATTACAATGTTAAATAAAAGAACTTTATTTTAGAATTAAATTTGAGACAGTATTTTATAATGTGCTATAATATTGTTAAAATTGCATTATATGTAAGTAAAAAGGAAGAAGGGAATAAATATGAAAAAACTAATTATAAGTTCTTGTATTTTATGTGCCGTTATATTTAGTGGATGTGAATTACATATTATGAATTCAATTTATTCAAATGAAAATAAAATATCTAGTGAAACAAACTCCTTTACTTTAAATGATAATAATCAAATAATTAATAATCAAGAGTATGAAGGAAAAATTAATTTTGAAGGAATGGATACTATATGGACATTTAATTCAGAAGAAGAATCAGAAGTTGAAATTTCATATGCATTATCAGTAAACAAAGGTAGTGCTAAATTAGTTTTAATAAAGCCTGATGGGACTCTAGAAACACTTATAGAAAGCAGTTCCAAAGCACCTAATGATAATGTCACTTCAACCAAATTATCATTTAAAAAAGGAGAACATAGGATAAAACTAGTTGCAAAAAACGATGCAGAAATAGATCTTCAATTTAAAGCATCAAAAGGTAAAATTAATAAAATTGGATTTGATAAATAAGAATATACACATTAAATTTTTAGAAAATTTTAAATATTTTTAAGAAAAAATTATTATATTATAAATTTATTCATAGAGGAGAGCATAACATATGCTATTTAAAAATATAGAAACTAAGAGATTAATTTTGAAAAATATATCAACTGATGATAGAGAATTTATATTTAATCAGTTTTCAAATGATATGGTAAATAGGTATCTATTTGATGCAGAGCCACTAATTAATATAGAAGATGCAGATGAACTTATTAATTTTTATATACAACCTGAGCCTAGATTACAACATAGATGGATTATAATACGAAAATCAGATGGAGTAAAGATGGGTACATGTGGATATCATTGTTGGAATCAGAAAAATTGTAAAGTTGAAGTTGGATATGACTTACAAGAAGAATTTTGGGGAAATGGATATATGCAAGAATCAATGAGAGAACTCATTACATTTGCTATAAATTATATGAATATAAAAGAGATATATGCTTATATTTATGTTGAAAATCAAAGGTCCATTCATCTTGTAGAAAAGCTTGGTTTTGCTTTAATTGGTTCAAGTTATGAAATATTTAGAAATAGAAAATACTTGCATAATATATATTCTAGATATATTTCTAATTTAACATAGTAATTGGAAAAGAGAGTTTTAATTATGAATAGTGAAGATAAAGTAATTGATTATTATATTAAAAGTAAAAAACTAGATAGTGATGTATTTAAAAATGAGAAAAATGTATTTCTAGAAAGTGATATAGAAATTTTTCATATGATTTCATTTGGAAGGTCAATGCTTTTCATAGGAAGAAGAGATTTAATTAACTGGGCAAAAGAGAATTTTAAAAATACTTTAGCAGAGGAAATACTTGATGGAGAAAATCTTTATAGTATTGAATGTAAATTAAGAGAATATAATTTTCATCTTGCAGGAGAGCATTTGAGATTCCTATATTGTAAGAAAGATAATATAAATTGTTCAGAAAATATATTACTTAAGAAAATAATAAAAGAAGATATGAGTGAGTTTTATATAAAATATCCTGGGTTTTACAATGCATTAAATTATGAAAAAGATGAAATGGCAATTGCAGCATTTATTGAAGGTGAAATAGCAGCTGTAGCTGGTGCAGACAATTACAATGAGCCATTATGGCAAATAGGTATAGATACAGTTAGGGAGTATAAGGGACAAGGGTTAGCAAAAGTACTTATTCAACAATTAGCAAATGAAATATTGAAATTAGATAAAATACCATATTATACAACATGGAGTGCTAATATTGCATCCATGAGATCAGCTTTATCAGTTGGATTTTATCCAGCATTTATAGAATATTTTGCAGAAGAATATTAGTTATAAAATGCTTTGCTACAAACAACAATATATAGTATGAAAAATTAATAAATACTAAAAGCAATGTCACTAAAAGTATAGAACTCAATTACAAAATATTTTAAAAATAATAAATTAAAATAAAGATTTTTTAATATAAGTTAGAGGTGACAATATGATTAATGAAGAAATCATAATAAATAATGCAATAAAATGGTCAAGATCTTATTTAGGATCAAAGGAATATGCTTTAAAATGTCTTGGATTTATTCAAGATGCTATTGAAAAAAGTAATGATATTGAAATAGTTGGAGGCTATTCTGCAAAAGAATCAGCTGATTTTTATAATGTATATGAAAACATAGGATTACCTCCAAAAGGAGCATTTATATTTTATAACTGTGAATGTTTAATTGATGATGAATTAATGAATTTAGGACATTGTGGATTATCACTTGGAAATGGAGAAGTGATACACTCATGGGATGTAATTAGAATTGATAATTATTTAGATGTTGAAAATTTAAATGAAAATTTTATATTAGGTAATCCTAAATATATTGGATGGGCGCCTATTGAAAGAGTATTGATAGGATATCAGTATAAATCTATAGAAGACAATAAATCTATTATATGAATTAAAGATAATATTGAGAGTAGTTAGGAGAATAAAAATGAATAAAGAAGAAATAAGAAAAATAGTGAAAGAAAATCTTAGTAAATATTTAGATTGTAAAATAGAAATTTTTGAAGAAAGTGGAGTAGTTTTTCAAACACCTAATAAATTAAATGAATTTCAACAAAATCCATTTTTAGAGATAACAAGTATTGAAAAAGCTGTTATTGTTTCAGCTTCAAATGAAATAATAAATAATATAAAACCATTATTAACTGAAAAATCAAGAGATGAGTTATTTGAATGTCCTTTAATATATGGACAATCTATTTATTATATCCCTGATATAAAAAGTTTAAAAATTCATGATTTATTGCCACAATATAAATATTTTTATTTAGAGGGAAAAGATATAGAAAAATTAAAAGATATTAAAGAATTTTCTAACTCATTAGAATTTGATAAAGATGGAAGTATAGCTACTACAATTGTATTTTTTGCAATGAAAGATAATGAAATTGTAGGACTTGCAGGTGCATCAAATGAATATGATAACATGTGGGAAATAGGCATAGATGTTAAAAAAAATTATAGAACTAATGGATTAGCAACTGTTCTTGTAAATCATTTAATGAACAAAATATTACGTAAAAATATTGTGCCAATATACTGTGCTTCATCAACTAATATTGCATCACAAGCTGTAGCACATAGGGCTGGATTAATTCCTTATTGGACAAGCACATACAAAAATATATTTGATGGTAGTTCAGTTTACAATGAGTTACTAAAACCATTATACAAATAATAAAAAATATAGTTACTTAATTAAATGAAAATAATAGAAAAAGTAGTGCGTTACAGCATTATTTTTTAAAAAGCTTTGATATAAACATATTTAAAATCAGGATAATAAATTTAATTTTGTGAATATAGAATGATACTAATAATAAAGTTTTATTTATAAGTTACATTTAATACTGTAAGACTACTATTGAGAAAGGAAAAAAATGAAATATTTAAAAAGTAAAAAATACAACAATGAATTTATAAAAGAAAATATGATGGGTCCTAATTCAATGATAATATTGGAAAAATTGCTGGAGAATGTTAACTTAAAAAGCAATATGAGAGTATTAGATTTAGGTTGTGGTAAGGGATTAACATCAATATTTTTAGCAAAAGAATATGGAGTGCAAGTATTTGCAGTAGATTTATGGATTTCAGCAAGTGAAAACTATAAACGATTTAAAAGTATGGGTTTAGAAAATCAAATTATACCAATACATGCAGATGCAACGGAATTGCCTTTTGCAGATGAGTATTTTGATGCTGTCATAAGTGTAGATGCATATCATTATTTTGGAAGTAATGAAACATATTTTGATAAATACTTATCAAAATTATTGAAAAAAGATGCATTAATTGCTATTGGTATTCCTGGCATGAAGTCTGAAATACATAATCGTATTCCAGATAAAATGAAATCTTACTGGGAAGAAGAGGCACTTGCAACATGGAATTCTTGCGATTGGTGGAAAAATTTATTATTAAAATCAACTAGTTTTGAAATTAAAAAAATTCAAGAAATGGATTGCTTTGATGATGCATGGCAAGCTTGGTTAAATACAGATAATAAATTTGCACTTGAAGATAGGGCTATGATTAAAGCAGATAATGGTGAATATATGAATTTGATTTGCATTATAGGAAATAAGAGATAAGTATATTATAGGGGTTCAAGCTGAAAAATGAAATTATTCAAATATTAAATGAGGATAGTGTTAGTAAAGGAATCAGTAATTATTTAAAACGTTATTCATAAAAATTTCAAAGAAACTCTAATAAATTTGCCATTTTATTTCCAAGAGTAAACGTCTATAAGTGAACTAAATTAAGAGCTATGTAATTAAATTCTAGTCTATTTTTTTATAACTTCATTTAATGTCAAAAATAAAAGTGTAGGAGCTTGATAAATAAAATGATTTGTGAACTTAGTAAAAATGAATATCATAAAATAAGATCTTTGATTAAGGGGCAAGAAGATATAAATGTTACTATAAATTCAATTATTGATAAAAATAATCGTGGAATAATATATGTTGATAATTTAGATAAACCTAGAGTTGCAATTATTTGGGCAATAGGATGTATGTATTATATTATTGGCGATACAGATAATGAAGACTTTAATAGTTCTTTAGATACTTTTATTACAAATGTACTTGGACCAGATAGTTTAGCAATTTGTAGTGGCACTCATTTTGGAATTACTATTTGTCAAGATGAAAATAAGTGGACAAGAAATCTAAATGCTATTTTTAATTATAGAAATCCATACAAAGAATATCGCTATTACTATGTTTTTGATAAAAATAAATATAAAAATTATGAAAATGATTTACCAGAAGGATATATAATTAAAAGAATTGATAAGGATATTATTAATAATGACTTGGAAAATTTAATTGTAAATGATATTTTAGGTGATTTTTGGATTTCAGTTGATAACTTTTTAGACAAAGGTATTGGTTTTGCGTTTTAAAAGAAAATAAAATTATTAGCAATTGCTTTAGTGGATATGTAAGTGGAGAATTTCATGATATTGTTATTAGAACTTATGGAGAAGAAAATGAAAGAAAAGGTTTTGCAACATCTGTATCTAGAGCATTTATAGATTGTTGCATTCTAAATAATATTACACCATGTTGGAGCACTGACGAAGAAAATATAAGTTCTCAGAAAATTGCAGAAAAGTGTGGATTTAAGTTATATAAAAAATGTAAATCTTATTATTTTCCTTTTTTACAAGAACATAAATAAATCTTAAATAATGAATATTTATTGTAATATGGTATGAATATTAGTTATCAAATTACAGAATTTAAATGTAAAAAATTATGATAATTAAATCTACAATAGGGATAGGGTAGATTTTAAATGTATAACCTGATGAAATGTTTAAATAGATGTAGGTGAAATATGTAATATATCTACATTAGCTATGTTAAATATTTCAGAATATAATGGACGAACAGAATTATTAAAAAAGATAGCAAATCAAATAATATAAATTTATGGAGGATTAAAATGAGTTTAGATGAATTAAGGTTGGATTGTGCATTAAAACAAAAAAGGGGACTTCATATTATTATAGCTTCAATTATTATATGGGTAGCTATTTTATGTATACACTTATCTTCAATAAATATTTTAACTAAGAATTTATTTACATTTTGTTGTACAGCTCCATTATTACCAATTTCATATGGTATTTCAAAAGTTATTAAAATAGATTTTCAAAACAAGAAAAATCCTTTGACTAAATTAGGTATATTGTTTTCAGTAAATCAAATGTTGTACTTGCTTATTGCTATGTGGGTATATCCGACAGTACCAGATAAAATGTTGATGGTTATAGCTATAATTTTTGGAGCACATCTAATGCCTTATAGTTGGTTATATAAATCAAAAGTATATTTTGTTTTATCCATTATAATTCCTATATGTTCATTATTAATTGGACTTAAATTTCAGCCATTTATTCTTGCTATTATGATGATATTATTTCAAATGTTTTTTTCTGTAAGTCTTATTATTGAAAATAAAAAACTAGAAAAATAGAATATTAGAAGTAATAGAATATAGAAAAATTAAAAAGCATTAGAAGAACTCACGAAGCAGAGTGATATACTTTTGTATTTAGCAAGAAAAAGATAAATGCTTTAAAATCTTATATTTTCAGCTAAAGGCAATTGTATTATAATACAATTTATATAAACTAAAATTTGAGGTGAAATAATATGGATAAATATACAAAAGAAGAATTGATAGAAGCACTAAAAGTTGTATCCTCAACTATAAGTAAGTGTGAAAAAATGCAACCCAAGTTTGCAGAAGGCACATCTCAACATACACTTCTTAGAAATAGGATAAAGGCTATGTATATTTCAAGAGCAGTAATAGCAAATGAAAATACTATAGAAAAATATACAAAAGAAGAATTAGTAAAAGCGCTACCACCAGTATCTTCAATTATAAGTAAATGTGAAAAAGCACAGTTAAAATTTGAGGAGGGTACATCTTATTATAAGCGTTTTAAGAAGATAATAGATGCAATGTATATTTCAAAATCATTAATAATGAATGAAATTAGTGCAAGAGATTAATTTAAAACTTTTAAGTATAACTAAAGTTCTAGGCATTCAAATTAAAAGTTGATGAAACACTACATTAAAGTGCTGCAAAACTCAGAAATGAATTTGTAGTATTTTGTTTTATATTAAACTCTTTTATGTAATAAAGAATACTATAATTTAATTAAAAGACTCTTCTAACTAATGTACAAGTTAAGAATACATGTAATTTAAAAGATTTTCCTAAAAATATTATTTATAAGTATATTTTATAGTATTTACAAAATATATTGTTCATAAAATATAATAACAGTATATTTTGTTTTAAAAATACATGAGATATAAATTGGAGGAATTAAATATGGGATTTTGGATATTTATGATGATTATGAATTTATTAATTCCATTTACTATGTTGGGATTTGGAAAATACTCTAGCAAAAATGCACCAAAAGAAATTAATGATATTTTTGGATATAGAACATCTATGTCAAAAAAGAATAAAGATACTTGGGAGTTCGCACATCATTACTGCGGAAAGTTATGGATTAAATGTGGATGGATAACATTAGTGTTTTCCATTATAGCAATGTTAGTTGTAATAGGTAAAGCTATAAATGTTGTAGGAATTACTAGTGGAATAGTTTGCATAGTTCAATGCATTGTTCTTATAGGTTCAATTTTCATTGTGGAACGAGCATTAAAAAAGAAATTTGATAATAATGGTAAATTAAGATAAAATTTACAATAATAGTATATTAAATAGGATGAGAATTAAAATTTAAGCGAGTATGTTAGACATTGTAAGGAGAGTAAGTGACTATGGATATGAGATTAAAGTTTAATGAGGACGTATATAATTATGATAAAGCCAGGCCCAGTTATCCAAAAGAAATGTTTTTAGATATAATTAATTATTCAAATATCAATTTTAAACATAAGGCTTTAGAAATCGGAATTGGCACTGGAAAGGCAACTATGCCTATTTTGCAATCTGGGTGCAATGTTACTTCAATTGAATTAGGAAATAATCTTGCAGAGCATGTAAAGGATAAATTTAGCAATTATAGTAATTTTAATGTTATTAATGATGATTTTATGAAGTATCCATTTGATAGTGAATCTCTTGATTTTATATATTCAGCAACTGCATTTCATTGGCTTCCAGAAGAGGAAGCATTTACAAAAATACAGAATATTTTAAAAATGAACGGTACTATAGCACTATTTTGGAACCATCCATTTCCGAATAGAGAAGATGACATTAGTAATATTGTAAATAGAAAAATTTATGATAAATATAGACCTACTAATAAAAAGATAGAAGAATTTTCAAAAAAAGATTGTGAAATATATGTTGACAAGCTAAATAAATTTGGATTTAAAGATGTTGTATGTAAGTTATATCATAGAAAAAGAACGCTTACATCTGATGAGTATATAGAATTACTAAATACATATTCAGATCATCGTGCATTACAAATAGATTTAAAGAATAATTTTGAAAGAGATATGAAATCTTCAATTGATGAAGTTGGTGGCAAAATAAATATATATGACACAATAGATTTGTATTTAGCAAGAAAGCTATAAATAAAGAAATTTATTGATAATAAAATTAGTGTTTATAACAAAATATTAATAATTAGGAAAAGAGGGTATAGATTATATGATTATAGAAGAATTTCAAACAGATAGATTAATTATGAAAAGTACTAAGAAAGAAGATACAACATTTTGCTTAGATATGTGGTTAGATGATGAGATGGGCAAATATCTTTCAGATCCACCAAGAGATAAAGCTGGTGACACTTATTTAAAGTGGAAAGAGGATATAGAAATTTATGATGGTTGCTACTATTTTATTGCAATTTCAAAAGAAACAGGAGAGTATATTGGAGCATGTAGCACAGTTCCAAGTGAAGATAATAAACATTGGGATTTAGGATATAGTGTTCATAAAAAATATTGGAAGCAAGGTTATGGTACAGAAATGATAAATGGACTAATTAAATTTTGCTATATTAACGGTGGAAGAAAAATTACAGCTGATGTAGCAAAAGAAAATGCAGCATCTAATGCATTATTAAGAAAACTTAAATTCTACATTGAAAAAGAGAGTACTTTTAAAAAGAATGGAACGGACATTATATATGAGAATTATACTTATAGACTTGATTTAAATTAAATATAGTTAAAAAGAAGTTTTATAATTAAACCTTATAATTATTTTAATTTAAAATATGGAGGTAAGATTATGTTAAATCATAAAGGCACTAAAATGTTAAAGACGGAGAGATTAATATTAAGGAAAATATTTCCGGAAGATGCTGAAATGGTTTATAAATGGATGAGCGATCCAGAAGTATGCAAATATGAACGTTGGAATGTCCATAAAAATAGCGATTTTACTCGTGGATATATTATTGAAGTATTTGATGATTATAAATCTGATTATACATACCAATGGGGCATAGAATTAAATAAAAGGTTGATAGGTTCCATTAGTATTGTAAATGTTGATGATTTTGATCAAAAAGCAGTTATGGGGTATTGCATTGAAAAAAACTTTTGGTCTAATGGATATGCAACAGAAGCTGTAAAAGCAGTTTTAAAATATATGTTTATTGAAATAGGCATAAATAGAATTGAGGCTTCTCATTCTGTAAATAATAAAGCTTCAGGCAGGGTGTTAGAAAAGGCAGGTATGATATTAGAAGGTCATGCAAAAGACTACTATTATTGTAATATGGGTTTTCAAGATAGTTATCTTTATGGGTTAACTAAAAGTATGTATATTAAAAATAATTTTAGTTAGAAAAGTATAACATATCTGATAGATGTATAAAGTAACTTGTATAGATATATTAATATAATGAAAGAGGGTATAAATGGAAAATGACAATTTAAATAATAAATCTATAAACCCTTGGCATAATCCTATAAGTAATATTACATGGGGTTTTATGTTTACTTTAATAACTTTTAATTTTTTAAATCTGCAATATATATTAACAACAGTAGGTGCTATTTTATTATATATTGGATTCTATAATTTACGTAAGGAAAATGAAGCGCTTAACATTGCATGGATTTTTTCTATAATAAATATAATAATTCATATGTTAAAACTAATATTTATAAGTACACCATTAAATATTAAATTTCAAAGAAGCATCATAATGACTATTATTTTAATTGTTTTTAACATAAGCTTTCTTATTATATTTCAAAATGGATTAAAAAATATTTTTAAAAATGCCAATGTAATTCAACGTAAAAATCCAATTTTATATATGATTATTTTAGAAATCATTATTTTAATTTGTGCTACAACAGGAATTGGTAGTAGTTTTTTTGTAGTTATCCCAATACTTTTTTTCTGTTTTTATAATTTACACTCACTTTATAAACTAAAAGATGATTTAAGTAATATTGAAAAATTAAATAAATCTGCAAATATTAATGCAAATAAATATATTTTTGTATATGTACTATTCTGCTTTCTTATAGTTATTATTTGTAACTTATCATTTAATCATATTAAATTAGAAAGTAAAAAAGTTGCTTTAAAAAATGCTGAAGAGATAAGATATAAACTTATAAATATGAAATTTCCAGATTATATTATTAAAGATATGTCAGATGAGGAAGTTAATTTGCTAAAAAATGCTGTAAAAATAGATGTATCTGATGAAATTTTAATGTTTGATAGTAAAGAAAAGAGTGTTAAGAATAAGTGGGGTGTATATAACAATATTACAAAACCTGGTAGAATGAATTTAAAATCAACACACATTTATATTGAGTTGAAAAATAATACAATGTATGCACTTGAATATTTTCAATGGCTAGATGGAAAGGCCTATTGGCATGATGGTTTTACTATTAGTTGTTCGGAGAAAACAGAAATTGTAAGTGGAAAGCTATTATATGAAAAAAATGAAGAAAACTATTTTGCAACTATACCAAGATTAAAAAATGAAACTAATATAGAAGAAGATTGGTTTGGTGGCAAAAGAGAAACAGAAAAAATCACTGGTGCTGTAAATTATCCTTTTGGATCAAAATCTCAAAGAGGATATGTGCTATATGAATTAAATCTTAAAGATAATAACTGTGATGGTATTAGTATATTTAATTATATACACTATAAAACTCCATTCAGGATTCCTTATAAAGAAACAGAACACAACAATTTAATGTTTAATAATAACTCAAAACAACACAGTCATAATTTTCCCTCTTGGGATTATTGTGAAACTAACTAAAAAAATATTGAAATTTGAAATCATAACTATGTAATATTAAATAATTACTACTTCTTTGAATAACATTACTATTATTCAAAGAAGTAGTTTAAAGTGTAGTACAAAATTAACAATTAATAATGAAGGGTAAAACTGAAATCTCAGTTTTTTTAATCAATTTTTATAATGATTTGCAACGCAAATTATTTCAACATCATTGTTAATTGCTAACTGTTAATTATTAATTGTTAATTGGTTCCAAATATGATAATAGAATAAACTGTAATATCATTAGCATTATTTGATAAAACTATTATTTTTGATTCCAACTTGGAACCCCATAGTTATGATTGATTTTAATTTATAGATTTTAAAGTAAATTATCTAATCCATTAACTGTGGCTTGTTCAGTTTCTTTCATTGGAATAACTATACACTTTTCCCCATCAATTATTTGAGATTTTATTTGAGGAACTTTTTCAGGTTTTACTTGAAGTATAATGTCATAATTACTTTCATTATTATGATTTAAATTTGCATCATTATCTTTTTCTGATGAAACATTTTCAGGTTCATCTATTGATGAAATCTCACTTTCGTTAGATTCTTCATTTATATCATCTGAATCGTTAGGTGTTTTTTGCAATATAGTATTTTCGGTTTCAGGGTCTAAAGATGCTTCGCTTTTTATTTCATCAAGTTCATTTTTAAGTAGTTCTACTTGTTTTTCAAGATGTTTTTCTTTTCGTCTTTGAGCATTTGCTTTAAGTGCTTTTGTATCAATTAAATTTTCTGCTAATGGAAGGTCATCACCAAAATTTTCTACATAAGATTTTTCAATTTCCGTTGTAATATCCTCTGGAACACCACTATCCAACAATAGGTTTTGTATATCCTTTTTTGTTAATGTTATAGGTTCACAATCTGTGTCCTCATATATAGAATTATATTCATCTACCATAGCATTTAAATTTTCCTGCACTTCCATAAAAATCTTATCTGCTTTCTTCTCATCAGCACTAAAGGAATCTTTAATTATTAATTGAAAAGCTTCTTTTTGAACAGTAGTTGTTTGTTTTGAAGAGCATCCCAAAGCATTTTCCATTAATTCAGGATGAGTGTCTTTTGCATTTTTAGTATAATACATAATAGAATTAACATCAGAACTACGGTCAATAAAAGCAGGGAATACAAAACCATTAATTGGTTGATCAACAACCCAATCTCTAATTCTAGCTTTTATTTTATTTTCATTTTCAGAATATCTAAGACCAGGTTCTGAAAGTGAAACTGGGCATATTGCACATAAAACATATTCATAAACTTCTTCCGATTCATCTATTTTTCTATTATCAGAAGTTTTAGTAATTACATCATAAGCATCATGGAATAGAAGTATCAAAAAATTACCGGTGTAATTAAAGTTATCTATAATTAAATCATAAAATCCATCAAGAATAGTATCATCTTTTAGTTGGCTTTTTTTCAATTGCATAAGAGAAAGCTGTCTTTCGTTCGTAAGTTCCTCGTTAAGTGGAAAGTTAAGTTCAAGAATATTATTTCCAATGGTTCCGGAAAGTACTTTCTTAGCAATTTCTAAGTATTTAAAGTATTCATCATCATCCAAATTTAAAAAGGTTTCTCTAAATTTTAAAATAACATGTTTTTCACTATTAACATAACAACCACACATTTTAGTGAATGTACAATGGTCTTTTTTAAATCTCTTTTTTAATTCAAGTATATCTTTTTTTCTCATATAAAAAACCCCTTAATGTAGTATTTATAGGGTTCCAAGTTAACTATTCTTAAACTTTCAACTATGGATTCCTATATAAGTAACATATTTACTAATAATTATAATGTTTTTTTCATTTTAATTAAAGGTTATATTATAACTATTTTCAATGATTACAACAATACTAATGAAAAAATTTTAGTAAATATAAGAAAACAAAATTAAATTGGAAAGTTTTCTAGAAAAATATTTTAAAAAATGATATTATTTTTCTATATTTATGATAAGCTATATTAAGAAATTTATAATGTTTAGGAGAAAATTATGAAAACAACAATAAACGAAGAAACACTTACTTATATAAAAGGAATTACTAGAGGAGCTAAGATGGAGCTTCCTAAAAACACTACTAATACTGAAAAAAAGAAAATGATAGGGTATATATCTGAAAAAATAGATAGTTTAAAGGATGATGCTAACCCAAAGATAGAAGAGAATCTTCTTCATGTTTTAAAAATGCTTCAAAGTGATTTAGCTAATAAAAAGGATGAAATGATCATTGAGAGTCTTTCAAAGGGTGAAATTCCAGATGAATTTGAAAATCTTTCTGAAAACTCAAAAATAAATAGATTAAATAGATTAAAAATGATAGTAGAATATAGATTGAATGAAGAAGATGACAATGAGGAAAAGAATTATGAAAAAGCTTTAGAAGTTATTTTGAATCAATTTGAAAACATAAAATAAATTATTTAAAAAACTAGAAAAGCCTCCATTAATACTATGAGAAATTAATGGAGGCTTTTATTTTAAATCATTATGATGGTTATTTAAATTATAGGTTGTTAACATCTTTTAAAAGTTTTTCAAGTTTTTCTGTAGATATAATTCGCTCATTACATTTAGCACTGTCTAAACACACATGAAAGCCTATAGATCTATAATTACCTTCTATATTTTTAGAACCTTTACATACAGGTGAAACAAATGCCACTTCATTTTCAATCCCTATGTGATTACAAAGTGCACAAACATAAGGTGTATTGGGTTTAGAATTTGGAAGCCTACAGGCCATACCTATAAGCTTACCATTCATATTATAAACTATAAGTAATTTTCTAATAGAGTTATCAATCCATCCTAAATATACATTTTTTGAATTTTGTAACTCTTCATTTGGTAATTGTAATTTTTTTTCTTTTTTAAATAATTTATTAATTTGTGCTTTTGTAACAGGTGGCATCCCATATACATATTTGTCTAAACTGTTTATGTATATATTAATGTACATAGGCTCAGTTATTCCATTAATATCAAGGACTTCTTTTTGTTCAGTAGATAACTCCTTAAAAATATTAAATATTTTTTCTTGCAAATATCCTTTCGTCGCATTAATGATATTTGTATCTTCACAATTTATAAAAGCATTATTTAAGTCAAATAAGCATTTTTTTATATAATTATATTGATGTTTTTTTATAAAAGCATTCATAAATATTAATACCTCATTTCTAATATATTTGTAAAACATAAAAAATAAATGCTATTACTAATTTTAAAAGTAACAGCATTTATTTTAATTTTAAATATAGTCCATAATCATAATTATTAAGTCCAACTAATATTTTAAAATTGAAAACTTTGCTTGAAAACTTTCATTGTAATGTGACAATGAAATAATATCATGTTTTAAAACAGGTATTCAATCTAATAAATAATACTGTAATGATTATGAGCATCTATTTCTTTCTTCATATATTATTCTACGTATGCTTTTTTCAGATAAATAATACTCTTTTGTTAACGTCTTAATAGTTGCACCATTAAGATATTTTTTATAAATCTCAATATTTCTAACTTTAAGCATACTTTTAGTACCGTTATTTTCTCCCCAGGATTTATGATTTTCATGTTTTCTAGGTACATAAAGATATTTTCCATCTACATGTTCTTGTATTATTTTAACAATTTCTTCTGGTAACACATCTTGTGCTTTTACATATTTCATTTCCTTACTCCTCTACTTATATCTTAGTATTAAAGCAAAGAACATTAAAATGCTATGTGTTACAGAACCTAAAATATATGCATGTTCAGCTAATTTAACAGCTTAGGCTCCAAACAAATCATAGCTGATTTTTTTGTGTTCCTTGCAAGGAGCAAACTGATTTATAGCTGAATGTATTACTTAATACCTTCATAAAAAACACCTCCTAATATAGATTTATTATAGCATAACTAATTTAAAGGTAAACTTTTAAAAATATAGTACTATATTTTTAATATTAAAGAAAATATTGTAAAATATATATTAATAAGGTAAATAATAATTCGATAATAAAAATGCAAGATTTAAATTTAAAACTTATGATTTTTAGGAGATGAATGTGTTGTGAAAATTAATATTATAAATAAAGAAATTTCAAACTCAAAAAGAAACAAATTTAATCAAATTAATTCTAAAATAGATTTTAGAATTAATTTAAAAAATGCCCAAGACTTAAAAAATAAAATATGTTCTAAAAAAGAACTTACTAAAGAGGCATTGGAAGCAATATCTAAATTGGAAAGTTTGTTAAAAATAAAAATAACAGATAAGGATTTTAAGAAAGATGGAACTTTAGATATCCTAGATATTTTAAAAAGAAATTCATCTGAAATTACTAGTAGAGATGTAAAATATATAAAAGATACAGCTATGAAGCTATTACAAGCGGATGTTATAACGTTAAAACAATTTAGAGAAGTTATTGAATGGTTATCATTACGTTATAAAGCTGAGCAAATAAAAGAAGAATGTAATTATGAAATGATAAAACTTAAAAGTGATATGAGAGTGAAAAAATAGAATTAATAAAAGTATTTTATTGAGGTGATTTTATGGAAAGGAAATATACAGTATATCAAATTGATTCATTTACTAAAAAAAAATTTATGGGTAATCCAGCGGGAGTAATAATAAATGCAGATGGACTTAAAGATGATGAAATGAAAAATATTGCAAGGGAGCTTAATAATTCTGAAACAGCTTTTATTTTTTCTTCCAATAGTAATGAGTATGATGTTCATGTACGTTTTTTTACTCCTAAAAATGAAGTGCCTATATGTGGTCATGCTACTATTGCTGCGCACTATGCTCGTGCCATTGAAAACAATTTAAGTACATCGAGAATTTACCAAAAGACAGGTGCTGGAATTTTACCTGTAGATATTATAAATGAAAACAATGATTATAAAATTGTTATGACTCAAGGTAAAATTGAATTTGGAAATATTATTGAAGGTGAAAATAAAATAAAACTTTTAGAAGCTCTTAATATAAAAGATACTGACTTGAATGAAAAATGTAAAATTCAAATTGTTTCAACAGGGCATTCTAAAGTTATGATTGGAATAAAAAGTATTGAAATTTTAAACAATTTAAAGCCAGATTACAACAAACTTTCTAAACTAAGTGAAATTATTAATTGTAATGGGTACTATATTTTCACAATGGATTCTGAAGAAAATGATATTTTAATACATGGTAGAATGTTTGCACCTGCAATAGGAATTAATGAAGATCCTGTTACTGGAAATGCCAATGGACCATTAGGTGCTTATCTTGTGCATTATAATCTTGTTAAGCATAATAAGTCTATATTCAAATTTAAAGCTAAACAAGGAGAAGCTATAAATAGAACAGGTATTATTGAAATTGAAGTGACAATAAAAGATAATGAACCTAGTGAAGTTAAAGTTTCAGGAAATGCTGTAATAGTATTTAAATCTGAATTAGTGTTATAAAATTCAAATGAATTCATTTAATGTTATAAATTATTTTAAAATATACAGAGTTAGTTATATACTCTGTATATTTTTTGTTTAAATTTAATACCGAAATATATTGGCAATATAAAAAAGTATCTTAAAATAATAAAATTAATGTATATATAGGAATCCAAGGAGAATTTAAGTTATTCATGCTTCAGTTGAGAAAATGCTATACAAAATTAACAATTACCGATTACCAATTAACAATGAAGGATAAAACTGAAGTATCAGTTTTTTAAAATCAAATTTTATGATAATTTGCTAAGCAAATGATTTAAATATAATATAAAAACTAGTTTTTATGTGTTTTTATTTTTAGATATTAGGAACAAAGTGAGTAATATCTACCATAACTTTTCACTCTTACTTCTTAGTTCTTAATTGGTTCCAAATATAAAAACATGAATAACTTTCAACTTTAGAATTATCATTTGATAAATGTATTATTTAAAATTTAAACTTGGAACCCTATAGTGATTTACTTTTAAGTAAAATTATCTATTGATAAGAGGTGATATTATGAAAGGGCTTAAAATTGTAGAATATAATGAATCCTATGCAAAATCTATTGCAGATATGTGGAGAAGAAGTACTGAAGGATGGAATGGTGAAAATGGAAATAAAACTGAGGAAAGCATTATTGCTGAACATAAAAATTCAGCTAATATAAATACTTATCTTGCTATATTAAATAATGAAGTTGTTGGATATTGTTCATTTACAAAATCTTTAGAAGACGAAGATACTTTGCATATTAAATTATTAAATGCTCGATACGATTGTCATGGAATGGGTATTGGTAAAGCATTAGTAAAAAAAGCTATAGAAAGAACTATAGAACTTAAATATCCACGTATTGATATAAATACTTGGGCAAGTAATACAAAAGCCATGCCACTTTATAAAAAATGTGGATATTTTTTTGAAAATAGAGAAGATGAGATTCATCTTATGAATTTTATTCCTACAGTAATGCAAACTGAAGCAGTCAATGAATTTTTTAAAACAGCAAACTGGTATGATGATATGAAAAGAACCATTGACATGGAACCTGATGGAGGGTTTATTGATGGTTTTGAAATATATGAATATTGTTGGGAGAAAAATAATCAGAAATTAAGAATGGATTTTGAAAGAAAAGGCAGAGGCCTTAGACTTATTGAAACTGAAGATTATAAAATAACATTATCAGCACCTAAACAAAATTTAATTTTTAATAGAACTTATAATGTAGCTTATGAAATTATAAATAAGTCTGGAAAGGCATTAACAGTAGAAGTAATAGGAAAAAATAATAAAAATATTAAATTTTCATTTCATGAAAAAATAGATGTTTTTAAAAAAGAAATTATTCAAGGTGATTTTTATGTAGAAGAAATTCAAAAGGAATTTAATAACTTTAACATTTATCCAAAACTTACAGCCGATGTATTAATTAATGGGAAAAAAGCAGTATTTAGTTTAGGTATATCACCACAATTTCCAGCAAAGGTTTCTTTGTTTTATGATAATGTATTAAGATGTAATGACGAAAAATTTAATCTATATATTGATATTGAAAATTGTACAAATGAAAATTCTGTATTTGAATTTGTACTGCCTCAAGCAGATGATTTAGAATTTTCACAAAATAATTTCAAAATTGAAATGGTAGCAAATGAGAAAAGACAAATTCCTATAGAAGTCATAATGAGAAATCCATGTTTATATCATGAAGAACTTAATATTAAAGCAACATTAGAAAATGGAGAATGTATTAAATTTAAGAAATATATTGGTGAAGTATTTCAAGGATATGATAATTCATTTGGTGGAGAATTAGATGATAAATATGTTATTGTAAATGATATTTACAAATTGATTATGGATAAAAGTTCTAATAAAGTTCATATATTTGTTGGTAATAAAAAAATGAATTCTTATATTTTATATCCTAGAATAGGAATGCCTTATTCAGATGAATTTAGCAATACTTCAATTGAAAATGTTAAGCTTTATAACAAGGATTCTAAAATGATTCTTATTGGCGATTATATTTCAACAGTACACAAAGATGTTATAGTAAAAACTATATTTAAACTTTATAAAAATGGATTAATTGAGCATTACTATAAAGTTCAAAATAAATCAAATGAACCTACAAAAAATATAAGTATAGAAAAAAGTTTTCACTACAGAATAGAAGGTGCAATAATTCCCTATGACAATAAAATTATTAAATCTAATGAAGTTAGAGATGACTATCCTAGTTATTATAATAGTGAAAAATTTAGTGAAAACTGGATATTTTCAAGCTTAGAAGAAAGTTTAATTTGGCCACAAAATTCTAAATGTACTTTTGATGGGTGGCATATGAATATTGAATATGATTTAGGAATATTAAAAGGAAATGAAATTAAAACTACTAAGCCTCTATACTTAGCTTTTTCAACCTTTAAAACATGGGAAGAAGTTAAAAAATTTGCACTTAAATGTAATCATATAAAAAACACATTTGTATTAGATGATTTTGAATTAAATATTAATGATTATAATCCTTTTGTAAAGGAAAATTTTAATATTAAAATTATAGAAAATAAAGAAATTTTACATGAGGGAGAAGTTACAATACAATCTTCAAATAATTCTTTTAATGAAACTCATGTACAAATTGAAAATAAGACACAGAGAATGACTATTCCGCTTCATGCAGATAACTTCATTGACAATGATATTTTATCTATAAAAGCTAATTTTAAAACATTTAGTTTTGAGGGTAAAAAAGCTATATTTTATATTAAAAATATACCATTTAAGCATGATATAAGTGAAATTAATGGAATTAAGGTCTATTCAATTGATAATGGAGTTATAAAAATAAAAGCTTCTAATATGTTTTCACCTGGAATATTTTCAATGGAATTTGAAGGTAAAGAATGGTTAGATACAGATTTTCCAAATATAGAAATGAAAAGTTGGTATAATCCATGGATAGGTGGGATACTTAATATCCCCGAGAATATGATTGAAAATGGCAAAATGTTATTAAATGAAGATATAAATATAGAATTTATAGAGAAATTAGATACTTTAGGAAATAGATGGAGTGGAATAAAGACAAGTATCCACATAAAAAATATTGAATCTTTTAAGGAAATCTATTTAAATCAATATTTTTTAATGTTGCCAGGTGTTCCAATTGTTTTAAACTTTACTCAAATCATTAATAATGAAGATATTTATAGGAATATTAATAAATTTACCAATGTTTCATTTTTAAAAATAGGTAATGAACTAGAAAAAAGTTGGGTAAGTGTAAAAAATCATGGAGGATATATTAATAAATACAGGCCTGGTACACGAGATTATGAAATTTATCCTAAATCATCTTTTTTATGTGGAAGTGATGATTTGAACTATAAAATACAAGTATATTCGGATACAGATGAGTATGAAAAGTATATATATTTATGTAATAGCGAGCTTACATGTATGCATTATAAAGATATTAAACTCTTACCTCATGAAAATAAAATACTTCCAAATGTCTTTTATATTTTTACTAAAAATCATATAGAAGATAAATATCTTAAAGATTTACAAAATATAAAATTTGAATAAAAGATTTATATTTGTAAAGTTAAATTTAAAATAAAATATGTAATTTTAAAAAATGGAGGAGTTTATGTGGGAAAAGTGAATAAATGGCAAGATGGTCTAAAAGAATATAAATTAAATAATGGATTTATACTTAAATCCGCTGACAAACTTGAGTTTGGAATTCATGAAACAATATATTCAAATGTAGATTTAGAGCTACGCTTTAGTTGGGAAAAACAAACAAGGGACAAGATGAAGTATAATAATTTATTTTGGATATTTAAAAATGATAAAAAAATTGGTGGTGTACACATTTGCCCCAATTTAATGGGAAGTTTTTTTATGGAAAACCCTTATATTGTTGATAGATTTACAGTAATTAGTGCTCTTACTGATACATTAGTACAATGGAAAGATAATGATAATAATATTATAGTTTATGGTGTTACTCCGAAAGATGTAGAACATTTTCATAAACTTGGATACAAGTTAAGTTATGAACGAAAAGTAATGATTCGTCCAACGGAAGTCTTTAATGATATTAATTTTAGTGATGATTTTATTGTTAAAACTCCAAAGCTATGTGATGTTCAGAAAATAGGGCAATTATTCTTAGAGTGTTATGCTGATGGAATAGACTATGAAATTTTAGGTAAGCATACTTTGAAAGAGTCTACATTAGATGCAGAAGATATTCTTTCTATATATAAATCAAATAGTACACTTAATGGCTCAACTCTTGTTTTTGAAAAAAGTAGTAATAAGTTAATTGCAGCTTGCATCGCAGGGATTAATGGGTATTGTGACAATGATTTTTCTGAAATTGGAGAAATTGTAGTAAATTCTAAATATAGAAATTTAGGAATTGCATCAAATATGATAAAACGAGCTTTAACAAATTTAAATAAAATATCACCAGCAACAATATTATGTGTAACTATTGGAAATAAAGCTGAAAGTTTATATGATAAAATGGGTTTTTTTTCAGGAGTCAAATTTTCAAATATGTATTTACAAATATGATAAATATAACATGGAAAGTTAGATATAACATTAAAAAAGATATAAGTAAGGTGGGATGATTTATGTTTACTAAAAATGAAATTTTAAATATTGCAAAAAAACAACTGTCATTAGATTTTAATTGTCAAGTTGAAGATTTAGAGAAAAATGAAAATACTGTTGTAAAGAAGCAAAACAAAATAGGAAGTAGGTTTTATGATGATGATTGTATACTTCATATTCTTTGTTTTGGAAGAAGAGCTATTGTATCAACTAAAAAAGACGTTATGCCTTTGTTTAAAGAAAGGTTAGAAGATTATGATGCTAATTGGCTATTTTTAATTCCTTTTCTTAAAAGCATAGATAAAATGCTTTTAGAATTTGGACATGAAATAGGGGATGTTCACCATTTCTACTTACCATTAAAACCATTAGAAGATGTAAAACCTATTACAGAGATTAAATGGTATGAACAAGAGGATATTATTCAATTTAAAAATGATGATAGATTTGATGAAGCTTTTATATTTGATGACAAGCATCCAGATGTTTTAGGCGTTGCTGCTTTAAATAAAGGAGAAATTATTGGCATGGCAGGAGCAAGTTGTGATTGTGATGGTATGTGGCAAATTGGCATTAATGTTATAGAAGAATATCGTGGAAAAGGTATAGGTACAAACTTAGTTTCTTTACTTAAAAACGAAATTTTAAAAAGAGGCAAAATCCCATTTTATAGCACAATAGAATCCAATATATATTCTCAAGTAGTTGCCATTAAATCTGGATTTATACCTGTATGGGCAGAGTTACATTCTAAAGAAATATAAGTTGTTAAAGACTAACTTTTGATATTTAGGTTTATATAAGAGCATGTGAAAACATGCTTTTTTTTATAAAAAACATCTAAGAATTTTTAAATTTATAATTACTTCACTTTAATAGATAAATTATTAGAGGTAGCAAAAAAGAATATGGTATATTCAAATGTATAAATAAAAAAATAGATAATTAGAGATATTTTATATATTGTTAAAAATTATATAAGAATAATTCTATTTATAAAATATATGATTATTAATATAAAGTTAATAGTAAAATCTATTTTTATCAAATTGGAGGGGATTAGTCCTATGGATAATTATAAAATTATTGAAATTAAACAAAGTGTTTTTGAGGATAATGATAAACAAGCTAGTTTACTTAGAGAAGAATTAAAAGAAAATAAAACTTTTTTATTAAATTTAATGTCATCACCAGGTTCAGGAAAAACAACAACTGTTTTAAGGATAATTAATGAACTTAAAGATGAAATGAAAATAGGTGTACTAGAAGCAGATATTGATTCAGATGTAGATGCAAATACTGTTTCTAAAACAGGAGCAAAAGTAATTCAATTACACACTGGTGGTATGTGTCATCTAGATGCAGATATGACAAAACAAGGGTTAGATGAATTAGGCACTGATGATGTTGATTTTGCTATTTTAGAAAATGTAGGAAATTTAGTGTGTCCAGCAGAATTTGATACTGGTTCATCTAAAAATGCTATGATTTTAAGTGTGCCTGAAGGTGATGACAAACCTTTAAAATACCCATTAATGTTTACAATTTCAGATTTATTGTTAATTAACAAGATTGATGCAATAGATTATTTTGATTTTAGTATAGATAAGGTTGTAAAGTATGCAAAAAAATTAAATCCTAATATTAAAATAATACCTATATCTGCCAGAACAGGAGAAGGAATTAATGAGTTGGCTAATTGGTTGCGTGGTGAGATTAATATTTGGAATGAAATTTAAATCTTATAAATATTAGATAGGGGGCTATTTATGTCAAAAGAAATGGTATTAGAGCTTGCTAATCATATAAATAGATCAAAACGTGGCTCAAAATCAGAAATTAAATATACAGATCCTGAGTATATTATTTTAGAACCTGTTGTTACAGAGGAAATGGCAAAAGCAGGTATTCAATTAGAGCTAAGAAAGCCTAAAAGTGCTGAGGAAGTTGCATTATTGTGTGGAAAAACTGTAGATGAAACATCAAAACTTTTATGGGACTTAGCTGTAGCTGGAGTTTGCTTTGTAAATGAGATTGATGGTGTAGATAAGTATTGGCTTGAAACTTGGATTCCAGGTGTAATGGAAATGATGGTTAATAATAAAGCAAATGTAGAGAAATATCCTCAAATTGCTGAAGCTTTTGAGGCATATGGCAGAATTAGAGGACCAAAAACAGCAGGAAACTTTCCAGTTGGAAAGGGACTTATGAGAGTTATTCCTATAGAGAAATCTATTGAAGCAGAAACAAGAAAAGCATCTTATGAAGAAGTTTCTAAATATCTTAATGATAATGAGATTTTTTCTGTTTCTGATTGTGCATGTAGAACAGCAAGAGAAGCTATGGGAGAAGGCTGTGGGCATTTAAAGGAAGATATGTGTATTCAAATGGGTCATGCAGCAGAATATTATATTCGTACAGGTAGAGGTAGACAAATTTCTAGAGAAGAAGCTTTTGAAATTATAAAAAAAGCTGAGGAAAATGGATTAGTACATCAAATACCTAATACAGATGGTTCAGGAAAAACTCATGCAATCTGTAATTGTTGTGGATGCTCATGTTTATCTTTAAGAACGGCAGAAATGTTTTTGAATACAGATATGGTACGTTCAAATTACGTTGCAAAAGTTGATAAAGATAAATGTGTAGCTTGTGGCGAATGTGTTGAAAATTGTCAAGTTAATGCATTAAGATTAGGACAAAAACTTTGTACTAAAACACCTATTTTAGAGAAAAAACGAGAGCTACCACGTGATACAGAATGGGGCGAAGATAAGTGGAATCCTAATTATAGAACTAATAGAAAAGTTGTTTTGGATACTGGTACAAGTCCTTGCAAAGCTGAATGTCCTGCACATATTGCAATTCAAGGATATATAAAATTAGCATCTCAGGGTAGATATACAGAAGCACTTGAGCTTATAAAACATGAAAATCCATTTCCAGCAGTATGTGGTCGTATATGTCCAAGAAAATGTGAATCTGCATGTACAAGAGGAGATATTGATGATCCAATAGCTATTGATGATATTAAAAAATTTATTGCAGAACAGGATTTAAATCAAGAAATTAGATATGTACCTAAAATAAAAAATCAATATAAAAATAAAATTGCAATTGTAGGTTCTGGACCATCTGGACTTTCATGTGCTTTTTACTTAGCAGTTGAAGGATACAAAGTTACTGTATTTGAAAAACAAAAATCACTTGGTGGTATGTTAACCCTTGGAATTCCTTCTTTTAGATTGGAAAAGAATGTAGTTAATGCTGAAATTAATATTTTAAAAGAATTAGGTGTTGAATTTAAAACTAATGTTGAAGTAGGAAAAGATATAAGTCTCAATTATTTAAGACAAGAAGGATTTGATGCATTCTATTTTGGAATTGGAGCACAAGTAGGAAGAAAACTTAACATTGATGGAGAAGATGCTAAAGGTGTAATTACAGGAGTAGATTTTTTAAGAAAAATAAATTTAGGGGAAGAATTTGAATTAGAAGGAGAAACTGTTGTAATAGGTGGTGGTAATGTAGCAATTGACGTAGCAAGGAGTGCTACAAGAGTGGGAACTTCTAAAGTAAGTATGTTTTGTTTAGAAAGCAAGGAAGAGATGCCTGCACTTTTGGAGGAAATAGAAGAATCTCTTGAAGAGGGAATTGAAATTAATAATTCTTGGGGACCAAAACGAATTATTGTAGAAGATGAAAAAGTTGTTGGAGTTGAATTTAAAAAATGTATTTCAGTATTTGATGAAAACAGGAGATTTAATCCAAAATTTGATGAAAATAATGTAAAAATAGTTAAAGCTGAAAATGTACTACTTTCAATAGGTCAATCAATAGATTTAGGAAAAATATTAGAAAATACTAAGGTTCAAATAAATCCTAATAATACAATAAAGACAAATAAAATTACTTTACAAACAGATGAGAAGGATATATTTGCTGGTGGTGATGTTGTAACCGGACCTAAATTTGCTATAGATGCAATTGCAGTTGGAAAAGAAGCTGCAATTTCAATTCATCGATATGTTCATCCTGGTCAAAGTTTAATTTTAGGACGTACTATAAGAGATTACACTCCTTTAGATAAAAATAATCTTGAACTTTTAGGTTATGATACTATGCCAAGACAAAAAGCAAATTATAGTAAAGATAATACAGAAAAGAAGAGTTTTAAAGATTTAAGAGGGGTTTTTACAGAAGAACAGTTAAAAAAGGAAACTGAACGTTGTCTTGGTTGTGGTGCTACAGTTGTAGATGAATATTTATGTGTAGGTTGTGGTGTTTGTTCTACAAAATGTAAGTATGATGCTATTAAACTAGAAAGAGTTTATGATAGTGAAGGTGTTGAGTTCCCAAATTTGAAGCCAATAATTATTAAACATGCATTTAAACGTAAAGTTAGAATTGCTATAAAAAAACCAGCAAGAAAATTAAAATCAGTTTTTAGTAAGGATGATAAAAAATAATATTACCTTTTAATTAGAGGTGGTGATTTAAATTGCATGAAGTAGGAGTTTTACTTCAAGTAGTTAAGACTGTTGAAAAATTTGCTAAAGTCAATAATATAAGTAATATAGATACATTAGTTATTCAAATAGGTGAGTTATCATCAATGGTTCCAAGATATGTTAAAGCATGTTATCCAGCAGCAGTGGATGGAACACTATTAGAAAATACTAAATTAGAAATTGAAATTTTACCTGGAAACGGAATTTGTAAGGATTGTAATACAGTTTTCAATATACTTGAGAATAAGGGTAAATGCCCTAAATGTGAAAAAAATGATTGGGATTTATTATGTGGTAGAGAATTTATGATTAAAGAAATTATTGCTTGTTAAATATTATCATAGAAAATGAGTTAAAAATTATTTTAGCTCATTTTTTATTTCTATTTATAAATGTTTATATAATTATCAAATGATATAAATAGAGTTACAGTTTACTCTTATTATTATATTGGGAACCAGTAAGAAGTAAGAGTGAAAAATGAAAATGAAGGTTCTAAGTTCAAGGTTTAAATAACATAGTTATCAAATTATACTATTGATATTTATAGATATTTTTAAATTCATTTTTGAAATAAGTTTAGAATTAGAAGGTAATATATCCAAATGTCCAATGAAAGATTGAAACATTGAATTGGCACATTTTATTTTCCTTTGTGGCTAAAATCTATAGCACCTTCGTAGCTGAGGTTTTAACCTTGGCGATCCTTGATTTGGATATAAATATTTAAAATTGTTTATCTATATAACATATATATATTTATTACTCATATATTGTTTTATAGGAATTATATATTTAAAAATATGATTTTAAAAGCAATTTATTGGAGGAGCAAATGGAAAAGCTAAAGTATAACATTCAAATAGAGAAATTATGTAAATTATTAGGTTTAGGCGATGTTGTAAGTAAACCTGTAAGAGTTTCAGGTGGATTTTTGCACAAAATGTATTCTGTTAATACAACTAGCGGAAAGTATGCAGTAAAAGCATTAAATCCAGAAATTATGTCAAGAAATGATGCTAAAAATAATACTATAGTTTCAGAAAAAATTTCTAATTATTTATCAAATAAAATTTTAGTATCTACGGCTTTAGTAATAAATAATAATGTTATCCATTGTTTAGATGATCAAAATTATATGATTTTTAATTGGATAAATGGAATAAAAATGAATATGAATGATATTACTTTAAGGCATTGTTATTTAATAGGTTCTATTCTTTCAAACATACATTCAGTTGATTGGAAAGATATTAATATAGATAAAAATTGTGATTACTATGATAGTGTAATTGATTGGACAGGCTATTTGAATGAAGGAAAAAGTAACAATTCTTTATGGGTTAAGACTTTAGATGAAATAATAAATTCATTATATGTATGGAATGAACTTGCAATAAAATCATATAACAGTATCAATTCTAATTTAGTAATTAGTCATAGAGATATGGACCCTAAAAATGTTTTATGGAATAATGAAAAACCAATTATTATAGATTGGGAATCAGCTGGATATGTAAATCCAATGCAAGATTTAATTGAAGTTGCACTTTATTGGTCTGAAAATTTAAGTGGGAACATAGGAAAAAACAAGTTTATGAATGTTATTAATGGCTATAAAGAAAATAGACAAATTAATTATGATGAGTGTAAAAAAGCATTATATGCTATATACTTAAATAAGCTTCAATGGCTTGAATATATTTTAAAACAGTCACTTGCATTAAATTGTGTAAGTGAAGATGATAGAGAAATAAGTACAAGTGAAGTTTTTGAAACAATTAGAAAAATACAAAATTATTCAGATATGATTAAAATAATAGAACAATGGATTTAGATTTATTATTTTAAATTTGAGATTGGAACCCTATATTTATTATACATGTGATATAATAAGATTCTTTATAAATTCTTTAATAAGAGTTTATAAAGGCGAAAAATATATAGCCAATGAGGAAAGATAGAGAGGAAAGAATGAAAATAGCAGTTACTACTACAAGGGAAACAGATGATAATTTAAATCTTAAAGCAATAGAAATAGCTAAAGAGTTAAATATACCTTATATAAAAAGAGAAAATTTTAGTATAAAGAAAGCAATTTTAAAGGAGAATTTTGATTATTTATTAGTAGTTGAAAGAGATAAAATTGTTATAAAGGGAGAAGATAGTAATTTATTTTGGCATCCTAATATGTCAGAACTTAGGATTAAATCAATAGAACAAGGGAATAAGGAAGCTATGATAGAAGCAACAAAACTATGTGAGGGCGAGAGCATATTAGATTGTACATTAGGTCTTGCAGGAGATTCTCTTGTGTTTTCAAGAGTGGTTGGAGAAAATGGATCTGTGGTTGGTACAGAAGTTAATAAGTATATAGCTTATTTAAGTAAATGTGGATTAGAAAACTATACTAATGCAAATGATGAAATTATAACTTACACAAACAATATAAAGGTTGTTAATGAGTCCTATGAAGATTATCTTTTAAAACAAAAAGATAATAGCTTTGATGTAGTATACTTTGACCCTATGTTTAAAAAGCCAAACAAAAAATCAACATCCATAAATTCATTTAGAGATTTTGCAGATCATAAAGAATTAACTAATGAGATTTTAGATGAAGCACTTAGAGTGTGTAAAAAAAGGGTTGTTATTAAAGAACGACATGGTTTTAATGATTTTGAAAAGCTAGGAATAAAGAAGTATTATGGTGGTAAGAAAAAAGGTTCAATTATTTATGGAGTAATTGAAAAGTAATATTAGTAATACAAATGAATAAGCATAAATATCACATTATTTAAGGATATTTATGCTTGTTTTTTATATTTTAATATATGAATCACTTTTATTAAGAAGTTAGTAATACTTTAAAATAAAATTTAGTAGTTAAATTCTATAATATAATTATACCATAAATTGGATTAATATATAAGTCTGTTACTATCAATATGTTATTGGTATAATGTAGAAAAAATGATTGGAGAATGTAAAATGAAAAATGAAGTAATAAGATCATTGATAAATCATAAATCAACAAGAGCATTTGAAAATGGGAAAATTGATGAGAAAATTTTATGCCAAATACTTAATGCAGGTATTAGAAGTGCTAATGGTGGAAATCTACAAGGGTATTCTTTAATTGTAATTGATGATTTAGAGAAATTAAATCATATAGGAGTATATAATACAGCACTTGCAATAATAGCATTGGCTGATGCATATAGGACTCAAAGGTGGTTTGAGCTTTTTGGACATGCTAATGTACCTGTAAATACTACTCATGGTTTTATTATAAATATTTGTGATGCATTAATCTGTCTTCATAGCATTTCCATTGCAGCTGAAAGCTTAGGACTTGGCACATATTATAATGGAGATATAACTTCTATGAACATAAAAAATGTAATAAACAATCCTAAAGGCACATTTCCAATAGGAATGCTCTGTTTAGGTTATCCTAAAAGTGAAGGGAAACTTTCTGATAGATTACCATTAGATGCTGTTGTACATTACAATTCTTACAAAATACCTACTGATGAAGAAATTAAAAATTGGTATTCACAAAAAGAAAATTTATTTCAAACTAGAAATAGCAAAGAAAGACTTGCAGAGTTTAAGAAAAATGAAATTTTACATTTAGCTGATGCTTATGCAAAAAATAAATTTAAAGGTTATGAACTAGAGGAACTTAGTAAAGGCATTAAAAGAAACATAAAAGAATCTGGTTATGATTTTATATAAGTTTTTATATTATTTGTTAAGTTATGTTAAAATACAAAAATAGAAATCATAAGGCATACTTTCAATAATATAAATTAGCAAAGTTATTTTAATTAAAGGTTTGTTTCCTTATATTGTAATCTATAAATATTTAAGATACTATAAATATATTGAATAAAAATTATAGGGGTATTAGAATGAAAAAAAATATAAGTTTATTATTATTTATTATGTCTATATTTGCAGCTATATCAACTATATTTAATGTAACAGATGATATTATTAGAATTATAAATATAAGTTTTATAACAATTATTTGTATACTTGAAGTGATAAAGAATATTTCAAAATTAAGTAGTTTATATATAAGAATTATTACTATAATACAATTAATTATAACTATATTATCCATGATACATGGATTTTCAGGATTTGAATATATAGTAGTTATATTAATATTTGAGATTTTAAATCATAAAATAAATCCAATTGTATGCACAATTATTAGTTTATTAATACCATATTCAATTTTAAAAGAAAACATATTTAATATAACAATTTATACAATAATAATTCTATTATATTTATATGAAGTGAAAAAACAACATATAAACAATGAGGAATTAAAGGAATTTAATAAGGGTCAAAGATATGAACGACATATTATGGAGGAAAAGATTAGAAATCTTGAAAAATATCTTGAACAAAATAATATTACTGCAAGTTTAAGGGAAAGAAATTTTATAGCACAAAAATTACATGATCATTTAGGGCATAGAATAACTAGCTCACTTTTACAACTTGAAGTTACAAAAGAAACACTGGGAACTGACAATGAACTAAGTAAAAAATATTTAATAAGTGCCATGGAAAATTTAAGAGATGGTATGGAAGAAATTCGAAAAGTTTTAAAGAATATTAAACCACGAGATAAAGTTATGGCAATAGAAGATATTAAAGAAGAACTTTTAAATTTTGAGTACACCTCTGGAATAAAGACTAAGCTAAGAATAGAAGGCAATACTGAAAAAATCAAATTAAATTTTTGGATTATTATAGAAGAAAATTTAAAAGAAGCATTAACGAATATAGCAAAGTATTCAAATGCCACAGAAGTTATTGTTTCATTTTATATATATAATAAAATTGCAAGAATAGAAATACATGATAATGGAGAAGGATGCTTAAATCTTAAAAAAGGACTTGGAATAAGAGGAATGGAAGAAAGAATGCAAGGGATTGGTGGACGACTTAATTATAAAAGTGAAAATGGTTTTGTAATTAACATGATGTTAAACTTAGGGGGAGTATAATGAGCGTAAAATTATTAATATGTGATGATGATAGTTTAATTAGAGAAAGTCTAAAAATACTATTACCGCTAAAGGGAGACATAGAAATAGTAGCTGAAGCGGGAAATGGAAATGAAGCCATAAATGCCTGTTTAAATAATAATGTAGATGTTGCTTTAATAGATATAAGAATGCCAATTTTAAGCGGTGTTGAAGCTGTTAAAGAAATTACTAAAAAAACTAATACAAAATGTTTGATACTTACAACTTTTGATGAACAAGATTATGTTAATGAAGCTCTTAGTTATGGTGCAAAAGGTTATATATTAAAGAACAACTCTCCAGAACAAATAGCTAATTCAATTATCTCTGTTCATAATAATACAATTGTTATGAATGAAAACATATTAAAAAAATTACAAGTTAAAAGTTCAGAGCCATCATTTAATAAATATGATTTTACAGATAGAGAAAAAGATATAATAAAAGCTATAGCTGAAGGACTTAACAATAAAGAAATTAGCAAGAAATTATATATAGGAGAAGGCACTATAAGAAACTATATAACAACAATACTTAATAAAACAGGATTAGAGCATAGAACTGCTATTGCAGTTAATTATTTAAAAGGGAATTTATAGTTTTTCATAATTTAATATGACAATTGTAATGTTAAAAGGTGATATTTCTAACTAGAGATAGGCATCTTTTTTTTATATACTTAATTTATAGGAGATAGGGAGGTTTAAGTTATGAAGATGTTAGAAATAAAAAAGATATATAAAGACTATGGAAATCATATTGCAGTAGATGGAGTTGACTTAGATATTGTAGAAGGTGAGATTTTTGGATTATTAGGTCCTAATGGTGCTGGAAAAAGCACTTTAATCGGAATAATATGTGGACTTATAAAAAAGAATTCTGGTGAAGTAATTTATGAAGAAACCACATCAAAAATTAGAAAATGGAAAGAAAATATAGGTATAGTTCCCCAAGATTTTGCATTATATTGGGATTTAACTGTTGAAGAAAATATAAGTTTCTTTTGTTCATTATATGGATTTAAAGGTGAGGAATTAAAAAAAAGGACTTTAAAAACTTTAGAGTTTGTAGAACTTTATGATATGAAAAATAGAAAGGCATCAGAACTTTCAGGTGGTATGAAAAGAAGGTTAAATATTGGATGTGCCATTGCTCATTCACCTAAACTTATTATAATGGATGAACCTACAGTAGGCATTGATCCACAATCAAGAAATCATATTTTAAAATCTATATTAAAACTTAAAAGAGAAGGAGCTACCATCATATATACATCACATTATATGCAAGAAGTTGATGATATTTGTGATCAAATTGCAATAATGGATAATGGAAAAATTATAGCAAAGGGAACTAGTGAAGAGCTAAAAAATCTTATAGGTGATAAAAGAATATTTAATATTGCAGTATCAAAAAAAATTGATAAATTAGAAGATAAACTTTTAGAGATAACTGGTGTTGAAAAAGTGTTATTTAGTGAAAATAGTTATAAAATTTCTACACTTAAAAGTAGTAATTTAATAGTAGATTTAGTTAGTAAAATAACTAGTAATGGTGGCGATATTCAAAATATATTAAATGAAGATCCAAATTTAGAAACAGTATTTTTGGGACTAACAGGAAAAAAATTAAGAGAATAGGAGGTATGTATATGTTTTTATCCATGATAAAAAAGGAATTTAAACATTTCTTTAGATCAAAAAGTGATGTCATAATGATGTTTGTATTTCCTATTGTCTTAATAACCGCTTTAAGTATGGGATTAAAAAACATGATGACAAGTCAAAATGTTTTTGGTACTAAGGATAATCCTTCCATGGTATATTATACAATGGATAATAATTCAAAATATAAAGATGGATTTATAAACTTTAAAAATATTTTAGAAGATGATGTAAATATTAAATTTAAAGAAGTTAAATCACAATCAAGTGTTATGGATGATATAGATAAAAATGAAGCTATTTTACATGTAAATATAGAAAAAGATGGATTTAGCATCTATACTTCTAAAAATGGTGAAAAAACTAAAAGTAAAGTATTTAGAAGCATATTTGAAAATATGTTAAATGAATACGCTGTTTATGAAACCATAGGAGAATTTAATCCTAAGGCTTTTGAGAATTTAGTGAAAAATAAATATGATGAGTATATAGAATTAGATAAAAGAAATTCATCTAGAGAAGTTACCTCATCTGAATATTATACTTTTGCAGAGTTAGCCTTAATTATATTATTTGTATCTCAAGTTGTTGGGGAAAGCGTTTATAAAGAAAATAAATTAGGAACTATGAATAGAATACAATTATCTAAAGTTAAAGAAAGCTCTATAATTGTAGCCAAAGTAATGTTTGGAGTTTTTATATCAATTTTGCAAACAATATTGGTATATTTCTATTCATCAATAGTTTTAAAAGTTAATTGGGGCGATAACACCTTGAAATTTATCTTATTATTTATATGTTTAGGATTACTTTCATCTATTATAGGCGCAATTATGGGACTAGTTGTAAAGAGAGATAATGGTGTTGCAGGAATGGCAAATATAATTATATTTATTTTGTGTTTATTAGGTGGATGTTATATGCCATTAATTGTTATTACAGCAATTCCAGTAATAAATAAAGTTATGTATTTAAGTCCAATTTATTGGATAAATGTGTCTACAAGTACTATGGTTTGTAATGTACAGTCCAATGCATATATTATTGCACTTATTGAAATTGTATTTTTATCATTATTTTTGTTATTAGTATATAAATTAATCCTTAGAAAAAAGGAGGCACTTTTAAATGATTAGTATAATGAAAAATACATTCAGAATATTTTATAAAAGAAAAGGTTTTATTATTACTTCACTAATATTACCATTAATATTAGTTATTTCAATATCACAGTTAAATATTGCCTCTTCTCAATACAAAATTGGATTTATAAATAATGATAAAGGTAAAATAGGTAGTGTTATTGAAGAAAAACTAAATAATACAGATGTTATAAAAGTTATACCATTAGAAAATGATGAAAATTACAAGAGTGATTTAATATTTCATAAATTTGAAATGATAGTTACAATAGATGAAAATTTTACTGAAGACATTTTAAATGGTAATCTTAATAAAATAAATATTAAATCTATAGCTCAAAGTGATATGGAACCAACTATTGAAAAAATAATTAATAATGAAGTTAAAAGCATTTATACTATATGTAATAATATTGAAGTAAATAAAGTTGGGCTGGAAAAAGTATTAGATAAATTCTCAATGTCACAACCTAAGTATGAAGTGCAAAGTATAGAAAGTAAAAAAGCTAGCATATTAGATTCTTTAGGTACTATTTTTTATATAATATTTATAGTGGCCGGATTAAGTTGTTCATTTTTGTTGGAAGATGAGTTAGGAGGAACAAAAGATAGAATATTAATGGGAAAAATTAATGAAAAGCAGTATTATGGAGGATTAACATTTTTATTCTTTATTATTACTTCAATGCCAGCTATAGAATATTTTTTAATATGTACATTATTAAATTACAAATTTGGATTTGAAAATAGAATTATTTTACTATTACTTGTATTACTATTTTCATTATTTGCTGTAGTATTTAGTGTATTGCTTGCTTCTTTAATTAAAAAGAAAACTGTGTTAACCTTAGTCAATTCATGCCTTATGATACCAATATTCATGTTAAGTGGATGTTTTTGGCCTTTTGAAATGATGAGTGAAAATGTACAAAAAATAGGTTCAATACTGCCACCAAGGTGGATAGTTCTTGCTATAGAAAAATTACAAGCAGGAGAAAATTTAAAAGGAATATTACCTATAATAATTGCGTTTCTATTATTAATAACACTTTTATTCTTATTAAGTGTCTTTTTTACTAGAAATAAAATAATTTTAGATAAAGAATAGTTACTTTAAGCACCTAAATTTTTAGGTGCTTTTATTATGTAACTTATGTTACAGAATAAAATATTTAAATAAGGTATATTATAAATATAAAAATTACACAAAGAGTTTTAATTGTATTTAAAGGAAGTGACGTTATGGAAAATATAAATATAAATAATATAGAAAAAAGTAAAGAAATTTTATGTGAAAATGACAAATTTAAAAGTATATATTTCAAATTTGATGAAGGCAAAGGACTACCTAATCATGTACACAATGGTTTTGCTACAATCCAAGTAGTTAAGGGAACTATAGCTATTAGTTTTAAGGATGGAAATAAGTTTGAATTAATAGAAGGTGATTTTTTACCTTTTGATGCAACAATAGAACATAATGTAATAGCTAAGGAAACTAGTAAAGTAATAGTTACAATTTCAAAATCTACCCAATTACATAATATAAAAACATTTAAAAAATAATATTGAACAAATTAATACTCACTGAACTATAGAAATACAATTTTAAACTTTAAGTTATTCATGTTTCAGTTGAGAATTTTAATGCTAACTATTAATCTATATTTTTAAAATTGTAATATCTCTAGTATCATTTGAGAAAAAGATTACTTTGAATTTGAACTTGGAACCCTATAAAATACATTGATTCAGTTAGTATTTTTAATAATTACTTTGTATAAATGGATTTTATTAGAATTTTACATAGTGTTACATATAATAATAAATAATACTGTTATATGGAGAAGATAAAATGAATTCTAATAAAAAGTTATATCCAGCTTTAATTAATAAAAGGAATGGAAAGTTATATGGATACATTAATGTGAAAGGTGAATGGATTATAAAACCTAAGTACAATAATGCATATAATTTCACGGATAAAAATATAGCTATAGTTGAGAAAAATAATAAATACGGATTAATTGATAATACAGGAAAATATATTATCTATCCTAAATTTGATAGTATATCTAATTTTAAAGAAAACAGAGCTGTATTTAATTTAGATAATTTTATGGGTGTAATTGATGAAAAAGGGAAAATTATAAATGAAAGTAAATATCAATTTATAAGTGACTATAATGAAGGTAGGGCTATTGTTGGAACTTCATCAGAAGGTGGATTTTATAGTTATGGTTATATTGATTTAAATGGTAATGAAATTATAAAACCTAAATATCAATCTGCAAGTCAATTTAATGAGGGTTTTTCAATAGTTAAGATAAATGATAATGAGTATGCATTGATTAATCTTAATGGTGAAATAGAAAGTACTTATAAATATAACACTGTGTTTGGATATGGAAATGGATTAATGGTGTTTTCAAAAGATTTACAAGGAACGTATGGATATGTAGATAAAAAAGGTAATGTAGTTATACAACCATTATATGAAGTAGCAGAAGGTTTTAAAGATAATGTAGCTATAGTTAGTGAGGGTAATGATTTTAACGGACCTTATGGATTAATTGATTTAAAAGGTGAGTATATATTAAAACCTATATATGATGATATAAAAATGTTAGGTGAAGAAATGATAGCACTAGGAAAATCTATTGGTGAAGATAAGTTTGTAAATAGAAAGATATATGCTATAGGAACTACTAAGGGCAAAATTCTAACTGATTTTATTTATTTACAAGTTGGAGAATATAAAGATAATATTTCCTATGCTTCAGATGAAGAATATACATTTTTCATAGATAAGTCTGGAAAAATAGTTAAAAATCTTCCCATTGTTAAAGGTAGCGGACAACTTTATATAGAAAATAATATAATTTATTCATATATAGATTATGAGCCATATTATTTATATAAATCAGGTAAAATAATGTATAAGCCTAGCGAAATTATTAAATTAAATAATAAGTATTTTGTGATTAATATGAAATATAAACCTAATATAAATTATTTGATTTATTATCCTAAAGTAGAAGGTGTAAAAAGTAAAAAGGTAGAAAGAAGTATAAATTCTAAATTAAAAGAAATGTCTTATTTCAAGCCTTATGGTGAATCAGATGATAATAATCAGAGTACTGTAATAACTAAAAATGATATATTAAATTATGACTATTATGGAGATTTTAGTGTTAAGTTTTTTAAAAAGGATTTACTAATTTTAGATATAACAGGATATTATTATCCAATAGGGGCTGCACATGGAATGCCATCAAGAAAGACACCAAGTATAAATCTAGTTACAGGTAAGTTTTATACAATAGGTGATTTATTTATGGGTGGTGTGTATTGGCTTGGAGAGATAAATAAAATTATTGAAAAAATAATAGCCACAGATAAAGATTATGATTATGTGTTTAAAGAAGATTTCAAAGGAATAAAATTTGATCAAGATTTTTATATAGATCAAGATAACTTATATATTTATTTTTCACCATATGAAATTGGACCATATTCTGCTGGCTTTATTACTTTTAAAATACCATTTTCAGAAATTCAAAGAATGATAAATAAAAATGGTGAATTTTATAAATCATTTAACTAAATTGTAGAGGGTCTCAAGTCCTATATTGTTTGACACAAAATAATTTTGAGTATAGAATTGATTTCATAAAATAACTTACTAAGGAGAAAAAGTATGAGAAACTTGGATTTAATTTATAATCGTAAAAGTATAAGACAATTTAAAAATGATGCAGTACCAAAAGAAGATATTATTGAATTAATAAAAGCTGGTACTAGTGCACCATCACCTAAGCACCAACAGAACTGGCATTTTGTTATACTTCAAAATAAAGATATTATAAATAAAATGGCTGATATAGTTACTAGAAGTCATGAAAATATAGGTAAGCTTGCAAAAAATGAAAAAGATTTAAAAAAACATATGAGTGTAATTAATTATTATACATGTTTTAAAGATGCTCCAGTAGTAATTTTAGTTTATTCATGTGAATATAAAATGATAGAGTATAAGATATTAAAAGAAAATAATGCACCAAAAGAAATTCTTGATGTATTAGTATCTCCACAATCTGCTGCTCAAGGAATAGGAGCTGCAGTTCAAAATATTTTATTAGCTGCAACAGAAATGGGATATGGCACATGCTATATGACAGGTCCTACACATGCTAAAAAAGAAATTGAAAATCTTATAGGTTTTGAAAAAGATGGATATCAGTTAATGTCTATGATTTCATTAGGTGTACCTGAGGAAAATACACCTCCAAAGCCACCAAGAAAACCATTGGAAGATGTTTTAACATTTATTGAATAAAATAGAAATCCCTTATCTATAAAGTTTATACTTAAAGATAGGGGATTTTTTTATTAGAACCTTACAACATTGTAATGTTGTTGAAATATTAATCGATGTATATTCTTTTTAGATAAAAGTAAACTATTCTTACGAAATATATAATGTTTTTATAAAAATCGGAGGAATAAACATGGAAATATTAAAAATTAACAATCTTAATAAAACTTATACTGGAAAGGTTTCATATAAAGCATTAAAAGATATAAATTTATCTATACAAGAAGGTGATTTTGTAGCTGTTATGGGACCTAGTGGAAGTGGTAAATCTACTTTGCTAAATATAATTTCAACAATAGACATGCCAACAAGTGGAGAAGTTATTATAAATTCAAAAAATCCACATGAATTAAAAGGTCAAGCTTTATCAAATTTTAGAAGAAATGAATTGGGATTTGTATTTCAAAATTTTAATTTGCTTGATACATTAACTATCGGAGAAAATATAGTTTTGCCACTAACATTAGAAGGAATATCTATAAGTGAAATGGATAAAAGACTTGAAAAAATAGCTAAAGATTTAAGTATTGAAAATATATTAAATAAAAGAACTTTTGAAATTTCAGGCGGACAGGCACAAAGAGCTGCAGTTGCTAGAGCAGTAATTAATAACCCATCAATATTACTTGCAGATGAACCAACTGGAAACTTAGATTCAAAAGCTACTAATGATGTTATGAAAATATTTGAGCATTTAAATACAAATAACAATGTAACTACACTGATGGTAACACATGAACCATATACAGCAAGTTTTTGTAAAAAAGTTGTATTTATAAAAGATGGGGAAATATATAAAGAAATACATAAAAGTAGTTCTAATGAAGAGTTTTATGAGGAAATATTGAAAGTAGTAGCTCACATTGGAGGTGCCAGATAGTGAATTTTAAAAAATTTGCATATAATAGCGTTACAAGAAATTTCAAATCTTATTTAGGTTATTATTTTAGCTCCACTATATCTATAATGATGTTTTTTATTTTTGCTATGTCAATGTTTCATCCATCTGTTGCAAGTGTTGGAATACAATTTCATAGTTCACTTGGCATGGCTCTTACCTTTACAGAAACTATAATTGCATTATTTTCTTTACTATTTATTGTTTACTCTTTGGGAACTTTTGTAAAAAGTAGATATACAGAGTTCGGAACACTTTTTATATTAGGTATGTCACCAAAACAGTTTAAAAAATTTGTATTACTTGAAAATTTAATAATAGGATTTGCATCTATAGTTTCAGGCATTTTAATAGGATTTATATTTGCAAAACCATTCTTAAAATTAATAAGTGATTTATTTCAGACAAAGTCAGATACATTATACTTTCCAAGTACTGCAATAATACTGACATTCATTGTATTTACATTATTATTTATAATAACAAGCCCAGTAACTATAATTCTAATAAAAAATAAAAATGTAATAGAATTATTAAAAGGTACTAAAAAGCCAAAATCAGAACCTAAGACGTCAATATTTTTAGCTATAACAAGTGTGGTGTTACTATCTGGAAGTTATATGGTTGTCCTTTTTCAATTAGAAAATATGGAGTATTTAATGTTTATAGCTTTAATGTTAGGAACTTATTTATTTTTTAGCCAGTTTTTTGTTTTAATATTAAAAATGATAAAAAGAAAAAGAAGTTTTTATCAAAATAAAATAAATGTATTATGGATAAGTAATTTAATATATAAAATTAAAGATAATTGCAGATTATTATTTTTAATAAGTATTTTGTTATCAGGTACCTTAGTATCTATAAGTGTTTTATCTTCACTTGGTGAAAAGCAATTAGAAGCATCTAAAAGTGGTTTTCCCTTTAATATATTTTATATGAGTACAGAAAATAATAAAATATCAGATTCACAAATGAAACTTATAGAAAACACATTAGATAAAAATAAGTATAATTTTAAAAAATATGAATATAAGTTTTTAAATACAAATGATAGGCAATATGTAATTAATAATTCTGAGTTTAATAAAATAGGAGCTGTACTTGGATATAAAAAGATTAGGTTAAATAGTGATGAAGCTGCATTAATACCAACAAAAAGTTCACCAAATTCTATAAAATCCCTTAATACAATTAATGAATTTAACATACAAGATGTGAATTTGCATGTTAAATTCATTGTAGAAGGTCCATTACTAGCTGAAGGATTTTATAATAATATGCTAGTGGTTAGTGATGATATGTATAAAATATTAGAAACTAATAAATCCACTATTTCATGGACAGGATATGGATATAATTATAATGGTTGGGAAGATAGTCTTGAAATGATTGATAATTTAAATAATGAAAGAAAAACAAATGCTGATAATGCATTTGGAGAAATGGGAAAATTTGATTATGAGTATTTTGCTACATTAACAGATGTTTATCAAGTTGAACTTACATCAACAAAAACTATGTTATTTGTTGGGACATTTATAGGCATAATATTTTTCATAGGTAGTTGTAGTTTCTTATATTTTAGATTTTACACTGACTTAATTTTTGATAAAGAAAAATACAAAAATTTATCTAAAATTGGATTATCTTATACTGAGATGAAAAAAATCTTAAACATAGAAATGAGCTCAATATTCTTTATTCCATTTATAATTGCTACATTAAATGCTGTGTTTGCAATATTGATTTTAAAGTCAATGAACGGAAGCTTAATTGGACTAAAAGGATTGCTAGTTCCTATAATATTTTTTGTAATATATTTTATATATTTTGTAATATTAAAATCAATTTATATAAAATCAATATCAAATGAAATATTAAGCTATAAAAAATAATAACTAAAATAAAAAAAACATATCAATAATTTTTTATTGATATATTTTTTTATTTCTAACTCAACTAATGGTTGATGTTATCTAAAAATATAAGTTATTGTTATAAAAAATTTTATACTATACAATTTAAATATAAGATAAATAAAAGGGGGCTTTTAAAAATGGATTTAGAGCTTGGAAAACAAATAAAAAGATTACGTATAGATAAAGGTGTAACACAAGAAGAATTAGCTAAATACTTTGGTGTATCATATCAAGCAATCTCAAAGTGGGAAAATAATATAACATCACCAGATATTCAACTTTTACCACATATAGCTTCTTATTTTGGTGTTACAATAGATGAATTATTTAAAATATCTACTGAGGAAAACTTAAAAAGAATTGAAAATGCCATAGACGAAACTCACTTTATAAGTGATGAGAAATTTAATTCTTATAAGTCTTTTTTACTTCAACTTATAAGAAATGAACCGAAAAATTCAAAAGCATATTATGTTTTAGCATCATTATATTTAAAAAGATCTGAATGCGATAAAGAAATATCTAGTATTTATATAAAACAAGCTTTGAATTATGAACCTTTTGATAAAGATTATCATTCAGTTCTTGTAAAATCTGAAAATGGAGCAGCAGGGGATTGGTACTGTAGTTGTAACTTTGAATTAATTAAGTTTTACAAGGAGTTTACAAATAAATATCCAAATTATAGAGCAGGTCATGCTTTTCTTTTTGACCAATTAATTCATGATAAAAGACTTGATGAGGCAAGTGAAGTTTTAAATCACATGAAATCTATAGAAAATTATGTGGAACATAGTTTTTTTGAAGGTGATATAGAGTTTGAAAAGGGCAACCTAGATAAAGCTTCTGAAATTTGGGACAAAGCATTAGAACAATTTAATAACAATTGGGCTGCTTATTTTATACGTGCAGAAAGATATTTAAAACTATCTAAATATGAGAAAGCTATAGAACATTATAGAAAATCCATAGATTATAGCAAAAGCCCTAGAATGATTGATGCTGATATAGCCATAGCAGAAATTGCAGAATTAATAGGAGATTATAAGTTAGCAATAAATGCAAGAAAACATGAAATTAAAATTTTAAAAGAAGATTATCATATATTAAGTGGTGAATCAGTTGATAAACCTCTAAGAGAAATAGAACGATTAAATTCAATGATATAAAATTAAAGAAAGAATGAGTTGTTATGAGAAAATATCTTTATGAAATACGATTTTTAATTTTAATTCAAATAATATGTGATGCAGTAGTTACATTGACTGTTGCATTAGGACCATATCTTCAAAAGTTACTATTTGATACTGTTTTAAAAGAAAACAAAACATGTTTAAGTTTTATACATTTAATTTTAATATATATATTTTGTAATTTAATAGGCACAATATTTTTTTATTTATCTATGATATATAATTTTAAATGTTCTTTAAAGTTTGAAATGTCATTAAAAAGAGATTTTTTTAAATCAGTTTTTAATTATAATTATGAAGATTTTTCATCTAGAGATATAGGTGAATATATATCTATCCAAGGAAATGATATATTAAATTTAGAAATGGATTATTTAACACCAATAATAACTATTATTAAGGCTGTTAACATGCTTATAATTTATGGAATAATTTTATTTGTATATGTAGACTTTAGAATCGCTACTACTATAGTATTAATATCATGTATAGCTATAGTAATACCTAAACTTACATCATGTACACTATCCAAAAAGAGAAATAATTATTTAAATGAGATGGGATTATATGTATCAAAAATTACAGATTTTCTTCAAGGTTTTAAATTAATTAACTCTAGAACAATAAGTAAAATTAATGCTGAACATGAAAAAGCACTTAACAATGTAAAAGATAAAAGATTTATATACGGTAAATTTAAAAGTTTTACATATAGTTTAAGTGAACTTTTATTAAATATTTTAAATGCGGCTACATTTATTATAGTAGGAATACTTTTATTTAACAGGAAAATAAGTATAGGTACAGCAGTTGCTACTTTTGGATATGTGAATTGTTTTGTATCACCACTAAATGATATATTGTATTCAATTAACTCAATTAGTTCTTTAAAAGATACAAAGAATAAAGTTATAGATTATATAAACAACTATAAATATACAACTTTGAAATATAAAAATGATTTTAAAAATCATATAGTTTTTGATCATGTAAATTTTAGCTATAATAAATTTAATATAGATGATATATGTTGTAAGTTTGAAAAAGGAAAAAAATATGCAATAATTGGTCATAGTGGTTCAGGAAAATCTACACTTATTAATATGATTATGAAATACACAAAACCATTAAGTGGGAAAATATTAATTGATGAAGAAAATGTATTAGATTTAAATATGGACAACATTGTATGCACTATTAATCAGCACGAGCATATATTTAAAGATGATTTTTATAATAATACTACGTTATTTTCATCATATCCTAAAGAAAATTTAAATTATGTAATGGAAAAATTTAAGTGTGGAATATTTAATAGAATAAAGAGTGAGCCTTATAGTAATTCATTAAGTGGAGGTGAAAAGCAAGTATTAGCATTTATAAGAATGTTAACATCAAAATCGTCTATATGCATTATGGATGAACCATTTTCGGCTCTAGACGTAAATACTACTAAACTTTTACAACATAATTTACTTAACATGAAAGATAAAACTGTAATTATAGTAACACATGATTTATCTGAAATTTTAGAAGAATTTGACAAAATTATTTTGATGGAAAATGGAAAAATAATTGAAATTGGAGATTATGAAGAAATATCTAAAAGTGATGTATTTAAGGAGCTAAAAAGAATAATTTAATATGAATATTAAAAGAATAAAGCATGTGTAAAAACATGCTTTATTTCTTATATGTGAAGATGAATTTGGATACTCCCAAGAGTGAGACCAACTTGGAATTGTTATAAAATAAACATTTCTTTTGAAATTAATATATTTAAAATGTTATTTTTAAAAATATAGAAATCCTCTTTTATTATGTGTTATATAAGGTGTCTAGTTTTATTATTAGATATCCTTTTTATTTAAAATGACAATAGAGGAGATTATAAAAATTATGCTTATAATTAGAAGATAGTATATATTGTTAGGAAATACAAATGTATTAGGTGATAATATACCTGACTTTTTTAAAACAAAATCACTGCTACAAAGAAAATCATTTATTTTTATATAGGAAAATGGAATAAATGGCACTAAATTTTTTATTACTTTTCCTAAACATAAAAGAGTAACTGATATTAAGATTGTAAATGATAGTCCTATGCTTGTAGTATTAAATATAGAAGATACAAAAATACAAAAACTAAATATAAAGAATAAACAAGTTAACAAAGTAGGTATTGATTTTTTAAAATACTCTTGTAAAGAAACAAAAACAAGTTTACCATTTACATATATTTCAGTAGGGTACTCTATATTTCCAAAACCGTTTTTAAAACCTAAGATTAAGAATAAAGTTAATATAACTAAAATTAATATTGCAAAAGACACAATTAGTCTTGCAAAGAATTTTGAAAAAAATATTTTAGTTTTACTTATAGGTTGTGTAAACAGTAGCTTATATGTCTTTTTTTCATATTCTGATGAAAAACATTCTATAGTAAAATTTAACATAACTACTATTAATATAAGCATAACAACATTAGAAGAACAAAGTCTTAAAAAATTGTAACCTTCCATACTATTTTCTTCAAAAATAGGAGTAATGTTTTTCTTAAGCATAATATCTATCTTTTTAATATGCTTTTCATAAGCATCTATAGATTTTACATTACTAAATTGAATGTTTTGTTTTATACCTTCTATGGAATGCGTATCTAATTCTTTTGTTTTATTAAGGTAACCATTAAGATTTTTATTGTTATATTCAGTTATTATATCTGACATTATTGAATTATGATCTGTTAAAAATTTAATTTTTTTATCAAGTCTACTATCTACTTTAGGTGACATTTTTTCTTTAGCCATAGATAATTCTGAAATTTCATTTGATAAAAAAGAACTTTGATTATATAAATTATCTTTCCATTCTATATTTCTTTTAGCATTTATTTGCGAGTTAACATAAATAAATCCAATCATAAAAACAATAAAGAAAATAATACAAATAATATTTTTAATATCTTTGAATATTTTTTTTATTTCAAATAAAAATGTTGCACCCATTTACTCACCTCTGTAAACAGATTCATACATCTTGTCAATAGAATCACTTGATATCTTTTCATCTATTAATTTGCCATCCTTTAAGAATAGTATTCTTTGACATAATTTTTCTATTTCAGATAATATATGTGATGAAATTATAACAGAGACATCATTATCCTTTACTACATCTGAAATAAGTTTTCTGAATTCTATAATTCCATCATAATCTAATCCATTAGTTGGCTCATCTAAAATTAATAAATTAGGAGAACTTAAAAGTGCTATTCCAATAGCTAAGCGTTGCTTCATACCTAGAGAATATTGTTTTACCTTATTATTAATCATGTCACCAATGTTAATAAACTTTATCATTTCTTCCATTCGTTCTTTAGAAATTTTATTTATTCTTCTAATAAAGTCTATGTTATCATAGCCAGATAAATTTTCATAAAGAGCAGGTGTTTCTATAATTGCAGAGAGATTAGCTAAATATTTTTCTCTATCTTTTTTATTGTTATTAGAAATGCCACATAGCTTAACTTCTCCGCTATCTGCTTTACTAAGTAAACATAAGATTTTCATAAGTGTAGTTTTACCAGCTCCATTAGGTCCTATTAATCCAACAACTTCACCTTTATTTATAGTGAAATTTAAATTATCTAATACTTTTTTATTATATGATTTATTCAGATTAGAAACTGATAATATTTCCATATAAATTCCTCCTTTTAATTATCCATTCTCTTTCTATTTGATAAAAATATACCTATAGTTATAAATATTATTATCATTACACTAAGTATAATAATCCCATTTAAAAAGGTTATATTTGTAAGAGCTCCTTCAATTAGTGATTCACCTTGAGAATTAGAAGGCAGTATAGCTTTAAGACCACTTAGTGGTGCTAATGATAAGATTCTATTAATATCAAAATAAGCACCAGGATTATATTTTTGAATCATTGCTGTAGGGCTATTTTTAAATAAAATATATAGTAAACCATAAAATACTGTAGATACACAAATAGCAGCAGCTGAATTATTAATTAATAAAGAAATTAAAGTTCCAATAGAACATGAAAAAATTATTAATATAATCAAAAGTATAAATTCATAAAGTACATATTTAATAAGTGGAAGATACATAAGTTCATTTGAAATTGATGCTTTAACTGGGAATTCTGTATACCCCATTCCCTTAGTGATACATTGATAAATGAAACATACTAACATAAGAGCAATAACAATGAAAAAATTAACAAGAATATTTGAAATTAATTTAGAGAAAAAGATTTTGGTTTTGCTTATTGGCTGAGTATATAAAAGTTTATAAGTCTTATTTTCCATCTCACTTGAAAATACTTGAGAGCTTGAAATTATTATAGTTATAACAATAAGTAAAACTATAGGCTCCATCATAAGGTTTTTAAGGAAAAGCAAACCATCATTATGATTAAATTCATCTATAAAGGGTAAGTTGTTTTCTAATAGATATTGAAATTTTTCCATATCTGTAACCAAGTCTTTATTAGTACTATTTGAATTATTTTCTAAAATGCTTTTATAATACTCAATAGTTTTTTCATAAAAAGCTTTCCAATTTTCATCTGAATAATAAGTGTCTATTTCACTTTCAAGGTTGGTAAGTTTATCATCTCCAGAAGTTACACGCTGAATAGGTGCATGCCCAACTTCAGATTCAAAAACAATGTTTCCTTGAACATTTTTATTAAAGAAAATACAATAACCTATAATGCCAAAACTTAATAGTAATATAGGAATCCAATTTCTTAATGATTTAAAAAAAGTCTTGAAATAAAAAGCAATTATACTAAACAAAAAAAATCCCTCCTTAATTTTTTATGTATAAAAAAAAGGATAACTAAATACAAAAATTAATGTTTTGTTATCCTGTTTATTATCATAAGTTTTTTAAGTTTTTTAAGTATATTAATTTTTATAGAAATTAAAGTATAATTACATATTAACAATATTTTACATATAGTTCAATATATATTCATGTAAAAATTCTTTTAAATTTTATTATGAAATTAATAAATTTTTAAAAAATAATAGGATTCATTATTAATAGATATAAATGATGACTCATACTTAATAAAAATGATATAATTTTTTTTAGGAAGTGGGGTGTATTATGAATTCAAATATAAATATTTTAGTAGTTGAAGATAATGAAGATATTAATAAATTATTATATAGCATCCTTATAAAAGAAGGATATAATGTTAGGTGCACTTATTCAGGAACAGAAGCTATGATGTGTTTAGAACAATATAAGTATGATTTAGTTTTGCTAGATTTAATGTTACCTGGTGTCAGTGGTGAAAATATAATAAGGGAAATAAGAAAAGTTAATTTTATGCCTATAATTGTTATATCAGCAAAAACAAAACAAGATGATAGACTTAATGCTTTAAAAATTGGAGCAGATGATTTTATAGTTAAACCATTTGATGTTGAAGAAGTTTTAGTTAGAGTTAATGTTCAATTAAGACGATATAAAGATTTTAGCCCAGCATTAAATTCTAATAATAAAATTTTATATAGAGAAATTGAATTGAATAACGAAAGTAGACAAGTATTCGTTAATGAAATTGAAATGATTGTTACTTCTAGAGAATTTGATATCTTATATCTTTTAATTAACAATCCAAATAAAGTTTTTACTAGAGCAAATTTGTTTGAATCAGTTTGGAAAGATAATTTTTTAGGTGATTATAATACAGTAAATGTACATATTAGTAATTTGAGAGCTAAATTATCCAAATTAACAAAGGAAGAGTACATTCAAACTGTATGGGGAATAGGTTTTAAACTAAAATAACAAACTTTATACTTTCTTAATACTTTCTTTAAAACTGCTTATAATAGCAAATCTAAAATGTAATCATAATAAAGGAGGGAAAGTATAAAATGAGAGATATAATATTAAAGACACATAATTTAACTAAAAAATATGAAAATCAATATGCAGTAGCTAATGTAAATATGACAATAGAAAAGGGCTCAATATATGGATTCATTGGTAAAAATGGTGCAGGAAAAACTACTCTTATTCGTATGATTACAGGTTTAATTCACAAAACTAAAGGTGAAATAGAATTATTTGGAGGAACTAGTGAGAATCATTTAAATGAAGCTAGAACATTTATTGGTAGTTTAATAGAATACCCAGCTTTTTATGGTAATATGTCTGCAAAGGAAAATTTAGAAATTTCAAGATTAGTTAGAAACATTCCAGATAAAAATTGTATAGATGAAGTTTTAGAATTAGTTGGATTAAATAATATCAAGAACAAAAAAGTTAAAAATTTTTCATTAGGTATGAAACAAAGGCTAGGAATTGCTAATGCACTACTTGGAAATCCTAAATTTCTAATATTAGACGAACCAATAAATGGATTAGATCCTATGGGAATAGTAGAAATAAGAGAACTTTTAAAAAAGATAAATAAGGAAAAAAATACAACTATATTAATATCAAGTCATATACTTGGAGAATTATCAGAACTTGCAACTCATTATGGAATAATTAATAATGGAGAATTAATAAAAGAAATTTCAGATTCTGAATTAAAAGCTATATGTAGACAATATATTCTTCTTAAAGTTGATGATTTATCAAAAACATCAATCATTTTAGAAAGAAATTTAAATATTATGGATTATGAAGTTCTAGAAGATAACATGATAAAAATATTTAGCAATTTAAATGAAATAGGATTAATAAATTCAACTATTTCAAAGTCAGGTGTAATAGTTGAAAACATTTCATTAGAAGGCGAAAATTTAGAGGAATATTTTATGAATGTTGTTGGAGGAAAATAAAATGATTAGATTATTTAAAGCAGAATTATATAAATTATTTAAAAATAGATCTTTTAAAGTAGTCTGTATTATAGCAGCAATATTATCAATTTTAATGTTAGCTATGTCAGTATCTTTAAGTGAAGATTTAGCCAAAAGCTCTATGAAAAATCTTAGTGAAAAAGAAATAACTGAACAAATTGAAAATATAAGACAAGAAGAAAAAAGCGATGAGCCTATAAATCCAGGTCAGTTAGGCTTTAATAGTAGTGCATGGAGTGATGAGTTTAACCCTACATCAAAAGAAGTTTTTTATTCATCTTTTGGATCAGGTGTTATAGAAATCTTTATAGCTATATTGGTTGGTGCGTTAATGGCTAAAGAATATAGTGAGGGAACTATAAAAAACACATTAGCTTATGGTAAAAAGCGAGAGTATTTCTATTTTTCAAAGTTTTTATCTATACTTATTGGAGTAATAATTGTAATAGCTATTCAAGTTGGTATATCTACTATAGGTCATACATTTATCCGTGGTTGGGGTGAGGAATTTAAGTTTGTTCAGTTAATCACAATTTTAAAAACATTTTTAGTTTCAGTAATATCATATAGTGCTGTTGTTGGAATTATAATGTTAGTTTCTACAATTTTAAAAAGTAATGGAGCGGTTATAGGAGTATCTGTTGGTATATTTATTTTACTTCCTACAATAGCATCATTTTTTTATGGAAGTTATACATGGTTTGATAGAATATATGAGTTAACTCCTTTTTATAATTCAGCAGTAGCAATTTCAATTAATGCAACTAACAGTCAAACTATAAAATGTATTGTAATAAGTTTAGTATCAACTATAATTTCTTTAATTTTGGGAACTTACATGTTAAAAAAACAAGATATTAAGTAAATAGAAAGTGAGGTGAGTAATTTAATGGTAATATATATATTAATAATAATTATAATAATTTTACTTGCCTTTATTATTCTCATGTTAAAAGATTTAAAATATATATCAGCTCAAATTAAAGACAATTTAAGTGAATACAAAAATTTAAAAACAAAAACATCCTTTAAATATATAGATGAACTTGCAAGTAACATAAATTTACTATATGAAGAAAATCAAAAGATAAATATTAAATCTAAAAATATAGAAGAAGAATTAAAAACTAGCATTACAAATATGTCACATGACTTAAGAACTCCTCTTACCTCTATAATTGGATATATGCAGTTAATAAAAAGTGATACTATAAGTCATAGTGATAAGAATGAATATATTAGTATTATTGAGAAAAGAACAAAAACACTACAAAATTTAATTAATAATTTTTATGATTTATCAAGAATTCAATCTGACGAGTATAAATTTAATTTTGAAAAAGTTAATATTCAAGATGTTTTATGTGAAAATATTGCATTATTTTATAATGATTTTATAGTAAAAAATATAGAGCCAATAATAGATATTGATGATAATATGGATTCTATAATATCTGATAAAAATGCTTTAAATAGAATATTTTCAAACTTGATTAATAATAGCTTAAAATATGGTGAAAAGTATATAAAAATATCATTAAAAAAAGAAAATAATTATATAATTTCAGAATTTATTAATTATGCACCATCATTAAAGGAAGATGACTGCTTAAAAATATTCAATAGGTTTTATACAGGAAATAATTCTAGAACTAATGAAACTACTGGAATAGGTCTTAGCATAGTTAAATCATTTACAAAAGGATTAGGTGCAAGTCTATATTCATCCATGGAAAATCACAATCTAAAAATAACAATAAAGTGGAAATTATATTGAGTTTTTATAAAAATATTTGTAAGTGTAAAAATAATATGTTATTATATAAATCGTCTTATAAATTTTAAACATAATTAACGTAATGAACGGAGGAATTTAATGAGTAATTTACCAAATTGCCCAAAATGTAATTCAGAATACACTTATGAAGATGGAAGTCTTTTTGTTTGCCCAGAATGTGCACACGAATGGAATTTAGAATCACAAAATGAAAATACTGATGATGTATTAGTTGTAAAAGATGCTAACGGAAATATTTTACAAGATGGTGATACTGTAACAGTTATAAAAGACCTTAAAGTAAAAGGTGCTTCATCTTCTATAAAAATCGGAACTAAAGTTAAAAATATACGTTTAGTTGATGGAGATCATAACATTGATTGTAAAATTGATGGATTTGGAGCAATGTCTTTAAAATCTGAATTTGTTAAAAAAGCATAATTGATTATTAATAAATTAAAATACATTAGCTAGATATACTAAATATCTAGCTTTTATTTTTGTATGTTTTCCTAATATGACATACTTATGTCATATTAGTTTCGTTATACTTTAATAAAAAAGTAAGCGAGGTATATACTTATGAATTATGAAATAGTAAATTTAGATAAAAAGCATATTGTTGGGTTAATAAAAAATACAACTAATGAAGAAGAAAAATCAATTAAAGATATTGGAGCTTTATGGAGTAATTTTTTTAATAATAATTACTATTCAAAAATATCTGGAAAAGTTAATAACAAAACTATTGGATTATATACAGACTATGAAGGAGAGTTTACAAAACCATTTAATTTTTTAACTTGTGTTGAAGTAAATAGTGAATCTATAGTGCAATATCCTTTGGTATATAAAAGAATACCTGCTGGAAAATATGCTAAGTTCATAATAAAAGGAGACATTCAAAAGTCAGTAGCATTATTTTGGTGTAAATTATGGAAAATGAATTTAGATAGGATGTATAGTTATGACTTTGAAGAATATCAAGAAAATGAAAATAGTGATTTAAAAAATCAAGAAATACACATATATATTTCTATAAGATAATAGTAAAAAACTACTCCTGAGATAAGAGTAGTTTTTTACTATTATAATTTAAATATGGTTTTACCTTCTTTAATTGTTTCAAGTACTTTTATGCTTTTAATATCCATTTTATCTACTTTTAATGGATTTTCATTTAATATGATTAAATCTGCAAGTTTATTTTCTTTAAGACTTCCTTTTAAATCTTCTTCAAAGTATTGATATGCTGCATTTATTGTAACTGCTTTTAATGCTTCTAATGGTTCTATTCTTTCATCTTCACCTAGTACAATACCTTTTTTAGTTATTCTATTAACAGAACACCAAACTGTTTCTAACATATTAGGTTCTATTACTGGTGAATCTTGATGAAATGTAAATTTAATTCCTTTTTTTAGTGCGGAATTTGCTAAACTTATAGAACTTGCTCTTTCAAATCCAAAGTTTTCTACATGTATATCACCCCAGTGATATACATGAGCAACAAAGAAAGATGGTATCATGTTAAGACGTTTAACATCATCTAGCTGATCTTTTCTTAAAAGCTGAGCATGTATTATGACTGGTCTTATATCATTTTTAGTATGAGCATTTTTAATAGCATCATTATATGCATTTATATATTGCTTACAAGCAGCATCTCCATTGCAATGAGCAAGCAGCTGCATATCATCTTTTATTGCTAATGTTACCTTTTCAGTTAAAGCATTATCTTCATATATAGGATATCCCATGTAGTTAGCTTCACCATTTTTATAAGGCTCTAACATCCATGCTGTACGGCTTTGAGGTGACCCATCTAAGAAAATTTTATATCCACCAATTTTTAAGTGATTTTCATATTTTTTAATACAACTATTAAATCTTTTAACAAGGATTTCATAATCTCTTAAGTCTATATATCCAATTAAATCAAGCTTAAGCAATTTCTTTACTCTTAATAAGTCTAATATATCACCAAGCATTGGAACTATCATGCCTTCTTGCATTGTTGTAATTCCATAACTTGCATATGTATCTTGTGCTTTTACTAGTGCTGTTGAAAGGTCTTCCATAGAAGGCATAGGTACTTTTTGAATATTATTTACATATGCATTTTCTTCAACATAACCTGTTGGTTCACCATTTTCTTTTTCAATAATTCCACCAGAAGGGTTAGGTGTTTCACTTTTGATATTTAATATATCTAATGCTTTAGAATTAAATACACCATTATGTCCACTTTGATGTTGCAATGCTACAGGATTATTTGGAGCAGCTTTATCTAAAATTTCTTTAGTCGGGTGTGTTTTTTCAGTTAAGTTATTATGATCATATCCTTTAACTGAAATCCATTCACCAGATTTTATATTATTCTTTTTAATAAAATTCTGAATAGAATCTATAATATCATTGAAATTGGTTGATTCTTCTACTGAAACTTGTAAAAGGGATGTTGCATATCCTGAAAAGTGACTATGACTATCAATAAAGGAAGGCATTAATGTTTTACCTTGTAAATCAATAAATTCTACTTCTTTACTTGCGACTTTAATTAATTGATCTTTTGATCCTGTTTTAAATATTTTATCATCTTTTATAAGCAAAGCTTCAACATATAATTCATTTTCCATAGTTAATATGTCACCATTAAAGTAAAGTTTTTCACTCATAATAATTAACTCCTATCTAAATCACTATTTTCTATTAATTATATCATCAACTAATATTTTCACTAAAGATTTATTTAAATATGCATAATATAATATTCCGTTTATGTAAATTATAGAGTACCCAAAATATTAATAAACTATATATTAATTAGTGATAAATATTTTATTTAGAGAAGGTGTTTAAATGGATTCTTCAGGAAGAAATGAAATGGATGTAGCATTAGAATTAACTTTACTTGCCCTTAAAAGTGAAACTGCATTAAGTTTAAACAAAGTAGTATGGACTTATTTAACTGCTTATGCAAATGTATCAAATGCAGCTAGAAACTATCCAGATTCATCTAAGTTTATAACAAGTCCTGAAACTTAGATTTAAAAATTAATTATTTAGAACTATAAAAACTAAGATATAATATATATAATTTAATAGAATCAATCTATTTAAACAAAATATAGATTGATTCTATTTTTTATTTTAAAGGATATATATTTTTTTTATAGAATTATATAAATTATATTTTACATATAATTATATAGGAATCAAATTTAGAACTTTAAGTTATTCATGCTTTAGTTGAGAAAGATACATTTAAACTACTGTACAAAAATTAACCTATTTTTAGACATTAGGAACAAAGTGAGTAATATCTACCATCACTTTTCACTCTTACTTCTTAGTTCGTAATTGATTTCCAATATAGAAATAGGAATAACTTATAACTATAGAATTATCATTTTATAAAATGTTATTTAAAATTTGAACCCTATATTATCTAGATTTAAGAGGTGATGACATATGAAATTTTTGAACAAATACATTAAAAAATATTGGAAATTGTTTTTTAGTGCATTATTTTTTTTAATACTTGAAACAGTATGTGACCTTATTCAACCAACTATAATGTCTAAAATTGTAGATATAGGTGTAGCAAAAAATGATATGAACTTTGTTCTTTCAAAATCTATGTTGATGATAGTTATTACTGGATTAGGTGCAATTGGTGCCACTGGGCGTAATATTATTGCAAGCAATGTATCTCAAAGATTTGGCACAGAACTTAGAATTGATCTTTTTACTAAAATTCAAAAACTACCTTTTAAAACCATAGATAAATATGATGGTGCATCATTAGTAACACGACTTACTAATGATGTAACACAAATTCAAAATTTTGTTAATGGTCTTATGAGGATATTTGCAAAAGCTCCGATTTTATGTTTAGGAAGTCTTATTATGGCTATAAAACTTAATAGGCGTATGTCTTTAATTTTTTTTGCAATTATACCTATAATTTTCATATTAATAGCAATTAATATGAAAATTGGTTATCCAATGTTTACAAAAGTGCAGAATTCTTTAGATAAAGTTAATTCTGTTATGAGAGAGTATTTGCAAGGAGTTAGGGTTGTTAAAGCATTTAATAGATTTGATTATGAAACATCTAGATTTGAAATGTGTAATGAAAACTTAACGAATATCTCATCTAAAACACTAAAAATTATGGCTATATTTTCACCATTAATTACTCTTAGTGTTAATTTATGTATTGTATTAATACTTTGGATAGGAGGAACTAAAGTAAACAATGGAACAATGCAAGTTGGAGAAATAATTGCATTTGTAAATTATATGACACATATACTATTTTCCTTAATGATAATATCTCGTGTTTTCACAGTATTTGTAAAAGCTAGTGCATCTTGTGAGCGGATAAATGAAATTTTTTCCGAGAAGATTGATGAAAATGAAGTTAATATAAAATTAGAAGAAAACAATATAAAAGGAAAAGTAGAATTTAATAATGTATCATTTTCTTATTGTGACGAAAATAATGATATTGTTCTTAATAATATTAATTTTACTTTAGACACTTCTGAAACTCTAGGAATAATTGGTTCTACTGGTTCAGGTAAAAGTACTATAGCAAACTTAATTATGGGGTTTTATAAACCTAATTCAGGAAATATAAAAATAAATAATGTAAATATTGAAAACGTAAATAGAAAAGATTTAAGAAATAAAATTTCAATAGTTCCTCAAAAGGTTGTTCTCTTTTCTGGAACTATCATTGATAATATAAAAATAGGCAAAAATTCTGCTACATATGAAGAAGTTGAAAAAGCATCCATATTGGCAAATGCTCATGATTTTATTAAAGAATTTAAAGATGGATACAATACTACATTAGGTCAAGGTGGAGTAAATTTATCAGGTGGGCAAAAACAACGTATATCTATAGCTAGAGCATTAGTCAAAAATCCAGAAATTTTAATATTAGATGACTCTGTAAGTGCATTAGATGCAGTTACAGAAGAAAATATTAGAAATTCCCTTAAAGAATATTCTAATTCTCTTACATCAATAATAATTGCTCAACGTATTACATCTGTTATGCATGCTGATAAAATATTAGTGCTTGATGGAGGTTGTGTAGCTGGAATTGGAACACATGAAGAATTATCAAAGAATTGTGAAGTTTATAAGGAAATACTTTTATCACAAGTTGGCAAGGAGATGATGTAATATGAATACTAGACCAGTAGGTAATTTTCAAAATGGATTTGGTGGTGGACGTAGAAGATTTTCATCTCCAGTAATAAAGCCAAAAGACTTTAAAGGAACATTCAAAAGACTGTGGGAATATTTTTTAGATGAAAAAAAATCCTTAATAATTGTATTTCTTTTTATAATAATAACTTCATTAATAAGTTTATTAGTTCCATTTTTAACAGGTAAAGCTATAGATAGCATGTCTATTAAAAATAACCTTGTAGATTTTACAGCATTGAAAATAATAATTTTTGTTTTAATAATTTCATATTTAATTGATGCAGTAACAAATTTTTTGCAGAGTTATATCATAGCAAGTGTATCTCAAAAAATTGTGAAAAATTTAAGAAAATCATTATTTAATAAACTTCAAAAATTACCTATATCTTTTTTTGATACACATAGTAATGGGGATGTTATGAGTAGACTTACTAATGATATAGATAATATAAGCACAACTATTTCTCAATCAACAATTCAATTAATGTCTGGTGCCATTACTATAATAGGTTCTTTCATAATGATGATAGTACTAAATATATATCTTACAATTGCAAGTCTTGTAACAATACCGTTAGTATTCTTATTAACAAGAACTATAGCAAAAAAGACTAAAGTATTATTTAAAAATCAACAATCAGAACTTGGTAAACTTAATGGCAATATTGAAGAAATTATATCCGGCAACTTTGTCATAAAAGCTTTTAATCAAGAAGATAAAGTTATTAATGAATTTAATGATATAAATAACAAACTTTGTGATGTAGGAATAAAAGCACAAACTCTATCAGGATTTTTAATGCCGTTTATGAATGTTATTAACAATATAGGTTTTACAATAACTTCTGGTGTAGGTGGAATTTTAGCTGTTAAAAATATGATTACTGTTGGAGTTATAGCAAGCTTTATAAGTTATTCTAGACAATTTACAAGACCTTTAAATGAGCTTGCAAATATATTTAATACTCTTCAATCTGCCCTTGCAGGAGCAGAAAGAGTTTTTGAAATTCTTGATGAAAATGAAGAGATAGAAGATAATTTAAATTCAAAAGAGCTTTCAAATATTAATGGTGATATAACTTTTGAAAATGTATATTTTGGATATAGTGAAGAAGCATTAATTTTAAAAAATATAAATTTTCATGTGAAAAGTGGTGAAACTATTGCACTAGTTGGTCCAACAGGGGCTGGTAAGACTACAATTATAAATTTACTATCAAGATTTTATGATGTTTCTAAAGGAAAAATTTTAATTGATGGTGTTGATATAAAAAATTATAAAAGAGACAGTCTAAGAAAAGCATTTGGAATTGTGCTTCAAGATACTTATCTATTTTCAGGAACGATAATGGAGAATATAAGATATGGAAGGCTAGATGCTACTGATGATGAAGTAAAAGAAGCTGCTATTATAGCAAATGCTCATTCATTTATTAGACATATGAAAAATGGATACAATACAATACTCCTAGAGAATGGAACAAATTTGAGTCAAGGTCAAAAACAACTTTTAGCTATAGCTAGAGTGATTTTATCTAATCCATCTATATTAATATTAGATGAAGCTACAAGTAATGTTGATACTCGTACAGAACTTAATATCCAAGAAGCTATGCTAAAACTTATGAAAGGTAGAAGTAGTTTTATTATAGCTCATAGACTTAGTACAATTCGTGATGCTGACACTATAATGGTAATAGATAATGGTGAAATTGTAGAAAAGGGAAATCATTTTGAACTTATGAATAAAAAAGGAACATATTATAATATGTATTCTAAACAATTTGAAATGTAAGGTATATATTTTAAAAAATTGACAATGGACAGTGAATGTGAAAATTTGAATTTGAAATCCTATAGTAAAGACCTCAAGTAATATAAAAAGTATTATTTGAGGTCTTTACATATATTTCATGTTGACAAGCTGTTTATAACATAATAAAATAGTTTGCATAGAAACTAAATGATTCGCATGCAAACTATAAGGAGAAAAGAAAATGAATATTTTAAAAGTAGAAAAGAAAACTTTATTACTTGTAGCGGGACTTATTTGGGGGTTTGCAGGATTTAGAGTATTTACTTTAGGAGTAGGTGATATAAAAACTAATGATGGAAACTTGATTTTAAGTGCATTATTTTCAGCTATAATATTTTATCTATTTTTTAAATTTATATTTAGTAAAATGTTTGAAAAGCATACTAAAAGAATTATAAACAGTAATTTAAAGAAACATTGTATATTTTCATTTTTCGATGTTAAAAGCTATATCATAATGGGATTTATGATATTCTTTGGAATAACTATAAGAAATTTAGAAATAGTAAATCCTATATACTTAGGTTCCTTTTATATGGGCCTTGGATTTGCGTTATTTATAGCTGGTGTATTATTTTTAATAAGTTTTATAAAATTTGAAAAAACTAAAGCTAAATATAGTTTATAAAATTAATTTATGAATGGGGATGAAATAAGTATATGAATTATAATTCTTTTGAAATAGCTATGCTTATAAAGGAGATATATGCAAGTACCATTGAAATAGTTAGTAATAACTTAAAAGAAAGTGGACTTACTCATCAGCAAATAATGGTTATTAAGTTAATAGCTCATAATGGTAAGGTTAATATATCTCAGTTATGTGATGAAATGTTTTTAGCAAAGGGAACTGTGTCTGGTATAGTCAAAAGACTTGAATCACAAGGTTATGTAAAAAAAATTAAAGATGATGAAGATAAAAGAAATACATATGTTACTTTTTCAGATAAAGGTATAGAATTTGCTAAAAATTTTAGATGTGAAATTAATAAAAGCTTTGATAAAGTATTTGAAAATTTTACAGATGAAGAAATAAAAGAAGTTAAAAATAACTTACTAAATTTAAGAAATAAAATAAGAGGAGATAGATAAAAATGGATGGGAAATTGATATTTGCAATTATCACAATAACTTTAGCTTTAGTATTTTATACTATAGGTGTTTTTTCAGAAAGAAAATCTAAAACACTAAGAAAATGGCATGTTATTACATTTTGGTTAGGACTTGTTTTTGATACTACAGGCACATTGACTATGGAACGTATAGCATCTTTAAATGAAGTAAGTAATGCTGCTTCTGGAATTTCACTTCATGGAATAACAGGAATGATAGCTATTATACTAATGCTATTTCATGCAATTTGGGCAACATGGGTATTATTTAAAGGAGACGATAAAAAGAAATTAGCATTTCATAAATTTAGTTTATTAGTATGGATTGTTTGGTTAATTCCTTATATTATTGGAATGGTTATAGGAATGTCATAATTTTTAAATTATATAGGAATATGAGATTTTTTGACTATCAAATTAGAATAGTATTATTCCAAGGGGCTGTATCAAAAATATTTTTGTTAAAATATATGGTTTCAAGTTGAAAAATGAAATTACTCAAATATTAAATGAGAATGGTAGTGTTATAAGAAACAGGCTATTGGTATTTAAAGTTTACCAATAGCCTTATATTTTTCATTAATTTAATAATATAGTTTATAATTTTAAATTAAACTTATTAATTAATTTATTAACTAAGTTATTTTGATACAACCCATTCATGAAAAAAAGTTTTTTTATCGATAAATTAAAATTTAAAATAATCTTTTTATCAAATGATACTATTAATCTTACAGTTTATTCTTATAAAACTTCTTCATTAAATTTACTAATGAGGAGGTTTTATTATATGGTTATATAAAGCAATTAATATTTATTAAAAATCTAGAATAGCACTTGAATAAATATACGAGAAAGGTATATACTGGAATAGGTGAGAAAATTAAGAAAATTTTGATTTGGTTTGTGAAAAAATTGTTTTTTATTACGTAGTTAATTGAATATAGTAGATTAAGGTACAAAGTTTTATGCTTTGTTTAAAAGGGAAATAAGTGAAAGTCTTATACGGTCCCGCCGCTGTAATGAGGAGAATTACTTTAAATTAGTGCCACTGATTTAAATTGGGAAGGCTAAAGTAATTTTATGATTCAGAGTCAGAAGACCTGCCTTGATTTATACACCAATACTCTACGGCAGATGGGGGGTGTCAACAAATATATATAAATTGAAGTTTATATATTTTATAGTTGTGCTATTTTTAGCCCCTTAACGTTTAGTTAGGGGCTTTATTTATTTTAAATTTTACTTAAAATACTTTAAACATTTAATATAGGGTTCCAAGTTCATCTTCATAATTATTGGTTCCAAAACTTGGATACCCTTAAGAGTGAGACTAGCTCGGAATCATTTTATAGTAAGTATTTCTTTTGAAAGCAATATATTTACAACTTAAAAAATAGTTTTGAATTCGAGCTTGTTTCCCTATAGCATCTCACCATTTTAAGTATTTAGTTTTAAAAAAATAAGTTAATAATTTAACTTTTAAAAGTTATAAGAGGGGGAGTTTTATGATAAAAAAATTAAAAGAATTTTTACTTATAAACATAGGTATTATAATGGTTGCATGTGGAATGTATTTCTTTTTAATGAATAATAACCTAGCAACAGGTGGAGCAAATGGTTTAGCCATAGTTATAAATCACTTCATTCCTAAAGTACCTGTTGGGATTATTATGATTGTTATTAACATAGTTTTATTTATAGTGGCTTTTATATTTATTGGTAGCAGTTTTGGAGTTAAAACAATTTATGCTAGTTTTGGAATTTCTTTTGCAGTTTTAATTCTTGAAAAAACTATAAACTTAAAAGGTTCACTTACTGGAGATATATTATTAGAACTTATATTTGGAATTTTAATATCTGGAGCTGGAATGGGGATTGTTTTCAATCAAAATGCATCTACTGGTGGAACAGATATAATTGCAAAGATTTTAAATAAGTTTTTTCATATTAATTTGGGAAAGGCTGTATTATTATCTGATTTAAGTATAACAGTTGCAGCTGCATTTGCTTTTGGAATAAAAATGTCAATGTATGCAATGCTAGGTGTAATAATAAATGGTTTTGTTATAGATGCAGTATTAGAAGGTATAAACATGTGTAAGGAAGTTACTATAGTTAGCAAAGAATATGAAAAAATTAATCAATTTATAATAAAAGATTTAGATAGGTGCTCTACTTTTTATAATGGAAGAGGTGGATTCACAAATAAAGAAAAAAACATATTAGTTGTAGTAATCGGAAGAAGAGAAGTAGGCAAATTAAAGCATTATATAAATGAAGTAGATAAAGATGCTTTTATAACAGTAAGCAATATATGTGAAGTACTAGGGTATGGATTTAAAAGCTAACTTATTTAATTTATGGAGGGAAATATGGATAATAATGAAGTTACTTTTTATAATGACTCTTCCATGGAATATGACAAAGAATTACAGGTTATGAAGAAAAATCTTTTTAATATAAGTGGAATGTCAATAGAATCTAACTCGATGATGGATGTTTTAAAGAACTCAAGTAAAATATCCAAGACAGATATTACAGCGTTAATATTAGGTGAAACAGGTGTAGGAAAAGAAGGAATAGCTAAATATATTCATTATAATAGTAAAAGAAAAGATAATGCATTTATAACAATAAACTGTGGTGCAATTCCAGAAAATCTTATAGAATCAGAACTTTTTGGATATGAACCAGGTGCTTTTACTGGTGCAAACAAAGGTGGGAAAATTGGTTTATTTCAATTAGCAGATGGAGGGACAATATTTTTAGATGAAGTAGGCGAATTACCATTAACTACTCAAGTTAAACTTTTAAGAGTTCTTCAAGAAAAGCAAATTGAAAAAGTTGGTGGTGTTGAATCTATAAGTGTAGATATACGAATAATAGCTGCAACAAATAAAGATTTAAAAAAATTAATAGATATGAAATTATTTAGAGAAGATTTATACTATAGATTAAGTGTTTTTCCTATAGTAATACCACCATTAAGAGAAAGAAAAGAAGATATAAAGTTACTTATAGATTTCTTTACAAATGAAATAAATGAAAAATATAATACCAAATGTAATTTTAGTGAAAATGCATTAGAGTGTCTTTATAATTATGAGTGGCCTGGAAATGTAAGAGAACTTAAAAATATAGTGGAACGGCAAATTATAATGAATGAATCAAATATTATATACAAGAGAAATTTAGATCAAGAAATAAAAAATACAAAAATTGAACAAGATTACATGTTAAGTATGAACAATTACTCTATAAAAGGATATAGCTTAAAAGAAATAATAGATAAAATTGAGATAGAAATTATAGAAGATGCATTAGAGCGATATGGTAATGTAAGAACCGCAGCAAAAGCGCTACAAATAGATCCATCTACGTTAATTAGGAAAAAGCAAAAATATTTTAAAAATAAATCTTAATTAGATTTTATTTTAATAAACATATTTAGACTGTTGATTATAATATCATCAGTCTTATTTCTTTTTAATTAAACACATATTTAAAAAAGTGTTTTGATTCACATTATCAATAAAAATGAACAAATAGTTGCAAATATGAAAAATTGCATTTTTGCATACACATATGTAAACATATTGTAAATACAACTTTAGAAAGAGTTAAAAAAATAACGATTGCAAATAATCATCAAATATTTAAATTTATATCTATATTAATATTAATTAAATGGCTAAAAGTAAGCATTATTTTTAATAATTAAAATTGGCATAGTAATTGCTTTTAAAATAAGTGGGCTGGTAAGAGGGGGGATAAAATAAAAAATACTATAAACTGATTAATAAATAATTTAAATTTTAAAAATAAAATATTGTAATTACAAGGAGTAAAAATGGAGTGGTTAAATTTATACAAAGAAAAACTTTTATCACCTAGAGAAGCTGCTTTAAAAATAAAAAATGGCAGTAGAGTCGTTATAGGTCATGCTGCTGGAGAACCTAAAAAAGTTGTAGAAGCTATGGTTAATGAAAAGGATAAATATTCAGGCATTGAAATTGTTCATATGATTGGTATGGGTTTAGGTGACTATGTAAAAAAAGAAAACAATAATAATTTTAGACATAATTCATTTTTTGCTGGACCAACAACTAGAGAGGCGATAGCTAATGGAAATGCAGATTTTACACCTTGTTTTTTCTCAGAAATACCAAGAATGTTTAGAGATGACTACTTAACAGTTGACGTAGCTATAATTCAAGTTTCATCACCAGATGAACATGGATTTTGTAGCTTTGGAATATCTAATGATTATACAAAACCAGCTGCAGAATGTGCAGGGTTAGTAATTGCTGAAGTAAACCCTAATATGCCAAGAACTCTAGGAGATTCATTTATACACATAAATGACATTGATTACATTGTAGAAGTAAATTACGACTTAATAGAAATAAATAAAAGTAATATAACTGATATAGAAAAAGCTATTGGTAAGAATTGTGCAAGTCTTATAGAAGATGGTTCTACATTGCAACTTGGAATAGGCTCTATACCAGATGCGGTATTAATGTGTTTAGAAAACAAAAAAAATTTAGGAATTCATTCAGAAATGATATCTGATGGAGTTTTAAACTTAATAGAAAAAGGTGTTATTACTAATAAAAGAAAAACTATTCATAAAAATAAAATTGTAGTTAGTTTTATAATGGGAACTAAAAAAATATATGATTTTGTTAATAATAATCCTATGATTGAAACTTATCCTGTAGATTATGTAAACGATCCAAATATTATAAGCAAAAATAAGAATATGGTAGCTATTAATTCTTGTATCCATGTAGATTTAATGGGTCAAGTTGCATCAGAATCTATAGGAATGAAACAATTTAGTGGCGTTGGGGGACAAGTTGACTTTATAAGAGGTGCCAATATGTCAGATGGTGGAAAGTCCATAATAGCTATGCCATCAACTGCTAAAAATGAAGAAGTATCTAGAATAGTTCCATTTTTAGAAAAAGGTACAGCTGTAACAACATCAAGAAATGATATTCAATATATCGTTACCGAATATGGAATAGCAGAACTTAAAGGTAAATCTTTAAAAGAAAGAGCTAGAGCACTTATTAACATAGCACATCCTAAATTTAGAGCAGAACTTATAGAAGAATGGGAAAAAAGATTTAAAAAAGAATTTGATTATTTTATTTACTATAAAATTCATAAATAAATCTAGTTCTGTAGATAGGGGGATTAATCATGATATATATAAATGAAAAATGGTGTAAGGGATGTGGATTATGTGTAGACAGTTGCCCAAAGAAAGTTTTAGGTAAACAACAATTAAAGGCAATTGTAATAAATGAAGAAAGTTGCATAAAATGTCACATATGTGAAAATATTTGTCCTGATTTTGCAATACATGTAAGGGGGGACAGAAATGAGTAAATTAGTATTAATGCAAGGAAATGAAGCTTGTGTTGAAGGTGCTATTAAAGCTGGAATGAAGTTTTATGCAGGATATCCTATAAGTCCAGCAAGTGAAATAGCAGAAATAAGTTCAGTTAAACTACCTAAGGTGGGTGGTAGATTTATACAAATGGAAGATGAGATAGCAGGAGCAGCAGCAACTGTTGGAGCAGCATTAACAGGTATAAAATCAATGACTGCTACAAGTGGACCAGGATTTTCATTAAAACAAGAAATAATAGGATATGCTTCTATGGCAGAAATACCTTGTGTAATAGTAGATGTAATGAGAGGGGGACCAAGTACAGGACTTCCAACATCTGTATCTCAAGGTGATGTAATGCAAAGTAAATGGGGAACTCATGGAGATCATCCAGTTATAGTTATTGCTCCAGATAGTGTAGCTACTATTTATGAACTTACTATAAAATCATTTAATTATGCTGAAAAGTATAGGGTTCCTGTAATTTTACTTTTAGATGAAGTTATTGCTCATATGAGGGAAAGTGTTGAACTGAAAGATGACATTGAAATTATAAATAGGAAAATTCCCAAAGGTAAAGAAAACTTTATTTCGCATGAATTAACAGAAGATTTTGTACCTTCAATGGCACCACTTGGTGAAGGATATAAATTTCATGTAACAGGACTTAGTCATGATGAAACGGGTTATCCTTCTAATTCAAATGAAATTGCAAAAAATTTAATTGATAGGTTGTTAAATAAAATAGAAAAAAATAAAGATGATATTTCTATGTATAAAAAAATAAATACGGACCATTGTAAAACACTAATTGTTACATTTGGTTCTACAGCTAGAGTGTGTAAAGAGCTTGTCTTAGAAGAGAGAATTGAAGATTTAGGACTATTTATACCATATACAATTTGGCCTTTCCCAGATAAAGCACTATTAAAAATATTAGAAGAAAATGAAATAAATAAAATAATTGTTCCAGAATTAAACGCAGGACAATTAGTATCTGAAGTTAAAGCAATTGTTGGAGATAAATGTAAAGTTGTAGCTTTAAACAAATATTGTGGAGAAATTTTCAATATTAATGAAATTAAAGATGCACTAAAGGAGGATTAAAAATGAAGGAAGAATTGATTGATAAATATTTAAGAAAGGAACATCTTCCTCATATTTGGTGTGCAGGTTGTGGAAATGGAATAATAGTTAGTGCTTTAGTTGAAGCTATTGATTCTTTAACTATAGATAAAGATAAAATATGTATAGTTTCAGGTATTGGATGTTCTTCAAGAGCAGCTCAATATATGAACTTTGATACTATACACACATTGCATGGAAGAGCAATTCCTTTTGCAGAGGGCATAAAACTTGCCAATCCAGAATTAGAAGTTATTGTGTTAACAGGTGATGGGGATTGTACTGCTATTGGTGGTAATCATTTAATACATGGATGCAGAAGAAATATAGATTTAAATGTTATTGTTTTCAATAATAATATTTATGGAATGACAGGTGGACAATGTTCACCAATGACGCCATTAAATGCAAGAACAACAACTACTGAAACAGGAAATACTTGTAGAGATTTTAATATTTGCAAGTTAACAGAAGCTGCTGGAGCAACTTACATAGCAAGAAGTACAGTTGCACATTACAATCATTTGGTAGATATGATAAGGAAAAGTTTTAATAATAAAGGATTTTCTATAGTAGAAGTTTTGACACCTTGTCCAGTGCAATTTGGAAGAAGAAACTCCTTAAAAACACCATCTAGTATGATAAATGATATTAAAGAAAAAGTTAAAAATAATACTGACATATATAAAATAGGAATATTAAAAGATACTAGGGAACCTGAGTATATAAATGAGTACATCAATAATATTTAGTTAAGTTTAGGAGGAATTTAAAATGAGTAAAAAAGAAATATTATTTACTGGCTTAGGTGGACAAGGAATTGTAAAATCAGGTGTTATTCTAGCAGAAGCAGCAGTTTTGGAAGGTAAACACACAATACAAACTCAAAACTATGGTCCTGAATCAAGAGGGGGCTGTTGTAGAGCTGATGTAATAATTTCAGATAATGATATATGTTACCCACGAGTAGAAAATCCTGACATCATTCTTGCTTTAAGTCAAAGTGGACTTGATAAATTCATAAAAAACGCAGATGAAAACACAATTATAATTACTGATAAGAGTATAGATGCTCCTAATGAAAAAAATGTAAGAAAATTCGATATATTTAACTGTACAGAGAATGTATTAAAAAATTCTCAAGCTATAAATATATTATGCCTTGGAATATTGGCAGCTTTAACTAAAGAAATAAATTATAAAAATATAGAAAAAGCAATTTGCGATAATGTTCCAAAATCAACTATAAATAAAAATTTAGATGCATTTAATGCCGGAATAAATATGGTGGATATTGCTATTTAAAAAAATATAAATTTGAATAAATTAAATAAAAGGGGAAATAAAAGATGGAAACTAAAGTATGTATTGATAAGTTAATAAATAATGCAAAAATAGCACAAGAGGAATACTCAAAATTTAGCCAAGAAAAAGTAGATAGTATAGTTAGAGAAATTGCAAAAGTTGTTTATGATAGAGCAGAAGAACTTGCAAAAATGGCTGTAGAAGAAACAAGAATGGGTGTATATGAAAACAAAGTAAGTAAAAATAAAGGTAAATCAAAAACTATATGGAATAATTTAAAAACAAAAAAATCTATAGGAATCCTTGAAGAAGATAAAAACACAGGAATAATAAAAGTTGCTAAGCCAAAAGGAGTTATAGCAGCAGTTACACCTTGTACAAACCCGATAGTTACACCTATGTGTAATGCAATGTTTGCATTAAAGGGTGGAAATGCTATAATAGTAGCACCTCATCCAAGAGCAAAAAAATGTAATAAATATGTGGTAGACTTATTTAATGAAGCTATAAAAAAATTAGGAGCACCTGAAAATTTAATTCAAACTATAGAAGAACCTTCAATAGATTTAACTTCAGAGCTTATGGGGAAAGTTGATGTAGTTATAGCCACTGGTGGTATGGGAATGGTAAAATCAGCTTATAGTAGTGGAAAACCTGCTTATGGCGTTGGAGCAGGAAATGTTCAATGCATTATAGATAGAGATATAGACATAAGTGAAGCTGTTCCTAAAATAATAACTGGAAGAACATTTGATAATGGAATAATATGTTCAGGTGAACAAAGCATTATAGCACCTAAAGAAAGCTATAATGAAATAATAGAAGAATTTGAGAAAAATGGAGCCTATTACACTGAAAATCCAGAAACTATAGAAAAGTTTGCAAGTGTAATGTTCCCAGAAAATGGACCTATAAATGGAAAAATAGTTGGACAAAGTACTCAATTTATTGCTGATTTAGCAGGTGTTAAAATTCCTGAAAACACAAAAGTAATAATCTTGAAAGCCAGAGGAAATGGTCGTGAAGATGTATTATGTAAAGAAAAAATGTGTCCAGTTATGATTTCTTTCGAGTACGATACTTTTGAAGATGCAGTTAAATTAGCACAAAATGATTTAAATTTTGAAGGAAAAGGACATTCTTGTGCAATACACTCAAATAATAAGGAGCATATTGAATATGCAGGAAAACATTTAACTGTTAGTCGACTTGTAGTAAATCAACCTTCATCAACATCAGCAGGGGGAAGTTTATATAATGGATTTGCGCCAACAACTACTTTAGGCTGTGGATCTTGGGGAAATAACAGTATTTCAGAAAACTTAGATTACAAACATTTAATAAATGTTTCAAGAATAGGTTTCTTTAATAGTGATGCAAAAATTCCAAGTGATGATGAAATTTGGGCATAAGATAATTAATGAAAGAAGGATAAAATTATGAATTTGTTAGAACTTAGACCTAAAATTTTAAAATTTAATTTAATTAAAGAATTTTGTGAAGAATTTTCTGTATGTGAAAATGATTTAATATTTACTAATAGATTTTTATATGATACTTTTCTTAAAAATCTAAATCTTAAAAGCTCTTATATTTTTCAAGAAGACTACAATTTAAAAGAACCTTCTGATGATATAATAGATAAAATAATAAAAGAAATTTCACATAAAGATATAAAAAGAGTTATAGCTATAGGTGGTGGCTCTATAATAGATATATCCAAAGTGCTATCACTTAAAGAAGTTGGCACTACTTGTGAATTATTCGAAAAGAAACTTCCAATAATAAAAGAAAAAGAACTTATAATTATACCAACAACTTGTGGAACTGGAAGTGAAGTTACAAATATATCTATAGCTGAAATAAAATCTAAAAAAACTAAAATAGGGCTTGCAGTTCCTGAGTTATATGCAGATTATGCTATTCTTATACCAGAGCTTGTAAGAAATTTACCATATGAATTCTTTGTATATAGTTCAATTGATGCACTTATTCATGCTATAGAATCATTGGTATCACCAAAAGCAAACCCATATACAGAAATGTTTAGTAAAGAAGCAATTAAAATGATACTGCATGGATATAAAAAAATAATAGAAAATGGTAAAGAATATAGAAAAGAAATAATAGAAGAATTTCTAATTGCAAGTAATTATGCAGGAATATCTTTTGGAAATGCTGGAGTTGGAGCAGTGCATGCATTGTCATATCCACTTGGTGCTACTTATCATGTTCCACATGGAGAAGCTAATTACCAGTTTTTTATAGAAGTATTTAAATGTTATAATAAAAAGAATCCTAATGGGAAAATAAAAAATGTAAATGAACTATTAAAAGAAGTAATGAAAACAGATAAAAATGTAGATGTATATGAAGAACTAGAAAATCTTTTGGAAAATTTAATAAATAAGAAAAAATTAAATTCTTACGGTATGAAAGAAGAAGAAGTAGAGATTTTTACAAACAGTGTAATAGAAACACAACAAAGACTTTTAGCTAATAACTATGTAGAACTTAGCAAAGAAGAAATATATAAATTATACAAAAATCTGTATTAATGCATATAAAGAAAAATAATTGATAAAATTAAAACACAAATTTGTAAATAAACATTGCCTCATCGTCTGCAAATTTGTAATTTAATAATTCAACTATTTTGATTTTATATTTGAACTACCCAAAAAAAACACATGTTCATTAATTTGAATATGTGTTTTTTTATTATATATAATTTTTTATTAAACAGAATATATATCTGAAAATTCTATATTACATCTATCAATTTTAGAATCTAATACCTTTGATTGAATGTCTACATTTTCTTTATCTTTAACCTTTTTTATAGGTAAAGTAAATATAAATTCTGCACCATCTTTAAATTCAGTATTTAACCATATAGTTCCATCATGTAATTCAACTAATGATTTTACAAGTGAGAGACCTATTCCGCTACCTTCACACTTTCTATTAAGCAAATTATCAGTTTGTGTAAATCTTTCAAAAATAGATTTAGCATGTTCTTCATCTATTTTAACTCCATCATCTTTTACAGATACAATTAAATTACTATTTTCTTTATCATAATCTATATTTACAAGTATTTCACCGTCTTTTTCTGTATACTTTACAGCATTTGATAATAAATTCAACATTATAGTTTCTATTTTTTCGGGATCACAAGCTGTTATTATTTCCTCTTCAGATGTATCAAAAATTATACTTCGTCCTTTAGTTCCAATATAATCAACTACAGAAGAAACAATATTTTCTATTAGGTAAACTATATTACAATTGATTAATTTTAATTCATAATATCCACCATCTATTCTAGTTATATCTATTAAATTATTAACAAGTCTCAATATTCTATAAGAGTTTTGTTTTATACTCTTAATATATTTAAAAAGTTTTTCTTTTTCATCTAAACAAGGGCAATTATCTAGATTTTTAGAAATTAATTGAATAGTAGTAAGTATTATATTTATTGGGGTCCTAAACTCATGAGAAATATTAGCAAAAAACTCTGTTTTTAAACTTTCAAGTGCAATAGCATCTTCTAATAATTTTTTTTCCTTTTCTAATTTAAATTGATTAGTTTTATCTTTAGCTGTAAGAATAGTACATTTAGAATCTTTTATATAATTCCAACTCCATTCAAGTATTTTATACTCATTATTTTTACATCTATATTTATTTAATACACCCAATTCTTTCTTTATTGATTTTTCATGAATGCTTGTGAAATTGTCTAAATCATCAGGGTGAACTAAGTCTAATATATTCATTTTTAGAAGTTCATTTTCAGTCCATCCTAAAGTACTTGTCCACTTATCTGTAATTTTAATGAATTTACCAGCTTCATCAATAATTGCACATAAATCTGTAGCTGTATTTAAAAACATTTCTAATTCATACTCTGATGCAATTCTTTTTTCAAATTCATCCTTCGATTTGTTAAATAAAAATCTATTTTTAAATAACAATCCAAGTTTGTAACAACAATTTTTAATGAAATCATCTTTTATATAATTGGTATTAGTTTTATTATTATAATCATAATAAATATTTATGATACCTATTAATTTTTCTTTACATTTTAAACTGCAAGTTATGACTTCTCCATTATTTGTATGATAACCTAAATTACTCATTACATAAGTGAAATTATGACATATGTCCTCATTGATAAAAGTATTTTTTGTTATAGTATCTAACTTAAATTTAAAATCATATTCTAAACTTAAACAATTACCAGTTTTAAGATATAAATCTAAACTTTGTAAGTTTTTATCATACAAAAAAATGCTGACTTCATCACATTTTAAAGTATTATGCAAATTAACAATGATTGTATTTATTCTTTCTTTATATTCTATATCAGTATTTTTAAATTTTTTTATATCATATACTTCAGTAGAAAAATCCAAATTAGCAAGTATATTTTTAGAATCTTGTTCTATTTCTCTCTTAATATGTTCATCAATACTCTTATATAAAGTTATATCTCTAGCCATTGCCATAATCCATTTTGATTTTTTTCCAGTTCTATAAAGTTGACTTTTATATGTTTCAAACCATTTTTCCACCCCATTAATAGATATTTTAGATTCTTGAAATGTAGGTGTTTTTCTTAATATAACTTCTTTATCATTGTTATTAGATTTAGTTCCAATATCCTTATCACCAAAATCTAAATCATTTTTCCCAAGAATATCTTCTTTTTTTCTATTCATTTGTTCAGCAAAAGCTTTATTTACATATTTATAATTTCCATTTTCATCTTTAAGCCATATCTCATTAGGAATGGCATCTAATATGCTTTCTAAATCTTCCAAAGTATATCCCTTTTTTAAAAAATCATTTTTATAACACATTTTTCTCACCTCAATACACAGGTTTTAAAAAGTAAATTTAATTATATACTTTAATTAATAAACTAATTATATTGCAATATTTACATATTCTCAATAAATCTTGAAAAAATTACAAAAATAAATTTATTTTTGTTGAATTTATTCTTTTTTATTAGAATTTTTAAACTTTTCCGTTTAAATAGTTTTCTATTTAAAACTATTTTTATTAGTATATAATAAAATTAAACAAATGATGAAATTTAGGAGATGAATTTTATGATATACAAATATAAGGGTAGTAATCCCCTAATAGATAAAAGTGCTTTTGTAGCACCTAGTGCAGATATTATAGGGAATGTAACAATAGAGTCTAATTGTAGTATATGGTTTGGAGCAGTTTTAAGAGGCGATTGTAATCCAATATTTATAGGAAGCGGTACTAATATACAAGATAATTCTACAGTACATGTAGGACATAAAGAATGCGTACAAATTGGGAAAAATGTAACAGTTGGTCATAATGCAATTATACATGGTTGTAAAATAGGTGATAATACATTAATTGGTATGGGAGCAACAATACTTAATAATGCTGAAATAGGTGCAAATACTATAATTGGTGCTGGTAGTCTTGTAACTTCAAATAAAAAAATACCTTCTGGAGTTTTGTGTATGGGATCTCCTGCAAAAGTTATTAGAAATCTTACTGAAAATGAATTAGCATCACTTAAAACTTCTGCTCAACATTATATAAACGAAGCAAAAGAATATAAATCTATGTAAAATTTAATAAACTAAATTTAAAAAGTGAAGGTGAGTGTATGGATATTTATACAATAGGACATTCAAATTATGAATTAACCCGTCTAGTTGATATGTTAAAACATTATAATATTAATTGTATTGTAGATATTAGAGCTACACCTTATTCTAAGTATAATATTCAATATAATAAAGACAATATAAAACACACACTAATAAACTTAGGTTTTACTTATATTTATATGGCTAAAGAATTTGGTGCTAAAAGAGAGACTAAAACCTCATATAATAGTTATGGATATGCTGATTTTGAAAAAGTTATAAATGAAATAGACTTTAAAAATGGTGTAGAACGTTTAAAACTAGGTATTAAAAAAGGATATAAAATTGCACTTTTAGGTGCTATGCAAGAACCTTTAAGATGTCATCGAAGTATATTAGTTGGTAAAGCTTTAACAGAAGAAGGTTTTCATGTAAAACATATTTTACATGATTATTCTTTAGCATCTCAATTAGATATAGAAGAAAGTCTTTTAGATAAATATTTTAAAGGTGGAAAACAACTTACATTAGATACTTTTGAAAATTCAATTTCAAGAGAAGATATGTTATTAGAATGCTATAGACTTGCAAATAAAGAAATTAGTTATAGAATTGAAAATTTAAACTAGTTTTAAAGCTGTATTAAAATAAATGTTGTCTTATTTTAATACAGCTTTATGCTTTTGGGTTGATATATTTTTTTATAAATTTTATACTATAAAAATGTAGAGTTAATTAAACTTATAATTAGAGTAAGGAGATTAAGATGAGTATACTTGAAGTAAAACATATTTACTATGAAAAAGATAATACAACAATATTAAATGATATTTCTTTTAATGTAGAAAAGGGAGATTGCATATCAATAATTGGTTCTTCAGGTAGTGGGAAAAGCACACTTTTAAAATTATGTTCAGATTTGATTCCTGTAACTAAAGGTAATTTATTCTATAAAGAAAAAAATTATAATGAATATGACCCTATAGAACTTAGAAAAAATATAAGTTATTGCATTCAAATCCCACATTTATTTGGTGATAATGTATATGAAAATCTAACATTTCCATATAAAATACGTAATACAGTTATTGATAGATATAGAATAGTAGAAATGCTAAATAAATTTAATTTAGATGAAAGCATTTTAAAAAAAGATATTAAATCTTTATCTGGTGGTGAAAAGCAGAGAATTTCAATAATAAGAAACTTAATTTATACTCCAGACATACTGCTTTTAGATGAAGCTACATCTGCATTAGATAAAGAAAATGCTAGACTTGTTGAAGCTTATATAAAAGATTTAAATTTAAATGGTGTTACAATTCTTTGGATTACTCACAGTTTAGAACAAAGTACTAAAATATTTAATAAAAGAATATTGATGTGTGAAGGTAAAATTGAAGATATAGAGAGGATTAAGTAATGGATACAATATCACTAATTATAGCATCTATACTAATTTTAATTCCAATTTTTATATCTTATAAGGAACATTTAGGATTGGAAAAAGAAATTATAGTAAGTATTTTAAGAGCAATTGTTCAATTGTTAGTTGTAGGTTACATTTTAGATTTAATATTTGGACTTAAAAATCCCATATGTACAATAATATTAATTTTAATAATGATGATAAATGCAGCTATAAACACAAGAAAAAGGGGACAAGGCATTAAAAATGTAGTAAGTATATCTTTTGTTTCCATGGCAGTAGGAACTATAATAACAATGACAATACTTGTTTTATCAGGTGCAATAAAATTTGTTCCTAATGAAATTATACCAGTAGCTGGTATGGTTATAAGTAATTCAATGGTAGCTATTGGATTAAGTTATAGAAACTTAAATAATAACTTTAAAAATAAACGGGAAGAAGTTGAAGTAAAGTTATCTTTAGGTGCAGATATTAAGGAAGCTTCTAAAGATATTTTAAGAGACAGTATTAAAATAGCCATTATTCCAACTATAGACTCAGCAAAAACTTTAGGAATTGTATCACTTCCTGGAATGATGACTGGACTAATTTTAGGTGGAACATCACCACTAATAGCAATAAAATTTCAGATAATGGTTACATTTATGATACTTTCATCTTCATCAATATCAACAATGCTTGCTACATACATATGTTATAAAGATTTCTTTAATGAACGAAAGCAATTGAAAATATGATAAAATAGAACTTCACTAAAATTTAGTGAAGTTCTATTTTATTTAATAAATTCATGTTTTAAATTTCTTTTCCCTTTATAGATAATAACCCATATTTTGTATCTGCAAATGCAGTTAGGGAGTTATCTTCAAAAGTTCCATTTACTTTATATGGTATTTTAGTTATAAGTTTTCTGATTTCTCCTGAAAATTCAAAGGTATTATCTCTAATCTCTCCATTTGAAAAATTATTTTTTTGAATTTCGTAATCTTAATTATTGTAGTAAAATAAAGCTATAGGAATCCAAGTTGGAACTTTAAGTTATTCATGTTTCAGTTGAGAATTCTAATTAATTTAATTGAAAATGGAAAATTGAAAGTTGAAAATGAATGTAAATATTGGATTTCCAATTTAAAAGAATGATTTTTTATTAAATTTTCAGAGCAAATTAGTGGAAAACAATATAAAAACGTAGTTTTTAAGCATTTCTATTTTTAGATATTAGGAACAAAGAGAGTAATAGCTACCATAACTTTTCACTTTTCACTCTTAGTTCTTAATTGGTTTACGATACAAACATAGGAATAAAATATAATTTTAGTAATATCATTTGAAAAAGACATTACTTCAAATTTGAACTTGGAACCCTATAGTACTTTTATAGAAATATTAAATATAAAGGTTTTATTATATATTATGAAAAGAGGTATTTATTTTGAATTGGAAAGAATCACTTAAAAAATATGAACCAATAAATGAACAGGAATCAGCAGATAAAATTTCAATGTGCAACTTATTAAGTAGTTTTGATGATATATTAACAAGAAAAAATACTATTGCTCATATAACTTGTTCATCTTTAGCCTTTAATAAAAGTCATGATAAAGTTTTGATGGTTTATCATAATATATATGATAATTGGTCATTACCTGGTGGTCATGCTGATGGGGAAGAAAATTTTTTAGATGTTGCTATAAAAGAGATTAAAGAAGAAACTGGTGTTAAGAATATACGTGTTGTAAATAAAAATATTATAAGTTTAGATATTTTACCAGTTAAATCACATATTAAGAATGGAAAGTTTATATCATCACATTTACATATATCCCTTGTATATTTATTAGAAGTTGATGAAAATGAGAATTTAAGAGTAAAAGAAGATGAAAATAGTGATGTTAGATGGATAGATGTAAATGCTGTTTTGGACATAACTAAAAAAGAACCTCATATGCAAGCAGTTTACAAAAAGATTTTAAGCAGAAATAAATAAATTCCATAAATCTTCTTTTTATTACTTGAATTGACAAAATAATATGTAAATAATATAATAATTATTGCTTAAATTGATAATAATTATTAGTATCTCATATAAAATTTAAATATATAATCATATATTTAATATTAAATGTATATATTAATAATGTTGTTTTTAAGATTAATATTACAAAATTTAAACGGAGGTTACATATGAAACATTTAAAACACATTTTAATATCTTTATTATTAGTAGTTATGTCAACAGTTTTATTTGTTGGTTGTGGTAGTAAAACTACAACTATGACTGATAGAGCAGGAAATGAATTTACTACTCCTAAAAAGATGGAAAAAATAATTTCAACAGCTCCATCAAATACAGAAATTTTAGTAGGATTAGGATTAGGCGATAAACTAATTGCTATTGATAAATACTCAGATGATATTGAAGGTATTAATAAGGATATAACTAAAATAGATTTTAGAAATCCAGATGCTGAAGCTATAATAGGCTTAGAGCCGGATATAGTAATTGCATCAGGCCATAATCAAGAAGGTTCTGAAGATCCTTTTAAAGTAATAAAAGATGCTGGAATTACAGTTGTATATCTTCCAAGCAGTGAAAGTATAGAAGGAATATATGAAGATATAGATTTCTTATCAAAATTAACTGGAACTGAATCTGAAGGTAAGAAAATAGTAGATGAAATGAAAAGCGAAGTTGACAAGATAAAAGAAACTGCAAGTACAATTAAAGATAAGAAAAAAGTTTACTTTGAGATTGGTTCAACTCCAAGTTTATATAGTTTTGGAAGCAAAACATTTCTAAATGAAATGATTGAAACTATTGGTGCTGAAAATGTATTTGCTAAAGAAGAAGGATGGATTTCACCTAGTGAAGAATCTGTAATTTCTGCTAACCCAGATGTAATATTAACAAATGAAGGTTACATAGAAAATGCTACAGATGCAATAAAAAAACGTCCAGGTTTTGAAAATGTAAATGCAGTTAAAAATAATAAAGTATTTTTAGTTGATAAAAATACTACATCTCGTGGAAGCCAAAATATAGTTAAAGCACTAAAAGAAATGGCAAGAGATATTTATCCAGATGAATATAAAGAATAAAAATAAAAATATGCTTTTAATACTATCTATTCCTATAGTATTTTTAGTAATTTGTATCGGAACTTCCATTGGGAGTTCCGATATTAATATAACAGATATTATATCGATAATTGGTAATAAACTTTTTAATTTACCATTAATAGAAGGTATTAAACCTAAAGATGTTTCTATAATTTGGGTTATTAGGCTTCCAAGAGTACTACTTGCATTTTTAGTTGGAGCAGCATTAGCTGTAAGTGGTGCAGTTGTACAATCTATATTAAAAAATCCATTAGCATCTCCATATACATTAGGGGTATCATCAGGTGCGTCTTTAGGTGTAGGCATATACATAATTTTAGGAATTACAATACCTATAGTAGGAAATCTTGCTTTACCTTTCATAGGTTTTTTATCTGGAGTTATAACTGTATTTTTTGTTATAATGTTTTCAACTAAAGTAGACAAAGGATTATCTAATAGTACTATAATTTTAGCTGGAATGGTTTTTTCATTATTTACTAATGCTATATTAACTACTATATCAGCATTATTTAGTGAGGATATAAAAACTATAACTATGTGGCAAATGGGATCTTTCGCCATGAAAGGTTGGTCTTATGTTCTAGTTGGATTACCGTTTTTTGTAATTGGAATATTAATAGTTTTAAGATATTGTAGAGAAATGGACATTTTGACTTTTGGTGAAGAACAAGCTAAATCTGTTGGTGTAGAAACAAAAAAAGTGAAAAAAATATTATTTATAGCAACTGCTATTTTAACTGGAAGTGCAGTTGCACTAAGTGGGACAATTGGATTTATTGACTTAATAACACCTCATGTAGTAAGAAAAACCTTAGGTTCAGAACATAAACTTGTTATTCCAATGTGTATAGTTTTTGGGGGCTCTTTAATGGTAATAACTGATTTAATAGCTAGAACTATAGCATCACCATCTGAACTTCCAGTAGGTGCAATAACAGCTTTAATTGGTGCTCCATTCTTTGGTTATTTATACTTTAATAAGAGAAGTAGGTGATTTATATGTTAGAAATAAATAACTTATATTGTGGTTATGATGGAATAGATGTTGTTAAAAATGTTTCTATTAAAATAAATCGCGGTCAAAACATATCCATAGTTGGTCCTAATGGTTGTGGCAAAACAACTATGTTAAAAGCTATAGCTAATTTAATAGACTATAAAGGAAATATACTTTTAGATGGTAAAGAAATTAAAAATTTTAAAAGAAAAGATTTAGCAAAAAAAATTGCTTTTATGACCCAAACTTCTCAAATATATTTTCCATATACTGTGTATGAAACTGTAGCACTTGGAAGATATGCTCATTTAGATGGTGTTTTTGCTAGTTTATCTAAAAAAGATATAGATATTATTTTAAATTGCATAGAAACTGTAGGATTACTGGATTATAAAGATAAGTTAATAAGTGAATTGTCTGGTGGTCAACTTCAAAGAGTATATTTAGCTAGAGCTTTTGCACAAGATCCAGATATAATATTACTTGATGAACCAACTAACCACTTAGATTTAAAATGCCAAATAGAAATATTAGAGCATATAAATAACTGGACTAAGAAAAATAATAAAACTGTAATAGGTGTACTTCATGATTTGAATTTAGTTCAAATGTTTAGTGAAGAAATAGTTATGATTAAAAATGGAGAAATTATATCTAGTGGGAAATCTAAAGAAGTTTTAGATGAGCATAAATTAAAATCAGTTTATGGATTAGACATAAAAGGTTTTATGATTAAAGCTTTAGAAAAATGGAAATAGAACTACACTTAAAAATAGTGTAGTTTTTTATCACTCCAAAATTTTCAACGTATAAAATTAGCCATTATTTTGGTATTATATATAATATATAAATATATTATATTAGCATTATATAGTAAAAATTTATGTAAATTTACTTTACTATATAGAAAAATTATATATAATATATAAGTGTGATAATTTATGATGCATATAGGGGAACAAGCTTTCACTTAAATTTTATGTATGAATTTAAGAATAGTTTTTTTACTTTGTTATTAAATTTAAATCAATTCATATCATAATTAACTATTAAGAATGTGTAATTTTGAAAATGAATAAATTTAGAAATTAACTTAGAACCCTATATAGAAAAAAGCTTCAATAAAAATTTAAAACTTATAAATCTATAACTAGTATATTATAAAATTAAATTTAATATAATTGTAAATACTACTAGTAAATATGTTAGATTACATTAGGTGCTTAAAGTAAATTACCAAAGAAAGAGGTTTTATAAATGGCAACTTTAAATATATTTAATAAAAAAGTTTCATGGCAAGGATTAAATTTAACTTGTGCATTAGAAAGATACTTAAATACGAATAATATAGCATTAGAATTATATGATGAATTTGGTGAATTTTATGGATGTGTTACATTAGATGATAGAGCTTCATTCCCAAAATCAAATAATGCAGTTATTTCAAACACAAAAGAGTTTGAAGGAATACTAGGAGCTTTAACTAAAATTGATATGGTTAAAGTTGTAGGAAAAATAGACATCAAATTATTAATGAGAGATTTAGTTGTAGTTAATACTAGACAATTTAAAGAAATTGATGAGGATGTTTTCTTAGCCTTTGCTAAAAGCACTTCTACTGACTTAACTGAATTTTTAAGTGAACAAGAACAAGAACAAGAATAATAAAATATTTTAATTTTAAGCACTAAGCATGTTAAGGAAGATAGCTTACCAAATAATATATATTTGATTTGTTATTTTCCTTAATGTGCTTTTATATAGAAAAATAATTTTTTAATATGTTTTAAGAATTTATGATAAAACAAGAAATTATTTAGGTTACAATTTTAAATAGTATTGTGTCAAGAAACAAAATTTATTTAAAGTTAAAATGAAAAACTAAATACTATGATGGGGGAAAATATATGGAGTTAAGAAGGGTTACATTAAAAGATTTTGATAAATTATTTCAATGGATTAATGATGAAGATGTAAGAAAAAATGCAAGATATACTCAAAAAGTTTCTCGACATAGCTTTGAATTTGATTTTTTGAAAAATATTGAAAATCCCAATATACATCATTTCATAATTATGGATAATAATTATGAAATTGGTCAAATAAAAATATCTAAAGAAAAAATTAAAGTGGTATATAGTTATAGTATAGATAAAAATTATCGTAATAAAGGTTTTGGACTTAATGCTATAAAATTAGCTGAAAACTATATAAAAGATAACAAAAACCAATTTAAAGATGTAAATGAATTAGTTGCATATGTTAGAAATAGCAATATTGGTTCATGTAAAATTTTTGAAAAGTTGTTATACAATGTAGAATTTAAAAATAACGACTATACAATTTATATAAAAAAGTTATAATTAGCAGATTTATGTAAATAATTTTAATATAATTAATTAAATTATTTTTATCCTAAAGGAAAAATAATTTGATATAATAAACATACCATAAAATATAAATGGTATGTTTATTTATACCATTTAAACTTAATAATTTATTTTAGGAAAGGTTTATAAATATGAGTTTTAAAAATATTAGTCTTTTTGATATAAATCCAACTGAAGAAAAAGAATATTCTTCTAATGCTCCATTAGCAGAAAGATTAAAACCAGAAAGCCTAGATGATTATATAGGACAAGAACATATTCTATCAAAAGGTAAACTTTTATATAGAGCTATAAGCGCAGATAGATTGTCATCTCTAATCCTATATGGACCACCAGGAACAGGAAAAACTAGTTTAGCAAGAGTTATTGCAAAATCAACTAGTAGTAATTTTAAATCATTAAATGCTGTTACAAGTAATTTAAAGGAACTTAGGGAAACTATAGAAAAAGCTGATGATGATTTGAAAATGGAAAATAAAAAAACTATAGTTTTTATAGATGAAATTCATAGATTTAATAAAAGTCAACAAGATGCCTTACTTCCACATGTTGAGAAAGGGCGAATTATTCTTATAGGTGCTACAACAGAAAATCCATTTTTTGAAGTTAATAAAGCTCTTTTATCTAGAGCAATGATATTTCAATTAAATCCATTAACTAAGGATAATATAAAAAAATTAATAAAAAAAGCTTTGATTGATAAAAAAAGAGGATTTGGAAATTTAAATATAGAATTAAAGAAAGAAGCTTTAGAGTTTTTAATTGAATCTTCTAATGGTGATGGTAGAAGAGCATTAAATGCACTTGAGCTTGCAGTTTTAACTACAAATAAAAATGAAGAAGGAGTTATAATCATAGATATTGGAACTATTGAAGAATGTATCCAAAAAAAACATATAACATATGACAAAAATAGTGATAATCACTATGATATAATATCTGCATTTATTAAAAGTATGAGGGGCTCAGATCCTAATGCTGCTGTTCATTATTTAGCTAGAATGCTTTATGCAGGTGAGGATATTGAATTCATTGCTAGAAGAATTTTAATATGTGCATCTGAAGATGTTGGTAATGCAGATCCCTATGCACTACTAATAGCAAATGCTTGTTTAGATGGTATTTCTAAAATTGGAATGCCCGAAGCTAGAATTTTACTTTCTCAAGCTGTTACATATGTAGCAAGTGCACCTAAAAGCAATGCAGCTTATAATGCTATAAACAGTGCATTAAATGATGTACAAAATGAAGATATTGGGGAAGTTCCAATTCATTTAAGGGAAAAGGGCTATAGTGGTGCTGAAAGACTATATGGTGATAAAGAAAAGTATATTTATCCTCATAACTTTAAATATCATTATGTAAAGCAACAATATCTTCCAGATAAAATAAAAAACAAGGTATATTATGAACCTACTGAAATTGGGTATGAGAGTAAAATAAAAAACAGATTGAGAAGTCTTAAGGAATTATAATATAAAATATATTGTAACTTATATAATTAAATAAATATAGTAAGTATATGTTTAAGTTTTTTTCAAAAATATGCTATAATTTAAAAAATCTAAAGCGTATTTTAATATTATAGGTAAAATTTATATTTTAATTGCTTTTGTTTAAATAAAGATTTAAATGTAAATTTTGTAAGTCTATATAAATACTAAAAATATTTTATTAATTGCGAGGTTTAAAATATGACACAAAAAATATATTATGATACTCCATATTTAAAGCATTTTAATGCTAAAATTAAGGAAATAAAATTTATAGATGGTAAATATCATGTTTTATTAGATTCAACAGCTTTTTATCCAGAAGGTGGCGGCCAACCATGTGATACTGGATATATTAATAAATTAAAAGTAAATTATGTTTATGAAAAAGATGGTGAAATCTATCATGTAATGGATGAAAAATTAGTAGATGAAAAAGTTAATGGTGAAATAAATTTTGAAAAAAGGTTTGATTATATGCAGCAACATAGTGGTGAGCATATATTATCAGCTGCTTTTCACCAAATTTTAGGAACTAATAATACATCATTTCACTTAGGTGATGATTACGTAAGTATAGATATTGATACTCAAGATATTGATGATGCTAAGATAAAATCAGTAGAAGAACTAGCAAATGATATTATTGCAACAGATTTACCTATTAAATCATATGTTGTAGATAATTTAGATAGATACGAAATAACTTTAAGAAAAAAAATTAATATTGATGGTCCAATAAGAGTAGTCCAAATAGGTAACTTTGATTTTAGTGGGTGTTGTGGAATTCATGTTCAAAATACATGTGAAGTTGAAAATATTAAAATATTGAAATATGAAAAAAATAAAACTGGAACTAGAATTTATTTTATATGTGGTAATAGAGTTTTTAATGATTATAATAATAAGCTAAAATTTGCTTCTGATATTTCAAGGTTATTCGAATGTAAACAAGAAGATGTTTTAAATAAAGCTAAAACTCAAATGGACACTATAAAAGATTTAAATAAGCAAATAAGAACTTTAAAAGAAAAATTTATTAAAATGAATTCCATTGAGCTTTTAAAGGAATGTGATAGCAATATTTTAAATATTGTATTTGAAGATGAAAGCTTTGAAGATGTACAATTATATAATAAAGAATTTATGGATACAGATAATTTAATAATAATATTATCATCTAAATTGGATAATAAAATATTATTAAATTATAGTGGAGTATATAATATTAATTGTGGCAATCTATTTAAAGAAAACATATGTCAATTTGATGGTAAAGGTGGTGGAAGTCCTAAAATAGCTCAAGGTACTTTCAAAAACACTGAAAACTTAATTAAATTTAATGATTTTTTAGTAGAGTATATAAAAGAGAGTATTTTATAAATAGAAACAGCAAAGTTAAACTAATAACTTTGCTGTTTTTATGTAACTTTAAATATTAAAAGTTTTTATTTATATTTGTATGTGCTTCTCCCGGATTTAATTTTGTTGGTTCAAATGTATTCTTATCTGGAAGATGTCCAGAGTTTCTAAATTTTTCTTTATAATATTTTTCATTTTCTTCTACAACTTTTTTATGACTTTTCATAACAATCTTCCTTTCCTTAAAAACTACATAGCTTTATTATATTCCTTCAACACTTTATCAAATTCAGGTCCTTTGCTTACAGAATCATATTGAACTTCACTACCTAAATGAGTAACTCTATAAGCATAAGCTTCATTAGCATTTTTAGGTCCAGCTATTATGTATTCTTTATTATCTACAAATAGCTTGTCAATTAACTCCATTTCTACTGTGTTTCCATGAGCATCATTAATTTTAAAAATTTCTGCCATAAAATATTCCTCCTTAGTTTTATTATAATTTTATATAAATTAATAAAACTATAATATGTATTAATACTATTATTAACTAAAGTAAAAAAAATATAATAGGCAAATTTTAAAATTGATAAATTTATTCTTAAATGATAACATATTTGTATATATACGGGAAAAGTAAAATTAGGACCTTCATTTTTTATATAAAGATAGGAGGTAGTTAAAATGTTTATATTAAAATGTAAAAAATATACTTGTTGCAAAAATGCACCATAAATGCAAAGTTGCAATATTTATATTTTAAAAAATAATATGTACTATTAGAATAAAGAAAAGTCACAATATTCATGTAAATTTAATATTTTGATGATGTTTATCTCAACTTAAAATGTAAATTATTATATTAAATTTTATTTTTACAAGATAGTTACAAAAAAAGTTGCAAATTTGCAACAAAAATGGGGGATTTATTTATGGAAAATAATATAAAAAAAGTTCTAAATGAAAAAATTAATCCAATATTGTTAAATCATGGTGGAGAAGCTGAATTAGTTAAATTTAATGATAATATAGTTACAATTAGATTTAAAGGTGCATGTGCTAATTGTCCATCAGCTAGTAAAACTCTTGAAGACACTGTGTCAATACTACTTAAAGAAGAACTAAAAGAAATCAAAGGTGTAAAATTGGCACAAGGTGTTGGTGATGAATTAATTGATATAGCGAAGAAAATACTTAATAAGTAAATGAGGTTGGCATATAAATTGCTTTGTTATAGTGACATGAAAACATATTATATTAAAAGGGGAGTTGAATGTTATGTCACTAATGACAGGTGCAGAGTACATTGAAAGTTTAAGAAAATTAAAAACAAAAGTTTACGTTTTAGGCGAAAGGGTTGAAAATTTTGTAGATCATCCAATTGTTAGACCATCAATAAATTCAGTTGCTATGACTTATGATTTAGCACAACAAGATGAATATAAAGATTTAATGACTGCAAAATCTAATCTTACAGGAGAAATAGTAAATCGTTTTTGTCATTTACATCAAAGTACAGATGATTTAGTTAAAAAGGTTAAAATGCAAAGATTAGTTGGTCAAAAAACTGCAACTTGTTTTCAAAGATGTGTAGGTATGGATGCATTTAATGCTGTATATTCTACAACTTTTGAAATAGATAAAGCTCATGGAACTCATTATCATGAGAATTTTGTGAAATATTTAAAATTTGTTCAAGAAAACGATTTAACTGTTGATGGAGCTATGACAGATCCTAAAGGAGATAGAGGATTATCACCAAGTAAACAAGAAGATCCTGATTTATTCTTACACATTGTTGAAAGAAGACCGGATGGTATTGTTGTAAGAGGTGCTAAAGCTCATCAAACTGGTTCTATAAACTCTCATGAACATTTAATAATGCCTACAATTGCAATGAAAGAAGAAGATAAAGCATATGCTGTATCATTTGCTATTCCTACAGATGCTGAAGGTCTATTAATGATTCTTGGAAGACAATCTTGTGACACTAGAAAACTTGAAGAAAATGCAGATGTAGATTTAGGAAATAAAAATTTTGGTGGACAAGAAGCCTTAGTTGTATTTGATGATGTTTTTGTTCCTGATGATAGAATATTCCTTTGTAAAGAATATGAATTTGCTGGAATGTTAGTTGAAAGATTTGCAGGATATCATAGACAAAGTTACGGTGGATGTAAAGTTGGTGTTGGTGATGTATTAATAGGTGCCGCAGCAGTAGCAGCAGATTATAATGGAGTTCCTAAAGCAAGCCATCTTAAAGATAAATTAATAGAAATGATTCATTTAAATGAAACACTATATTGTTGTGGAATCGCTTGTTCTGCTGAAGGTAAGAAAACTGAAGCTGGTAACTATGAAATTGATTTGTTACTTGCAAACGTTTGTAAGCAAAATGTCACAAGATTCCCATATGAAATTTGTAGATTAGCTGAAGACATAGCCGGTGGATTAATGGTTACAATGCCATCTGCAAAAGATTTTAATTCACCAGAAGTAGGAGATATATGCAAAAAATATTTTAAAGGTGTGGCATCTGTTCCTACAGAAGATAGAATGAGAATTTTAAGATTAATTGAAAACATGTGTTTAGGTGCTTCCGCTGTTGGATATAGAACTGAATCAATGCATGGAGCTGGTTCTCCACAAGCACAAAGAATAATGATTTCTAGACAAGGAAATTTAGAAGCTAAGAAAAAACTTGCTAAAACTATAGCTGGAATAAAAGAATAATATAAAGGGTTATTAAGGTGACAGTTATGAATTTAAGCGAAATTTATAAAAGTAAATTAATATCAGCAAGTGAAGCTGTTAAACATATAAAATCTGAAGACAGAGTTGTTATAGCTCATGCTGTTGGAGAACCTAAAGATTTAGTTAAAGCAATGGTTACTAATCATGAAAACTATCACAATGTAGAGATAGTTCATATGGTTGCACTAGGACCAGGAGAGTATACAAATTCTGAAATGAAAGATCATTTTAGACACAATGCTCTTTTTATAGGAGCTAGTACAAGAAAAGCTGTAAATGAAAGAAGAGCAGATTTCACTCCGTGTTTCTTTTCAGAAGCTCCTAGATTATTTAAAGAAGGTCATATGCCTATAGATGTAGTTATGCTTCAAGTGTCTAAACCAGACGAGCATGGTTATTGTAGTTTTGGTACTTCTTGCGACTATACAAAACCTGCAACAGAAAATGCTAAACTTATAATAGCAGAAGTTAATGAAAATATGCCTAGAACTTTTGGTGATAATTTTATTCATATAAGTGATATGGATTATTTAGTAGAAACTAATTATCCATTAGTTGAGCTTAAACCTTCAAAAATAAGTGATGTAGAAAAAGCTATTGGCATGAATTGTGCAAAACTTATAGAAGATGGTTCAACATTACAACTTGGAATAGGTTCTATACCTGATGCTGTTTTAATGTTTTTAAAGGATAAGAAAGATTTAGGCATTCATTCAGAAATGATTTCTGATGGGGTTGTTGATTTATATAATGAAGGTGTCATTACAAATAAAAGAAAAACACTTCATAAAGATAAAATGATTGTTACATTTTTGATGGGAACTAAAAAATTATATGATTTTGTAGATAATAATCCAGAAGTAGAATTATATCCAGTTGATTATGTAAATGATCCAAAAGTGATAATGCAAAATTATAAAATGGTTTCAATAAATTCTTGTATTCAGGTAGATTTAATGGGACAAGTAGTTTCTGAAACTATTGGAACTAAACAATTTAGTGGTGTTGGTGGACAAGTAGACTATGTTAGAGGTTCAAGTATGGCTGAAGGTGGTAAGTCAATTTTAGCAATGCCATCAACAGCAGCTAAAGGTAAAATTTCCAGAATAGTTTCATGCTTAGATAAAGGTGCAGCTGTAACTACAACAAGAAATGATGTACAGTATATAGTTACTGAATATGGAATTGCAGATTTAAGAGGAAAATCTTTAAGAGAAAGAGCAGAACTTTTAATTAATATTGCTCATCCTGATTTTAGAGAACAATTAAGAAAAGAATATGATGAATTAATTTAAACGAGAATAGTAGTATTCCAAGAAACAGGAATTATTTAAAACGTTATTCATCTTTCAGTTGAGAATTTTAACGCTAATTATTAATCTATATTTTTAAAATTAACAATGGGCAGTAAATTTTTAAATTGAATTTCCAATTTAAAAGAACTGTAAATTTTCAATTGTCAACTGGTTCCCAATATAAAAATAGAGATATCTTAATAAAAAAGATATCTCTATTTCTTTATAAATCTATTTTCTTTTTCCAATTATTCTTAAAAGATATATAAATAAATTTATTAAATCAAGATAAAGTTCTAATGCTGCAATTATTGCATATTTACTTACATCTTGACTACTTAGTTCATATGAGTTCATATGTATATGCTTAACTTTTTGCATATCATATGCAGTTAAACCACAAAATAAGAATACACCGATGTAACTTATTGCATTATACAAACCTCCAGAACCTATAAAAATATTTAATATACTAGCAATTATAATCCCCATAAGAGCCATAATTGCTATTCTTCCAACTGTTGATAAATCTTTTTCAGACTTTATACCAATCATACTTGCACAAAAAAACATTACAGCTGATATTATAAATACAGTTATTATAGAATTTAATGCATACATTGTAAAAATAGTTGCAAAGGTTATTCCACTAACAGCAGAATATAATAGAAATAATGCCAAAGCTGCTTTAGAAGATATATCTTCAAGCTTTCTATTAATAATTACAACTAATCCAATTTCAATAGCACACACTGTAAATAAGATCATTCCATTAGAGTATATTAAATTGATAAAGAATGGATTAATTGAAACTAGATATGCAACTGCAAATGTTAATACTAAACCCATAGCCATATAAAGAAAAGTTTTACTTATAAATTTGTTTTCACTTTTCTTATAAGAAATATTTGTCATAAACTAGCACTCCTTTTATAGTATATTTACAATAATTCTAACATTTATTTGTAGTTTATACAATAAATCTATATTTTAATGTTTAAATTTGTATTATATTCAGTTATACTTGTTGATATAAGTACATAAAAATATGTATAATAATATAGAGTTCAAATATGAAAATAAAATTGTTCATGTTTCAAGTGAGAATTGTAATTAATTTAATGGAAAATTAAAAGTAAATATTAAAATTGAGTTTTTAAGTATTTCTATTCTTAAATGTCATTATCATCTTTGTAGGCGAGAATTCATTCTTGCTAAACGTTACTAGGATATATTATTTTCATTATTTGCATCCAAATCAAAGACCGGCAAAGTTAAAACCTCAGCTACTAAGGTGTTATACATTTTAGCCACAAAGGAAAAATAAAACGTGCAAATTCACATATATGCGAGGTTTCAACCTTGCATAGCAACATTTGGATATATTAATTTTTAATTTTAAATTGATTTCAAATATGAAAATATGAATAATTTGTAACTCTAGGATTATATTTTTGATAAAGATGTCATTTTGAATTTGAAATTAAAACCCTATATTATGATTAAAATTATAAGAATAAGTTAAAATTAAAAATATAAGAAAAAACTTAGAATTTTTTTAAAAAGTATGAATAATTATATATTAAAGGATAGATAGTGAGGTAATTTAAATGACTATATTGGGCAAAGTTGTTAAAAATGGTATGAAAGTTGTTGGTACTGCTTCAAAAATCGGAATAGAAGCTACTGCAGATGTTTTTGGAATTGTTAGAGAAAATATATCTAAACAAGAAGGTGAAAAAGACAAATTTGCAGAAAAAGGTAAAAATCTTGGTACTGAAATAAAAAGTAATATAGATAAAGCAGGAGAATCAGCAGAAGTAGTTGTTAACAAAGGTGTAGAAATCACAAGTGAAGTAGCTAAAAAAGTAACTTCATCTGCAATAAATACTATAAATAATTTAGTGAAAAATAGTGATGGCACTAAATATAAAAATTATAATAAACAAAGTAATGAGAGTGAATATTTTACTCAAAAAGCTAAAGTAGTAGATACTGATTTTGTAGAAGTAAAGAAAGATATGGATGACACTCAAATGATTAATATAAATTATAAGGATAAAGAATAATTTTAATCAAAACATGCTTTTAAATATAATAAGCATGTTTTCTTATGTAAATAAATTGTATATAGGTGATACTGTTATGAAAAATAATAAAATAATAATTTTTTTTAAAAAAGAATGTGTTCTAATAATAGCGACACTACTAGCACTAATAACTTCATTAATTTCTATGCCAAAGTTAGAATATATTGATTTTAAGGTACTAATTTTACTATTTAATTTAATGGTAATTGTTGCAGCATTAAATAAATTTAAAGTATTAGATAAAATTGCAATTACTTTGCTAGAAAAATGTACAACCTCTAGAAAAGTAAACTTAGTCTTAGTTTTTATAACATTTTTTTCAGCAATGTTTGTAACAAATGATGTAGCTCTAATTACTTTTGTTCCACTTACCATAATAACTAGTAAAAAGGCAAATATTAATGCTTTAAAAACTATAGTATTTCAAACTTTAGGTGCTAATTTAGGTAGTGCATTAACACCAATGGGAAATCCACAAAACTTGTTTATTTATTCTTTTTATAACATGAATATAATATCTTTTTTAAAATCAACTTTCCCATTAATATTAATAGGTTTAGTCTTTTTATCAATTTTAATATTTAAAGAAAAAGATTTTAAATTGAATTTCAATGTAGAAAAAATAGAAATTAAGGATAAAAATAAAATATTTTTAGTAGTAGCTTTATTTTTTTTAGTAATTTTATCAGTATTTAAAATTATTGATTATAAAATTACTTTTATTTTAACAATAATTTTTGTGGTATTTTTAGATAAAAGTCTTTTCAAAAAAGTTGATTATTCATTACTTTTAACTTTTGTTGCTTTTTTCATATTCATAGGAAATATATCTTCTATGGAAGAAGTAAAAATTTTCATGGAAAATTTATTTAATAGTAGTAAAAGTACATATTTTTATAGTATATTATCTAGTCAAATAATAAGTAATGTACCTGCAACTATGCTTATATCAAATTTTACAAACTATTCAAAAGAATTATTGCTAGGTGTAAATATAGGTGGTATGGGTACCTTAATAGCTTCTTTAGCCAGTCTTATTTCATATAAACTATATGTAAAAGAAGTAAAAAACGAGAATAATAATTATATTAAAGTTTTTACTTTATATAATTTGTTAGGATTAATAGTTATAATACCTATAATTTATTTTTTATGTATATAATTGACATATATTTCATAAAGTATTATTATGAAATCAGAAAATGATTTTATTCATATGTTTAGAGAGTATTCTTTTTACATAAGTTTATTTTCATTTATATTTGTTTTATATATAGGGTTCCAAGTTCATCTTAATAATTATTAGTTCAAAAACTTGGACACCCTTAAGAGTGAGACCAGCTCGGAATCATTTTACAGTAAGTATTTCTTTTGAAAGCAATATATTTACAGCTAAAAAAATAGTTTTAAATTCGAGCTTGTTTCCCTATATCTAACAGCAAAGAAACTTCTAAGCTGAAAGAAAACTAATTATGGGGTAAAGTTGTATCTATAGGAATTCAAGTTTAAACTTAAAATTTTAAGTTATTCAGATTTCAATTGATAATTTTAATGCTAAGTTTTTTTAAAATTTATAATGGACAATGAATGTGAAAATTAGAAATGAATAATATTAACCATCATTGTTAATTGGTTGCAAATGCCATGATAGGAATAAACTTTAATTATAGAATTATCATTTGATAAAGGGATTATTTAAAATTTAAGCTTGGAATTTTATATTATTTATGATTTCAAAACCTAGTTTTCTTTATTTAAAGAAAACTAGGTTTTTATTTTTTATTAAGGGGAGATTAATATGAAAAAAATAGCAGTAATAAGTGCAATTTTAGAAAATCCTACAGAATGTCAAATTGAATTTAATAAAATTATTACAAATTTTAGAGGAAGCATACGTGGAAGAATGGGTATACCTTTTGAAGAAGGTGTTTCTGTAATATCTATAGTAGTAACTGGTGATTTAGATGAAATTAATAGTCTTACTGGAAAACTTGGAAATATAAATGGTGTTTCAGTTAAAACATCTATATCAAAAGTAGAACTTAATTAGGAAATAAGCTAAATGAGTATTTTGAAAGTAAATAAATATATAGAAGAATTATATAAAACTAATAATTTAGAGGATGAAAAGATTCTATATATACTAGATAATTTGAATTCAGAAAATAGAGAATTTTTGATAAAAAAAGCTAATGAAACTAGGCTAAAGTTTTATGGTAATAAAGTATATATTAGGGGATTAATAGAATTTAGTAATTATTGCATTAAAAATTGTTTATATTGCGGAATAAGATGTTCCAATAAATATGCTCATAGATATAGATTATCATTAGATGAAATTATGACTTCTGTAAAAACTGGTGATAAATTAGGATATAAAACATTTGTCCTTCAAAGTGGTGAAGATCCATACTTTGATGATAATAAAATGATAGAGATTATAAAGAATATAAAGAAAGAGTGTCCTAATTCTGCAATTACACTTTCATTAGGAGAAAAAAGTTATGACTCTTATGAGAAAATGTTTAAGGCTGGTGCAAATAGATATCTTTTGAGACATGAGACTGCTAACAATGAACTTTATAATAGATTTCATCCTGATGCTAGTTTTGAAAATAGACGTAAGTGTCTTTTAAACTTAAGAAAAATTGGTTATGAAATTGGGGCCGGTTTTATGGTAGGACTTCCTTTTCAAAAAAATGAGCATTTAGTTCAGGATTTAAGATATATAAAAGAGCTTAATCCACATATGTGTGGTATAGGTCCTTTTATTCCTCATAAAGATACTGAGCTTAAAAATGAATGCTCTGGAACTGTAGAAAAAACTATTGTAATGTTAGCATTAATTAGATTATTAAGTCCTAAAATTTTACTTCCAGCCACGACAGCACTTGGTACATTAGATAAATTTGGACGAGAAAAAGGTATAAAAGCTGGTGCAAATGTTATTATGCCTAATCTTTCTCCAATAGAAGTTAGAAATAAATACTTACTATATAACAATAAAGCATATACAAATGGGGAATCCGCAGAGTGTAAATTAGAAATAGAAAATAGTCTTAAATCTATCGGATTTGAAATAGATGAGAGTATAGGTAATAGTAAAATTAAAGATTGAAAGTAGGGGATTTTATGTTTATTAATAATGATTATATAGAAAATATTTTACAAGATGCTAAAACTGCAACAAAAGAAGATATTCAAAAAGTTTTAGAAAAGGCTAAGATAAAAAAAGGTTTAACTCATAAAGATATTGCTGTACTTCTTCAAATTAAAGACTCAAAACAAATAGAGGAAATGTATAAAATAGCTGGTGAAATAAAAGAAAGTATTTATGGTAAAAGAATAGTTTTATTTGCACCTCTTTATGTTAGTGATTATTGTGTTAATAACTGTGTCTATTGTGGTTACAAAAGATGTAATAAATTTGAAAGAAGAAAATTAAGTCAAAGTGAAGTTGCTAAAGAAGTTAAAATTTTAGAAAAAATGGGTCATAAAAGACTGGCTTTAGAACTTGGGGAAGATCCTGTTAATGCACCTATCGAGTATGTTCTTGAATGTTTAGATACTATTTATAAAACTCAAAATAAAAATGGAGAAATTAGAAGAGTTAATGTAAACATAGCTGCTACAACAGTTGAAAATTATAGAAAACTTAAAAATGCAAATATCGGAACTTATATACTTTTTCAAGAAACTTATAATAAAAATTCTTATGATAAAATGCATCCAAATTCACTTAAATCAGACTATGAATATCATTTAACAGCCTTTGATAGAGCAATGGAAGGTGGAATTGATGATGTAGGTGGCGGTGTGCTTTTTGGACTTTCAGACTACAAATATGAAGTTTTATCACTAATGATACACAATGAACATCTAGAAGAAAAATTTAATGTTGGATTTCATACTATATCCGTTCCTAGATTACGTAAAGCTGAAGGTATGGATTTGAAACAATTTCCTCATTTAGTTGATGATGAAACTTTCAAGAAAATTATTGCAATAATAAGAATAGCAGTTCCTTTTACAGGTATAATACTTTCTACTAGAGAAAGTGAAAGTATGAGATGTGAAGCACTTAAATATGGTGTATCTCAAGTCAGTGCAGGTTCTAATACTGGTGTAGGTGGATATGAAAAAGAGGAAAATGGGGAAAATGTTGAGCAATTTAAAACTGCAGATAGAAGAACACCATTAGAAGTTTTAAATGAATTGTTAGATGATGGATATATTCCAAGTTATTGTACTGCGTGTTATAGAAAAGGTAGAACTGGTGAAAGGTTTATGAGCCTTGCAAAATCTGGTGAGATACAAAATGTATGCGAACCTAATGCTATGACAACCTTAATGGAATATGCATTAGATTATGGCGACAAAGCCTTTATTGAAAAAGTAGAAAAAACTATATTAAATAATTTAGATCATATAAAAAGGGAAGACATTAAAGACTTAGTTAAATCTAATTTAGAAAAATTAAAAAAAGGTTATAGAGATTTATATATTTAAGGAGAATTTTATGAATAATACGCCTAATTCTAATAGAAAACACATTGGCATATATGGTAAAGCTAATGTTGGTAAATCATCAATAATAAATAAACTCTTAAATCAAGATATTTCTTTAGTTTCTAAAGTCAAAGGTACAACAACTGATCCAGTTTTAAAAGCAATGGAATTATTACCTATAGGACCAGTACTTTTTATAGATACTGCTGGCATTGATGATAATAGTGAACTTTCTAAACTTAGAATTAATAAAACTTTAGAAATGCTTACTAAAACCGACTTTGCAATTTATGTTATAGATTCTTTAGATATAGATTTGTCTTATTATGAAAAAATGAAGTTAAATTTTAAAAAATTTAATATACCTCACTTATTAGTTTTTAATAAAATTGATAAATTAAGTGATGAAGATTTGAAGAAGCTAAAAGATAAATTTAGAAATGCCCAATTTATATCAACTACTACAGATATAGGTATAGACATTTTTAAAAATGAACTCATAGAAAATCTAAAACACTTAGATGAGGAGTTACCTTTAATTGGAGATTTGCTTTCTTATAATGACAAGATTATATTAGTAGTCCCAATAGACTCTGAAGCTCCAAAAGGTAGATTGATACTTCCACAAGTACAATGTATAAGAGAATGTTTAGATTATGGTGCAAAAGCATACGTTGTAAGAGATACTGAACTTGAGTATGCATTAAATGATATTACGGATGTTAAGCTTGTAATAACTGATTCTCAAGCTTTCAAAAAAGTTTCATCTATAGTTAATTCTTCAATAAATTTGACAAGTTTTTCTATTCTTTTTGCTAGACAAAAAGGAGATTTAAATACTTTTATAGAAGGTGCTAAAAGTATAAAATTTTTAAATGATAAATCTAAAGTTCTAATTTGTGAAAATTGTACTCACAATACATCACATGAAGACATTGGAAGAATTAAAATACCTAATATGATTAATAAATTTACTAATCTTAAACTTCAATATGATTTTAAAAGTGGTTGTGATTTTCCATTAAATATTAAAGATTATGATTTAGTAATTCATTGTGGTGGATGCATGGTAAATAGGAAAACTATTATAAATAGAATAGCCTTATGTAAGGAGCAAAACGTTCCAATAACTAATTATGGTATTTTAATCGCATATATAACTGGTATTTTAAATAGAGCTACTAATATGCTTATTAAATAAAGTATCTATTCTAAGCTTAATAAAAAAGTGATTTTATATCTAAAAATCACTTTTTTATTATATATAAATTTACATTACTATAGTGTTCCAAACTTAAATTTAAAGTAATCTCTTTATCAAATGATACTATTAAACTTATAGTTTATTCTATTATCATGTTGATAACCAAGTGAAAAGTGCAATTGTTTCAACCTTGTCTAATGACGTTTGGATATATTATCTTATAGTTCTAAACTGATTACAAATAAAAAAGTAGGAATTAAATTTTAAACTAATACTATCAATTAATAAATGTATAAATTAAAATATAAAATATTTATAAAGTTATATAGTATATTAAAATTTGTTGTATAATATACTATATTATGAAAAATTTTAAAATGTTGGAGGTATAAAATGAGCACTAATTATGTAGCTAATTCTACATTAAGAGAAAACGCACGAAATCAGTTAAAAGGTCATTGGGGTGCACCTATATTAGTATGTTTAATAATAGGATTATTTAAATGGGGACTAGAGTTTATTTTTGGGAAAATAGATATATATCATTTTGAATTTGGATTAAATCTTGTTCCAAGTACACATCTATTTTCAGTAAATATACTAATAGATGTTCTTCTATTTGCACCTCTATATTTAGGCTTGGCAATATGCTTTTTAAAATTTATAAGAGTTAGAGATTTTGATTTAGAGGACTTATTTAAAGGATTTAGTAATTATGTAACATCATTAATTGCACAAGTATTAATGACTATATTTATGGCATTATGGACTTTATTACTTATAATTCCGGGTATTATTGCTGGAATTAAATATTCAATGACATTTTATATAATAGCAGATAATCCTGAAATTTCTGCATTAGATGCTATTGATAAAAGTAAGAAAATGATGGACGGTCATAAATGGGATTATTTTTGCTTACAATTAAGTTTTATAGGCTGGGCAATTCTTTCTATAATAACTTGTGGAATAGGTTTCATATGGCTTGTACCATATGTACAAACTAGTAACACTTATTTTTATGAAAATATAAAAGAAACAGAATTCAATTTATAAACTTTCTAATACATCATAGCTTAGCTATGATGTATTTTCTATATAAAAAACTAAATAAATCATTAAAATTTATGTAAATTTTTTTCATAAATGTATATATAATATTTTATTCATATTATAATTAATGTATATTTATAAAAGAGAAGAGGAGTTTAATATGCTTTTAAAAACAGGGAACTGCTCGGTGTAATATTTGATAGCAATATAACATCGAGCTAAATTTAAATGTTATCAAACATTACACTACAAGAAATTTATAACTTATAATATAAATGAAGGGGTGTAATTTATGAATTTAGAAGATTTAAAAAATTACTGGAAACATGAAGAAAATCATACTTTTAAAGGCTGGGATTTTTCCTATATAAATAATAGAATAAGTGAAGATACATTGCCTTGGAATTATAAAGAAATAGTTGAAAATAACATTAAAGATTATATAACCGTTCTTGATATGGGTACTGGTGGAGGAGAGTTTTTATTGTCATTAAATCGAAAAAAAGCAAGATTTTATGCAACAGAATCATATAAACCAAATTTAATTCTTTGTACCAACATATTAAAACCTTATGATATAGAAGTTAGAGAAGTTACTGATGATAATAATTTACCTTTTGAAGATAATTATTTTGATTTAATCATAAATAAACATGAGTCTTTTTCTTTATCAGAAGTAACTAGAATATTAAAGCCAGGTGGAAAATTTATAACTCAACAAGTTGGCGGGAAAAACAATATTGAAATGTCTAAATTTCTTCTTGGAGAAGTTCCAAATATAATCAACCATGATTTAGGTCTAAATGAACTTCTAAATGAATGCAATACATGTGATTTGGAAGTTCTATCTAGTGGTGAATTTTTCCCTAAAACATATTTCTATGACATAGGTGCTCTTGTTTACTATGTCAAAATTATTCCTTGGGAATTTCCTGAGTTTACTGTAGATAAAACCTTTGATAAATTACTAGAACTTAATAAAGAAATTGAAGTTAAGGGTTCTATATATAGTACTGAACATAGGTATTTTATTGAATCTATAAAAAGATATAATTAACATTAGGAGTTTTTTAATATGACTAGTAAAAAGAATTTTTTAATACTTGTTATCCCACTAATACTAATAATTAGCATACTAATTATTAGTGAATATAATATAGATACAACTTTTTCAAATAAACTTACTAAATTTGATTATAATACATTTGATTATAATACAATTGAAATATGTGAAACTTCAACTTCTAATAAATACAGTATAGAAGATAAGAAGAAAGTAAATGAACTTTTTGAGTATTTAAGTAAGCAAGTTATAAACAAACAATTTTTGAAGAGAATTGAAAATTCCAACAATAGTTTCATAATACAATTCATCAATAATGATAATGTTTCTTATATATTACAATTTTTGATACAAACCAAATAGGTATAAATGAAAATTTATATAAAATTGAAAGTGATACTTTCAATATAAATGATTTTAAAACCATATTTGAAGATTATATGATATAATTTTAAAATACAATTAGAACTTAAAATTCTAATTGTATTTTTATAGAGTTCCAAGCTAAAAAATGAAATTATTCAAGTATTAAATGAGAATAGTGTTATTCCAAGAAGCAGTAATTATTTAAAACGTTATTCATAAAAATTTCAAAGAAACTCTAATGAATTTGCTATTTTATTTTCAAGACTAAACGGCTGAATCGACGTCCTGTCTAGGCAGGCGCTGAACCCGTCCTTGGGTTCAGGTCTTGAAAATAAAACACAAATTAATAAGATTTTCTAAATCAAT
>NZ_CCAT010000044.1 GCF_000612845.1 Clostridium ihumii AP5
CAGGAGTTGTTACTTCTATAGTAGAGTAATATAACACCAATAATTTCAAGTCAAAAAAAATTGACTTAAGAGTGTATACATGATAATATAATACCTAGGTTTTAAGGAGAAGGGGACGCCCTTCTCCTTAATTAATAAAAAAAATAATTATTAGTATACTAAAAATTAGTAATAAAAACTATTAAATAAAATTTAAAAAAATACTTGTAAATGCAACTTAAATACGATATAATGTAGAAGTTGCAAAGTGGTAACAGCGATGAGGTAAGAGGTTGCCGGACTTCCGGGGAATTCTTCACCGAGCATGCCTGATCATGAATTGGGCGACGGAGTTTTACTGTTCGAGGCATTGTCTAAAAGACGGTGCAACACCCGGTACAGTTTACAGAACATCCGCTGTTGCGCGTAAGAAGTATAGCGTGCGATGAAAAGGAGGGAAAACAATGTCAAAACAAAAAATAAGAATCAGATTAAAAGCATTTGATCACACAATATTAGATCAATCAGCTGAGAGAATAGTTGAAACTGCTAAATCTACAGGAGCTAAAGTAGCTGGTCCAGTACCACTACCAACTGAAAAAGATGTAATAACAGTATTAAGAGCAGTTCACAAATACAAAGATTCTAGAGAACAGTTCGAAATAAGAACACACAAAAGATTAATCGATATATTAAGCCCATCACCAAAAACTGTTGATGCCTTAATGAGATTAGATTTACCAGCAGGTGTAGACATAGAAATAAAACTATAGTAAAAACGTACATATTGTGAAACACTTTATTTGTACGGGTAATAGATAACTATTACTAACTATTATGATCACTATGTGGTCCGCTAATAAGTAGGAGGTGTATTAAATGAAAAAAGCTATAATGGGTAGAAAATTAGGAATGACTCAAATATTTGATGAAAATAGAAAAGTAGTTCCAGTAACAGTTGTAGAAGCTGGTCCATGCGTAGTAATTCAAAAGAAAACAGTAGAAACTGACGGATATGAAGCAGTTAAGGTTGCTTTTGGAGATATAAGAGAAAAATTAGTTAACAAGCCAACAAAAGGTCAATTTGACAAAGCTGGAGTTGCTGTTAAAAGACATATAAAAGAATTTAAATTAGAAGATTCTAACTTAGAAGTTGGAGCTGAAATAAAAGCTGACGTTTTTGCAGCAGGAGACAAAATAGATGTTTCTGGAGTATCTAAAGGAAAAGGATTCCAAGGCGTAATCAAAAGATGGAACTTCCACAGAGGACCAATGAGCCACGGTTCTAAATTCCACAGAGCAGTAGGTTCAATGGGAGCATCATCAGATCCTTCAAGAACATTCAAAAACAAAAAAATGCCTGGACATATGGGTAGTGTTAACACAACAGTATTAAACTTAGAAGTAGTAAGAGTAATACCTGAGAAAAACATAATCTTAATAAAAGGCGGAATACCAGGACCAAACAAAGGTCTTGTAGTAATAAGAGACGCTGTTAAAGCTTAAGGAAAGGAGGATGCAGAATGCCTACAATAAAAGTTTTTAATAAAGAAGGAAAAGAAGTTGGAGATATCCAATTAAATGAAAGTGTATTTGCTGCTGAAATAAGCGCAGAATCAATGCACCAAGTAGTATTAGCTCAATTAGCTAATAAAAGACAAGGAACTCAAAGCGCTAAAACTAGAGCAGAAGTTAGAGGCGGAGGAATCAAACCTTGGAGACAAAAAGGAACTGGTAGAGCAAGACAAGGTTCAATAAGAGCTCCACAATGGATACATGGTGGTATCGTATTTGCACCAAAACCAAGATCTTACAGAGTATCAATTCCAAAAAGCATGAGAAGAACAGCTATGAAATCAGCTTTATCTTCAAAAGTTGCTGAAAATGAAATGATAGTATTAGAAAGTTTAGCATTTGATGCACCAAAAACTAAAGAGATGATCAAAGTTTTAAATGCATTTGAAGCTAAAAAGACTTTAATAGTAGTAGCTGATACTGAAAACAATGTTTACAAATCAGCTAGAAATATACCAGGGGTAGCTGTGTTACCAGTAAACAACATAAATGTTTATGACATATTAAAATATGAAACATTCATGGTAACTAAAGATGCTGTATCTAAGATTGAGGAGGTGTATGCATAATGAAAATGACTAGCCATGATATAATCAGAAAACCTGTTATAACTGAAAAAAGTATGGCAGCAATGGCTGACAGAAAATACACTTTCATCGTTGACATACACGCTAACAAATTCCAAATCAAAAAAGCTATAGAAGAAGTTTTTGCAGGAGTAAAAGTTGACAATGTAGCTACAATAAGAAACTTAGGAAAAACTAAGAGAGTTGGAGTACATGTTGGTAAGAGAGCTGACTTCAAAAAAGCAATAGTTACACTAGCAGAAGATAGTAAGACTATAGAATTCTTTGAAGGAATGTAATTAAAAGCATTTATTGGTATGATACCAGATAAGCGATAAAAAAGGAGGGAAACCTAATGGCAGTTAAGAAATTTAACCCTACCACTCCTTCAAGAAGAAATATGACAATGTCAACATTTGAAGAAATAACTACAAATGTGCCAGAAAAGTCACTTCTTGTAAGCAAAAAGAAAAACGGTGGTAGAAATGCACAAGGTAAAATAACTGTTCGTCACCACGGTGGTGGAGCAAAACAAAAATACAGATTAATCGACTTTAAAAGAAATAAAGATAATATCCCAGCTAAGGTTTTATCAATTGAGTACGATCCAAACAGAACAGCTTATATAGCATTAGTTGTATATGCAGATGGAGAGAAGAGATACATAATCGCTCCAGTTGGATTAAAAGTTGGAGATACAATAGTATCTGGACCAGAAGCGGATATCAAAGTTGGTAACACTTTACCTATAGCTAACATACCAGTTGGTACAGTAATTCACAACATAGAATTACAAATAGGAAAAGGAGCACAATTAGTAAGATCAGCAGGTTCTTCAGCTCAATTAATGGCTAAAGAAGGCGAATATGCTCAAGTAAGACTTCCAAGTGGAGAAGTTAGATACGTAAGAGTTAACTGCAGAGCTACAATTGGAACAGTTTCTAACTTAACTAACGAAATAGTTAAGATAGGTAAAGCTGGTAGAAAAAGACACATGGGAATCAGACCAACAGTAAGAGGATCTGTAATGAACCCTAACGATCACCCACACGGTGGTGGAGAAGGTAAATGTCCAGTAGGACACGCAAATCCAATGACACCATGGGGTAAACCAGCTCTTGGATATAAAACAAGAAAAACTAAAAAATACTCTGATAAGTTTATTGTTAAGAGAAGAAACGGTAAGTAATAGGGAGAGAATATTTTATTCTCTTCTAAGTTACGAGTATGTTATATGAAGGGAGGACTTTATAAATGGGCAGATCTATTAAAAAAGGACCTTATATAAAAGAGTCATTATTAAAGAAAATTGAAGAAATGAACCAAAACGGAGAAAAGAAAGTTGTTAAAACTTGGTCAAGAAGTTCAACAATCTTCCCTCAAATGATAGGCCACACTATCGCGGTTCATGACGGAAGAAAACATGTTCCAGTATATGTTCAAGAAGATATGGTGGGACACAAATTAGGAGAATTCGCTTTAACTAGAACTTTCAAAGGTCATATTGATAAAACAAAATCAAGTAAAGTAAGATAGTTCGAGAAAGGAGGACACAGAAATGGAAGCTAAAGCTATAGCTAAATATGTAAGAATGTCTCCAATGAAAATTGGAATAGTTCTTGATTTAATAAGAGGAAAAAATGTAAATGAAGCTTTTGCTATATTACAATATACTCCAAAAGATGCTGCTGAAGTTGTATACAAAGTTTTAAAATCAGCAGTAGCAAACGCAGAAAACAATTTAAGTTTAGATAGAAATAGACTATATGTTGCTAATGCTCACACTGGTCAAGGTCCAACTTTAAAAAGATTCAGACCACATGCACAAGGAAGAGCATTTAGAATAAACAAGAAAACTAGCCATATAACTCTAGTAGTTAAAGAAAGAGAATAAGAAGGAGGGATATATAGTGGGACAAAAAGTACATCCACACGGCTTAAGAGTTGGTGTAATCAAAGATTGGAACGCTAAATGGTTCGCTGAAGGAACTAAGTTTGCTGACAATTTAGTTGAAGATAATCAAATAAGAGAATATCTTAAGAAAAAACTTTTTACTGCTGGAATTTCTAAAATAGAAATTGAAAGAGCTGCAAAAAGAGTTAAAATAAATATACATACTGCTAAACCAGGTATGGTTATAGGAAAAGGCGGTCAAGGTATAGAAGAATTAAAAAAAGGACTTAAAAACCTTGTTGTAACAAACAATGTGTTAATCAACATCGTTGAAGTTAAGTCACCAGAATGTAACGCTCAATTAATGGCTGAAAACGTAGCTGCTCAACTAGAAAAGAGAATATCTTTCAGAAGAGCTATGAAACAAACAATTCAAAGAGCTATGAAATTAAATGTTAAGGGAGTTAAAACAGCTTGTTCTGGAAGACTAGGTGGAGCTGATATCGCTAGAACAGAGCAATATCATGAAGGAACAATTCCACTACAAACTTTAAGAGCTGATATCGATTATGGATTTGCTGAAGCAGATACAACATACGGAAAAATCGGAGTTAAAGTTTGGGTTTATAAAGGAGAAGTTCTTCCAACAAAAAAAGTAGAGAAGGAAGAAGTTAACGCTTAATAACGTTCAGGAAGGAGGAATATGACATGTTAATGCCTAAAAGAGTTAAACATCGTAAGGTTCAACGTGGTAGAATGAAGGGAAAAGCTACAAGAGGTAACTTCATTGCTTACGGAGATTATGCTTTACAAGCAACTGAATGTGGTTGGATAACAAGCAATCAAATTGAGTCTGCCAGAATAGCTATCAATAGATACGTAAGAAGAGGAGGAAAGGTTTGGATAAAAATCTTCCCTGACAAACCTGTAACTGAGAAACCTGCTGAAACACGTATGGGTTCTGGTAAAGGATCACCAGAGTACTGGGTAGCAGTAGTAAAACCAGGCAGAGTGTTATTTGAAATAGCTGGAGTTTCTGAAGAGGCTGCAAGAGAAGCAATGAGACTTGCATCACACAAATTACCAGTAAAAACTAAATTTGTAACAAGAAAAGATTTTGAGGAAATGGGTGGTGAAATCAATGAAGGCTAATGAATTAAAAGAGTTGAGACAAAGTACTCCTCAAGATTTACAAGTAAAATTAAATGATTTAAAATCTGAATTATTTAACCTTAGATTTCAGTTAGCTACAGGTCAGTTAGAAAACCCAATGAGAATAAAACAGGTTAAAAAATCTATAGCCCAAATTAAAACCATCCTTAGAGAAGAAGAATTAAGGGCGATCGAACAGTAAAACTGAAAGACTGAAAGGAGGTTTATCTTGTGGAAAGAGGATTAAGAAAAACTAGAATAGGAAAAGTTGTTTCTGATAAAATGGATAAGACTATAGTTGTTGCAGTTGAAACAAAAGTAAGACATCCATTATACGGAAAAACAGTTAATAGAACTACTAAATTTAAAGTTCATGATGAAAATAATGACGCAAGAATTAACGATACAGTACAAATAATGGAAACAAGACCATTATCTAAAGATAAAAGATGGAGACTTGTTCAAATTACTGAGAGAGCTAAATAGTTGACTGAAAGGAGGTATTTTTCATGATACAACAACAAACATTATTAAAAGTAGCAGATAACTCTGGTGCTAAAGAGATAATGTGTATAAGAGTACTAGGTGGATCCAAGAGAAAATGGGGAAACATCGGAGATATAATTGTTGCTAGCGTTAAAAGTGCAACACCAGGTGGAGTTGTTAAAAAAGGTGACGTAGTAAAGGCAGTTATTGTTAGATCAGTTAAAGGTTTAAGAAGAGCAGACGGTTCATATATCAGATTTGATGAAAATGCAGCTGTTATAATAAAAGAAGATAAAAATCCAAGAGGAACTCGTATCTTCGGACCTGTTGCTAGGGAGCTAAGAGATAAAGAATTTAACAAAATTTTATCACTAGCACCTGAAGTTCTATAAGATAGGAGGTAGCTGTAATGAAGGTTCACGTTAGAAAGAAAGACACTGTAATGGTTATTTCTGGTAAAGATAAAGGAAAAACTGGAGAGGTTTTAGCGGTTTATCCTAAAACTGGAAAAGTTGTAGTTAAAGACGTTAACGTTGTAACTAAGCACCAAAAACCAAATAGACAAAACATGCAAGGTGGAATAGTTCACGTTGAAGGAGCTATAAATAGTTCAAAAGTTATGCTATACTGCAACAAATGTAAATCTGTTACTAGAATAAGCAATAAAATATTAGAAGATGGCACTAAAGTAAGAGAGTGCAAAAAGTGCGGAGAAACATTTTAGTTTTTGAAAGGAGGGTTTAACTAATGGTTGCAAGACTACAAGAGAAATATAATAATGAAGTAGTTCAAGCTATGATGGAGAAGTTCGGATACAAAAACATCATGGAAGTACCAAAGCTTGAAAAAATAGTAGTAAACATGGGAGTTGGCGAAGCTAAAGACAATTCTAAAGTTTTAGAATCTGCAGTTTCAGATATGGAATTAGTAACTGGACAAAAAGCAGTTTTAACTAGAGCTAAGAACTCAGTTGCTAACTTTAAAATAAGAGAGAACATGCCTATAGGATGCAAAGTTACATTAAGAAGAGAAAAAATGTATGAGTTTGCTGATAAATTAATCAATATTGCTTTACCTAGAGTTAGAGACTTCAGAGGAGTTCCTTCAAAATCTTTTGATGGAAGAGGTAACTATGCTTTAGGAGTAAAAGAGCAATTAATATTCCCTGAAGTAGAATATGATAAAATTGATAAAGTAAGAGGTATGGATATAATATTCGTTACTAGTGCAAAGACAGACGAGGAAGCAAGAGAATTATTAAGATTCCTTGGAATGCCATTTGCTCAATAATAAGGAGGGAATAAGATGGCACGTAAAGCTTTAATAGAAAAATGGAAACAAGAGCCTAAATATTCAACTAGAGCTTATACTAGATGCAGACTATGTGGAAGACCACACTCTGTATTAAAGAAATTTGGTATATGCCGTATCTGTTTCAGAGAACTTGCATATAAAGGAGAAATTCCTGGATGTAAGAAGGCAAGTTGGTAATATAACACAGTATATGAAAGGAGGCAAATTACATGGTTATGACTGACCCTATCGCAGATTTGCTAACACGTATTAGAAATGCAAATGTTGTTAGACATGAAATATTAGAAGTTCCTTCTTCAAACATAAAGAAGGCAATCGCAAACATAATGCTTCAAGAAGGATATCTTAAAAATATAGAAGAATATCAAGATGGTTCTGTAAAAATGTTAAGACTTACAATGAAATATGGTCAAAACAAAGAAAGAGTAATAACAGGACTTAAGAGAATATCTAAACCTGGTTTAAGAGTTTATTCTAAACAAGAGGATATTCCAAAGGTATTAAATGGATTAGGTGTAGCAATAATATCTACATCAAAAGGAATATTAACAGACAAAGAAGCAAGAAAACAAGGATTAGGTGGAGAAGTAATCTGCTATATCTGGTAGTTTAAGAACAGGAGGTGCAAGTATGTCAAGAGTAGGAAGACTTCCAATAGCTATACCTGCTGGTGTAACAGTTACTGTATCACCAGAGAACGTTGTTGTTGTTAAAGGACCTAAGGGAGAATTAACAAAAGCAGTGTGTAAAGATATGAACATAGCTATCGAAGAAAATTCAATCGTTGTTACAAGACCAAGCGATGTAAAAGAACATAGAGCTCTTCATGGATTAACAAGAGCATTAATAAATAATATGGTAGTAGGAGTAACAGAAGGTTACACTAAAACTCTACAATTAGTTGGTGTTGGATACAGAGCAACATTAAAAGGAAACAAATTAAATCTTAACCTTGGATTCTCACATCCAGTTGAAGTTGAAGCATTAGAAGGAGTAACTTTTGAAACTCCAGATGCTAATACAATCAACGTTAAAGGTATTGATAAAGAAAAAGTTGGAGCAGTTGCCGCTGATATAAGATCATGGAGAAAACCTGAACCTTACAAAGGAAAAGGTATTAAGTATGCTGGTGAAGTTATCAGACGTAAGGAAGGTAAGACTGGTAAATAACATAAACTAGGAAGGAGTGAATACAATGTTCAAAAAGGTTGACAGAAAGCTATCAAGAGAAGCTCGTCACTTAAGAGTTCGTAAGAAAATATCTGGAACAACTGAAAGACCAAGATTAGCGGTTTACAGAAGTTCTAAGAACATATACGCTCAAATAATAGATGACGTAACTGGCAGAACTTTAGTTTCAGCTTCAAGCTTAGATAAAGATTTTGCTTTAAAAGCTGGAAGTAATAAAGATGCTGCTAAAGCAGTTGGAGAAATCGTAGCTAAAAGAGCTTTAGAAAAAGGAATAAAAGAAGTTGTATTTGATAGAGGCGGATACGTATATCACGGAAGAATACAAGTTCTTGCAGAAGGCGCTAGAGAAGCAGGTCTTCAATTCTAATTTAATAAAGAAGGAGGGAAATTCATGAAAATAGATCCTAGCACACTAGATCTTAAAGAAAAAGTTGTTCACATAAACAGAGTTGCTAAGGTTGTTAAAGGTGGAAGAAATTTCAGATTCAGTGCTCTTGTAGTAGTTGGAGATGAGAACGGACACATCGGAGTTGGTACTGGAAAATCAATAGAGATACCAGAAGCAATAAGAAAAGGCATTGAAGATGCTAAAAAACACCTTGTTAAAGTTGAATTAGATGGAACTACAGTTCCTCACACTATAGATGGAAAATTTGGCACTGGATTAGTGCACATAATGCCAGCATCTGAAGGTACAGGAGTTATCGCTGGAGGTCCAGCAAGAGCCGTGCTTGAGCTTGCAGGATTAAAAGACGTTAGAGCCAAATCTTTAGGATCAAATAACCCAAGAAATATGATAAATGCTACTATCAACGGATTAGCTAACTTAAGAACAGCAGAACAAGTTGCGAAGTTAAGAGGCAAAACTGTTGAGGAAATTTTAGGATAGGAGGGATAACCTTGGCTAAAATTAAGATAACATTAACAAAAAGCTTAATAGGAAGAAAAAAAGAGCACATAGCTACTGTTAATGCATTAGGATTAAAGAAAATCGGAAAAACTGTTGAGCACGAGGAAACTCCTCAAATAAAAGGTATGGTAAACAAAGTAAGTTACCTACTAAAAGTTGAAGAAGCTTAATAACAAGGAGGTGTAAACTATGAAACTTCATGAGTTAAGACCTGCAGCAGGAGCTAAAAAATCTTCTAAAAAAAGAGTAGGAAGAGGAACAGGTTCAGGCTGGGGTAAAACAGCTGCAAGAGGACAAAACGGACAAAACTCAAGATCAGGTGGTGGAGTAAGACCAGGATTTGAGGGAGGACAAATGCCTCTATACAGAAGATTACCAAAAAGAGGATTTACAAACATATTTGCTAAGGAGTATGCTTGCATAAATGTTGATAGATTAAATATCTTCGAAAATGGTACAGAAGTAACACCAGAAGTATTAGTTGAAAAAGGAATAGTTAAAAAACTATACGATGGTGTAAAAATATTAGGAAATGGTAGCTTAGAAAAGAGCTTAACAATAAAAGCACACAAAGTTTCTAAAGCTGCAGCAGAAAAAATAGAAGCCGCTGGAGGAAAAGTTGAGGTGATATAGATGTTATCAACCCTACGAAATGCTTGGAAAGTTCCAGAACTTAGAAAGAGAATGCTGTTTACTATATTCATAGTAATAGTATTTAGAATGGGTATATATATACCAGTTCCAGGAGTAGATGCTTCTAAAATAGCAAGCCTTACTGATACTGGAAATCTACTTACTTTCTATGATATGTTGTCAGGTGGTGCATTAAGTCAATTTAGTATATTTGCTTCTGGTGTAACACCTTACATAAATGCATCTATAATAATTCAGCTTCTTACTATAGCAATTCCGCAATTAGAACAACTTTCTAAGGAAGGCCAAGAAGGAAGACAAAAGATACAGAATTACACAAGATTATTGGCTGTTGCATTTGCAGTGCTACAAGGATTTGCCATGTATGCTTTAATAAGTGGAAATTTAACTAGTACTGGATCTAAGGAATTATTTATAATAATTCTAACCACAACAGCAGGAACAACTTTATTAGTTTGGCTTGGAGAACAAATACAAGTTCACGGAATTGGAAATGGTGTATCAATTATAATATTTGTAAATATTATTTCAACATTTCCGACGACTGCATATAAGATTGCTGGATTAAAGAAGGCAGGAGAAGTTAGTTTAGTAGAGGTTATAATATTTGTAGTAATAGCTTTAGCTTTATTATTAGCAGTTATAGTAATAACTTTAGCGGAACGTAGAATACCTGTTCAATATGCAGGAAAAGCTGTTGGAAATAAGGTGTTTAAAGGACAATCAACACATATTCCATTCAGTTTAAATACAGCAGGAGTTATGGCAATAATTTTTGCTATGTCAGTGATGCAATTCCCTGCAACAATAGCAAAAATTTGGCCACAGTCTGCATTCGCAGATTTTGTAACAAAGAGTCCTTGGAGTATATTCAAAAGCGGGACTGTTAGATACATGATTGCGTACGCTATTTTGATACTATTCTTCTCATGGTTCTATACCATAGTTACATTTAAACCTGATGAAATGGCAGAGAATATGCACAAATCAGCAGGATTTATTCCAGGTATAAGACCAGGAAAACCAACTGAGGTTTTCTTAGAGAAAGTTTTGACTAGAATATCTATGCTTGGTGGAGGATTTGTAACTATCATAGCTCTATTCCCAATAGTATTAGAGGGATATACTAAATTTAAAGGAATGTCTGTACAAGGCACGACTTTATTAATTATAGTTGGTGTAGCATTAGACACTATGAAACAATTAGAGTCTCAACTAACTATAAGACATTACCAAGGATTTCTTAAATAGATAAGAAATTTAAATTTGGAGTTGATGCTAGTGAAAATCATCTTATTAGGTCCTCCGGGAGCCGGAAAAGGAACACAAGCGAAATCAATGAGTAACCAATACTCCATACCACATATATCAACAGGAGATATATTTAGAAAGAATATTTCTGAAAAAACTCCTTTAGGAATCGAAGCTAAGAGTTATATTGACAAGGGATTATTAGTTCCTGACAAATTAACCATAGATATAGTACAAGATAGATTACAACAAGAGGACTGTAAAAATGGTTTCTTACTTGATGGTTATCCTAGAACTGTAAGTCAAGCAGAAGCACTAAAAGAATTTTTGAATTCAAAAGGTGAAAAACTTGACACAGCACTATTAATAGATGTTCCAAAAGACTTTATAATTGATAGAATGACAGGAAGAAGAGTTTGTCCAAATTGCGGAGCAAGTTATCATATAAAATTCAATCCAACAAAGGTTGAAGGAAAATGTGACACTTGTGGCTCAGAGGTTATACAAAGAGCTGACGACAATGAATCAACTGTTAAAGATCGTTTAGCAGTATATGAGGCTCAAACTCAACCTCTTATAGATTACTATAAAGAGCAAAGTCTTTTATCAGTAGTTGATGGAACGCAAGCTATTGATGATGTTTTTAAGAATATCAATGGTATCTTAGGAGCGATAAATAGTGATAATAATTAAAAGTGATATGGAAATTGAATTTATGAAAAGTGCGGGCAAGGTAGTTGCTGATACACTTGCAATGATTGAAGCGGTAATAAAGCCAGGAATAACAACTGCAGAAATAGATAAATTAGCTGAAGAGTTTATATTAAAACAGGGTGCAACACCTTCCTTTAAAGGTTACGGTGGATTTCCGGCTTCAATATGCGCATCAATAAATGATGAAGTTATTCATGGAATACCTAGAAATAGAGTATTAAATGAAGGTGACATCATCAGCATAGATTGTGGAGCAATTCTAAATGGATTTCACGGCGATGCTGCTAGAACATTTCCAGTAGGAAATGTATCTAAAGAAGCAGAGCAATTAATTGCAGTTACTAAAGAAAGTTTTTTTCAAGGTGTTGAAAAAGCTTTGGTAGGAAATAGATTAACAGATATTTCTGCTGCGATACAAAAGTATGCAGAAGAATCTGGATATTCTGTGGTTAGGGATTTTGTAGGTCATGGTATTGGTAGATCAATGCATGAAGATCCGCAGGTTCCTAATTACGGTACTGCTGGAAGAGGTCCTAAATTAAATCATGGAATGGTTATAGCAATCGAACCTATGATAAATATTGGTACACATAATGTTAAAGTAAAATCGGACGGTTGGACAGTAGTTACTCGTGATGGAAAATTATCTGCTCACTATGAAAATACTGTTGCAATTTTAGATAATGGTCCTGAAATACTAACTTTAAGCTAATGAGGTGAAATGTGTGGATGATAATAACCTTTTAGGTAAGGTAGTACATTCGAAATCAGGTAGAGACCGTGATAGAGACTTCATAATAATAGGTATAATAAATGCTGATTATGTCTATATTTCAGATGGGGACTTAAGAAAAATTGAGAATCCAAAGAAAAAGAAAATTAAACATTTAATTTTAAAGGATGTAATAGCAGAGGATATCAAAGAATTAATTATGAACGGAAAATGTGTAAGTAATTCTAAGATTAGAAAGTTTTTGCAAGTTGAGGAGGTTTGATTACCTTATGTCAAAAGATGATATAATTGAAATGCAAGGTGTTGTTTTAGAAGCACTGCCAAATGCAATGTTTGAAGTAGAACTTGAGAGTGGACATAAAATATTAGCTCATATCTCAGGTAAGTTAAGAATGAATTTTATTAGAATATTACCAGGCGATAAGGTTACAGTAGAGCTTTCTCCATATGATTTGACGCGTGGGAGAATAACTTGGAGAGATAAGTAATAAGGAGGGTTAGCTATGAAAGTAAGACCATCAGTTAAACCTATATGCGAAAAATGTAAAGTTATAAAAAGAAAAGGAAGAGTAATGGTTATCTGTGAAAATCCTAAACATAAACAAAAACAAGGTTAATGATAGATCAATAAAATATAATCAGGAGGTGTAGATCGTAGATGGCAAGAATAGCAGGTGTTGACCTACCAAGAGAAAAAAGAGTTGAGATAGGTCTAACTTATATATACGGTATAGGACTACCAAAGTCACATGAAATACTAGAAGCTACAGGCGTAAATCCAGATACAAGAATTAAAGATTTAACTGAAGAAGAAGTTAACGCTTTAAGAGAATATATAAAAAACATGTTAGTTGAAGGTGACTTAAGAAGAAAAGTTGCTCTTGACATAAAGAGACTAATGGAAGTTGGATGCTATAGAGGTATCAGACATAGAAGAGGTCTTCCAGTAAGAGGACAAAAAACTAAAACTAATGCTAGAACTAGAAAAGGTCCTAAAAAGACAATAGCTGGTAAGAAGAAATAGTAAGGAGGGAATATAATGGCTCAAAAGAAACTTAAAAGAAGTAGAAGAAGAAAAGAAAGAAAAAATGTTGAGCACGGTGCTGCACATATAAAATCTACTTTCAACAATTCCATCGTTACACTTACTGATGCAGCTGGTAACGCATTATCATGGGCAAGTGCTGGTGGATTAGGATTTAGAGGATCAAGAAAAAGCACACCATTTGCAGCTCAAATGGCAGCAGAAACTGCAGCTAAAGCAGCAATGGAACACGGTTTAAAAAGTGTTGAAGTTTACGTTAAAGGACCAGGAGCAGGTAGAGAAGCTGCTATAAGATCTTTACAAGCTGCTGGATTAGAAGTTACTTTAATTAAAGATGTAACTCCAATTCCACATAACGGATGTAGACCACCAAAAAGAAGAAGAGTTTAGTAAACAGGAGGTGTAATTAATGGCTAGATATACTGGAGCTACTTGCAAACTTTGCAGAAGAGAAGGTTTAAAGCTTAACCTAAAAGGTGACAGATGCTTCACTGAAAAATGTGCATTCGCTAGAAGAAGCTATGCACCAGGACAACACGGTCAAGCTAGAAAGAAAGTTTCAAACTACGGATTACAATTAAGAGAAAAACAAAAAGCTAGAAGAATATACGGAGTTCTTGAGAACCAATTTAGAAGATACTACGATAAAGCTGAAAAACAAAGAGGAATAACAGGTGAAAACTTATTAAGACTTCTTGAATTAAGACTTGATAACGTAGTATATAGATTAGGATATGGTGCTTCTAGAGCAGAAGCTAGACAATTAGTTAACCACGGACATTTCTTAGTTAACGGAAAGAAAGTTGACATTGCATCATACAATGTTTCATTAAATGACGTAATATCAGTTTCTGAAAAAAGCAGAGCTACTGAGAAATTTAAAGTGTTTAACGAAAATCCAAAAACTTTACCAGCTTGGTTAGAAGCTAACTTAGACGCATTTGAAGGAAAAGTTGTTTCTTTACCAACAAGAGAAGATATAGACGTTCCTGTTAACGAAACATTAATCGTTGAGTTATACAGCAAATAGTCAATAATTAAAAGAATCAGTTGCCCTCAAAATAGAACGCCCATTTTTAATAAGAAGGAGGGTTATATAATATGTTAGAAATAGAAAAGCCAAAAATAGAATGTGTAGAAACTGCTGAGAATGGTACATATGGTAAATTTGTCATTGAACCATTAGAAAGAGGTTATGGAATAACTTTAGGTAATGCCTTAAGAAGAATTCTTCTTTCCTCATTACCTGGGGTTGCTGCAAATTCAATTAAAATAGATGGTGTACTTCATGAATTCTCAACTATAAAGGGAGTTAAAGAAGACGTATCTGAGTTAATCTTAAACATAAAAGGATTAGCACTAAAGATGACAGGTGAAGGATCTAAAACAGTTTATATAGATGCTGTTGGACCAGGAGAGGTTACAGGAGCAGATATAAAAACTGATGGAGACGTAGAAGTTATTAACAAAGACATTCATATAGCTACTTTAGATGATGATGGTAAGCTATTTATGGAGCTTAATGTTAGCAAAGGTAGAGGTTATGTTTCTCAAAACAAGAACAAAACTGAAGATAAACCAATAGCTACTATACCTGTAGATTCGATCTATACTCCTGTTAAAAGAGTAAACTTTACAGTTGAAAATACAAGAGTAGGCCAAATAACAGATTATGATAAACTAACAATTGAAATTTGGACTAATGGAACAATTAGACCAGATGAAGCAATAGGTTTATCTGCAAAAATTCTTATAGAACACTTTAAACTATTTATGACATTAACAGATCATGCTGATAATGTTGAAATAATGGTTGAAAAGGAAGAAGATAAGAAAGAAAAAGTTTTAGAAATGACTATAGAAGAACTAGATCTATCTGTTAGAAGCTTTAACTGTTTAAAGAGAGCAGGTATAAATACTGTTCAAGAATTAACAGAAAGATCAATGGATGATATGATGAAGGTTAGAAATTTAGGTAAAAAATCTCTTGAAGAGGTTGAACAAAAATTAGAAGCCTTAGATTTATCATTTAAACCAAGTGAAGAGTAAGGAGGTATAGACATGGCACAACAACGTAAGTTAGGACGTCCAACAGATCAAAGAATGGCAATGCTTAGAAATCTTGTTACTAGTTTCTTAAAGCACGGAAAAATAGAAACTACAGAAACAAGAGCAAAAGAAACTAAGAGACTAGCTGAAAAAATGATAACTCTTGCTAAAAGAGGAGATTTACATGCTAGAAGACAAGTGCTTGCATTTGTAACTGAAGAGGATGTTGTTAAAGATTTATTTGATAATATAGCTCCAAAGTATGCTGAGAGAAACGGTGGATATACTAGAATCATGAAAGTAGGTCCAAGAAGAGGCGACGGAGCAGAAGTAGTTATATTAGAATTAGTATAATATATTCCAGGGGATTAAGTATGCCTAGCTTAGTCCCCATTTTATTATAAATATGTGTTTAAATATTGAAAAAATATTTTAAATTATGTTGTAATAAAATTTTATTTAAACTATTTGAAGTAATTGAATAAGTGAATAATCAAATAAACCATTTGATTAAACAGGGAACCCTTAATGCTATGTTAAATATTTAAGTTTATTTATATTTAATTATATTGTTAAGGGATTATTAAGATTTATTCAGTACAAATGGAGGGATATAAAAATGGAAGATAAAATTAATCCTATAAAAAGTAACCCTCAAACATTAGAGAATGATAGAATTGAAATAAAGAGTGAGAACTTGTTTTTTAAATATGATGCAAATGAAGAACATGAAGGTAAAGTTGCCATAGATGGAGTTGATATAACTATAAATAAAGGAGAATTTGTAGTTATACTAGGACATAATGGTTCTGGAAAATCAACATTTGCAAAACATATAAATGCATTATTAATTCCAACATCAGGAAAAATAACAGTAGGTGGATTAGATTCTTCTATAGAAGATAATTTATGGGAGATAAGAAAAAAGGCTGGAATGGTGTTTCAAAATCCAGATAACCAAATTGTTGCTACAATAGTTGAAGAAGATGTTGCTTTTGGTCCTGAAAATTTAGGAGTAGAACCAGCAGAAATTAGACGAAGAGTAGATGATGCACTTAAAAAAGTAAATATGTATGATTATAAAAAACATGGTCCACATTTATTATCTGGAGGGCAAAAACAAAGAGTCGCTATAGCAGGTATATATGCTATGAGACCAGAGTGTATAGTTTTAGATGAACCTACAGCCATGTTAGACCCATTAGGAAGAAAAGAAGTAATTAATACTATAAAAGAATTAAATAAAGAATATGGAATAACAATAGTTCTTATAACGCACTACATGGAAGAAGCAATTGATGCTGATAAAATATATGTTATGGATTCAGGAAAAGTTATTATAAGTGGAGAACCTAGAAAAGTATTTAAGGAAGTTGAAACTATGAAAAAAATAGGATTAGATGTTCCTCAAATGACAGAGCTTGCTTATGAATTAAATAGAAAAGGGGTTAATATAGCAAAAGACATATTAACTATAGATGAGATGGTGAATGAATTATGTCAATTAAAATAGAAAATTTAACTCATATATATATGGCTAAATCACCTTTTGAAAAAATAGCTTTAGATAATGTTTCTTTAGAAATACAAGATGGTGAATTTTTAGCATTAATAGGTCATACAGGATCCGGAAAATCAACCTTGATTCAGCATATAAATGGTTTATTAAAACCAGCATCGGGGAAAATAATTATAGATGGTGCAGATATAACAGCTAGTAATGTAAAACTTACAGATATAAGAAAAAAAGTAGGTTTAGTATTTCAATATTCAGAGTATCAATTATTTGAAGAAACTATTGAAAAAGACATTGCATTTGGACCTAGAAATCTAGGGCTAAGTGAAGAAGAAATTACTAATAGAGTAAAAAGAGCTATGAATATAGTTGGATTAGATTATGAAGTATATAAGGATAAATCACCATTTGAATTAAGTGGTGGTCAAAAAAGAAGAGTGGCCATAGCAGGTGTTGTTGCTATGGAACCAAAGGTTTTAATTCTAGATGAACCGACTGCTGGATTAGATCCAAAAGGCAGAGACGATATATTAGGAAAAATAGAGTTACTACATAATGAATATAATATGACAATAATTTTAGTATCACACAGTATGGAAGACGTAGCAAAAGTAGCTAATAGAATAATAGTTATGGAGTCTGGAAAATGTATTTTAGATGGAGCTCCAAGTGTTGTTTTTAAAGAAGTAGAAACTTTAGAGAGAGTTGGTCTAGCAGTACCACAGGTTACTTATTTAATAAGGAAACTTAAAGATAAAGGATTTAATATATCAGAAGATGTATTTACATTAGAACAAGCTACAGAGCAGATACTGAAGGCGTTAAAGTCATAATAGTGTAATAGCTATTTATTTTTGGAGGATTTTTGTATGATCAAGGATATTACAATAGGTCAATATATAGTTGGGGACTCTTTTATACACAAACTTGATCCAAGAACAAAAATTTTAATATCTTTATTGTTCATAATTACCTTATTTTTAGTTAAAAATGTAACAGGTTATGTAGTAGTATTTATATTTTTAATGTCATGCATATATATATCAAAAGTTCCATTTAGATATATATACAAAGGCTTAAAACCAATTTTTATATTAATGTTAATAACAGCTGTATTTAATATATTCTTCACTAGAGGAGATGTATTATTATATCAAATAGGCTTTTTAAAGATATATAAAGAAGGTTTAGTACTTGCAGCATTTATGGTTGTAAGATTGACATTTTTAATTGCAGGAACTTCACTATTAACACTTACAACTTCACCAATAGAACTTACAGATGGAATTGAAAAATTGTTAAACCCTTTCAAAAAAATAGGGGTACCGGCTCATGAGCTTGCTATGATGATGACTATAGCATTAAGATTTATTCCAACACTTATGGATGAGACAGACAAGATTATGAAAGCACAAATGGCAAGAGGTGCTGATTTTGAAAGTGGAAATTTAATAAGTAGAGCTAAAAATTTAATTCCATTACTAGTGCCATTATTTATAAGCTCATTTAGAAGAGCAGAAGAACTTGCTATGGCAATGGAAGCAAGAGGTTATAGAGGTGGAGAAGGTAGAACACGTATGAAGGTATTACAAATGACTAATAAAGACACTATAGCATTTATTAGTTTTGTTGTTTTTGTAATATTAATATTTATAACTCGAATTTATTTTTAAAGGTGTTAAAGTTATGAAAAATATAAGACTAAGTTTAGAGTATGATGGCACCAACTACTTTGGATGGCAGAAACAAAAAAATAAAATCACAATCCAAGGTGTATTAGAAAATACTTTATTAGAAATAACAAAGGAAGAAATAGAGGTTATTGGTTGTAGTAGAACAGATAGTAGAGTTCACTCAAGAGGATATATCTGTAATTTTATAACTAATAGTTCAATACCAAGTGAAAAATTTAAAGAAGTATTAAATGTAAAGTTACCTAATGATATAGCGGTATTAAAATCAGAAGAAGTTCCAATGGAATTTCACTCAAGATATAATTGTGTAGGCAAGACATATAGTTATACCATACTTCAAAGAAGTATAAGAGCTGCTATAGATAGAAATATAGTGTATCATTGCAAATATTCTTTAGATGTAGAGAAAATGCAAGAGGCTTGCAAGTATTTCATAGGTAAGCATGATTTTTCAGCACTTAAAAACACTGGAAGTTCTGTAAAAACATCAGTTAGAACAATTAAGGATTTAAGAATTGAAAAAAATAATGATTACATAAAAATATTTGTAAGTGCTGATGGTTTTTTATATAATATGGTTAGAATAATAGTAGGAACTTTAATTGATGTAGGAACTAAAAAAATAGATCCTAAGGATATAGAGACTATTATTAACTCATTAGAGAGAAAAAATGCTGGTAAAACAGTACCACCACAGGGCTTGTGTCTTGAAAAAGTTTATTATTAAATAGCTATAATTTAGCATAAATGCTTGATTTAGGATAGACGTAATAATTTCTAAAATAATTGACACGCGTGGCAAATTGTATTATAATAATTTTGTTTGTTATATTAATATAAATTGTGTATAAGATCCACTAGCCCCGGGTCTTTAGCATATAATTGAAATTGTTAAAAATTCAGGGAGGGAAAGAAATGAAATCATACTTAGCAAAACCAAATGAAGTTCAAAAAAAATGGTATGTAGTAGACGTAGAAGGAATGCCATTAGGAAGAGCAGCTAGCCAAATAGCTTCAATATTAAGAGGAAAAAATAAACCAGAATTTACACCACATGTTGATACAGGAGATTACGTTGTAGTAATAAACGCAGAGAAAATTGTTTTAACAGGAAAGAAATTAGATCAAAAAATGTTAAGACATCACTCTTTATATCCAGGTGGATTAAAAGAAACTCCATATAGAGAAGCATTAGCTAAGAAACCAGAATTCGTATTTGAAGAAGCAGTAAGAAGAATGCTTCCAAGTGGAGTTCTAGGAAGAAAAATGCTTAAAAAATTAACTGTATACAGAGGAGCTGAGCACAAAAACCACGCTCAAAATCCAGAAGTATTAGAGTTAGTAAGAAAATAGTAGAGTGATCGGAAGGAGGAGTTAAAATGGCAAAGGTTCAATATTTTGGAACAGGAAGAAGAAAAAAATCAGTTGCAAGAGTAAGACTTGTACCAGGAGAAGGTAAAGTTATAATAAACAACAGAGATAGCGAAGTTTACTTTGGATTAGAAACTTTAAGAGTTATAGTTAATCAACCATTAGTATTAACTGGAACTAAAGAAAAATTCGACGTTTTAGTTAACGTTCACGGTGGTGGATACACTGGTCAAGCAGGAGCTATCAGACACGGAATATCAAGAGCTTTATTAAAAGCTGATGAAAACTTAAGACCAGAACTTAAAAAAGCTGGATTCTTAACAAGAGACCCAAGAATGAAAGAAAGAAAGAAATACGGTCTTAAAAAAGCAAGAAGAGCTTCTCAGTTCTCAAAAAGATAGTATTTCAACCAAAGTATTTACAAATACCGATATTGGAATACATACAGATGCATATGTCATTTACGACATATGCATCTTTTTTTATAAAAAAGTATAATTAAAGAACTTAAAAGCACTAGTAAAAAATGTTCAAATGGAAAAACATAAGGTGATATGAAATGTTATTAAATTATTGTAGATAGATACTTTAGAATGTAGTTACAATTTAATCCACAGAATGGCTAAAGTATAAGCTTGATAAATTATATATGAAATGCACAAGTAAAAAGGTTTAGAATATAAAGTTAAACTAAAATCATATATTCCAAATCTAGAGTAATATGCAGTCCCCCTAAAATTTAAGAACTAATATTAATTTAATGTATAAAAAAAATAATATAAAGCAACATAAATATATCGTAATATTAAAAGATGGGTTATGTTATTTTTATGTTAAGTTTAGTTAATATATATTAACATAATAAGTATTATATTGTATTATTTATAGGGAATTTATACAAACACATAATACATTGGAGGTATTTTATGGATGCATTCACCACTATAATTAGTTTGTTTGGAGGCTTAGGTTTATTTCTATATGGAATGACCATGATGGGAGATGGACTTGAAAACGTAGCTGGAGATAAACTAAAGAGTATATTTGACAAAATAACATCTAACCCACTTAAGGGCGTTATAACTGGAGCGTTAGTAACAGCAATAATACAAAGTAGTAGTGCAACAACAGTTATGGTAGTTGGTTTTGTTAATGCAGGACTTATGAATTTATATCAAGCCGCAGCAGTTATAATGGGTGCCAATATAGGTACAACAATAACAGCACAACTTATAGCTTTTAAAATGGACTTTTTATCACCACTATGCTTAGCAATTGGAGCAATGATAGTATTATTTTCTAAAAACAAAAAAACTAAGCAAGCAGGAAGCATAGTATTAGGTTTTGGTATATTATTTTTAGGATTGGACTTAATGAAAGATGCAATGTCTCCATTAGCTGATTCGCCAATATTTACAGAGTTAATTTTAAAATTACAAGGTAAATTATTATTAGGTATTTTACTTGGTGCAGTAATGACAGCCGTAATACAAAGTTCATCGGCATCAACAGGAATATTAGTTGCATTAGCAGCAACAGGTGCATTACCTTTAAATGTTGCTATACCAATATTATTAGGTAGCAATATAGGTACATGTGTAACAGCGCTTATATCAAGCATAGGAACATCTAAAACTGCTAAAAAGGCAGCATTAATACATTTACTATTTAATGTGATAGGTACAATTATTTTTATAGGATTTACAGGTCCATTAGCATCAATTGTACAAGATATAACACCAGGTAATGATGCAGAATCTATTAAGAGACAAATAGCCAACGCACATACTATATTTAATGTATTAAATACATTTATTTTAATTTGGTTCATAAAACCATTAGTAGCATTAGTTAATAAATTAATACCTGGAGAAGATGAAAAAGAAGCAATGGGTGTTAAATACATAGATGAAAGATTATTAGAAACGCCAGTAATAGCGTTAGGTCAAACAACAAATGAACTTGTTAGAATGGCTAATAAAGCAAAAGAAAATGTAGAAATTGCTATGGATGCATTTATAAAAAATGATGAAGCAAAACTTAAAAAAGTATATGAAAATGAAAAACTTATAAATATATTAGAACATGATATAACTAAATACTTAGTAAAAATATCAAATACGGAAATTGGGGAAGAGCAAAAGAGTGTAGTTGCAGCAATGTTCCATGTTGTAAATGATATTGAACGTATTGGAGACCATGCTGAAAACATTGCAGATTTAGCTAGTGAAAAAATGGCTAAAAATGTTGACTTCTCAGATGATGGAGTAAAAGAGCTAAGAGGAATGTTTGATTACACAATGCATTCATTAGAAATTAGTATAGAATGTTTTAGAGAATATGATAAAGAAAAAGCAGCAGAAGTTCGTAGAATTGAAGATAGAATAGATAGTTTAGAAAAAGAACTTAGATCTTCACATATAAAGAGACTTAACACAGGAGTATGTAATGCAACTGTAGGTACTATATTCTTAGATGTAGTAAATAACTTTGAAAGAATAGGAGACCATGCTGTAAATATAGCAGAGATAATAACAGAAGCTCAATATAATTAGTATAGAAGGTGATACATTTTGTATCACCTTATTTTTTTAGTAATTTTTATAATAAATAATTAATATCTATGGTTAAGGGATAGAAAATTAAAATTAAATTTTAAATCCTATATATAAAATATATTGGGGGGATTAAACTTGAAAAAACAAAACAATCTTTTAACCATAGCATTAGCGACAATACTTATATGTTTTGCAGCAATACTCACTATTAACTTAAATTCATCAAAATTGACTATGGCATCAAATGATGAGGGTGGAGAGTCTAATACTAAAATAATATTAATAGATCCAGGACATGGAGGAATTGATGGAGGGGCCAGTGCAGCGGATGGAACAGTAGAAAAGAATATCAATTTAAATATTGCACTTGAATTAGCAAAATTATTAAAAGAAAATGGATTTAAAGTATTTTTAACAAGAGATGAAGATAGAGGACTTTATTCTGATAGTGGATCTGTAAAAGAAAAGAAAATACAAGATTTAAATGAACGTTGCAAATTAAAAAAAGATACAAATTGTGATTTATTTATAAGTATACACTTAAATAAATTTAGTGATGCTAGTTGTAAAGGCGCACAAGTTTGGTATTCCAAAAATAGTGAAAGTGAAGAAATAGCTAATATAATACAAAGTAATTTGGTAGCAGACTTGGATAGCAGCAATCATAGAAAACCTAAATTTGCAAAAGATATGTATAAAGTTCTAAGAACTAACGATGATATGCCAGGGGTAATAGTTGAATGTGGATTTTTGTCTAATAATCAAGATTTATCCAATTTGAAAAATGAAAGTTATCAAAAAAAAGTTGCAGACTCATTAAACAAATCTATAAAAAATTACTTTGAAGGGCACTAAAAATGTAAAAAAAAGTCATAAAAAAGGGTAAATATTAAGAAAAGTCAAAATAATTTAAATAAAACTCAAAATTCGACTACAAAATCTATGAAAGCTTAAGAGAATATTCAGTAAAAAGAATTAAAACTTGCTAAAGTTAAAAAATGGGTCAATTTTTTTTACAATTTTAAATAAATTTGTTATTGAATTGGACCTATCCATGTGTTATTATAACACTGTAAATGGATTGGTCCATTAATCCATTAAGCCTAGAGGAGGTATGTAAAAATATGAATATAACGATAGATAGAAAATGTGGTATACCTCTATATATTCAGGTGAAAAAGCAGATAATGGACTTGATTAAAGAAGGTAATCTCAAGGTAGGAACTAAAATGCCAACAGAAAGAGAACTTTCTCAAGAGCTAAATATAAGTAGAAATACTATAAGTACTGCTTATAATCAACTTGAAAATGTAGGAGTATTAAAGTCCATTCAAGGAAAAGGGACTTTTGTAGCAGAAGAAGTTACTTCATGGAAAGATCAAGAAGTAAAAAATAAACTTAAGAAATTTGTTGACTTAGCACTTGAAGAAGCTTTAGAAATTGGTGTTGAGGCTGAAGACTTTTTAGAGATAGTAATAGAAAGAGTTCAAGAAAAAAAAGAATTCATGTCAAAGATTACTGGAGCTTTTGTTGAATGTAATATAGAACAAGCCAAAATGTTTAGTAAGGAACTAACAAACAATAGTAATATGAATATAGTTCCATTAACAGTTTCTGATGTAGAAGAAATGAATGAAGAAACACTTAAAGTTATAGACAAAAGCGAAGTTATAATATCAGCCTTCAATCATGTAAATGAAGTTAAGAATGCAATGAAAGTTAGAGAAATAGAAAAAGAAGTATTTGGTGTTGCAACTAATCCTAAACTAGAATCAATAGTTAAAATAGCAAGACATCCATACGAGACAAGCTTTGCATTTATATGTATATCAGAGGAAATGATATTTAAAATGAAATCAGCACTAAGTGATGCTGGGCTAGGTGATTTAAAAGTAGATTATTTTAATGAACCAGATAGTGAGAAACTTAGCCAAATAGTATCAAAATATAATGTTCTAATTGTTACACCTGGAAGAAAAAAAGATGTTGAAAAGGTAAATAGTCAGAACAAAGAAATAATTGAGTTTTCTTATAAATTAGATGAAAGTTCCGTAAAGGCGCTTAAGTCAAAATTTATTGAAATAAAATATAAGCAAAATAAGTAATTAATATTTTAGGGAGGCTTTTAAAATGGAGAAAAAGACTTTAGTTCTTGGAGTTATAGGAGCAGATTGCCACGCTGTTGGTAATAAAATCTTAGACTATGCTTTAACAGAAGCGGGATTTAATGTTATAAACATAGGAGTTTTATCACCACAAGAAGATTTTATAAATGCTGCTGTAGAAACTAATGCAGACGTTATCATAGTATCTTCACTATATGGTCATGGTGAAATTGACTGTAGAGGATTAAGAGAAAAATGTGATGAAGCAGGATTAAAAGACGTACTACTTTATGTAGGTGGAAATATAGTTGTTGGAAAGCAAAACTGGGAAGATGTTTATAGTAGATTCCAAGCAATGGGATTTGATAGAATTTATCCACCAGGAACAAGCCTTGAAACAACAATTCATGATTTAAAAGAAGATTTAAAACTAGATTAGTAAAGTGGAGTGATTAAAGTGGATGCATACTTACTTTTGGACTTTGGTAGCACTTATACAAAACTAACAGCTGTAGATATTGAAAATGAAGAAATACTAGCAGCAGCAAAAGACATAACAACAATAGAAGATGACATAATGACAGGCTTCAATAATGCTTATGTAGAGCTAGAAAAACAGCTTGATGGCAAGGATGTAAACTTTGTCAAAAAGATTGCTTGTTCTTCAGCAGCAGGTGGTTTAAAGATGGTTGCTTTGGGACTAGTTCCAGAGTTAACAGCAGAAGCAGCAAAGAGAGCAGCATTAGGAGCAGGCGCAAGAGTGTTAAAGGTTTACAGTTATGATATAAATAATGAAGAAGCAGAGGAAATAAAAAATTCTGATGCAGACATAATACTTTTAGCAGGTGGAACTAATGGTGGAAATAAAGAATGCATACTAAGCAATGCAAGAATGATTGTAGAACATAAGATTAATATTCCAATAGTAGTTGCAGGTAATAAAAGTGCAAATGATGAAATCAGAAAGTTATTTGAAGAGGCAGGTTTATACTTTAGCGTAACAGAAAATGTTATGCCAGCATTAAATACTCTAAATGTTGAACCAGCTCGTGAAGAAATAAGAAAAGTATTCATGGAAAAGATAACTGATGCTAAAGGACTTTCAAATGCTGAAAACTTTGTAAATGGAATATTGATGCCAACTCCAGCAGCAGTACTTAAAGCAGCAAGAGTGTTAAGCGAAGGCAGTGATGAGGAAGAAGGAATTGGAGATTTAATAGTTGTTGATATTGGCGGAGCTACAACAGATGTTCACTCAATAGCAGATGGAGAACCAACTAAGGCTGGTGTAAACATGAGAGGTCTTGAAGAACCTTTTGCTAAGAGAACAGTTGAAGGAGACTTAGGAATGAGATATTCCGCGGTTTCACTTTGGGAAGCTTGTGGCACAAGAAAATTAAGACACTATTTAAATGATGAAGATAGAAAAATAAACATAGAAGAATGTTGTCAATATAGATACTCACATATAAAAATGGTACCGGAAACTGAGGAAGAAATAAAATTTGATGAAGCTATGGCAAAAGTAGCAACAGAACTATCATTGGAAAGACATGCAGGACATATAGAAAATGTCTACACACCTATGGGAGTTGTATTCAACCAAATAGGAAAAGATTTAATGAAAGTTAAGTATATGATAGGAACTGGTGGAGTTTTAGTTCATAGTAAAAACCCAGGTGCAATATTGAATGCAGGAACGTTCAGTAAGGATGATCCTACATCATTAAGACCTGAAAATCCAAATTGCTTATTGGATAAAAGCTATATATTATCAGCAATGGGGTTATTAGCACAAGATCATCCAGATAAAGCAGTAAGAATTATGAAAAAATACTTAGTAAATGTGTAATTATCAGGAGGTAATTTAAAGTGGAACTGAAAAATAAAAGATTGACTGAAGAAGAATTTTTCAAAATTAGAGAAGAAGTTTTAGGACAATGGCCTACAGGAAAAGAAGTAGATTTACAAGACGGTATAGATTATAACAAAAAAATTCCAGATCACAAAAACTTTGCAAAAAAACTTGTAAAAGCTAAAGAATCAGGAATAACATTAGCACAACCAAGAGCAGGTGTTGCTTTAATAGATAAACACATAGAATTATTACAATTTCTTCAAGATGTAGGTGGAGCAGATTTACTACCATCAACAATTGATAGTTATACTAGACAAAACAGATATGATGAGTGTGAAGTTGGTATAAAAGAAAGTATAAAAGCTGGAAGATCACTACTAAACGGATTCCCAGGGGTTAACCACGGAATAAAAGGATGTAGAGAAGTATTTGAATCTGTTAATTTACCAATAGAATCAAGACACGGAACTCCAGATGGAAGATTACTTGCTGAAATTACACATGCATCAGGATGGACATCAAACGAAGGTGGTGGTATATCTTACAATATACCATACGCAAAAAGTGTTACATTAGAAAAAACAATAACAGATTGGCAATACTGTGATAGATTAGTTGGATTCTATGAAGAAAACGGAATATCTATAAACAGAGAACCATATGGTCCATTAACTGGAACATTAGTACCACCAAGTATGTCAAACGTAGTAGCTATAATAGAAGCATTACTTGCAGCTGAGCAAGGAGTTAAAAATATAACTGTAGGATACGGACAATGCGGAAACATGGTTCAAGACGTTGCAGCTATAAGATCATTAGAAGAACAATGTAATGAATACTTAAGAGCTAACGGATACAATGATGTTTATGTAACAACTGTATTCCACCAATGGATGGGAGGATTCCCAGCTGACGAAGCTAAAGCTTATGGAGTTATATCTACAGGATCAGCAGCAGCAGCATTAGCAGGAGCTACAAAAGTTATAGTAAAAACTACACACGAAGCAATAGGTATACCAACAAAAGAAGCAAATGCTCAAGGTATAAAAACAACTAAAATGACTTTAAACCTATTAGAAGGTCAAAGAATGCCAATGTCTAAAGAATTAGCTGAAGAAATACAAATAATAAAAGCTGAAACTAAATGTATGTTAGACAAAGTATATGAAGTTGGTAACGGAGATTTAGCAGTAGGAACTGTTAAAGCATTCGAAATGGGAATACTTGATATACCATTCGCACCAAGTAAATACAATGCTGGTAAAATGATGCCTGCAAGAGATAACAATGGTGCAGTTAGATACTTAAAATTAGGAAACATTCCATTCACTAATGATTTAGTAGAGTACAACTACAAAAAACTTCAAGAAAGAGCTAAATTTGAAGGAAGAGAAATCGGATTCCAAATGACAGTTGATGATATATTCGCAGTTGGAAAAGGTAAATTAGTAGGAAGACCAGAATAATATAAAATTTAAATATATATTAAGTAGTATAAAATAAAGCAAAATAAATAAAAAAGCAAAAAAATCAAGATTAATTAATTTGTTAGTAGTATTAAAATAAAAATATAAGCAAACTTAAAGAAAGCAAGGTGTTTTTAATTATGAAAATTATTGACGTAGTATGTTCAGCTGGAAGAACAGGTTTTTACTTTGATGACCAAAGAGCTATTAAAAAAGGTGCAGGACACGATGGATTTACTTATGTAGGAGATCCAGTAACAGATGGATTTACTTCTGTAAGACAAGCAGGAGAATCTATATCAGTAATGTTAGTTTTAGAGGATGGTCAAGTAGCTTGTGGAGATTGTGCTGCAGTTCAATATTCAGGAGCAGGTGGAAGAGATCCATTATTCTTAGCTAAAGACTTTATACCAGTTATAGAAAAAGAAATCGCTCCAAAATTAATAGGAAGAGAATTAACTAACTTCAAAGAGTTAGCTGAAGAATTCGATCATATGACAGTTAACGGAAAAAGATTACATACTGCTATAAGATACGGAGTAACTCAAGCAATACTTGATGGTGTAGCTAAAGCTAAAAAATTAACTATGGCAGAAGTTGTAAGAGATGAATACAACACTGGAGTAGAAATAAAAAGAATTCCTATATTCACTCAATCAGGTGATGATAGATATGACAACTCTGACAAAATGATAATCAAAGGTGCAGACGTAATGCCTCACGCTCTAATCAACCACGTTGAAGATAAATTAGGAGCAAAAGGTGAAAAATTACTTGCATATGTTAAATGGTTAAGCGACAGAGTATTAAAATTAAGAACATCTGAAGACTATAACCCAGTATTCCATATCGACGTTTATGGAACAATTGGAGTAGCTTTCAACTATGATACAAAAGCTATGGCTGACTACATTGCAACTTTAGAAGAAGCTGCAAAACCTTTCAAATTAAGAATTGAAGGACCAATGGATGTTGAACATAGAGAAAGACAAATGGAAGCTTTAAGAGATTTAACAGCTGAACTTGATAACAGAGGAATCAAAGTAGAACTAGTTGCAGATGAATGGTGTAATACTTTTGATGATGTTAAATTCTTTGCTGATAACAAATCAGGACATATGTTACAAATAAAAACTCCAGACCTTGGTGGAGTAAACAACATCATTGATTCTATACTATACTGCAAAAAAATGGGTGTAGGTGCATACTGTGGAGGAACTTGTAACGAAACAAACAGATCTGCAGAAATATGTACTAACATAGCAATCGCTTGTGGAGCAGACCAATGTCTTGCAAAACCAGGAATGGGTGTTGACGAAGGATACATGATCGTTAACAACGAAATGAACAGAGTAATTGCATTAGTTAATAGAAGAAATAAATAATATAAAATATATTCAAGGTAAAAGGCGGTTTATACAAACTGCCTTTTCGCCTATGAAAATTGAGAAAAATATATAATTTATATAACAAGCTGCCAATTTGGGAGGAATTTTTTATGAAAGAAATCAATGTATCAGAAATAGTAAAAAGTGTTAAAGAATCTTGTATAAATGCTAACTATTACTTAGGTGAAGATGTAAAAAATGCATTAATACAATCAAGAGATAATGAAGATTGGGATATTGCAAAAGGAATATTAGATAAAATAATAACTAATGTTGATATAGCAAAAAATGAAAAAATGCCAATGTGCCAAGATACAGGAATGGCATGTGTATTTGTAGAACTTGGACAAGAAGTTCACATTGTAGGCGGAAGCTTAGAAGATGCTATAAATGAAGGTGTTAGACAAGGATATACTGAAGGATATTTAAGAAAATCAGTTGTTAAAGATCCACTAGATAGAGTTAACACTAAAGATAATACACCAGCAGTAATATATTACAATATAGTACCTGGAGATAAATTAAAGATAACTGTAGCACCAAAAGGATTTGGATCAGAAAACATGAGCCAAATAAAAATGTTAAAACCATCTGATGGATTACAAGGTGTTAAGGATTTCATAATTAAAGTTGTTAAAGAAGCAGGTCCAAACCCATGTCCACCAATCGTTGTTGGAGTTGGAATCGGTGGAACTTTTGATAGATCTGCAAACTTAGCTAAAAAAGCATTAATAAGACCATTTGATGAAAGAAATTCAAATCCTTTCTATGCAGAGCTTGAAAATGAATTATTAGAAACAATAAACAGTTTAGGAATTGGACCACAAGGATTTGGTGGAAAAACTACTGCACTTGCTGTAAACATTGAAACATATGCAACACACATAGCAGGACTTCCAGTTGCTGTTAATATAAACTGTCATGCTACAAGACATGCTGAAGTAGAGCTTTAATAGGGGGTATTAGTAATGGAAAAAAGAATAACTATGCCATTAACTGAAGAAAAAGTTAAAGATTTAAAAGCAGGAGATAGTGTATTACTTTCAGGAGTAATCTACACAGGAAGAGATGCTGCACATAAAAGATTTGTTGAACTTTTAGAAAAAGGCGAAAAATTACCTATAGATGTTAAAGATAGTTTAATTTATTATGTTGGACCTACACCAGCAAAACCAGGAATGGCTATAGGATCAGCTGGTCCAACAACAAGTTATAGAATGGATGCTTACACACCAGCACTTTTAGATCAAGGATTAAAAGGAATGGTAGGAAAAGGATTACGTTCAAAAGAAGTTATAGAATCAATGAAAAAAAATAAAGCTGTATATTTTGCAGCAATAGGTGGAGCTGCAGCTCTTATGGCTAAATGTGTAAAAAAAGCTGAAATAGTAACTTACGAAGATTTAGGTGCAGAAGCAGTTAGAAGACTAGAAGTTGAAGATTTACCACTAGTAGTTGTTATAGATAGTGAAGGAAATAATCTTTACGAAATGGGAAAAGAGGCATACTTAAATAGCCGTAAATAATTTGAGGTGAATATTATGGAAATAAAAAAAGTTGCAAAAGCAGGTACTTTAGAATCTAATGATATATATATAATGCTTATGCCAAAAGATGGCGAAGGTATAGAATTAGAACTTGAAAGTATAGTAATGAAACAATTTGGTGATCAAATAGAAAAAACTATTTTAGAAACTTTAAAAGAGCTAGGAGTAACTAGTGTATTAGTGAAAGCACAAGACAAAGGTGCATTAGATTATACTATAAAAGCTAGAGTAGAAACAGCTGTAAAAAGAGCTCAATAATAGAGGTGAATAAAATGAAAAAATTAAGAAGAACTATGCTTTTTATGCCTGGAAATAACCCAGGAATGCTTCAAACAGCAGGAATTTTAGGAGCAGACTCAATAATATTAGATTTAGAGGACGCTGTTTCACTAACTGAAAAAGATAGTGCTAGAATACTAGTAAGAGAAGCAATTAAAAATGTAAGTTATGACAATGTTGAAGTAGTTGTTAGAATTAACCCACTTACAACAGAGTTTTCAAATGAAGATATAGATGTTATAGCAAGAGTAAAACCAGATACAATAATGGTTCCAAAAGCTACAGAAGAAGAATTAGAAGAAGTAGATAGAAGACTTACTAAAATTGAAGAAGAAGAAGGATTTGAAGTAGGATCTATAAAATTATTCCCAATAGCAGAAAGTGCTTATGGTGTTGAAAACATATATTCAATAATAAAATCATCAAAAAGAGTTGTTGGAGTTCTTTTAGGTGGAGAAGATTACACTTCAGATATGGGAATAAAAAGAACAAAAGTTGGAGAAGAAATATTCTATGCTAGAAACAGAGTTGCAATAGCTTGTAAGGCAGCTGGTGTTGATGCAATAGATACTCCATTTACTGACACAAATGATTTAGAAGGATTAATAGTTGATACTAACAAAGCTAAATCATTAGGAATGACAGGTAAAGCATCTATAAACCCAAGACAAATAGATGGAATTCATTCAGTATATGCTCCAACTGCAGCTGAAATAAGACATGCAGAGAGAGTTTTAGAAGCTATGGAAGAAGCTTATAGCGAAGGAAAAGGAGTTTTCTCACTAGACGGAAAAATGGTAGATGCTCCAGTTATAAACAGAGCTAAAACAACAGTAGAATTAGCTAAAATGTTAGGATTGCTTTAAGGCATATTTGATAAGTAAAATTAAAGGTAATTTATTGAGGTGATATCATGAAAAACGTATTAGGACGTGAACTTCCAAGCTTCATAGAAGGATATGGAGAGGTTGTGCCTTTTGAAGGAGTATTTGCTAGAGCTGGAGAAAAGAAAAAAGCTGTAGTTAATGTAAAATCAGTAACTCCAATGGATAAAAAATTAGTAGATAATATAGAAGAAGCTTTAGATAAAGTAGATTTAAAAGATGGAATGACAATATCATTCCACCACCACTTAAGAAATGGTGACTATGTTTTAAACATGGTAGTAGAATCTATAGCTAAAAGAGGAATAAAAGATATAAGAATAGCAGCAAGTTCTATATTCCCAGTACATGCACCACTTGTAGAATACATTGAAAGTGGAGTTGTAACTAGAATATGTGCAAACTATATATCAGGACCAGTAGCTAAAGCTATATCAGAAGGAAAACTACAAAACCCTGCTGTTATGCATACACATGGTGGAAGAGCTAGAGCTATAGAAAGTGGAGATTTACACATAGATGTAGCATTTATAGCAGCACCAGCTTGTGATATGTATGGAAACATAAATGGATTATACGGAAAATCAGCTTGTGGAGCATTAGGATATGCTGTAAGTGATGCAGAATGTGCAGATAAAGTTGTTGCTATAACAGACAACTTAGTTGCTTATCCAAACTGTCCAATAGAAATAGCTCAAATCTACGTTGACTATGTAGTAAAAGTAGATTCAATAGGAGATCCAGCAGGAATAGTTTCAGGAACAACTCAAATAACTAAAGATCCAGTTGGATTAAAAATTGCTAAAATGGCATTAGATTCTATGATAGCATCTGGTCTTGTAAAAGAGGGAATGAGCTTCCAAACAGGTGCAGGTGGAATATCTCTAGCTGTTGCAGCAGAACTTAGAGAATATATGAAAAAAGAAAACATAAAAGGAAGCTTTGCATCAGGTGGAATAACTGGATACATAGTTGATATGTACAGAGAAGGATTATTCAAAAATTTATTTGATGTTCAATGCTTTGACTTAAAAGCAGTAGAATCTTACAGATCATCTCATGAACATATGAGAATGTCTGCATCAATGTATGGTAACCCAGACAATAAAGGTTCTGTTGTAAATAACTTAGATATAGTTATATTAGGAGCTACAGAAATAGATACAAACTTTAATGTTAACGTAACTACTGCTTCTGATGGAACTATAATGGGTGGTTCTGGTGGACACAGTGATACAGCAGCAGGTGCTAAACTTACAATAATAGTTACTAAACTTGTAAAAGCAAGATTACCTATTATAAAAGATAAATTAACAACAATTACTACTCCAGGAGATAGTATTGATGTTATAGTAACTGAAAACGGAATAGCTGTTAATCCAAAGAGAACAGACTTAATAGAAGCATTAGGAAAAACTAACCTACCTGTAATGACTATAGAAGAATTAAAAGCTGTAGCAGAGAAAATGACTGGTACACCAAAAGCAATCGAATTATCTGATGAGGTTGTAGCTGTAGTTGAATACAGAGATGGATCAGTAATTGACGTTATTAAAAAACCACTTTAATAAAGTTAAAGATACAGTTAGTTTATAAATTGAAACTGTCTAAATTTAGAATAATATTCTATACTTTAGACAGTTTCTTTATTTAGTTGAGTTTTGAAATTATTATACATTCTATAAATATAGTAAATACATTTATAGAATATATAATAAAAAATATAGTAAAATATATAAATAACAATAATATGATTAATAAATGTATACTTTGAAGGTGGTAAAAATATGAGCAAGTATTTTTCAATAGGTGAAATGGCAAAATTACATAAAATAAGTATCCAAACACTAAGATATTATGATCAGATAGATTTATTTAAGCCTATTTATGTGGATAAAGAAAGCAATTATAGATATTATTCAATAGATCAATTTTCACAATTGGATATTATAAAATACTTAAAATATTTGGGCGTTCCATTAAAGGAAATAAAAAGTAAATTAAATGAAGATAATGAAGAAAAATTACAACTTCTAAATAAAAAAATTGATGTAGTTAATGATAAAATAAAAGAGTTACAACTAATAAAAAAGGTTATAGAAACTAAAAAAGAAATAGTGGAAAAGGGATTAAATGCTGATGATATTGGCAAAATACATAAAAAATATATTGCAAAACGAAGTATACTATCTATGATATATGAAGATGGGTTAACTCCAAAAGAGACACTAGAATTATCTAGAAGGTACATAGCAAATATATTAGAAGAAAATATATCTGTATTTTATGGTGGTGTAAGTGGATTAGCTTCAATGAAAAAAATTATAGAAAAAGGTATTGTTGTATATGAAAAAAGTTTTGTTGCAGTTGAAAGGGATCTTTTTAATAAAGGTGCACAGAAAAACATAACAGAAATACCAGCAGGGGATTTTATATGTATGACATACAAGGGGTCATATAATGATAACTATAAACATTTTAAGAAAATTATTGATTATATTGAAAGTAATAATATTCAGGTGGAGGATTATATGTACGAAATACCAATAATTGATCCACTATCAACTAATAATGAAGAAGAATTTATAACAGAAATTCAAGTATTAATTAAGAAAAGAGAAATAGATTTTAGGTGTTTAGTTTAAAATATCAGTACATACTATGTATTGGTATTTTTTTTATTTAAATAAAATTAAGAAAATTAAAATTTATAGTAAAAAAATATTGACTCTCTAGTAACTATAGACTTTATAATCATTAATGTAAAGAAAATTTCAAAAACATTAAATTTAAAATTGCAATTTATAAATTTTTAAATCTTTGAGAAATTAATTCAGATTTTGGAGGCAAATAAATTGAGTAATAATTTAAATCACGATTTAGAAACTAAAATAATTCATTGTGGACATAATGCAGATTCATCTACTGGAGCATTAGCAAGTCCAATATATCAAACGGCAACATTTGCAGCAAAGTCAGTGGAACATTTTGAAGAGTTATGTAGAGATTTTGGTTATGTTTACACAAGGGAGTGTAATCCAAACCTAACTGAATTAGAACTTAAACTTGCTATGCTAGAAAATGCAGAGAGTGCTATTGTTAGTACATCTGGTATGGGAGCTATAACATCAACTATTTTAGCATTAGTAAAAAGTGGTGACCACATAGTTAGTTCTGATGGAATATTTTCACACACTAAGCTATTTATGAATGAGTTATTAGGTAAGTTTGGAGTTGAAGTTACATTTGTAGATGCAACTAATTATATAAATGTTAAGAATGCACTTAAAAATAATACAAAGTTAGTATATATTGAAAGTCCACTAAACCCAACATTAGATTTAGTAGATATAAAATCTATATCAGAAGTTGCTCATGAAAATAAGAGTTTAGTTATAGTAGATAGTACATTTGGAACACCAATAATACAAAAACCTATAGATTTAGGAGCAGATATAGTAGTTCATAGTTTAACTAAATTTATAAATGGACATGGAGATACTTTAGGTGGTGCAGCTATAGGATCAAAGGAAATCATAGATTTAATAAAATGGCCTAGTCTACCATGTTTTACAGGCGCATCTCTTCCACCAATGAGTGCATGGATGATAATGCGTGGAATGAAAACGTTAGATATGAGAATGAAAAAACATTGTGAAAATGCATTAACTGTAGCTGAATATTTAAGTAATAGAGATGATATTGAAATAGTTAAATATCCAGCATTAAAATCACATCCACAATATGATTTATGCCAAAGGCAGATGAATGGGTTTGGTGGCGGAATGGTTTCATTTAAATTAAAAAATGAAATCAATGGATTAACTAGAGATGAAGCAAGTAGAAAGATGATAAATGGATTAAAGTTATGTACTATTGCTACAAGTTTAGGAGAAGAGCATACTTTGGTTCAAATGAATGGAGAAAATCTTATAAGATTAGCCATAGGATTAGAGTCTGCAAAAGATATAATAAATGATTTAGAACAAGCATTAGAAAATTTAGTTTAAGTGTTAAAAGTCTAAATATAGGGAGAATTAAAAATGGAAAAAAGCAAAAATATAAAGAGGTTTTTGATAATATTCATATTAGCATTTGGTACTACTGCAATGTATAGCTTACCTTATATGAAATCATCATTTTATGATCCTATGCAACAAGCATTAGCATTATCTCATACTCAAATAGGTAATTTATTAAGCTTATATGGAGTAGTTGGTATGGTTTCATATTTTGTTGGTGGATGGTTTGCAGATAAATTTTCTGTAAAGAAATTAATATCATTTTCTTTAATAGCATCAGGAGCTATAGGATTTTACTTTTCCACATTTCCATCTTACAAGGGATTAATTTTAACATTTGTATTATGGGGAATAACAACAATAATGACATTCTTCGCAGCATCAGTAAAAGTTGTAAGAATGCAAGGAAGTGAATCAGAACAAGGTAGAATATTTGGATTTTATGAAGGGTTATCTGGAATATCAGGAACGTTAATATCTTTTATAGGACTATATTTATTTGGTAAATTTGCAGAAATAACTGTAGGATTCAAGTATGTTGTATGGTTATATTCAATAGCATCAATAATATGTGGAATATTACTATTTGTGTTAATTGAAGATAAAAAAGAAGATAATGAAAAAAGTGAAAACACTAGTTTTAAATCTATCATTAAAGTTGTTACTATGCCTAAGGCGTGGTTAATAGGAATTATAATATTTTCAACTTATTTAGTATTTTCAAGTTTAACGTATTTAAGTCCATATTTATCAGATGTATACGTTATGCCAATGACTTTAGTATCTGCTATTTCTATAGTAAGAACTTATGTTATAAAAATGGGAGCATCTCCAGCGGCAGGAATAATAACTGATAAAGTAGGATCATCAATAAAAGTTATGTTTGTAGGATTCATATTAATGGCTTTAAGTACATCAGCATATTTAATAATACCTAAAGATCAGAGTTTTATATGGATAGCTATTATAAATATGATAATACTAAGTGCAATATTATTTGGATTTAGAGGAATATACTTTGCGTCAGTTTCAGAATCTAATATACCACTAGAAAGTACAGGAGCAGTAGTTGGATTTGCATCATTTATAGGATTTTCACCAGATGCATTCTACTATACTCTTGCTGGAAATTGGCTAGATAAGTATGGACAAGCAGGGTATACATACATATTTGTTCTTTCAGTAATTTGTGCAGTATTAGGTATATTTGCAACATTTATGTTAGCTAAAATAAATAAAAAAGAAAAAATGAAGGCTTAGTATAAATAGAGTATATACAACAAATAATTATTTAATAAGAAGTAAAGCTCTACCTAAATCTAGATTTAGGTAGAGTTATTCCAATTTTAGTTTCAAATTTTAACTTTAAATTTAAGAAAATTTAGGAAATAATATATTGAGTCTATGGAGGAAAATTATGCTTACATTATGGGAAAATGGGATTATAGTAATATTTGCGCTGATATTATTAGCTATAGGATATTATTTCTCTAAAAATGTAAAAAGTATGGAAAGTTACTATTTAGGAAATAGAAGTTTACCTTGGTCATTAATAGTTGGAACATTAGTGGCATCATGGTATGGAGGGGTAGGAACTGTTGGAAGTGTTGAATATGCAGCTATATATGGGTTGTCAGCATGGGCTGTGTGGTCAATAGCTGCACATATAGGTAGAATGCCATTGGCATTGTGGGTTGGTCCCAAAATTCATATAAGAACTAATATAACAGTGCCAGATTTATTAGAAAGCTTTTATGGAAAGCATGTAGCCATACTGGGTGCAATACTTATGTTTGTATATTGTGCACAACTTGGTGAAATAACAGCCATGGGAACAATTGGTCAAGTAGCATGGGGGTTAGAAAAAGAAACAATAGGATTTATATTAGTATTTATAGTTGTAATAATAACTGTGCTTGGCGGATTTATGGGAGTGGCAATAACTGATATGATACTATTTTTTTGTATGGTTATTGGACTAACAATGGTTATGCCAGGACAATTTGAAAATATAGGCGGTTTTGCTGGAATTACAGAAGCATTAAAAAGCTCGCCAGAACTTATGCATCCAACCAAGGGAATGTCTACAATGAAAGCTTTAATGCTGATAGTATATTCTTTTGGAGCATACTCGGACCCAACTTTTTATCAAAGGTTTTCGGCAGCAGATTCACCAAAGGTTGGTAGAAGAGCATTATTAACTTGTTTTTCATTGTGGATATGTTTTGATTTAGTATTAGTTATTACAGGGCTTATAGTTAGGGCAACATATCCAGAAATGGCTCCAGCTGCTGGATACATAACTTTAGTTTTAAATACATTACCTAAAGGAATAAGAGTAATATTTATAATTGGTATATTAGGATCTATAATTTCTACATTAGATAGTTACTATCTTGCTGCAGGAGCTACACTAGCAAATGATATATATGCAAGAATAACAAAAAAAGAATTAACTCAGATGCAATTAGTTAAGTTTACAAGAATAGGTGTTATTTTAGCAGCTGTAATGGGATTAAGTGTTGCATTTAAATTTGAAAATGTATATGATGCTTGTATTTTTGTAGGGAGTATTTGGATGGGATCAGCATTTATACCGATAGTTGGTGGATTACTAGGTAATGGTAGGCGAACAGCTTTAGGTGGTATGTTGTCTATGATTGTAGGTGGTTGTACATTTGGATATTTAAAAATGTTTCCAATAAAAGCAATAGAAATAGAGCCACTTGTTATAGCTATTCCACTTTCATTTATAGCATGGCTTATAGGAAATAGAATAGGTAAAAATTTAAATGATAATGAACTCAAAATAGAGGAGAATTAATATGGCTAAATTAGTATCTAAGGTTAAAAAAGATTTAGAAATAAAATGGATTGGAATAGATGGTTTTTTAGTATTGTTATATTTTTTTATAACAGCATTTATATTTTATGGAATTGCAACAAAAAATGATTTTATAATAGGAAAATTAATTCCATATGGAGTTATGTTTGTGGTAACAATTATATTTTGTGATTATTTAAAACAAATATATAAAATGATAAAAAATAGATAGTTATAAAAATGAGAAAAAAGGTGTTAAATGTGGCAAAAATAAATGTATTAGAAATAAAGATTAGTGAAGAAGAAGCTATAGATAGCGCTAAATTGAAATGTAAATCTATTTTTTATAGAATACTCTTGAGGGCGAAAAAGATAGAGGAAGTAAGACTTCACTATATAGAGTTTAAATTAGTTACTGTACAGATATACAACAAGAGGCAAGATAAAGAGGACACAATAAAAATATTGGTAAATGGATCTACGGGTGGTGGAAGTATAATTCAAGACATTCCAAAAGATTTAAGCAATAAAGAAATAGATGATGATATAGTTCAATATTCAGATAAAGATAATGCTAGAATAAGGTCAAAGGCTATGAATATGGCAATGAGAATAAGTCACAAATTTATGGGTGGAACACCTGAAATAAAGATTAAGAATATAGAAAGTATTTTTAGACCGTACTGGGTTGTATTTTTTGATAAGGTTCAACAAAATAAAAGAGTAATATATATACCAATAGAAGCTGATGGGTTTAAAATTAGTAGAAATTAAATTAATTAGTCACATTATTTCCAGAGAAATAAATACTAAAAAGAAGAATAATTATATTTAATGTAAAATAAATTTATAAATAAGTACATTTTTAAAATAAAAGTAATATTATAGATAGTAGATAAATTTTAAATATAAAATTTATCTAAATGGAAAATTGAATATATATAATCTATAGGGCAATTAAATTTAAATAGAAAATTAGAACCCTATAAAGTAGATTTATAAGTTTTATATTTATATATTAAGACTTAAAATATATAAGTTCATATAAGACTTTATCTATATTATATTGATATAGGAGTGATAACATGAAAAAAGATGAGAAACTAAAGCTATTTCTAGTGTTATTGCCATTTTGTAATGATATAGATTTGGAGCAGAATAGAAGTAATGAACTTAAGATTAAATTTAATAGAAAAAGATTTTATATAAACAATATTTTATATAAAGAAAGAAATGTTCCTGAATTTATAATGGATTCATATAAAGAAGAGTTAGAAGTACTACCTGAGTATATTTTGAAGTATTATGTTTATCATGGAGTAAAAATGTATGTAACTAATAGAAAATTAAGGTTTTTAATAAGAAATGAAATAGGATATGATTTAGGTCCTGCTGAAATAGGTGGAGTTTTCATTAATTTGCCAGACAAATTAAAAGGATACGTTTCATCTAATTATTATAGTTATCATTATGTGTTACTTCATGAGTTAGGACATGGAATAGACATAGTAGAGAAATTTTATGGTATAGGCTTTGAACCATCAGCAACTAATGAATTTAGACAAATTTATTTTGAAGAAGCACAAAGAGTATTTAATAGACAAGGAATGGTATATGCAAATTCACCAAAAGAATACTGGGCTCAATGTTTTGCATTATATAATTTAGATCAAGAAACACTAAAAAATAAAGCCCCTAAAACATTTGCATATATGGCTTTAATACTATTAAATATAAAGATGCGTATAGAAACTTACAGAATAGCTATGTAAGTTTTATAAAAAAACAAGTTAAAAAAGGAAGCACGAATTTAATTATTCGTGCTTCCTTTTTTATGGATTAGAGAATTAAAAACTAGAAATGTTGTCATAAAGAAGAGTTTATATATAAAGCTATTATATTAATTCATATAATAAGAATTGAAAAGTAATTAAACTTACAATATATAAAAAAAATGAAAAAAGATGTATAATAAGCTTTGGGAATTTACAAATAAGCAAGTTTAAATTTAAGAACACTTTAAATGTGAAAATGGATTTATCAGGATGATATAAAATATTTAAGGGTGGGAGGATATATGCTAAAAAAAATTAAAATTAATAAGAAACTTTTGAAACAATTAGATTTTATTACTATATTAACAGTTATAATTTTAGGTATTTTTGGTTCAATAAATATTTATAGTGCCACTCATTTAAATTGTGGAAATTATTACTTAAAATCCCAGTTAATAGGGATTGCAGCAGGTATGGTCATTATATACCTTGTATTGATACCTGATTATGCAATTGTTAAAAGATATGCCAATATAATATATTCATTTGGGGTATTTTTACTTATTCTTAATTGCCTTCCTATGTTTAAGTCTACAGTTAATGGAGCTTCTTCATGGATAAAGATAGGACCAGTTTCAATGCAACCATCAGAATTTGCAAAAGTTGGTATAATAATAATGCTTGCAAAAGAATTAGATGATATGGAAGGTAACATAAATAATCTAAAAAATTTTATGAAACTAACAGCATATGCAGCATTACCAATGATACTTATAGTTACACAACCAGATATGGGAATGATGATGGTTTGTTTTTTTATTGTACTAGGAATATATATTGTTGCTGGATTAGACTTTAAAATAATAGGCGGAGGACTTGCAATACTAACAGGGCTAATTTGTATAGTATGGAATTCACCTATTATGCAGACATATTGGAAGACTAGGCTATTGTCATTTTTAGATCCAGATGCAGATCCGTTAGGAGCTGGATTTCAGCTTTCACAATCAAAACTTGCTATAGGCTCTGGTGGTATTTTAGGAAAGGGCTTTTTAAAAGGGAGTCTAACAACTGGTGGATTTATACCAGAAGCTCATACAGATTTTATATTTTCAGTTATAGGTGAAGAATGGGGCCTGATTGGAGCACTGTTTGCATTAATGTTATATGCAATAATCATTTACAGACTTATAAAAATAGCAAAAAATTCTAAAGATATATTTGGAACAATCGTTTCAGTAGGATTAATAGCTACTATGTTATTTTCTATATTACAAAATATAGGTATGACTATTGGAATAATGCCTATAACTGGCATTACATTACCATTTTTAAGTTATGGTCGTAGTTCAATGCTTACAGCATTTATGAGCATTGGAATAGTTTTAAATATAGGTATGAGACGTAAGAAAATCAGCTTCTAAATTTAAATAATAAATTATATTAATTTGTATTTTATTTATATGTTTAATTTAGTATATTATATTTAAATAAGTAATGAATGGGGTGTTAAATTTGACGAACAGATATAATTGTTTAATATGTGGAGACGAACTTGAATATTTTGATGAAAGTAAGGAAATGGAATGTTATTTCTGTAAGAAGAAGTTTATGTCTAATGCTAGTTGTAAGTCTGGACATTATGTATGTGATAGTTGTCATAGTTTAGGGGCATTTGAAATAATAAAAGAGTATTGTTTAAATGCTAATAGTGTTAATCCAATGGAGATGGCAATAGATATTATGAAGCATCCAGCTATAAAGATGCATGGACCTGAACATCATTATTTAGTACCAGCAGTTTTAGTTACAGCATATATAAATAAAACTGGAGAAAATGAAAAATTAGAAAGACTTTTAAATGAGGCAGCTAAGAGAGCAAAAAATGTATTAGGTGGTTTTTGTGGATTTTATGGTGCATGTGGTGCCGCTGTTGGAACAGGAATATACATAAGCTTAGTATTAGGAGCTAGTCCATTATCTGAAGAAAAATGGGGACTTACAAACTTAATGACAAGTAGAAGTTTAGAAAAAATAGCATCATTTGGTGGACCGAGATGCTGTAAAAGAGATACATGCTTAGCAATAGAAACTGCAATAGAATTTACTAAAAACAATTTAAAAGTAGAACTTGATAATATAAACAACTTGAAATGTTCATTTAATAAAATGAATGATCAATGTCTAAAAGATAAATGTAAGTTTTACAGTAAAGTATAATTAAGGCGTAAACAAAAAACTAGCAATTATGCTAGTTTTTTTAGTTAGATTTATTCATCATTTTCTTTATTATTAGGTTTATCTTCAGTGGGATGGTTTCCCATAAAAGAACTTTTTATAGATTTAGGATTACTAAGTTTTAACTCTGTTATATCAACTTCATAATTATCAATTAGCTCCATTATTTCAGGATGATTATTATTATATTTTTTAAAGAATTTATCATAGTATATTTTTATTACACCTGCAATAGGAACTGCAAGAAGCATTCCAAACATACCGTAGAGTTTACCACCAACAGTAATAGCAAATAAACAAGCTATAGGATTAATACCAACACTGTTAGATGACATTTTAGGACCAAGCCAGTTTCCATCTATTTGTTGCAATATAAATAAGTAAATTAAAATTATAAAGGCTTTCATAGGACTAATAAATAAATTTAATATAGTTCCGAAAACAATTCCTATAAATGGTCCAAAATAAGGAATCATATTAGTTACACCAAATACAATAGAAATTAACACTATATATTTAGAATGTATGAATATAAGACCTATGAAGCAGGCAATTGCAACAATAGTAGATTCGACAGCCCTAACCCATAAGTAAGTGCTTAACATATAGTGTACGGAATGAATGAATGTTAAAAATTTCTTTCCTAAATTCTCTCTAAAAACAAAGAATATAAATTTACGAGATGATTTTAAAAGCATTTCTTTGTAATACAAATAATAAGCTGCGATTATAAGTGCAAAAATCCAATTAAAAACTGAAAGTGTAAAAGTCACCAAAGAAGAAAGGGCCGTATTAAATAATTTTGTAGACCATTCACCAATATTTTGAATTAAATTTAGTTTCTTTGCTAATTTATTGGCAAGGTCAATACTTAAATTGTTTTGAAGCCAGTTGTCAGCAATAGTAACCATATCTGGTATGGAATTAACAAGTGCTTTAATATTTGAAATAACTTCAGGAAGAACATATACAATACAAAATGCAACAATTAGAGAAACCACAATGAATGTAATAAGAAGACTTATACCACGAGAAAGATTACATTTAGTTTCTAAAAATCGCATTAATGGATTTAAAATATATGCAATGATAAATGCAAGAAGGAATGGCCATAGCAGATTTAAAGTAAAATTATATAATGTGGCAAGTAAATTAGCATTGTCAATAAGTTTTATACCGATATATGCTAATAAAATTATCAATATTATATAGAAATTGGATTTAATTTTTTCTTTTAGCTTGTCCAAATTCATTCTTAAAAACCCCCTTTTCAGATTGGTATATTATGATTATAAACAAAATAATTATAAATTATAACCATTATACTGGAAAATAAATGATTTAAATAAAATAAATGGTTATAAAAACAAAACTAGTATTGTAAATATTGTGAAAATTCATTAAAATTAAAATATAGTTGAATGTAGGAATGAAAACCCTACAACAAATGGAGATGATTATAAAGATGGGAAATGTAACCCAATCGCTTAAAAGAATAAGAATGAAAGGAAGTGAAGTTTTTCCAGCACTTAAACATAAAAATTTTAGGTATTTTTGGCTTGGTCAATGTGTATCACTTATAGGAAGTTGGATGCAAAGCACTACTCAAGGATGGTTAGTTCAAGAAATAACAGTCAATAATTCAGCATTTTTATTAGGTCTTTTAAATGCACTTCAATTTACACCTATGATGATATTTTCACTTTTTGCTGGTGTATTTATAGAAAGATTTTCAAAACGGAAAATTCTTTTGTTTACACAAATAGGATTAATGGCAATGGCTATTATACAAGGAGTACTTGTTTTAACAGGAACAATAAAATATTGGCATCTGCTTGTAATAGCAGTTATAAATGGAATTATTAATACGATAGATATGCCAACAAGACAATCTTTTGTAATTGAATTAGTTGGAAAAGAGGATTTAATGAATGGTATTGCATTAAATTCATCAGTATTTAATGCAGCTAGAATGCTTGGACCAGCTGTGGCTGGAATAATAATTGCATATGTAGGAATAGCAGGATGTTATTTAATAAATGCAGTTTCATTTATACCTGTTATATATGGAATATCTAAAATAAGAACAGTATATAAGAAAAAAGAAAGTAAAGATATAAATGTAATTAAGGATATAAAAGATGGATTAATTTATATAAAAGGCAATAAGGTTCTTGTAAAAAGTTTTGCTTTAATAACTGTTATGGGTATATTTGCATACAACTACAATGTAATAATACCATTGTTTGCAGTTGAAACATTAGGACTTTCAAGTAAAGGATATGGATTTTTAATGTCTGCACTAGGGTCAGGTTCACTTATAGGTGCACTTTTAATGGCAACAAGAAGTAAAGGCGGTCCTAAATCTAAAGTTATAGTTGGAGCATCTTATATAATGGGGGTATTACTTATAATTTTAGGAATAAATAGAAATCAATATATGATGGCTGGTCTTTTAGCTTTTGTTGGAATATTTAATATAACTTTTTCAACAAATTCAAATTCAACAGTTCAGCTAAATTCAAAGGATGAATATAGAGGCAGAGTTATGAGTGTTTACAGTTTGCTTTTTGCAGGGGTTACTCCTATAGGAAGTTTATTTACAGGCACTATATCTAATGAATTTGGACCTTCTAATGCATTTGTTTTTAGTGGAATTATATCTATGATATTTGTTACTATAGTGTTAGTATTTGGATCATCTAAAAAGAGAAAAAAAGTTAGTAATGTGTAGGATATGGTATGAAAATAAAATAAAATGTAGAAATTTATATTTTTCTTTGATATAATTAGATTTAATGGCTAAAAAATAGATAATAAGCCAGTATAATTAAGAATATTAAAGTAAAAAAGGATAGCTGCGTATATAAGAAACAACATTATAATATACAAATAGCTATGAATTTTTAATAAAGTTAAAACATATTTTATTATAGCAGTGTAATATTAAGTTGCTTTAAATATGTTTGAAGGATTAAGTTTTATTTTTGCTAATATGGGTTTTATATTTAACTGAATTAGTAAAAATAAATAATGTAGAGGGGTTAATAAAATGAAGACGACAAGCTAAGATATGTCAGTTAACACTTTGGACTTATTCTAAATTTATTGATTAGTTCATAAATCATATAAGGCAGCTTGATTTTAGTATTTTGACCAATATTACCCCTTGCAATTTTTTATGCAAGGGGTTTTTTATTGATTAAAATTAAACACTCAATACATAGTATAAAATAAAAATTTAAATAAAATCAAAAAACATTAATAAATAATGTAAAAAAACAAAATAATAAAGTAGGGGTGATTTTCTTGATTGATGTAATGGTTCAATTAAAAGGAGTTAGTAAAGCATTTATAGGAAGCGATGGATTGGCGGTTAATAATATATCACTGGATATAAATAAAGGTGAATTTTTAACTATTTTAGGTCCAAGTGGATGTGGTAAAACAACAACACTAAGAATGATAGCTGGGTTTGAAAATCCAACAGAAGGACAAATTCTAATAGATGGAGAAAGTGTTTCTAATGTACCAGCATATAAAAGATGTGTAAATACTGTGTTTCAAAGTTATGCATTATTTCCACATATGAATATTTTTGATAATATAGCATTTGGTTTAAAGGTAAAAAATAAAAAAGATAGTGAAATAAAAGAAAAAGTTAGTGAAATGTTAAAGATGGTTCAATTAGAAGGGTATGAAAAAAGAATGCCTAGTGAACTATCAGGTGGTCAAAAACAAAGAGTTGCTATAGCAAGGGCGGTTATAAACAACCCTAAAGTTTTGCTATTAGATGAACCATTAGGAGCATTAGATTTAAAACTTAGAAAGCAAATGCAACTAGAATTAAAGCAACTTCAAAGAAGACTTGGAATAACATTTATATATGTAACACATGATCAAGAAGAGGCATTAACAATGTCTGATAGAATAGTTGTTATGAACAAAGGTGTTATAGAGCATGTTGGAACTCCAGCAGAAATATATGAAAAACCAAAAACAAAATTTGTTGCAAACTTTATAGGCGAAACAAATTTATTTGAAGGCACTGTATTAGAAAAAGGTGAAGTTTTATATCTAGTTGATAATGAAATAGGTGAAGACATCTTTATTGGAGAAAAAGAAAATACTCTAACAGAGGAAATTTGTCTAGCCGTTAGACCAGAAAGAATAAAATTATCAAATAATATAGATGATGGTATGGCAGGAGTAAAAGTAAACATAAAAGAGAGAATTTATAATGGTGCTGTTATAAAAACTGTTGTTGTAACTAAAAATGGAATGGAGTTTGTTGTATCTGAGCCAATAAGTGATGTTTATTCACTAGATAATGACATGAAACCTTCATTGTTTGCTACTTGGAATCCTAAGCATGCAGTGGTGGTTCAGTAATGAATAAAACAGAAAATAGAAAGAATAGTAAGCTTAAATCTATACTAAGCACCGTAGGACCAGTTGGATTATGGCTTATAACATTTTTTGTTGTACCACTGATATTAGTATTTATATTTAGCTTCTTATCAAGAGGAGAGTACGGAAATATACAATTACCTTTTACGTTGGACAATTATAAAAGATTAATGACACCTATGTATTTTGAAATACTATGGAAAACTGTACTTATTGGAATATTAACTACAGTAGGATGTTTAATAATAGGATATCCATTTGCATATTTTATTGGAAGAGCGAAGAAAAAACATAGAACATTATTATTATTGTTAGTAATATTACCATTTTGGACTAATTCATTAGTTAGAACGTATGCATGGATAATACTTTTAAGAACAGAGGGAGTTATAAATGCAATATTATTGAAAATAGGACTTATATCAGCACCGCTTGAAATGTTGTATACAGATGCTGCGGTGTTTATAGGAATGCTTTATATAATGTTACCATTTATGATACTTCCAATATATACTTCAATAGAAAAATTAGATATGAGTTATATAGAAGCGGCAAATGATTTAGGAGCCTCACCATATAAAACATTTAGAGAAATAACACTTCCACTTACTAAACCGGGAATTATTGCCGGTTGTATGTTGGTGTTTATACCAACTCTTGGATATTTCTTTATTTCAGATTTAATGGGTGGAAGTAAAACTATGCTTATATCAAATTTAATAAAAAATCAATTTTTAACAGCAAGAGATTGGCCTTTTGGGTCTAGCATAGCTGTAGTTTTAATAATATTAATGTTAATTGCAATTGGAATATATTTTAAAGCTACGCAAAATAAAGAAGGCACAAAGGAGGTAGTATAATGAAAAATAAAAAAAGTGTATTTCCAAAAATATATGCAACATTAGTTTATTTATTTTTATACTTACCTATATTTGTGCTTGTAGTATTTTCGTTTAATAAGTCTAAATTAAATGCTACATGGACAGGATTTACATTAGACTGGTATAAAAAGCTTTTGACTAATCAACAGATTTTAGTTGCATTAAAAAATAGCTTGTTAATTGCATTTGTAAGTACAATATTTGCAGTTATAATAGGAACGCTTGCATCAATAGGTATGTATAGATACAAGTTTAAAGGAAAAAAGGCAATTGAAGGACTTTTATATGTTCCAGTTGTTATACCAGAGATAGTTATGGGTATATCAATGCTTGTATTCTTTTCAATGATTAATTTGGAAGCTGGACTTACAACATTAATACTTGCACATATAACATTTTGCATAGGTTATGTTGTAATAGTTGTAAGAGCAAGGCTAGAAGGATTTGATGGTTCAATAGAGGAAGCGGCACTTGATTTAGGAGCAACACCTTGGCAAACACTAACAAAAGTAACGCTACCTATAATATCACCAGGAATTTTAGCTGGTGCCATGCTTGCATTTACTTTATCTTTGGATGATGTAATAATTAGTTTCTTTACAGCAGGACCGCAAAGTAACACATTGCCACTTAAAATATTTTCAATGGTTAAATTTGGAGTAACTCCAGAGATAAATGCGTTATCAACACTTATGATGATATTTACTTTAACTATTGTTTTAATTGCAGAAGGAATAAGAAGAAATGCATTAAAAAATAAAAAGTTAAAGAAATTTTTAAGTGTAATAGCTTTAGCTATGGTTGTATTTTTGGGTGGATTTACAATGTTTAATGGAGTTGGAACAGCAGAAAAAGAAACACTTAATATATTTACGTGGTCAGAATTCCTTCCAGAAAAAGTAGTTCAAGAATTTGAGAGAGAATATAATGTAAAAGTAAATTATATGACATTCTCATCAAATGAAGAGATGCTTGCAAAGTTAATGGGTGGAAATGTTCCATATGACTTAATTATAACAAGCGATTATGCTATTGAAGTTATGATTAAACAAGAGTTATTACAAGAAATAGAGAAAAATAATATACCAAATATAAAGAATATAGATGATAATGTATTAGACTTAGAGTTTGATAAAGGAAATAAATATAGTTTTCCATATATGTGGGGTGGAAACTATATAGTAGTTGATAGAAGTAAAGTAGACAAAGAGTTTACAAGTTTTGAGGATTTATGGGATCCGAAGTTTAAAAACTCACTAGTAGTTTTAGATGATTCTAGGGTTATGATAGGACTTGCCCTTCAAAAGAATGGATATTCAATAAACACTACAAATATTGATGAATTAAATAAAGCAAAAGAGGATTTAATAAAATTAATGCCAAATATAAAAGCATTTGATAGTGAATCACCAAAAACATTACTTATAAATGGTGAAGCAGTAGCAGGATATGTTTGGGGAACTGAAGCATACCTAGCAAAACTTGAAAATCCAAACTTAGAAACTATTTTAACTAAAGAAGGAGCGATTCCACAATATGATAACTTTGTTGTGCCCAAAACAGCGAAGAATAAGGCACTTGCAGAAAAGTTTATAAACTATATATATGAGCCAGAAGTAAGTTTTCAAGTTTCAGAGGAGTTTCCATATGCTAACCCAAACAAGGAAGCTCAAAAATTAATGCCAAAAGAAAAATTAGAAGATATAGCAGTATATCCTCCAAGAGAAGCAGTTGAACATAATGAGCTTATAAAAGACGTAGGAGAAGCTACTAAACTATATGATGACATATGGACACAAGTAAAAAATTCTAAAGGAAAATAGAAAAAGTTTTTTATGTGTATTTGTATGTATAATTAAAACTAATCTACACATAATACTATTGTAAAACAAAACTGAATGTAGGAGGGAACAAAGATGAATAATCCAAGTAACCAAAGCATTCATACTGATGAGGCTAAAATGGCTAATACAGCTGAGGATGGTCCAATTGAAAGGTAAGTCCTATAGATTATGTTAACTTAAAAGAATTTAAAAAGTTTTATTAAATTGATAAATCTATAGGACGGTAAAGTTTTACAAAATAGAAGGAACTTATTTATTATTCATGTAAAAGTGAAGAATAAATAAGTTCTTTTTCTTTAATTAATTGGTATTTCTAAGAGGGAAAGATAAAATAAAGCAAGGTTATAAATATTGACCACTTAATGTATAATTTTAGGTTTTGAGGGTACAACTTAAGATAAATGAAAAGATAAAGGAATGATATTAGTTGGATAAAAAAATTAAAAAGGATATATATCATATTCATGATAAATCCTATAAAGATTTGTATTCAAAAAAGGAAATAGCACTTGATTTATTAAAGAATTTTGTAAATAAGGAGTTTACGAAGGGGTTAAGTGCAGAAGATTTAACACTAGTTAACAAGTCTTACATAGCTTCTGATTATGAAGAATCTGAATCAGATATAGTATATAAAGCAAAAATAGGAGATAGTGAAGCAATATTTTATATACTTTTAGAATTTCAATCAAGAGTTGACTACACAATGCCAATAAGGCTTTTATTTTATATTTGTGAAATACTTAGAGAGTATTGTAAAAATGCAAAACATGATAAAAATGATAAGAATATAAAAATACCAGCAGTAGTTCCAATTGTTTTATATAATGGAACAAAGGTTTGGGATGCACCAAATGAATTTAGAAAAATGTTCTATAATGAAGATAAATTTCACAATGGAATTTTAAATTTTACATATGATATAATTGATATAAACAACGGATTTACAAAAGAAAAATTGGTGGAAAATAAAAATGTAACATCAGCTATATTTTTATTAGATCAAAAAATAACACCAATAGAGTTTTTAGAAAGAGTTAAAACAATAGCATTATTCTTTGATAAACTTACAAAGGAAGAATTAAAAGCTATAAAACATTGGATAAAAAATACAACCGAGGATAGACTAGCTGAAAAGGCAAGGGAAGTTTTAGACGCAAGTAAAGAGGAGGTTAAGAATATGGTAGCTAACAATGCATTTATAATAAAAGAAATGGAAGAAAAAGCAGAGAAGAAAGGAATAGAAAAAGGAATAGAAAAAGGAATAGAAAAAGGAAGAGAAGAAGAAAAATTAGAGCTAACTAGAAATTTATTAGATATTTTAGATGATGAAACTATAGCATTAAAAGTAGGACTTAACATAGAAGTAGTTAAAAAAATAAGAAAAGAAACTGAGGCAGGTGGATAACCTGCTTTTTTATGTTTGAAAATAATAATTAAATAGTAACAGTTAGTATAAAAAATAAAAGTTAGTAATGATACGCAAAATGTATGAAGAAGAAAAAGAAGATTGTAGAAGGATTACAAAACATAAGATATATATTATAATAAGTATTGAGAAATAAAGAGTTAATTTAAAAGTGTATGTGTATAAAACCTTGGAGGTATATAATGAAAATGTATGATTTAATTGTAATTGGTGGAGGGGTCAGTGGAATGATAGCCGCAATTACAGCTAAAGAATATGGAGCAGAGAGAGTTCTTGTATTAGAAAGAGAGTTTGAACTTGGTGGAACATTAAATTATTGTGTTCATAATGGGTTCAAAAGTAAATATACAAGTGGTGATTTAACAGCTCCAGAGTATATATATAGTTTGGTAGAAAAATTAAAAGAATGTAATATAGAATATAAAACTTTAGCAAATGTTATAAGTATTGATAAGGATAAAAAAATTACAGCTGTAAGTGAGGAAGGAATATTAACACTTAAGGCAAATGCAATAATAATGGCAATGGGAACAAGAGAACGTCCTTTAGGATATAAAAATATTTTAAGTCATAGATGTGCTGGAATAGTTAGTGCAATGTCTACGTTGAAGTTAATAAATAAAAGGGCTACTTTGCCAGGAAAAAATGTATTTATATTAGGTTCGGAAGATACAGCTATATTTGCTGCTAGAAGTTTGATTTTAGAGGGAGCAAATGTAAAAGGAATAATAGAAACTACAGATAAGATTAAAGCTAAGAGTCCTAAATCTAAGCAATTTGTTGAAGAGTTTAATTTAAATGTTATGACAAACTCAAGAGTTACAAAAGTTTTTGGAGAAGGAAGAGTAACAGGAGTAAACATAAGTAAGCTTGATAAAAATAAGAGAATTATAGAAGGCTCTAAACAGTATATGGATTGTGATACATTAGTATTATCCATATATATGAAGGCTGAATCAGGAGTTGCAGAAGAATTAGGAATAATTGTTGATAAATATGGAAAGATTTTAGTTAAAGAAGATATGCAAACGTCAATCACTGGTATATTTAGTTGTGGAACAATAGTTTCAGGATACGAAACTGCAGATAAAATCACAGAAGAAAGTGAAAAGGCAGCAATAGAGGCTGTGAAATATTTAGGAACAATAAAAAATGAAAAATAAAGAAAAAATAATTAAGTTTGCAAATTCAATAGGAATTGATACTATAGGGTTTACAAAGTGCAGGAAATTTGAAGAATTAATATCAGAATATGAATATAGGAATTTAAATAAACTTAAAGTTGAATTCGAAGAAGAAGAAATTGAAAAAAGAATCAATCCATTTTTAATAATGGAAGAAGGAAAAAGTATTATATCAATAGCAATTCCTTATTTTCATGAGGATAACAAAAAAGTAAATAATTTTTCAAAATACACAGTTGGTGAAGATTATCACCTAGTTGTAAAAAAGTATCTACAGCTTATCTGTGGATATATAGGAGAATTAGGTGGAAGAGCAGAAGCTTTTGTGGATAATAATCCATTGCCAGAAAGATATATAGCATATTTATGTGGAATTGGATTTGTTGGGAAAAATAATACATTTATAACTGAAAAATATGGTTCATATATTTTTTTAGGTGAGATTATAACTTCTTTGAACTTAGAAAGTGATGAACCAATAGATAAAGATTGTGGTCAGTGTAATATGTGTATAAAAGCATGTCCTCAAGGTTTATTAAAAGAAAATAAAATTGAAAATAATTTTAATAAATGTTTATCGTATATAACTCAAAAAAAGGAACTTTCAGATGATGAAATTAAAAGTATAAATGGAAGGATTTTTGGGTGTGACATATGCCAAGATGTATGTCCATTAAATAAAAATGCAATAGAATCAAACTTTAGTGAATTTAATGCATTGCCATTTATGATAGAAGATGAAATCGAAAATATAATTGCTATAAATAATAGTGATTTTAAAAATAAATATAAAAAATGTAGTTGTGGATGGCGAGGAAAAAATATTTTAATAAGAAATGCATTAATTAAGTATAAACATAAGAATAAAATGGACGTAGATAATATAGAAAAAAATATTAATTCTCCATACATAAAAGATTATTATAATAGATTATTTAAAAGATAATTTTAAATAGGATTAATAAATGAGAAGGGTGATTATATATGGATTTAAAGCATCAATTAGCTCTTGTAGAAGAGTTACCAAAGGATATGAGAGAAAAAGTACTTAGAAGTAAAATAGAAGAGTGTTGCAAGACATACGGACATTTAAAAATTAATGGTGAGGAAAACTTAAAAGGTATAGAAGGACCTATAATTTTCATATCAAACCATTTAAGCAATTCTGATGGAATGTTTTTAGATATAGCATTAAAAGAATACAAGCCAGTATTTGTAGCAGGAGAAAAACTTAGTAAAAATCATTTTACAAACTTAGTTTTAGATTTAGTTGAACGTGTTATTATAAAACCAAATTCAGCAGATAAAGATGCTATAGCAGCAGTTATAAATACGTTAAAATCAGGAAGAAACATAATGATATTCCCAGAAGGAACAAGAAGTAGAACTTGTGAAATGATAGAGGCTAAAAAAGGAATAATTTTAATTGCAAAACTTTCTAAGGCAACAATTGTTCCAGTTGGAATTACAGGAACAGAAAAGTTTATGCCAATAAATAAGAATGAAATGGAATCAGAAGAAATATGTGAAGCTAATGTAGAATTAAATGTAGGAAAACCATTTAAGTTACCAGCTAAGGAAAAAGATGAAGATAGAAATGAATATCATGAAAGAGCACTGTGGGAGATAATGACATCAGTTTCAACATTATTACCAGAAGAGTATCAAGGATTTTATAAGATAAATAAATAAAAAAAAGGAGATATGCGAAGTTAGTATATCTCCTTTTGTATTTTAATTTAGAAATTTTTCTGAATGCTATTTTTAGGGCATGCATTTAAACATTCGTTGCAGTGTATGCAATCAGAGTTTAATACATATCCATTTTTATAATCTTTAGGTGATATGCCCATAGGACATGTTTTAGTGCAAATATTACAATTTATGCAGGTACTACTTACCTTAAGAGATATTTTTTTACCTCTAATTTTCGTGATTAATGAGGCAATTGAACCCATGGGACAGAAATTACACCAGGTTCTGTGTGATATGAATAAACCAAGTACAATTCCAACAATTGATGTTCCGACAATTATACGATAAAAAACTAGGCCTATTCCAAATAAATTACCCCAATTTTTACTCACTCCATTGGCAAACATATATATTATAAAAAGTACCATAAACGCTCTAAGAAAAATACTTCTAAAAAATCTTGGTACTTTAATTTTAGGTGATACATAAGACAAAATGTTATCAAAAAAACTACCACGAGGACAAAAGTTTCCACACCAATATCTGCCTTTACCAAATAATGAGATAATTATGGGAGCAACCATACAAATTATAGCAATAAGTGCAAATCTCATATCAAAAAGAGATGCAATTAAAAATACTAGAAAGATTATATAACCATATTTCTTAAAAAAGTTCATAACAATATCTCCCTTATGTTTAATTGGATTTTATAGTTAATTGTATGATTTAATATTTATTTTATGATTAAATGAGTATTTATAAAATTATTAAGATAAACACATAAATTAAATATTTTAAAATATATTTATACAGGAAATATAAAGAAAAATTTTTAAAGAACATAAAGATAAACTATATAAAAAGTCTGAATTGTTAACAAAAAGTTAATATTAAAAATATTTGTAAAATTTTAGAGGGAATTTAAGAACTATGTAGAAAACAAATAGATAGGTGAATATGTATTTAAAAATTAACTAGTTGTTAAAAGTTAACAAACTATTAAGCATTTACAATTAACCAACAATATTATTGCAAATTAGTTCTTTATTCGATATGAAAAAATAGGAGGAGTGTAAAATGGGAAGTAATGCATTAAAAAATTTTCTAACAACTAATTTGGAAGATTTAAAAAGTAAAGGATTATATAACAAGATAGATGTTATATGTGGTTCAAATGGTCCAGTTATAAATATTGATGGAAAAGAACTTATAAATCTTTCATCTAATAACTATTTAGGACTTGCTACAAATCCTAGAATGATAGAAGCAACAGTTAAAGCAACAGAAAAATATGGTGCTGGAGCTGGAGCTGTTAGAACTATCAACGGAACATTAGATATACACATAGAGCTTGAAAAAAAATTAGCAGAGTTTAAACATACAGAAGCTGCAATTGCATTCCAATCAGGATTCAATTGTAATATGGCAGCGATATCTGCTGTTATGAATAAGAAAGATGCTATATTATCAGATGCATTAAATCACGCATCTATAATAGATGGTTGCAGATTATCTGGTGCAAAAATAATAAGAGTAAATCACTCAGATATGGAAGATTTAAGAGCTAAGGCTAAAGAAGCTAAAGAATCAGGCTTATATGAAAAAATAATGGTTATAACTGATGGTGTATTCTCAATGGATGGAGACATAGCTAAGCTTCCAGAAATAGTTGAGATTGCAGAAGAGTTTGACTTAATAACATATGTTGATGATGCGCATGGTTCAGGAGTACTTGGTGATGGTGCAGGAACAGTTAAACATTTCGGATTATCTGATAAAGTTGATTTCCAAATAGGAACATTATCTAAAGCAATAGGAGTTGTTGGAGGATATGTTGCTGGTTCTAAAGATTTGATAGATTGGTTAAAAGTAAGGGGTAGACCATTCCTATTTTCAACTTCTTTAACTCCAGGAGCAGCTGGTGCTTGTATTGAAGCTTTAAATATATTAACAGAAAGTACAGAACTTAACAAAAAACTATGGGCTAATGGGGATTATTTAAAGAAAGGTCTAAAAGAACTTGGATTTAATATAGGAAATAGTGAAACACCAATCACTCCATGCATTATAGGTGAAGCTGATAAAGCTCAAGAATTTAGTAGAAGACTATATGAAGAAGGCGTATATGCAAAATCTATAGTATTCCCAACAGTACCAATGGGAACAGCAAGAGTTAGAAATATGCCAACAGCAGCACATACAAAAGAAATGCTTGATAAAGCAATAGCTATATATGCAAAAGTTGGTAAGGAAATGGGGATTATTAAATAGTGAGTAAGAGGCACTTATTTATATATAAAATTAAATTATTTAAAATTAATAAAAATATAAAATGGAGGATAAGGCCTTCATAATTTAAAAATAGGACATTAGGACATTTATATTATTTAATGGAAGTGGGGCATAAGTTTATGAAAAAGATATTAGTTACGGGTTGTTTAGGACAAATAGGTAGTGAGTTAGTTACAGAATTAAGAAGAAGATATGGAAATGAAAATGTAGTAGGAACAGACATAAGAAAACCAGAAGATAATCCTGTAGTTACTGGAGGTCCATTTGAAATAGTTGATGTTACAGACAGAGCAAGACTTTTAGAGGTTGCAAAAGAGCATAAAGTTGATACAATAATGCATTTAGCAGCATTACTTTCAGCAGTTGCAGAAGCAAAACCACAATTAGCTTGGAATATAAATATGGGTGGACTTGTTAATGCACTAGAAGTTGCAAGAGAACTTAAATGTCAGTTCTTTACACCAAGTTCTATAGGAGCATTTGGTCCAGATACACCAAAAGAAAATACACCACAAGATACTATACAAAGACCTAAAACTATGTATGGTGTAACAAAAGTATCAGGAGAATTATTATGTGATTACTATCACACTAAATTTGGTGTAGATACAAGAGGGGTAAGATTCCCAGGACTTATATCATATGTAGCTCTTCCAGGTGGTGGAACAACAGATTATGCTGTTGATATTTATTATGAAGCACTAAAAAATGGAAAATACACTTCATATATAGATAAAGGAACTTATATGGATATGATGTATATGCCAGATGCTATAAATGCAATAATTACTTTAATGGAAGCTGATGAATCTAAATTAAAGCATAGAAATGCATTTAATATAGCTGCTATGAGTTTTGAACCAACACAAATTGCTGCAGAAATCAAAAAACATATAAAAGATTTCGAGATAACATTTGAAGTTGATCCAGTAAGACAAGCAATAGCAGATTCTTGGCCAGATTGTATAGATTGTACAGCAGCTAAGGAAGAATGGGGATTTAAAGCTGAGTATGATTTAGAGAAAATGACTAAAGATATGTTAGAAAAATTAAAAGAAAAAGGTATATAGCTTATATAACTATAAGTTTATATAAAATAAAAATTCTTCCTAGAATGACTAACTAAGCTAAATGCTTAGTTAGTTTTTCTTCGCCTAAAATAAACTGAAAATTATAAAAACATTGACACAAATGTTTAATTCCAGCTATAATTTATATGTGGGGAATTAAGATATTATTTAAATTTATTTATTGTATCAAAAATTACGTTTGATTATTGAATTTAATATATCTTCCTTTTAAGTATATAAAAAATAAATATACTCATATTAATTTTTATATAAACAGCATACTAAGTAATCAAATTTCAAATCATATTTATAAATGACAATTCAATTATTAAGAAAAAACTAAATTTTAAGAAAGGGATGATAATATTTATGACAGTACCCTTAATTTTATGTTCTCTAGTTTTGCTAATATGCATATTCTTTAGCAAAGCACTTTACAAATTTGGAGTTCCATCATTACTAATATTCTTAGTAATAGGGATGCTTTTTGGTTCAGATGGAATTGTTGGAATTAAATTTGAAAATTATGAATTAGTGCAGCAAATAGGTTCTATTGGATTAATTTTCATTATGTTTTATGGTGGTTTCAGCACAAATTGGAAAGCGGCAAAACCTGTAGCAACAAAATCTGTGCTTATGTCTACACTAGGTGTTATTATAACATCAGTACTAACAGGAGTATTTTGTAAATTTATATTAAAAACGTCTACTCTTGAAGGATTATTAATTGGTGCAGTAGTTGGCTCAACGGATGCAGCATCAGTATTTTCAATTTTACGTTCAAGAAAATTGAACTTAAAGAATGGATTAGCATCATTGCTTGAAGTTGAAAGTGGAAGCAACGATCCAATGTCATATATGCTCACTATAACTATATTAAGTTTTATGAGTAATGAGGCTAAAAAACAGTCTATTTTCATTTTAATATGCTCTCAAATTATTTTTGGAGTTTTAGTTGGTATTGTATTAGCTAAAATTGTTTCTGCTATATTAAAGAAAGTTAATTTTGAAGTTGAGGGAATGTACCCTATATTTGTTATGGCAATAGCTGTATTATCTTATTCGCTTAGTGAATGGATTGGGGGAAATGGCTATTTAAGTGTATATATTTGTGGAATAATTATAGGAAATAGTAAAATAAAACATAAAAGGAGTTTGGTAAGTTTTTTTGATGGTATATCATGGCTTATGCAAATTATGTTGTTTTTCATACTAGGATTGTTATCATTCCCATCAAAAATGCCAGATATAATATTCCCTGCTGTATTAATATCTTTATTTTTAATATTTATTGCTAGACCTATTGCTACATTTGGAATATTAACATGGTTTAAAGTGCCATTAAAGGAGCAAATATTTATATCATGGGTTGGACTGAGAGGTGCCGCATCTATAGTTTTTGCAATCTTTGCAGTTACTCATAAGGCAATTATAGAAACAGATATATTTCATATTGTGTTTTTTATAGCTTTATTTTCGGTTTCAATTCAAGGTACATTAATTCCAGCGTTAGCTAAAAAATTAGATTTAGTAGATGATGATATGCCAGTTTTAAAAACATTTAATGACTATAAAGATGATTTTAATGAAAGATTAGTAGAAGTTAGAGTAACAAAGGAAAATAAATGTGTTAATAAAGCGATAGTTGACTTAGAGATACCTGATGATATTCTTGTAGTTTTAATAAAAAGAAAGAATATGATAGTACATCCGAGAGGATCTACTGTAATTGAAGATGGAGATGTTCTTGTTGTTGGATGTAATAATTTAGATAAAAACTATATGGAATGTTTTGATTAAAAATGTAAGGAGAGTGCAATTTTCTGTGCTCTCCTTAATTTTATTACAATATTTTAAAAATTTAATGTATAATTAAGAGTGAATTTTGAAATTATTATGGTGGTGACTTAGAGAATGTATGAATTAAATGTAGAAAAAGTAAATTTAAATAGAGAACGTGACGTAAAGGAAGTTAAAAAATTTCTAGAAAAGTTTGAGTTGGATTTAGACAAAGATGTTGATTATACAGTAGTGATAAGAGTAGATGATGAAATAAAGGCTACATGTTCTAAATCTAAGAGTGTATTTAAATGCTTTGCAGTAGATGATGATTTAAGAGGCGAAGGGGTCTCAGCCAAGCTTTTAAATGCTTTAAATGATAAATTATTTGATGAAGGAAAATATCATAGCTTTATTTTTACAAAACCTAAAAATGTTGAAATATTTTCAGGTCTTGGATATAAGTTAATAGAAAAAGGTGAGAAAGTTGCACTTTTGGAAAATGGAATTTACAATATAAATTCTAAACTTGATAAAATTATGAAAGAATATAACTTAGATGAAATAAAAAACAGGGCAGCATTAGTAATGAATTGTAATCCATTTACTTTAGGTCATTTATATTTAATAGAGAAAGCTGCTAGTGAAAATGAAGAGGTTTTAGTGTTCATAGTAGAAGAAAATAAATCACTATTCCCAGTAGAAGATAGATATAATTTAGTTAAAAAAGGTTGTGAACATCTTAAAAATGTTAAAGTAATAAAAGGAACAGAATATATAATATCATCAGCTACGTTCCCATCTTACTTTCTACGTAAGAAAGATGATATATTAAGTGCATACACAACTTTAGATGCAACTATTTTTGGAAAGTACTTTGCTAAAAAGTTTAATATAAAGAAAAGATATGTGGGTAGTGAGCCTTATTGTGAAGTTACTAATGCATACAACAAAACTTTAAAAGATATATTACCAGGTTTTGATGTAGAAGTTGTGGAAGTTGAAAGAAAGACAGAAAAAGACAGTGCAATTAGTGCATCAAGAGTTAGGGAACTTATAAAAAATGATAGTATAACTGAGTTTAATGAATTAATACCTAAAGTTACAATAGATTTTTTAAATAGCGAAAAAGGGAAGGAAATAGTGGAGAATATAAAAAATAGCAATTCTGCACACTAAGAGTTATGGATAGAGAAGAAATATTAAAAGCAAATGCAATACTAGAATCAAGAGAAGAACGAGTTAATCTTATAGAAAAGGTAGCAAGTGAGTATAAAGGTACAATTATTGTAGCTAGAGTAAACTATCCAGGTGTAAATAAAGAAAATGATATAAGTGAATTCATTATAAATGAAGGTAGAGAAGAACTTATAAAAATATTTAATAATAGGATAGAATACATATTAGATAAAAAGTCTGCGGAAGGTCCATATATAATTATGGCTATAAATGATGATAATTACGATGTTAAAAGAAAAACTGTATCATTAGAAAATGAACACAAGCTAGGTAGATTTTGGGATATAGATGTATATGAAACTACTGATGGCGAATTTTTAAAATCTATAAGTAGGGAAACTGTAGGATGCGAGAAAAGAAAATGTTTTATATGTGATAACTATGCTCATATTTGTATAAGAAGCAAAAATCATACAGTAAAAGAAGTAGAGGACTTTTTAATAAATAAGGTTAGAGAATATACTGATATTAATTGAAAATGAAAAATTGAAAATGAAAAATTGATAATGGAAAGTGAATGTTAAAGTAGTTCTATTTTAAAATGTCATTACCATCTTTGTAGGCTAGAATTCATTCTTACAAAATATCATTTGGATATATTGCTTTAAAAAATTTATATCCAAAGCAAAGACCGCCAAGGTTAAAACCTCAGCTACGAAGGGGAGAAATTATTAATCACTATGTAGGGTGGAATTTATTCTAACTGGATTTTAGGGGAGCATCAAAACCTAAGATCACCAAGATTGAAATCTCAGCTACAAAGAAAAAGGGGAAAAGTGACAATTTATCTATAGGCGAGGTTTCAACCTTGCCTAGTGGCATTTGAATATAGTACTTTCTAATTTTCAATTTGTTCCAAGAAAAAAGCTAAGAGTTAAATTTAAAACTACTATTATCAATTAGTAATTGTATAAACGAAAATATTAGGTTGAAACACTATAGAAAGGCGGTGAAAGTTTGGAGAAGAGTAGAAAGTATTATGCGAAGGCAATGGATTTTTATAATGATGGATATCTTGATAAGTCTATGGAGTTTTGTGAAAAAAGCTTAAGTGCTAATAGGGCCAATTCTGCAACTTTAAACTTAAAAGGTCTTATTTATTATGTTAAGGGTGATTTAGAATCTGCTAGAAATCAGTGGAAGATGAATTATCGTATGAATAATGATGAAGTTGCTAGAAAATATTTAGACGATAGTAAGAATGATAGGGAAAGTGTATATAAATTCAAAGAAGTTAATAAATTGATAAAAGCTATTAGACCACAAGAAGCGTTAAAACTTTTAGAGCAATTGAAAGCTTCAGACTTTAACTCCATTAATTTAAATAATTTAATGGCAAATTGTTATATAAAATTAGGGGAGTATGAAAAATCGTATTATTATATATTAAAAACAATTGAAATAGATAAACATAATAAGATAGCAGAAGAAATGATTAAGTCTTTAGAAGATATAGGAGCAATAAAACATAAGAAAAATGTTAATAAAAAGGCAATTGCCAGCATAATATGTATAGTAGTAATAGTGTCTTTAGGTTGTATCATAGGTGTAAATAAAGATAAGATTATTACTAGTTTTAAAAATGTAACAAACTTAAAAAAACAATCAGAAAAGGATGTGAAAAAAGAGGAAGAGAAGATTACAACCGAAGAAGTAAAAGAAGATAAAGAAACTGAACAACAAGAACAAGAAGCAAAGCCTAAAGAAGAAGTGAAAGAAAAGAGCACATTTTCAATAGAAAAAGTAAAATCGTATATTGATAGTAAAAACTACGAAGAACTTTTAAAAGTAATAGAAGAATATAAAAATGAGCAATTAGGAATAAATGAAAAGCAAATGTACATTAATGCATATAATCTTGTAAAAGAGGATGCAATTGGAATATATTATGACAAAGCTCAAGAATACATAGGGAAAAAAGAGTATAAAAAAGCAGTAGATGAACTAACTAAAATATATAATATTAGTGATGGGAATTATTTAGAAGAACATATTATATATATGTTAGGTGTTTGTTATGAAGAACAGCATGACATTGTAACTTTATTAAAGTATTATGAAATGTATGTAAACAAGTTCTCTAGTGGAAGTTATACTGAAGGTGTTTTATACAAATTAGCTGTTTTAAATGAAAATATAGACTTAGGGAAAGCTAAGGGGTATGCTGAAAAGTTAAATAATGATTTTCCAGAGTCACAATATAATAATTCAAATATACAACAAATACTAAGTAAGTAATAATAACTATATTTTAATGATATAGGAAATGGGGTGCTTTTATGAATGAGTTAAATAAAAGTAATTTAAATTCAGAACTGTTAGACACAGATAAACCAATAGTACTTGATTTTTGGGCAAATTGGTGTGGTCCATGTGAAAGGTTAGCACCAGTAATAGATGAACTATCTAGTGAAATGACAGATGCAATCTTTGTGAAAATAAACATAGATGATAGCATGGAAATTGCTAAAAAGTTTAAAGTAATGAGTATACCAACTATTAAAATTATTAAAAATGGTGAAGTGGTAGACACATCTATAGGATACAAAGATAAAAATGATTTAAAATCAATAATAGAAAAACATATATAAAAAAAATAAGCCTTATGTAGGGCTTATTTTTTTTATATATTAATAAATATAATCATATTAAAATGGATGAAGATTAAATGGGCTACAAATCAGTAGAGTCAAATATATGATTTTCTTTAAAAACTTCTGTGCATTTACCATTAAATCTTATTAGTGTTTCTTCTGCTAAAGAGCTACCTTCTTGCATAGGAGCTAAACATAAGATTGTTAAAATTATTGCTGCAAACTTTATCATAAGTTTTCTCATATATTATCACCTCTTTATGTAGTTTATTGTTACCTTAATCCAAGAAAAAATACATAATTTTTATAATCTATGTTTAAATCACTCAATATGCCAATTATATATAGGTATAAGAATAAATTTTAAAGATATTTAGACTTATATTCTTTGTAAAAACTCAAGAATTTGGAATAATATTCATTACAATTATCTAAATAACTTTTAGAATTATCATAAAGAGCATTTGACATTTTTTTAGATTTTTTTTCATTTTTAGAATATACTTTTTCCATAGATAGTCCGTGTTTAAAGCTTTCAAGATAATTACCATATTCATCTATTGATAAATTTAATTTTTCATATGATTTAACTGCACCATTAGGAATAGATAACTTTTTTAATTCACTACAAAGTGTGGAAAATTTACTTATATGATTATCCAATTCAGAAAGTGCTAATTCATAAGTCATTTCATTATTTCTAGCTTTAGATACAATCTCTAAAAGGTCTGTAGATTTTAAGTCATTAAAAGAACTTACAAATGTATCTAATGTGGTTACAAAGATTTCATTTTGTTCAGATTGTATTTTATCTACCTTTTTCGTATTAGATTTATCTAGACAATAATTGTTAGTTAATTTAATAGCAGTAGAAAGTTCGCCTAAAATATTAGCATCTTTGACAAGTAATGAATAATTAGAATTAGCTGTGTCATAATAATTTTTAAGATTGGCTACACTAATGCTATTATCTTTAGCCATAGGATTTTTAAGCATAAGTTCAATTTGCTCATAAATAAGTATGTTGTTATTTATGGCATCTGTATAGGCTTGAAGCTGTGTTTCACTAGATATATTAGTAGTTTCTTTTACTTTATTTAAATTTTCCTTTAATGCAGGTATGTTTTTTAGTGCTTTATTATAATCCAAAGTATTATCTTTAATAAATACTTTACAGCTATTATTAATATCTTGAATTTCTTTTAAATAACTTAACATACTGTTTTTAGCCACAGGGGTTTTGAAAATATTGTAACTTAAACAAAAAAGTGATATAGCAGCAAAAGCCACAAGTACATATTTAATGAAATCTGATTTTTTATCCTTTAAAACTATGTTCATAAACTTATCCTCCTTAAAATGTTAAAAAACTTAAAAATTAAACTATGTTTTTATAAACTTATATTAAGAAGTGATAAGAAATATTCATGAAAAGTAATATTACTTTTAAATTATTTATAAAAAATTCTTAATTAATGGAATTTGATTTTATTATTTTTAAGTATATAAAGGTGTTTTTTTACATATAAAAATTAAAAAATAAATATTATTAAATGTATTATAAACATATCCGTTAGTGTATAATTATATGTGTAAAAGTATTTTAAAATAAGAAAATAAAGTAGAAATAAGAGGTGAGGCAACAATGGAGGGTGTAAAGTTACTTCTAAATAGTTTAAAAGGATTTAATTTGTTTGCAGCCATAGATATATTAGTAGTATCCTTTATTTTCTATAAAGGTTATATGCTAATAAAGGAAACAAGGGCAGAGCAACTTTTAAAAGGAGTAATATTTATAATTTTATTAATTCCTATAAGCGAATTATTTAACTTAACTATGCTAAGTTGGATACTTACAAAAACTTTAACAATAGGTGTTATAACAGTAGTTATTATATTTCAACCAGAAGTTAGAAAAGCGCTAGAACATTTAGGGCGAACTTCATTTGTAGATAAGATAATCTATGAAGATGAAGAAGTGATGAACAATGTAGTAAACGAGATAGTAGATGCAGTAGAAGCATTAGCAGCTGAAAAAACAGGTGCATTAATAATAATAGAACAAAAAACAGGTCTTGGAGATATTATTAATACAGGAAATGCTATAGATGCAGTAGTATCATCAGCTTTACTTCAAAACATATTTGTTGTTAACACTCCATTACACGATGGAGCTACAATTATAAGAAATGATAGAATTGTAGCGGCAGGATGCTTCCTTCCTCTTACTAGTAATGATAAATTAAATAAACAATTAGGTACTAGACATAGAGCTGGTATAGGAGTTACAGAATTAACTGATTGTTTGACTATTATAGTTTCAGAAGAAACAGGAATAATTTCATTAGCAGTAAATGGTAGATTACTTAGAAATTATGACGGAGAGAAACTAAAAAATATTCTCGTGCGAATTATGAAAAGTAGACATAATAGTAAAGTAACATTTAAAGAGAGGGTTAGGTTATGGAAAAAGACAAAAAACAAGACATCTTAATTAGAATTTGTTGTGTAATAGCCTCTTTAATATTATGGATATATATAAGAAATGTAGAGAATCCAGTTACTAGTCATGTTATAAAGTATGTGCCAGTAGAAATTCAAAATGTAGAGACTTTAGAAGAACATGGATTAGTTGTAGTTGATGATCAAGATTATAGTATTGACATAACAGTAAAGGGTGCATCACAAGCTGTTTATCAAATAGACAAAATGAAAGATTTTAAAATAGTTTCAGACTTAAGTAAATATGCATTAAAGGTTGGAGAAAATAGAATTCCAGTTGAAATAAAAGAATCGCCATCAGGGGTTACAATAGTTTCAAATGAATCTATGTGGATAAAAGTTAAAATAGATAAATTAAAAGAAAAAGAAATGGAAATAAAACCAGAAATAATAGGGACTTTGCCAGAGGGATATCATATAGATGGAACTACAATATCAGTAGCAAATGTTAAAGTCCATGGTTCTGAAAAGTTGGTAGATCAAGTGGCTAACGTTGTTGCAAGAATTGATGTAACAGGAATTCAAAATGATATAAACAAAAATGTTGACTTAATTGCTGTTAATGAAGATGGAAATGCTGTAGAGGGTGTTAATCTATCAGTTACAAGCGTAAATGCAAAAGTCGACCTAAAAAAAGGAAAGGTAGTTCCAATACAAGTTCAGACTACTGGTAATGTTTTGAAAGGAACACTTCAGGGCATTGAAGTTGAACCTAATAAGGTAGAAATACTAGGAAAAGATGGTGACGTTGGTAAAATAGAAGCTATTTATACTGAAACAGTAGATTTGAGTCAAATAGTTCAAGATACTACATTAACTGTGAAGTTAGTTAATCCATCTAATTTAAAATTATCACTAGGAAGTGTTAATGTTAAAATAAATGTTTTAGAAGAGAAAAAGATAGAAAAAACTATAAAAGTGCCAATAAAACATATAAATGCTTTAGAAGGTGCAACTATTAAAGTAGATACTGAAATAGTTAATGTAACTATTACTGGAGATGAAAGTTTAATAAAAACTATAGCTGACAATAGTATAACAGCTACTATAGATTTAAAAGGGTTAAATGATGGAGATCATGCTGTTAAAATTTCTATAGCTGGTATTCCAGAGGGAGTTACAATATCATCTCAAAGTGCAGATAGCGTAAAAGTAAACATAAAGAAAAAAGTGGAGGAAAACAATACTGATGTGGATAAGAATCAATAATATAAACTTAGATATAGATGAAGATTTAAGTAATTTAAATAAAATAGCAAGTAAAAAATTGAAGATAAAAGATAGTGATATAAAAGAACTTAGAGTTGTCAAAGAGTCTATAGATGCAAGAAAGAAAAACAATATTAAATTTAACTATGCAATAGATGTTAAGTGTGATAATGCTGAGAGAATAGTTAAAAAAATAAACAGTAATGATGTAAAAATAGAAGAGAAAGTTTATGCTCCAGAATTTACATTCGGAACAGAAAAACTACAAAAAAGACCAATTATTATAGGGATGGGGCCAGCAGGACTTTTTGCTGGTCTTATTATGGCTCAAAAAGGGTATAAACCTATAATATTTGAACGTGGAGAAGATGTTGATGCAAGAACTGCATCTGTAGATAATTTTTGGAATCAAGGGAAGTTAAACACTGAATCTAATGTTCAATTTGGAGAAGGTGGAGCTGGTACATTTTCTGATGGAAAATTAACAACAAGAATAAAAGATATTAGATGTGATTATGTACTTAGAGAATTAGTTAATCACGGTGCACCGGAAGAAATTTTATATATGGCAAAACCGCATATAGGAACTGATATATTAAAAGTTGTTGTTAAAAACATTAGAAAAAGAATTATAGAACTAGGTGGAGAAGTAAAATTTAATTCAAAACTAGAAGATATAATTGTAAAAAATAATGAAGTTCAAGAAGTAGTTGTAAATGGTCAAAAAATACCATGTGATGTGTTAATTTTAGCAATAGGACATAGTGCAAGAGATACATATGAGATGTTATTTAGAAGAGGAATATTTATGTCACCAAAGCCATTTGCAATTGGATTTAGAGTAGAGCACAAACAAGATCTTATAAATGAAAATCAATATGGTTCATATAAAAATCATCCAAGACTTAAGGCTGCAGAATATAAACTTACTCACACTGCAAAATGTACAGGTAGAGGCGTGTATAGTTTTTGTATGTGTCCTGGAGGACATGTAGTTGCTTCTGCATCAGAAGAAAACACTGTAGTTGTTAATGGTATGAGTAATTATAAAAGAAATAATATAAATGCAAACTCAGCAATAGTAGCCTCAGTAAGGCCAGAAGATTTTGGAAGTGATTCACCAATTGCAGGAATTGAATTTCAAAGAAAATATGAAAAATTAGCATTTGAATTAGGTGGAAAAAATTACAATGCACCAGTTCAATTAGTAGAAGATTTCTTAAATGATAGAAAAAGCACAAAATTAAAAGGAATAGAACCAAGCTATACACCAGGAGTGGAGTTTAGTGACCTTAGAAATTGTATGCCAAACTATGTAGTAAATTCTATAAAAGAAGCTATGCCTGTATTTAATAGAAGAATACATGGATTTGCAGAAGGTGGAGCTATATTTACAGGAGTAGAAACAAGAACTTCTGCACCAGTAAGAATAAATAGGAATGAAGAAGATGTAAGCATATCAACAAAAGGACTATATCCAGCTGGTGAAGGTGCTGGATATGCTGGTGGTATAATTTCAGCAGCTGTAGATGGTTTAAAAGTAAGTGAAACAATTATGAAAAAATATAATATACCAAATTATTAGACAATTTAGTTGATATTTGTATTAACAGTTTGTTAAAATAAAAAAAGGGAATAAATAAAAAAAATGGTAGCAGATAATATTGGGGAATATTATCTGTTATCTAATATTTGCAATTGGGGGTATATTTTATGGAAGGCAAAAGGTATGTTTTAGTTGTAAATCCAGGCTCAACATCAACTAAGTTAGCTATATTTGAAGGGGAAAAATCAATAGTAGCTACAAATTTAAATCATGATGTGGAAGTTATAAGAAGCTTTGACACAATATATGATCAAAAAGATATGAGAATTAAAGTTATATTAGAATGGCTAGATGAAGTAAATGTTAAATTGAGTGAACTGCTATGTGTAGTTGGCAGAGGTGGACTTTTAAGTTCAATGCCAAGTGGAACATATAAAGTAACAGATAAAATGCTTGAAGACTTAAAAATAGGGGTACAAGGTCAACATGCATCAAATCTAGGTGGAATTATTGCTGATGAAATAGCTAAAAAAGTCAATGTATCAGCATATATAGTTGATCCAGTTGCAGTAGATGAAATATGTGATGAAGCAAGAATATCTGGACTTCCAGAATTGCCAAGAAAATCTTTAGTTCATGCACTTAATATGAAAGCTGTTGCAAGAAGAGTTTGTAAAGAGAAAGGATTAAAACTTTCAGAATGTAGTTTTGTAATAGCACATTTAGGTGGCGGAATATCTGTTTCACCATTTAAATATGGTAAATTACTTGATTGCAATAATGCAAGTCAAGAAGGACCTTTTTCACCAGATAGAACAGGTGGACTACCAGTAGGCGATTTAGTAGATATGGCTTTCAGTGGAAAGTATAGTCAAAAAGAATTGTCAAGAAAGATAATGGGACAAGGTGGTTTAATTGGATATCTTGGAACTAATGACGGCAGAATTATTGATAAAAGAATAGATGAAGGTGACAAAAAAGCTGAAATGATATTCAAGGCAATGGTATATCAAATTTCTAGAGAAATAGGTGCAATGGCTACGGTAATCAATGGCAAAATGGATGGAATAATAGTTACAGGTGGACTAGCTTACAATAAAAAATTAATGAATTGGATAAATGAATATGTTGGCTTTATAGCACCAATAATTGCAGTGCCAGGTGAAGATGAAATGCTTGCATTAGCCGAAGGTGCATTAAGAGTTGAAAATAGGGAAGAAGATTTTAAAATATACGAAAATGAAATTAAAAAATTCGGAAAATAATTTTTATTTAAAATTATATATAAATTCAAAAATAAACAAATCAGGGGGGAAAAAACAATGGTAAAGTCATTTAATGAAGTTATCGAAAAGGTAAAAAACTTATCTACAAAAACAGTAGCAGTAGCAGTGGCTCAAGATGAACCAGTGCTAGAAGCAATAAGAGATGCTAAGAAAAATGGAATAGCTAATGCAATATTAGTTGGAAATAAAGAAGAAATCGTTTCAATTGGAGAAAGAATTGGAATGAATATGGATGAGTTTGAAATAATAGACGAAAAAAATAGTAAAAAAGCTGCATTAAAAGCTGTTGAGCTTGTATCAACAGGAAAAGCAGATATGGTTATGAAGGGACTTGTTGATACAGCAACATTTTTAAGAGCTGTATTAAATAAAGAAATAGGGTTAAGAACAGGAAAACAAATGTCACACATAGCTGTATTTGAAGTACCAGGAATTGATAGAATGTTATTTTTAACTGATGCAGCATTTAATATGTATCCAGAGTTAAAAGAAAAAATAGATATTATAAACAATTCTGTAAACGTTGCAAAAGCAATAGGAATAGAAATGCCTAAAGTAGCACCTATATGTGCTGTTGAAGTTGTAAATCCAGCAATGCAAGCAACACTTGATGCAGCTGCACTAACATCTATGAACCAAAGGGGACAAATAAAAGGTTGTATAGTTGATGGGCCATTAGCACTTGATAATGCTATATCAGAAGAAGCAGCAGCTCATAAAAAAGTATCAGGACCAGTAGCAGGAAAAGCGGATATACTTTTAATGGCTAATATAGAAGCAGGAAATGCAATGTATAAATGTTTAACATATACAACTGAAGCTAAGAATGGTGGATTATTAGCTGGAGCAGCAGCACCAGTAATTGTTACTTCAAGAGCAGATTCACCAGAAACTAAACTAAATTCTATAGCAATAGCAGCTTTAGTAGCAGAAAGCAAATAAAATTAGGGGGATAAAATTATGGCACAAAAATTACTTATTATAAATCCAGGTTCAACTTCAACAAAAATAGGAGTTTATGAGGATACTAATCCTATATTAGTTGAAACATTAAGACATAGCGCTGAAGAAATAGGAAAATTCAATAATATATACGATCAATTTAATTTTAGAAAAGAAGTTATATTAAATGTTTTAAAAGATAAGAACTTTGATATAAAAACATTAGATGGAATTGTTGGTAGAGGTGGACTTTTAAAACCAATAGAAGGTGGAACATATAGAGTAAATGAAAAAATGTTAGAAGATTTAAAAGTTGGAGTACAAGGACAACATGCTTCTAATTTAGGTGGAATAATTGCAAATGAAATAGCAACTAGTTTAGATATACCAGCATTTATAGTTGATCCAGTTGTAGTAGATGAGATGATGGATGTAGCTAGAGTTTCTGGAATGCCAGAAATAGAAAGGAAAAGTATAGTTCATGCATTAAATCAAAAAGCGGTTGCAAGAAGATTTGCAAAAGAACGTAACAAACAATACGATGAATTAAATTTAATAGTTGCACATATGGGTGGAGGAGTATCTGTTGGTGCACATGAAAAAGGAAAAATTGTAGATGTAAATAATGCTTTAGATGGAGATGGTCCATTCTCACCAGAGAGAAGTGGTGGACTTCCAGTAGGACAATTAGTTGAAATGTGCTTTAGTGGAAAATATACTAAAGATGAAATAAAGAAAAAGATAACAGGAAAAGGTGGAATTGTAGCATACTTAAATACTAATGATGCTAAAAAAGTTGATGAAGATGCAGCAGCTGGTTGTGAAAAATCTAAATTAATATATGAAGCTATGGGTTATCAAGTTGCCAAAGAAATTGGTAAATGTGCAGCTACATTAAAAGGAAAAGTTGATGCAATAATATTAACTGGAGGAATTGCATACTCAAAATCAATGGTTAAATATATAAAAGAAAGAGTAGAATTTATATCTGAATTTGTTGTATACCCAGGAGAAGATGAATTGCTTGCTTTAACTGAAGGTGGATTAAGAGTATTAAATGGTGAAGAACAAGCAAAAGAATATAAATAATATGGATAAAAGGTGATATTATGAGTAGAATTAGGGTTTTTACAGGTCATTTTGGTAGTGGAAAGACAGAAATAGCAATAAATTATGCTATAAATTTAGCTAAAGAGGGAAACAAAGTTGCAATAGTCGATTTAGATATTGTAAACCCTTATTTCTGTGTAAGAGATTTAAAAAAGGAATTAGAAGAAAAATATAATATAAGAGTTATATCTTCCAATCCAGAATATGTAAATGCTGAACTGATGGTTGTTCCAGCAGAAGTCATGGCTGTATTTAATGACAAGAGCTATGAAGTAGTTTTTGATGTTGGTGGAGATGATGTAGGTGCAATTGGGCTTGGACAATACAATAAGTATTTTAATGAAGAACCATATGATATGTACTTTGTAATAAACACAACAAGACCATTTACAGCAGATGATGAAGGCATAAAAGAATATATAGGAGCAATACAAAGGTCATCAAGACTTAAAGTTACACACTTAATATCAAACACAAATTTATCATATGAAACAACAAAAGAACATATATTAAAAGGTGATAGGGAAGTAGAAAAAGTTAGTAAAGAATTAAATTTACCACATCCATATACTGTTTGTAGAAAAGATATGGTAAGTGAAGTTGAAAACTTAACTTCAGGGGAATTATTTCCTATAGATATATTTATGTTACCACCTTGGAGAAAAGGTGAATATGAAAAATAATATATAATTATAAAAAATTGTTTCAAAAGTTTAAACAAGAAATAACACATATAATTTGAATTAGAATCATATAACATTATGAGATAAAGGACAGAACTCTAAAGCGAAAAATGCTAGAGTTCTGTTTTATAATGCTAGATTATTTCTAGAAAAATAGTATAAATAAAAGAGTTTATAAAATTTAATAGCTTGTACAGAATATGAATAGATGGAAAAGTCTAATTTAATAGAATTATTAGAATTTTGTTAATAAACTGAATTGACAACGTATTCATTAAAGGAGTAAAATTAAGGTGCAAGCATAATAGAAAAAAATGTATACTATTTAAAAAAATAGGGGATTTGTAAAAATGCCCTTTAGGGGTATTTATGCATGTTAAATGTTAGTAGTATACAAAATGAACTTTTAAAATTACTGCAACATTATAAGGAGGGATAGTTATGGCTAAGGTTAGTTTTAGAGAAGAAAGATGCAAGGGATGCGGAAATTGTATAGTTGTATGTCCTAAAAATATAATTACTTTTTCACAAGAATTAAATGTAAAAGGATATCACCCAGCTATTGTTACTGAAGAGAAACAAGCTGAATGTATTGGATGTGCATCTTGTGCAAAAATGTGTCCAGATCTTGTAATAACAGTTGAAAAATAAAGGGGGGTCAATTTCATGGCAGAAAAAATATTAATGAAGGGTAATGAAGCTATTGGTGAAGCTGCCATCAAAGCTGGATGTAAATGCTTTTTTGGATACCCAATAACACCACAAACAGAAATATCAGCATATCTTTCAAGAAAAATGCCTAAAATAGGCAGAGTTTTCTTACAAGCAGAAAGTGAAGTTGCAGCTATAAATATGGTTTATGGAGCAGCTGGAACTGGAGTAAGATGTATGACATCTTCAAGTTCACCTGGAATAAGCTTAAAAGCAGAAGGAATATCATATATAGCAGGTGCAGAATTACCATGCGTAGTTATAAACATAGTTAGAGGAGGCCCTGGTCTTGGAAGTATCCAACCAGCTCAATCAGATTATTTCCAAGCTACAAAAGGTGGAGCACATGGAGATTTTAATATGCCTGTATTCGCACCATCATCTATTCAAGAGATGGTTGATTTAATACAAGATGCTTTTGATGTTGCAGATTTATATAGAACTCCTGTAATGGTTATGGGAGATGGTATGCTTGGCCAAATGATGGAACCAGTTGAATTTAAAGAAAGAGAAGAAAGAGAGCTTCCAGATAAATCTTCTTGGGCAGCAAATGGATTAAATGGAAGAAAGAAACACAATGTTATAAATTCTCTTTACTTAAAACCAGAAATATTAGAAGAACATAACAAACACTTACAAGAAAAATTTAAAACAATAAAAGAAAATGAAGTTAGATATGAATTATTTAATTGTGATAGAGAAAATGATTTAGTTTTAGTTGCTTATGGAACAACATCAAGAATATGCAAAAATGTTGTTAAAATGGCAGAAAACGAAGGAATTAAATTAGGATTAATAAGACCTATAACATTATGGCCATTCCCAAAAGCAGCTTTTGATAAAACTGTTAATGGAACTAAACATGGTTACTTATCAGTTGAATTAAGCTGTGGACAAATGGTTGAAGATGTTAGATTATCTGTTGAAGGTAAAAAACCAGTAGACTTCTATGGTAGAAGTGGTGGTATGGTACCAACACCAGAAGAAATACTAGATAAAGTAAAAGAAATCGTAGGAGGTGCTAAGTAATGGCTATAGTATTTGAACCAACAAAAGCATTATTAGATGTTCCTACACACTATTGTCCAGGATGTACTCATGGAATTATTCATAGATTAGTAGGAGAAGTTTTAGACGAATTAAATGTTGTTGATAAAACAATAGGAGTTGCTCCTGTTGGATGTTCAGTTTTAGCATATGATTATTTTGCATGTGATATGTTTGAAGCTGCACACGGTAGAGCACCAGCTGTTGCTACTGGAATAAAAAGATCAAATCCAGATAAAGTTGTTTTCACATATCAAGGAGATGGAGACCTTGCAGCTATTGGTACAGCAGAAATAGTACATGCTGCAACTAGAGGAGAAAACATTGTAACTATATTCGTTAATAACTGTATTTATGGTATGACTGGTGGACAAATGGCACCAACTACATTACCAGGACAAGTTACAGAAACAACTCCATATGGTAGAGATGTAAAACTTCAAGGACACCCAGTTAGAGTATCAGAAATGATATCTACATTAAGTGGTGCTTGCTACGTAGAAAGAGTTTCTGTTGATAGTGTACCAAATGTTAATAAAGCTAAAAAAGCTATAAAGAAAGCATTTGAGAATGCTATAGCAGGAAAAGGATTCTCATTAGTTGAAGTTTTATCAATATGCCCAACTAACTGGGGATTAGCTCCAAAAGAATCTATGGAATGGCTAAGAAACAATATGATGCCATACTATACTTTAGGAGTTAAGAAAGATATTACAGGGGAGGTGGAATAATTATGGCATCACAAGATATAATCTTTGCAGGATTCGGTGGACAAGGTATTTTATCAATGGGTAAATTCTTAGCTTACGCTGGAATGGATGCTAATATGAATGTTTCATGGTTACCATCTTATGGTCCAGAAATGAGAGGGGGAACTGCTAACTGTTCAGTAATAGTTAGTGATGATCCAGTAGGCTCTCCAATAGTTACAAGACCAGAAACACTTATAGTTATGAATAGACCATCATTAGATAAATTTGAGAATGATTTAGCTAAAGGTGGATTATTAATAATGGATAGTGACCTTGTAGATAGAGATACTGTAAGAGATGATATAGAAGTAATAAAAATTCCAGCTCAAACAGAAGCTGCAAAAGTTAGCAGTAGTAAAATTGCAAACATGGTTCTTTTAGGAGCATTAGTTGCTAAAACAAACATAGTTACTATGGATGAAATATTAGCATCATTAAAAGCTCATGGTAAAGAAAAATTCTATGAAGCTAACAAAAAAGCATTAGAAGTTGGAGCTTCATACGTTAAATAAATGAAGGTTTAAATAAAATGAGAACTTTAAAATAGGATTTTTCTATTTTAAAGTTCTCATTTTTTATTAAAGACTGTTCACCTTTCACTATTACTTCTTAATTGGTTCCAAATATAAAAAGAGAAATAAATTATAACGCTACTAATGTCATTTGATAAAAACATTACTTTAAGTTTGAGCTTGGAACCCTATACATGTTTTAAACATAATTTATAGTTGAATATTTTGTAAAATATTTATTAAAAAGGATTAAAATGTTATATAACAAATTATAATATTAGATGTGAGGTAAAGTGGCATATAAATGATTAAATTTGGAGGGGAATTTTATGGATAAGAATAAAATTAATGATTTAAAAATCTCAGGAAGTGGAGAAGTTGGTGGGGGACAGTATAAAGATGTAGTTATAAGTGGATCAGGAAAAATTAATGGCAATATAGAATGTGATAACTTTAAGATAAGTGGAAGTGGAAAAGTAGATGGAACTATAAATTGTAAAGATAACTTTTCTATAAGTGGAAGTGGAAAAATAATTGGTGGAATAGTATGTGATAATATTTCATTAAGTGGAAGTTCAAAAATTGAAGGTGATATACAAGCTAGAAGTGGACATATAAGCGGAAGTTCTAAGATCGATGGAAGTATAACTGCTGAGGAATTTAAAGTTAGTGGTGGAGCAAAAATAGCAAACAATCTTTGTATAGATACTTTATATATATCAGGGGGAAGTGCTGTTGGTGGCAAAATTGAAGGTAAAGAATTAAAAATATCTGGCGGAGTTGAAGTAGAAAATAGTATAGAAGTAGAGAAATTTAAAGCAAGTGGTGTTTTTAGAGTAAATGGAATGTTAAATGCAGATTCTGTTAGTATTCAAATGGACGGTAGATGTGAAGCAAAAGAAATCGGTGCAAGTGTAATAGAAGTTAAAGATATATATGAAAAATCAATAATAAAAGGTTTATTAAGTGCTTTTATAAAATTAGCAGAAAGAAAACTTGTAGTAGATGTTATAGAAGCCGATGAAATTTACTTAGAAAATACAGAGGCAAAAGTTGTTAGAGGAAATAAAGTTGTTATAGGACCTAACTGCAATATAGAGCTACTAGAATATAGTGGTAAATTAGAGAAAAATGAAAATAGCATTATAAAAAATAGCAATAAAATAAATAAATAATTAATTAATAGGAGGGCAACCTCCTATTTTTGTATAGGAAATTTAACTTCTTCAACAAAATAAATATTCACACTTATGTTGAATATGAAGATAAATTTTATTTGTTGAAACTTTAGGGAGAATTTTAATAAAGAATAATATGCTAAATTTAGCTAATAATAAAAACAGGAAATATTAAGGTTAATGTCAAATAATAAAAGTAGAATTAACATTAATAAATAAAAAATAGGGGGTACTAGTCTATGGAAGAAACTAAGTCACTAAAAAGTATTACAGCAAAAGAGAGTGAAAAAATTGTTGGTGGGACTTTTAACAAAGTTGTCATAAGAGGAAAAAATATAATAGAAAAAGATATTAAGTGTAAAAGTTTTTTAGTGGATGGCGTTTGTAAACTAAAGGGGAATTTAGAAGCTAAAAGCATAGTAATTAAAGGACAAATGAGCATAGATAAAAGTGTGAGTGGAAAAAACGTTAGATTTGGCGGAATTGTTAATGTTAAAGAAAATTGTAATATAGAAGATTTAATAATTAGTGGTAAAGCTCTATTAGAAAAAGATATTATATGTAAGGAATTAAATATAGCTGGTTCAGCAAGCATAGATGGAAATGTTGAGAGCAGTTACATGTATGTATCAGGTGTTAGTTATTTAAAAGGAAATTTAAACGTTGATAAACTTGCACTAAGTGGTGGAATAATTGCAGAAAAATCAATAAAGGGTAGTAACATAAATATAACATTAGGTACAGAATCTAAAATAAACAATTTAAAAGGAAAAAATATAACAATAAAAAATCCAGAGAATACTGCAAAGCTTTTTTCTAAAATGTTGAAAAAATTAGTTAAAAATAAAGTTCAGTTGTCTTGTAAAAAAATAGAGGGAGATAAAATTTATTTAGAAAACACTACAGCCGATTTAGTCAGAGGAAATGTAGTTATAATTGGAGAAGGATGTAACATAAAAAAAGTAGAATACATAGAAGAACTTAAAGTTATTGAAAATGGAAAAGTTATAAAGAATATAAAGGTAGATTAAGATTATATAAATTAAAATTAGTGCGTAATTTTAAAGTGGTACAAATTAATAAAAATTGTGCTACTTTTTTTATTAGTAGTATAAAATCCTTCGTTTATTGTAGATTACAAACATTTATATTATAATATAAGTTATGTATTTATATTTTAGTATAGAATAAATTCTAGAGTATTGTAATTTATTTGTTACTAATTAAACTGAAGATTAAATTACATTAATAATATAAAAATATATTCATTTAATATAGGGATTTTATTTAAAGTTCATATATATGAATATATTTAATTTATGTTATCCAAATTTTTCATAGAATAAATTGTGAGAGTGCTTTGAAAAATATAATAAATGAATAAGAATATAAAGAGGAGAGGTTTCTTATTATGAGTAGAATATTTGGTACTGATGGAGTTAGAGGAATAGCTAACAGTGAGTTAACTGTTGAACTTGCATATAAGTTAGGAAAAGCAGGTGCATATGTATTAACAAATACATTACATAGACCTAAAATATTAGTTGGTATGGACACAAGAATTTCAGGAGATATGCTTGAAAGTGCATTAGTAGCTGGAATATTATCTAGTGGTGCAGAAGCTATATGTGTGGGAGTAGTTCCAACACCAGCAGTAGCGTATTTAACTAGAAAATATGGAGCAGATGCAGGAGTTGTTATATCAGCATCACATAATCCAGTTGAGTACAATGGAATAAAATTCTTTAATAAAGATGGATTTAAATTAAGTGATGAATTAGAAGATAATATACAAGCATTAATAGAAAAGAATTTTGAAGGAATAGAAGTTGTTACAGGCGAAAAGTTAGGTAAAAAAGTAGTTGTTGATAATGCAACACAAGACTATGTTGATTTTGCGGTATCAACTGTAAAGGGCGATTTAAAAGGATTAAAGATAGCTATAGATTGTGCAAATGGAGCATCATATAAAACTTCAGAATTAGCACTAAAGAAATTAGGTGCTGAAGTACTAGCTATAAATAATATACCAGATGGATGTAACATAAATAAAAATTGTGGATCAACTCATCCAGAAGGACTTATGAAATTTGTAGTAGAAAATAAATGTGATTTAGGACTTGCTTTTGATGGTGATGCAGATAGATGCTTAGCTGTAGATGAAAATGGAAAGTTAATAAACGGAGATTTCATGATGGTTATAGCAGCTAAACACTTAAAAGCTCAAGGGAAATTACATAAAGACACTGTAGTTGTTACAGTTATGAGTAATTTAGGTCTTGATATAGCATTAAAAGAAGATAATATAAAAACTGTTAAAACTAAAGTTGGAGATAGATATGTTTTAGAAGAAATGAAAAAAGAAGGATATAGCATAGGTGGAGAGCAATCAGGACACGTTATATTCCTTGACTATAATACAACTGGTGATGGACTTGTTTCAGGACTTCAATTAGCAGCAACAGTTAAAGAAAGTGGAAAAACAGTAAGTGAACTTGCATCAGCAATGACAGAACTTCCACAAGTATTAGTTAATGCAAAGGTTCCAAATTCAATGAAAAACATTCATAATGAAGATGAAGAAATAAAAGTTGAAATTTCAAAAATGGAAAAGAAACTTGAAGGTGAAGGTCGTGTGTTAATAAGACCATCAGGTACAGAACCACTAGTTAGAGTAATGCTAGAGGGAAAAAATCAAAATGAATTAGATGAAATGGCACATGCTTTAGCTAAATTAATAGAACAAAAAGCAAATTAATATAAAAAAACCTTGCAGTAGTTTGCAAGGTTTTTTATATTGCAAGAAAATCTAAGATTTATGAATTTACAGCAACATATGATTACTATTTGTTACAAATTAGATGTTATTATAGGAAAACAAGTTGAAACTTTAAGTTATTTATGTTTCAGTTGAGAAAGTGCTATACAAAATTAACAATTAACGATGAACAATTAACAATGAATGATAAAACTGATGTCTCAGTTTTTAAAAATCAAATTTTATAATAATTTGCAGAGCAAATTAGTGAAAAACAATATAAAAACGTAGTTTTTAAGTATTTCTAGTTTAAAATATTAGGAACAAAGTGAGTAATATTTACCATAACTATTAACTTTTCACTCTTACTTTTTACTTGGTTCTCAACATGATATCATAATAAACTGTAATATCGTTAGTATCATTTGATAAATATATTATTTTTGATCCGAGCTTGGAACCTTATATTAGAAAATGACAAAGTTTACAAAGGGTTATATTAGAAAAATAGAAGAGGTGTGTTAGAAGTTATAGGAGATGAGAAAAGTTTAATAAATTTTCTTATATTGTTTTATTAAGAATTAAATAAATGATATAATGTGTACAATTAATGAGTTATCCACAAAGTTATGCACATTATATATAAAATAGTATGCATTAATGCTTTAATAATTAAAAGTATTAATATTATAAAATAATATTAATACAGAATATTTATAAATATAAGATATAAATAAAAATATAACAATTACTCTAAAAAACTTTATGGTAAAAAATAACATTGACCATTATATTGACGTTGAATATAATAAATTGAGGTTTAGTTATGTTAAATAAGCCTAATTAAAGCGCCAGGACTTATTTTTTTATAAATTTTTTTTATCATGACATACTTGGAAGTGTTTACGATAAGGTATGTTTTAAATGAAATTATAAATAATCTAAGTTGACGAGGATGGGGAGAATCGAATCTTCGGCGGGTGCCCCACGGTATCGCACTACCGTTAAAGATTGGTAAAAGCAAGAAGTGATTTTTGTGACAACATCAATCAGGTGTTAAAACCTTTTTTATATAGGTAGTTTTTTTGTTATTTTTCATGTTTTGTGTAAATAATAAATCTAAACACCTATGAGATTAATAATATTAGATATAATTGGAGGAAGAAAATTATGTGCGGAATAGTAGGTTATTTTGGAAATCGAGAAGCAGCACCATTATTAGTTCAAGGACTAAGTAAGTTAGAGTATAGAGGATATGACTCAGCAGGTGTGGCTATAATAGAAAATGGAGATATAAAAGTTACTAAATGTAAAGGTAGACTTAAAAATCTTGAAAATAAATTAGAGGAGAATCCTATACACGGATTAGTTGGTATAGGTCATACAAGATGGGCAACACATGGACAGCCATCAGATGTAAATTCTCATCCACATTCAAATAAAACAGAAACAATAAGCGTTGTTCACAACGGAATTATAGAAAACTACTTAGAACTAAGAGAGTGGTTAACTAGTGAAGGATACGAGTTTAAATCTCAAACAGATACAGAGGTAATACCAAACTTAGTAGATTACTTCTATGAAGGAGATTTATTAAAAGCTGTTATAAAAGCTACTGAAAAAATGGAAGGAAGTTATGCTATAGGAGTTATAGCTAAAAATGAACCAGATAAGTTAGTAGCAGTAAGAAAAGACAGCCCACTTATAGTTGGACTTGGAAAAGAAGAAAGCTTTGTAGCTTCTGATATACCAGCAGTATTAGCTGAAACTAGAGATGTTTATTTATTAAATGATAAAGAGTTTGTTATTTTAACAAAAGAAGGCGTTAAAATAGTAGATGCTAATGAAACTGAAATTAAAAAGGACATATATAAAGTAACTTGGGATGCAGATGCAGCTGAAAAAGGTGGATTTGAACATTTCATGTTAAAAGAAATACACGAACAGCCAAAAGCTGTAAAAGATACTATGGCTTCAAGAATAGCTGTAGGTCAGCCAATAAAATTAGATGATATAAATATAACAAAAGAGCAAATACAAAAATTAAATAAAGTTTATATAGTTGCTTGCGGAACAGCATATTATGCTGGAGTAGTAGGAAAGTATGCTATAGAAAAATTAGCAAGAATACCAGTAGAAGTTGATATAGCTTCTGAATTTAAATATAGAGATCCAATCATTGATGAAAACTCATTAATGATAATAGTAAGCCAATCAGGAGAAACAGCAGATACATTATCAGCATTAAGACTTGCAAAAGAAAAAGGTGCTAGAGTAATAGCTGTTACAAATGTAGTTGGAAGTACAGCTTCAAGAGAAGCAGATGATATATTATACACATTAGCAGGACCAGAAATAGCTGTTGCATCAACAAAAGCTTATTTAACTCAATTAACTGCAATGTATATAATCGCATTATTCTTTGCTGAGCAAAAAGGAACTGTATCTACTGAGAAACTAGAAGAAATAAAAACAGAAATGTTAAACCTTCCAGATAAAGTTGAAACAGCATTAAGCTGCAAAGAAGAAGTTAAGGCATTAGCAGAAGCTACTAAAAATGAAAAAGACATGTTCTTCTTAGGTAGAGGAGTAGACTATGCAGTAGCATTAGAAGGTGCTTTAAAATTAAAAGAAATATCTTATATTCATGCTGAAGCTTATGCAGCTGGAGAATTAAAACATGGTCCAATAGCATTAATAGAAGATGGAACAGTTGTAATAGCATTAGGAACTCAAGAAGAGTTATTTGATAAAATGGTAAGCAACGTGCAAGAAGTTGTTTCAAGAGGAGCTAAAGTTTATGCTGTAGCTCAAATGGGACACGAAGAAGTTAAGAAAACAGCAGACAGCGTAGTATATGTACCAAAAGTAATGGACTTATTAGCTCCAATCGTAGCAGTAATTCCACTACAACTATTCTCATACTACATGGCAATAGCAAAAGGCTGTGACGTTGACAAACCAAGAAACTTAGCAAAATCAGTAACAGTTGAATAATATTAAATCATATATAAAACTGACTAAGATAAATTTTAGTTTATCTTAGTCAGTTTTTTTATATAGTATTCAACTAATTTGAATTGTAAATTTAATGAAAAATCATTAAATAAACTGGAAATCTAGTTTTAATATTTACTTTCAAGTACACTAACTATATAGGGTTCCAAGTTCATCTTCATAATTATTAGTTCCCAAAATTGGATACCCTTAAGAGTGAGACTAGCTCTGAATAATTTTAAAGTGAGTATTACTTTTGAAAGCAATATATTTACAGCTAAAAAAATAGTTTTGAATTCGAGCTTGTTTCCCTATAACTTTAAACTGAAACAGCAATAACTTAACTTTTAACTTTGAAAATATATAAATAATGATGAAGAAATTTAAAACGCTAATCTGTAAAAATTTCAAAGAAACTCTAAATATCTTTTTCTTTAATTTTATGACTACCCACTGAAGCGACGTCATGTCTGGTGCAGTGGCTAATCCGTCCTTGGATTAGGTCCTAAAAATTAAATAAAAATCCATAAGATTTTCTAATTCAATTTTTAATGAATAGCTTATTTAAATTCTTCAACAATATAAGATTAAAAGTGATAAAATAATTCAAAATATTTACAAAAATGCGATTTTAAAGTAGTATATAGATAATAATAAGTTTTTAATTATGGCAGCGAGGACATTTAATTTTAGTTTTGTTCATTGTTCTTCTCTTCTTTTCTATGAGGATAATTGTTTTTAATCAAACTTATTGTATTTTCTTATGGAAAAAGAAAAATTACATTAGATTGGGTTATTATCAAAAGACAAATATTATATACATTTTAATTTAAATAATAATTAGGATGAAGAGATACTTATATTTAAGGGATTAAATTAAGCAAAGACAATATAAAGTATAGTTAATTAGATTAGAAGATTTAGTATGGTAAAAATAAGAAAATAATAGATTTTTAAAAATAGGATTGTATAAATGTCTTCTTAGAAAGTTACTTTATATACGAAATAATAATTATGTACTAAACATATTATTTAGGGAGAAAAGTACAGAAATACTAGGTGTAGATAAGAAAATAATTAATATATATAAAGAAATAGTTATCATCCATCTTACTAAATATATAAAAAGTAAAAAGTGTGAGAAAATCGCAAAGAAAAGGAGAAGATGTAAATACAAAGAAATGCTTGATTAATAATAACAGTCTTAGGACTATTGCAGATGAAGGTGGACAAGCATTATTAAAAAGACTTGAATTTAGTTCTTTAGATAAAACAAGTATTAAGGGAGACCTTGAAAATTTTATAGAAATGCTAAAGCAGCTTAAAAAAGAACCTAATGTTGAAATTATTGTTGGTGAGTTACCAGGTTATAGAGCTTTTTCAACATTGAGTGATGGAGAGACAAGAAGAAAGTATGCAATAGGAAAAATTACTATGATTGATGGTACAGAAAGAAGCATTATTGATATTGAAAGAGAAGGAAGATCATTATCTATATTAGTTTTAAAGGTACAAGATAAGGTCAATTGGAAATGGATTTATAACAGATTACTTTATGGAGTTGTAAATGAGAGTGGGATATGGAGTAACAATGTTATAAATAATGTTTGTAGAATGGGGATTAAGGTTAATAGAAAGAGACATAGCAAATCTACCTATTTAGAAAAATAATTATGATAACTTGGAGGTTAGAATGTATATAGCTAATGTAAAAGTAAAAAATTATAGAAATTTAAAAGAAGCATCAATAGATTTTCATGAAGGCACTAATGTAATTATTGGTCATAATAATGCAGGAAAGTCTAATTTATTATCTTCAATTGGTTTAATATTCGACAAATCATCAAGGAAACAATTGGATGTAGAAGATTTTTCTAATGAAATTCAATTAGACGAGTTGAAAGAAAAGTCTCCAACAATACAGATAACAGTATTACTTAAACAGTCCCAAAATGAAAATTTAATGGGTGATGAGTTAGTAACAGTAAGTGATTGGTTGGTATCACTAAAGGAACCATATGAAGCTCAGATTCAGTATGAATTTTTTTTGCCAACGACAGAAGATAATTATTATATGGAAAGAGTTAAATCATTAACAAGTGTAGATGATGTGTGGAAAATGATAAATGCTGATTTTATACGTTTTTATACATATAAAATTTTGGTTGGTAATCCTGCAAATCAGATTAGCATAGGCAATGAAAGTATTAATAAATTTGATTATCAATTTCTAAATGCTATACGTGATGTTGAAAGAGATATGTTTAGTGGAAAAAATACTTTATTGAAAAGTGTAATAGACTTTTTTATGGATTATGAAATTAAGGCTAATAAAGGAATGACTGAGGAAGACCAAAGAAGTCAAATACAATTAAGAAAAAGAGAATTCTCGAATACTGCAGATGATTTAATTGAAAAGCTTAAGATTAGGTTAGCATCAGGAAATAAAGAAATATTATCATATGCTTCTGATATAGGGGCTTCATTTGATAAATCAGAGCCAAGTTTTTCAGGTAAAATAACAGAAAGTGAGATATATTCTGTATTGCAACTTATTGTAAAACAAGAAACAGGAATGACAATTCCAGTATCTAGAAATGGGTTGGGATATAATAATTTAATTTTTATGTCTTTGTTGTTGGCAAAAATGCAAGTGGATTCAGATGGAAAGTATTTAGGAAGTAATGCAAAGGTTTTTCCAATGCTAATTATTGAAGAACCTGAGGCTCATTTGCATCCAACTATGCAGGATAAGTTTATGAAGTTTTTGAAAAAGAATATACATGATGGAAAAGTAAAACAGATTTTTATAACTACTCATTCTACTTTTATTACTGCTGCATCTGAATTAGATGATTTAATTTGCATGTATAAGAAAGAGAATAAATCTAATGTATCATATCCAGGAAAAGCTTTTATTAATATAGTAGATGGAGTAGAGATTACTAATGAAAAAAGCAAAAAGTATGTACAACGATTTTTTGATGCAACAAAGTCAAATATGTTATTTGCAGAAAAAATTATTTTAGTTGAAGGAATAGCAGAATTGCTTTTGATACCTATTTTTGCGGAATATATGGGAATTTCTTTAGAGGATCACCATGTTGCAGTAATTGATGTTGGAGGAAGGTATTTTGAACATTTCTTGAATTTATTTGATGGAAGAAATGAGACTGCAATTAATCGTAAAGTAGCATGTATAACGGATATTGATCCAATTAGAAAGGATAAAGTTGTTAAGGGATCTTCCTTTAAAAAATGTTATCCCTATGAATATGGACAAGATGAAAATCAATATGATTATAAACATAATGATGATCTAATAAATAAATATGGGAAAAATAAACATCCTAATATTCAAGCGTTTTCGCAAGATATTAAATATGGAAAAACATTAGAATATCAACTTGCACATGATAATCCCGAATGCACTATGCTGGTAACAGATTCAACTTCTAATAATGATAGTTTAAAAAAATTAATGAAATCTTTATTGTCAAAATCAGTAGATGAGTTGATTTCTAGTTTAAATAAAAGTGATGAAAATAAGAGAATAAAGAGTGGAATAATTGCGTCGTCATGGGATGAAGAAGAAAAAAAGAAAGCAATTATTGCTTCAAGGTATTTGAATTCTGTAGGAAAAGGAGAAAATGCGTTGGAATTAGCAGCTGATTTGAAAGATAACTTATTACTTAAGGGGAAAAACCAATATCAGGAATTTCATGTTCCTGAATATATAGCAAAAGCTATTAAGTGGGTGCGTGAGTAATATGATAATTAATGCAGATATGTATTTAGATATAGAAAAAGAATTTAAAATTGAAGCTGGTCCAGGAGCAGGGAAAACACGTTTTTTAGTAAATCATATAAATAATGTTATGAAAAATTCGGAAAGGTTATATTCTTCAAGGAAGGTTGCTTGTATTACTTATACAAATACAGCAGTTGAAACGATACTAGAACGTCTTGGAGAAGGAGCATCATTAAAAACAGAAGTTTCTACAATACACAGTTTTCTTTATAATAACATTGTTAAACCGTACAGTTCGTTTATTCCTGAGGAATATGAAGTATCTTCAGAAAAACTGAATGGTCATGATGATCCTATGGTTAATGGTTCTATTGCTAGAAAGTGGATAGAAAATGGGGAGTTTGATGATTTGAAAAATCCTAATACTAAAAATCAGATTTTGAAATTACCACAATGTTTTGCTGCACTGAAAAGTTGGCTTATTACTGCTAAATGTACTGAAAGTAAAGGAAATATTGAATGGGTATTTGATAATACAAAAGCAGTAGATTATGAGAATGATAAAGGAACAGGTATTAAAAAGAGTAATTTGGATATTCTTAAGAGTAAATTTATTGAATATAAAAAGTTTTATTGGAGAAGCGGAATATTAGACCATGAAGATGTATTATTTTTTTCTGCAGTCTTAATTCAGAAATATCCATTTATATTATCGGTATTACGTGCAAAATATCCATATTTTTTCATAGATGAATTTCAAGATACTAGTCCAATTCAATCATACATTATCAATGAGATAAGAAAAGATGAAAGTATAATTGGAATAATAGGTGATAAAGCACAGTCAATATATGGATTTTCAGGAGCTGAAGTAAAGCTTTTCAATGGTTTTAAAATAAAAAAAGATTGTAAGCATACTATAAAGGAAAATCATAGAAGTGATAAAATGATTGTAGATTTATTAAATAAGATACGTAGTGATTTAGAACAAGTTCCTCAAAGATCATATGTAGGTTCGGTTATTAAATTGTATATAGGCGATAGAAATAAAGCTTTTAATAGAGCACAGGCATTGTGTGGAGAAGAAACATTATATTCGCTTTCACGTGATAATATAACATCTAATATAATGAAGGCTAGGTTAGAAGGAACTGCATCTAATAATAAGTTATTTGATAAGCTTGATAGGATTGATAGTAATAGTCAGCGTAAAGAATATATAATTTCATTTATTAAATCTGTAGAATTAGCTAGAAATCAAAATTTTAAAGAGGCTTTAAAGAAAATAGAATGGATATATAAAAGTAAGCCAGATACTAAAAAAATAGCTTTAGAAATGTTGAGTTATGCATTGAATTACTATACTTTATACTCTCAGAAATCACTTATGGAGTTTTACTTAATACTTAGCAAGCATGAAAACTGTTTTAAATTATCAGGATTTAGAAATGGTGCAATAAAAGATTTATATAATGATACGCCATATATGGACATGGCACTTTGTGTAAATATTATAGAAGATAAGAGCAAAAATATAACTATTCATAAGGCAAAGGGAGCAGAATATGAGAATGTGTTTATAATTGGTAATAAACAATTATTATCAATGCTTGTTAATCCGGATTTGGAAAGTGAAGAGGAACAGAGAATTTTTTATGTTGCTTTAAGTCGAGCTGAAAAAAGATTATTTTTTCAATTAGACGAGTTGTCAGATGAAGATGAAAAAATAATTCATAAAAAATATAGATTTAGTATTGAAAGAATTTGATTGAAGGGGAGATGTATATGCTAGGTTTATCAGATGTTACCAAAGGAAAAATTATAGATAAATTAATAAAAGAATTAGGCTATGGTATTTTTGGGAAAATAGATATGATTGATTTTTTGAAGCGTATTTGGGATTTAGATAATATGTCATCATCAGATTGGAGATTTAAAAATGCGTCTGGTGATATATGGCAACATATGGAGAATAACGATGATTGGGATTTATATTATTTACTTAACACATATATTGGGTTAAATCGTTGTGATATAAGTATTTTCCTTAAGTTTTTAGAGCAAATAGTTCATCCTATTGTTAGAGAAGAAGATGAGCAATTGCAAATAATTAATGAAATAGATAGTTATCTAATAAGAGATGGTTATAAATTATGAAAAGGTAGATGAGATTTCAGGATGTGGAGTATACGAAATTAAATGTGTTAATAGAGGAGTTGAAGGAAAAATAAAAAATCTTATTTTTTCCGCAGATGGACCTAAGCCTGAGATAATTATTGAAGATGCCTTAACAAACAATATTAGGATTATTAAAAACGAAGAATATTGTTTGGTTTATGATAAAGCTATAACTAGTAAAGGATTGACGTGGAATAAATTGATAGATTGGTGGGGGGGAAGAGAACAACTTAGTGTTTTATTTGATAATCATGATATTGAAAAAAGTTTATATGAAAGATTAAATAAGTCATTGAATGATATTGAAAAGAAATTTTTTAGTTGCTACTATAATATTTATCATCCAATTTTAAATGAAAAATTACCAGCATTAATTCCGCAAGTATATTTACATTATGATCCATATACTTTAATAGAACTAAAAGGACAAAAAAGAATAGAAAGACAACGTATGGATTTTTTAATTTTATTATCAAATAAAGAGAGAATTGTTATTGAGTTAGACGGAAAACAACATTATTCAGAAGGAGATATTTCTTCACCAAGGTTATATTCTGACATGGTGAAGATGGATAGAAAATTAAAGCTTTTAGGATATGATATATATAGATTTGGTGGGTATGAATTTTTTAAGGGTAATATGTCAGAAGAAGACTACAATAATAAAATTAGTATGTTAGTAAAAGATTTTTTTGATAAGTTATTTACTAAACATAATGTATTATAAAATCAAATTTACTGTTGAGGGGAGATAATATGACTTATTGTGTGGCATGGACGAAAGATAAAACTATTTACATGATTGCAGATGCTGCAATATCTGCAAAAATTGATAAAGTAGAATCAAAAATTAATACATTTGGTGAAGTGCAGGGGCTATATGGTAATTATAATGTTCAGGAAGGTATTTTGAAGATTTACAAGATAACCTCAAATTTTGCTATAGCATATGCAGGAAATATTAGTCAATGTAAAGAGATAATAGAAAATATATACAGTCTTGCTAGTGAATTGAATATAAAGGAATTAATGAATGTCATAGAAAATAGTTATAATGAATATGATGTTGAGATGATTTTTATTTTCTCAGATGCTATAGATAATCATATATATAAGTTTGCAAAAGGAAGCTTTAAAGAAGATAATTATATTGAGATTGGAATAGGTAAGGATATACCATATTTATCTCAAGATATTCAATCTATTGCTAATAAGTTTTATAGGGATCAAATGGACAAGCAATACTATTTGGCAGGAGTTATTAGTATTATTCAATGTTATATGTTAAGGAATAAAACATTTGGACTTGGGGTTGGAGGAGTAATAAGTGGAATTCTTCTTGATAAACAATTGAAATGGTTTAGAGATATTGAATATTGTTTGTTAGAGGATGACATTAGAGAGATTAAATCAATGTCTGTTATAAATAGATTTAATAGTGTTTTTTCTTCTTCTGATTTAGATGGAACAACAAGAGGAATTATTTAAAGATATTGAAATATGGAATGATTTATATCAAAGGAGAGGAATTATAAAAGCCCTTAATACCAAAAATGCATTTTACTATGTGTTTTATTCTTTTAAGTATAATGTAATGTATTTTATGGAGACTAATGGATATTTACATAACATTCATTTTAGAAGATATGTAAGAAGAGATGAAAAAAAATCAGATTATGCGTATCTTTTCAGACCAGACTTTAATAATCATTTTATAAAGTATGATAGTCATGATGCAAGAATGCTTTCAGTAGTAGAAATGGAAGTCAAATCCTTAGGTTATATTCCTCATGAAGAAATGTTAAAACAATGTAACAATCAAGATGTTATTGATAGATGTAAGTATATGGAATATGATTTCGAATTTAGTGAATCAGAATTTAGAGATTTTAATAAATCACTAGTTAAGGATATAAAGGAAATAATAGAAGATTATCATAATATTGTTTTAGTAGATTATCAGTATTTTTGTGATGCAGTTGAAGAGAAAATAAATCAATACAAAGAATTTAGGACATTTACTATAGACAACATAAACTTAAAAGCGATTGTAGATCAATTTATGAAACAGATGGTTGGAGATTCTTTTGAAAAGTATGTATTTTATGCAATTAAGCCATTTAATTATAAAAAAAATATCTCAGGTGATGATATTGATAAATACTTTAAAAAATACAATAATTTTAAAATACTAGACACGGAGAATTATGAAAATGATTTTCTGGGAGTAGTGTTTCAAATAATGAAAAATTACTATATTAATGAGAAATTTTTTCATATAGATAAATATATTATAATTGCAGATAACATAAAAGTTAGGGAGTTGTTAGATATTATAACTCCAAAGTTTAATTTTGGTAGTGAAAATCCGGATATATTACTTGTGAGAAATTTGAATGGCTTAACAGAAATGAATGGCCTATTAAGATATATGGTTATAGATTATGTAGTAGCAGCGATTTTAGGTTTAACTATTGAAGAGTTTGGGCAATTAGAAGCACTTTCATATGATATTTAGAATAATGTATGCATCGTAAATTAAAGATAATTCTTAAAAATGATCAAACTTTATTTCAAAAATATAATTACAAAAATTATAGAAGATAAATATTATAATCAAACTTTATTTTAAACCAACATGCCTAAGATAAATTAAAATTTATCTTAGGCAGTTTTTTTATATAGTATTCAACTAATTTGTCCTGAAAATTTAATAAAAATCATTAAATGAACTGGAAATCTAGTTTTAATATTTACTTTCAAGTACACTAACTATAGGATTCCAAGCTGAAAAATGAAATTATTCAAATATTAAATGAGAATAGCAGTATTCCAAGAAACAGGAATTATTTAAAAAGTTATTCATAAAAATCTCAAAGAAATATTAATTTAAATAATTCCTGTTTCTTGATAATGAATAGAGAGAGGATCAAATGATATTCTGTAAAGATTTCAAAGAAAAATCCATGAAATTCTCTAATAAAACTTTAAATGAATAGATTATTAGATTTTAATAAAAAACTTGTATTACATATCAAAAATCATGATAAAAATAAAGATAAAAACTTATTAAATATTGAATGTATTTTATTTGAAGCACAAACATTTGAGTGAAAATATTAAAATTGAAAATTAGTGTTAAGCCTAATTTTTTACAACTTTATTATGACTGGAGGATTAAGGAAATAGGTGGGATGAATTTATGGATAAGTTGCTGGAAAGGATTTTGGAGTAATATGAATTTTTATGAGTATACAACTGTATCAAAATTATGAGGTCTTTTAGTATATATTTATATAGATTAATGTTATAAAATACAAAATAAGGATGTATTGGTAAATAATTCATAGAATAGATATAAGGTTATAAATAGGAAATGAGGTGGAATAATTTGTGCTTAGCAGAAAATAAATGGGATATGTTTTGTTAGATTTTATTAAAATTACTGAAAAAGAAATGTTAGAAAATGATTTATATAGGCCAATTACAGATTTGTTAATAAATAGTTCTTTATTTACAATATTGTACAAATAATCTACATAATAGACTTTTATATGTTGCATATTATAATTATTATATCCATATTTGTTAATAACTTGTAACTATTTGAATATAGGAATTGAAAAAAAAGAAACAATAACATATAATAAATGTAACATAATTATAAAAATACAAATTTATTATAAATATTACAGATATTACAATTAAATAATGTTAAAAGAAACCATATTTTATAATCTAGTAAACAAACGTATTAAAAAGCTAATTTTATAGTGTTCCAATATAGTATGTTAATTTTATTCTATAAAAAGTTTATTATCTGTCTATAAAATTTAGACAAAATTAGATGAGGGGGATAGTTATGTATAAAATATTTGATCCGCATAAATATATAATTGAAATTGGTAAATCAGTTGACAAAGATTGTTTAGAAAAAGCCTATTTGATAAAAGGTGTTTTAAATAAAGATTATCAAATAGAATTTTGTGAGTGTTTAAAGTTAGAGTTGGAGTCTACTAAAGATAGTGATTATCAATTAAAATTTGATAAAAAAATGTTATTAGCTAGTTTGAAATATTTTATAGAAAATGACTATGTATATATTTTAGTACATACACATTTAGTTTGCAATGATGAAAGAGTTTTAGCATTTTCTAATATAGATGATGATTTTCAAGAACAACTTTTTGAGGTGGCTTGTAAGTTAGGGTATAAACATCCAATGCTATTTATAGTTATTGATTCTAGGTCTTATTTGTGCAGATGTTACAATGAAGGAGAATTAGAAAAAGATGTTAAAATAACTTATGATAGTGATTGTATGAAATGTGATGATGGTAATTTGCATATTGTTACTGCTGGAAATAAAGCAGTATTATATTATGCGCCAACTGGAACAGTTGCTAATATTGATTATGATAAAGCAATAAAATTAAGAGAATTGCAGTTAAAATATTACGAAAAAAATGAACATAAACTATATGGTATTATTTTGAGAGAGTTTCTATTTAAGTACTTTGGATCAAAATTACAATATAATGTTATTAATTATAATAAATACACAGAAAATAGAATCATTAAAAGACTAGAAATTATAATACAAAATGGTTGTAACTTAAAATGTAAATATTGTTATGCGGATGAAGGTACATATGGAAATAGTATTTCTCATATGGTACCAGAGGATGCTATAAACTATTTGAATGCACTTATTATAGGACAAGGTATTTATAGTATAGAAGAAATATTATTTTTTGGAGGTGAACCTAGTATATATCCTAAAACAATTAAAATAATATGTGATTTAGTTTTAAAATTATATGAAACAAAAGTTTTGGATATAATGCCAGAATTTTATATGGTTACCAATTGTACTTATATAACTGAGGAATTAATAAATATAATTAAACAATATAATATAACTCTTACAGTAAGTATTGATGGACCTAAACTTATTAATGATATGTTAAGAGTTGATAAAAATAATAAGGGTACATTTGATTTAGTTTATAAGAATGTAAAAAGATTAAAAGAGAATGGAATTAATGTAGGAATGGCAGAATCAACATATACTTCTATACATCAAAAGAATGGAGTTACTAGAAATGATGTGCAAAATTCTATAATGGAAAATTTTAAAATTAATTCTGTTTACATTGCCGATTGTGAAGATTGTAGCTCAAGTGAGTTAATTCCTTCTAGAAAGGGGTTTGGTGATTATATACATAAGATTATTAATGATGTAAGAGAGTTTCAAGAAGATAAAAGCAAATTAAATTCATCAGAAGTAAGTATCATATACAATATTATAGAAAAAATTATTAATTCTAATAAGGAAATGGAAAATAGTTGTGTAGCTGGATATACTAGTATAACTATGACTCCAGATGGAGCATTATATCCATGCCACAGATTCATATATAAAGATAAATTTTGTTTGGCTAAATATAGTAATAATAAATATGAGAATAATTTATATGATTTATGTGTATTTGAATTGTCAAAATTAAAAAAGACTGAAAATTGTGAATGTAATCATTGTTGGGTAAGAATGTTTTGTAAACCATGTAGTTGGAATTTAGCAACCAAAAAAAATAATAGAGATACATGTAATGAATTAAAAGAAGTTGTTGATATTATTCTAACTGATATTATTGCTAAAGGATGTTTAAAGGATGTTTATAATAAAATTTTCAATATATATAGCTAGTATTTTGAATATTTTATTTATTATATAAAAATATGAAAGGAGGATTTTGAATGTTAGAAGAAATTTTAAATATTGATATATCTGAAATTGATTTAGATATATTGGAATCAACCCCTAAAGAACTAAAGATGAGAGTAGCCTGTGGTATAAATAAAGGTAGCGGAAGTTGTGGTTAACAAACAATAAAAAAGCAAAGTATATTTATTAAAATCTTAATAGCTACTTAAATAATTTTTATAATAAAAGTTTCAATAGTATACAAGAAATATTTTTTTATTTATATCTATTAAATAAAAGTATGAAAGGAGGATTTTGAATGTTAGAAGAAATTTTAAATATTGATATATCTGAAATTGATTTAGATATATTAGAATCAACCCCTGAAGAACTAAAGATGAGGGTAGCATGTGGTATAACTAAAGGCGGCGGAAGTTGTGGCTAAAAAATCATAAGACATTAAAGTATACAAAATGCAAATAGCATTTTGTATACTTCTAAAATTTATATTAATTTTGGAGAAAAAGGTTATGTGTGTGAATGAATACTTTAAAAAGAATAAATATTTACTTATAAAATGGATGATGTATGAATTTTTTTGTTCTGTAGCTATAGTATTATGGTCATTTTTTATGAAAAGTTTATATGATGTTTTAGTTAATGAAGGTCTTGGTAGTATTAAAAATTTATTTATATATGGTCTATTTTTTGTTATATTTTATTTTATATCAAGTTATTATAGTGAAAGATCAAAGGCAAAGTATTTAAATGGATGTAATAATATGTTAAAGAATGATTTGTATTCTTGTATTATGAATAAAAATATTAATTCATTTAATGAAGACAATAGTGCAAAATATATTTCTATCCTAAATAATGATGTGAAATTAATAGAAGAAAAATACTTTTGTTTATTGCCAACTATTTTTGCATCTTATATGCTAGCTTTCATAGCTGGTGTAACAATGATATTTTATGATGCTTTATTAGGAACGGCTACTCTTTTTATCAATCTTCTTCCAATAGTTGTTTCTTATTTTATAGGAAACAATTTGTCACAAAAGAGAAAGATATATATGGATCACTTAGAAAAATTCAATTTAAATATAAAAGATATTTTTAATGGATTTGATATAATAAAAACATTTAATGCAGAAGAGAGGGTTGGGGAAAAGTTTAGAGAAATCAATTGTAAAACAGAGGGGAAACTGTTAGAGTTAAGGAAAAGTGAATCGTTAGTACAAGCAGTAATGAGTACTTTAAATTATTTGACAGCAGTTATTCAATTAGTTTTATCAGTGTATTTAATTTATAAAAATTATATAAATATGGGTATTTTATTAGGAATCATGCAAATATCTAATTATGTATCAAACCCAATAGAACATTTATCGCAATACATGGTTCAATATAAATCTGTAAAAAGTATAAAAAATAGAATAAATGACATTTTGAATATAGATAATGATATAGCTATTAACAAGGTAAATATAAATGGAATAAATACGATTAGTTTGAAAGATATAAGTTATAGTTATAATGAGAAAAATGATGTTATAAAAAATTTTAGTTTTGATTTTGAGTCAGGAAAAAAATATGCCATAGTTGGAAGAAGTGGATGTGGAAAGTCTACTTTAATAAAATTAATTATGCATTATTATGAAAATTATAGCGGGCATATACTAATAGATGATAATGAATTAAGAAATATAGATAAGAAAAGTTTATATAATAATGTGTGCTTGATTGGGCAAAATATTATGTTGTTTGATGATAATATTAGAAATAATATAACAATGTTTCAAGAATTTGAAGATAAAGAAGTTATAGATGTGACAAATTTAGTTGGGCTAAATAGTATAGTTAATAATTCTGAAGAAGGAATATATTCTAAGGTTTTAGAAAGTGGTATGAATTTTTCAGGAGGAGAGAAGCAGAGAATAGCAATAGCCAGAGCATTAATAAGAAATACACCTATTATCATATTAGATGAAGCTACATCAAATTTAGACAATGAAAATACCTGCAATATTGAAAATTTAATTTTAGAAATTGATAAACTGACAAGTATTGTAGTTACCCATAAATTAAATGCAACACTGTTAAAGAAGTATGATGAAATAATAGTAATGTCAGATGGAATTATTGCTGAATATGATAGTTTTGATAATTTAATAAATAAAAAAGGATTATTTTATAATTTATATAAGTATGGATTATAAAATTAAATGATATAAAGAATGAAATTTAAAACATTTATTAGTTGTTTTAATAGAAGTTATTAAATATATTTAAAGAATATACTTTTGAAGAACAATTGAAAGAACCTTCTGAGCAAGAAGGTTCTTTTTATAACTTTTTATTTTCTTATAATGGGTGCGTAAATTTGAATTTTGGATGTTTCATCTTTAAAGTTAACATCATAGACTTCAAAGTTAGGAAGTTTTGTATAGATATTTTTATTTTTGGTACAAATAGATTGAGGTTGTTTTAGATTTTGTTCAGATAACCATGTTTTATAAAAGTATCTCCAAAATTCTCCGCTAGTTTCCATATCTAGGGTAGTTTCAAATACAGCATATTCGCAGGTGTCAAATTTACGAGCAATGAAGCCAGAAGGTAAGTTTTTTAATGTGGAAACTTCTACACCAATCATATATTTTGCTGTGTCATTTTCATCTGATTCATGAGTCATTCCATATACTACTGGATAGTTTATTTGATCAGGAATTAGTTCTACTAAATTTTCATTATTCCATTTATCATATAAATTTCCTATATTATTAGTACCTAGATTATAGTCAATGTCAGTTTCAATTCCTACTACTAGGAAACTTTCCTTTGTGATAAATTTTACATTTTCAAAGCAGTGTTTTAAATCCATAATTATACCTCTTTCCATGAATATATTTTCAGGAGGAAATGGATTAATAGGTGGATTTATTTTTCTGAAATGTGCTGGTGGAAGTTTGTATTGTTTTACAAATTTTTTTGTAAGTGATTGTTGAGATGAAAATCCCGACTCAAAGGCTATAAAGATGATTTTTTTATCAGTTTCTTTGAGTGCAATTGCTGCTTTGTATAAACGATATTGATTTAAATACTCTTTCACAGTATAACCTGTAATAATTCTAAAAACCATTGAAAAATAAGATGGTGAAAGATATACATATTCAGCTATATCAGCAACTAAAATATTTTCAGTATAATTTTGATGAATAAACTCTGTTGCTTCAAGTATAGTATTTAGATAATCCATGTTAATCCCTCCTTCCAATATTATATTACTATATTTTGTATCAAGAAGTTTTGTCAAAATCAACTAACTTATAAGTTAAAATTTAGCATAAAGCATTAAACACTAGCTTAGTGACAGTCATTATGTATATTTTATTTATTGTTATAAAAATATATTTTAGGATATAATATATTTAAGTATATAATAATTTAAAGGACGTGAAAAATTTGAATAAACAACATGATTTTGATGCCGCATGGAAATCTATACTAGAAGCATTCGAGGTAGAAATCACAGAGTTATTATTTCCAGAACTATTTGATAAGATAGCATGGGAATTAGGCACAGAATCTTTAGATAAGGAATTACTAGAAATACAAAAAGAAATTTTTGATAAAGATAGTAGTGAAAAAATAATATCAGATAAAATAATAAAAGTAAGATTAAAAAACAATGAAAATAAAATAATATTTATTCATGTAGAAGTACAAAGTTATAGTAGTGACAAGGAAGTATTTGGAGAACGAATGTTTAGATATTTCTACAGAATATGGGATAAGTTTAGATATAAATACAACGATAAATCAGAAATAATAGCAGCAGCTATTTATACATATAAAGGTAGTAGAGGAAAAGATAAAAGTTACATATATAAACTACCAGAGATAGAAAAAGAAATATTAACATATAATTTTAAAACTATAGATGTAGAAACATTAGATTTAAATAAGATAAGTGAAGAAAATCCATTAAAATTAGTTTTTAAAATGGCAAAAATTTTACTTGAAACAGGTGCAAAAGATGAGGACATATTTAATGCAAAAATAAACTTGGCAGAAGAATTAAAGGATTATGATAAAGTTAAAAATAATGAGCAAATAAAAGCACTGGTAGATTTTCTAGAATATTTATTTCTAATCAATGATGAAGAATTAGATGAAAAATATAATGAATATAAAAGAATAAGTGGGGGTGTATATAAAATGACAATAGAAGAAATAAGAAAGAAATATTATACACAAAAAGGAAGAGAAGAAGGAATAGAAAAAGGGAGAGAAGAAGAAAAATTAGAGTTAGCTAGAAATTTATTAGATATTTTAGATGATGAAACTATAGCTTTAAAAGTGGGGTTAGATATAAAAGACGTTAAAAAAATAAGAAAAGAAACCGAGGCAGGTAATTAACCTGTCTTATTTTTATATCAAATAAAGATTAATAATAAATTACATTTAAAGAACAATTTCATCATACATATATTTACAAAAATAAGTAAAAGAGTATGATAAAATAAATAAGAGATTTTAGAAGAGGGAATTGAGTTTAGAATATAAGATAGGGGACAATGATATGGAAAAAATAATCGATATTGGAGAAGGAAAAATAGAAGCTTGTATTAAAGGAAGTGGAGAAGTTACAGTAGTTATTGAATTGGGGATATGTACTCATTTTAGTGATTGGGATATTGTAATAGATGAACTTTCTAAAAAAATTAGAGTAATTGCTTATCATAGAGCAGGATATGGAAATAGCAGAAGTGAATGTAAAAAACGTACGGGTAGACAAATTGTAAAAGAATTAAATATGTTGTTAGAAAAAGAAAATATTGAAAAAAACATTATATTAATTGGTCATTCTTTTGGTGGTTTATGTGTTCAACATTTTGCTCAATTATATCCTGAAAAAGTAATTGGAATGATTTTAGTAGATCCAAATACAATTTATCAGAAAGAAATGGACAAGTTACCAACAATTAAAGAAAAATTTTCAAGAAGCAAAGATATTAAAAATTGGGAGCAATTATCAAAGAAAAACAAAGAAGAACTTATATTAGAAATTAATCCTAAAATAAGCAAAGAGCAAATGATGTTATCAAAAGAATCAAAACAAAGAATTTTGGATTTTTTAGTGGAGCCACAAACATACAAAACAATGATGTTAGAATACTCTAGCCTTGATGAAACTATTAATGATATAAGAGCGTTAGACAGAAGGTATAAATGTCCAATGATAGTAATGACAAGAGATAAGGAATTAATGATTTCAAATTTAATAAAATGTGGAATTGAAAAAGAAGAAGCTGGAACCATGGAGAATACATGGCAGAAGATAATTAAGGAAATTGCGGAAGTATCACAAAATGGAAAATTCATAGAAGTTAAAGGGGCTACACATTGTATATATCGTTTTAAACCAGAATTGATAGTAAATGAAGCAATTAAATTAATATAGCAAAGAACGTTAGTAATTAAATGTATTAATATATAAACAAATGACTGTTACTTAGAATTATTTTAAAAGTGACAGTCATTATATATTCACAAAAGGATTTAAGGATTCAATGAGATATCTTATATTAAAAACAAAGGGGCTATTTTATTATGGAAAAATATTTATTAAAAAGTAATACTATTATTGATTTAGAAGAAAAAATTAGAATTAATGGATTATATGAAGTGGAAAAATTTTTGCATAGGCTAAATAGTATAGGAACTCCTATATTAGAAAGATTAGAAAAGGATGATGAAAATAGCTTATTAACATTCATATATGAAAGTGATAAAGAATGTGAAAGTGTTTTGTTTGTACCTAATATAGGTGAAGATAGATATAAAGATAAATATAAAGATTTTCAAATGAAAAGATTAAAGAAAACAAATATATGGTATATCACGTATAAAGTAAAAAATGATATAAGATTAATGTATTATTTTTCACCTAATGACCCATTAGATGACGATTGGGATGATAGATTTGATAATAGAGTTACATATGATAAATTTAATAAAAATATATTGAATTTTAAAGGAAAAAATGGAATTGAGGATAGTAAAGCATCATATATAATAATGCCAAACTCACCAAGAGACATTTGGGCTAATAAAATAATTGGTGTACCAACAGGAAATATAGATGAATATATATTTAAAAGCAATATATTAAATGATGAAAGAAAAATTAGAGTTTATACACCATATGGTTATGATAATAATAAAAAAAAGAAATACGCATTTATGATTTTAACAGATGGTAATGAATACATAGATAATCTTTATGCAATAGAAACTTTAAATAATCTTATATATTATAAAAAAATTGCTCCAATAGTTTCAATATTCATTGATTCAACAGAAAAGAGAGATGAAGAATTAACTTGTGATGATGAGTTTGGGAAATATGTTACAACTGAGTTAATTCCTTGGATTAGGAGAAATTATAATATTTCTAATAAATCACAAGATGCGATAATTGGCGGTTTAAGTTATGGTGGATTAACAGCAACTTATTTTGGATTGAAATATCCAGATGTGTTTGGAAATATTCTTTCAGAATCAGGGTCATATTGGTATAAACCTAATGATTTTATTTGTGATAATAACAATTGTTATATGAGTATGCAATTTAAAAAAATAAATAAGTTACCCCTTAAATTTTATTTAAATATAGGAATATTAGAAGATAAATATATGATAGATTCTAATATAAATTTAAAGAATACATTAAAAGCTAAAGGATATGATATTAAATTTCAGTGGTTTAACAGTGGTCATGATTATTTATATTGGGGGGAGACTATGGCATATGGATTAATTTATCTTATAGGAGATAGATAGCATATGGTATATAAGATACAACTAAAAAATCAATTATTATTAATTAGAGGATAGTTCAGTGAATATAATTAAATTTACCTTAAGTATTTGTTTATAATTTTATTAAATAATGGGAACTTTAAAATTAAAGATATAGACAAAGATGGATAGGTGAATGAGATGATTGAAAGATTAAAGAAAGATAATAGATATATAAAATATGGAATGATTATATTCATAGCTATTGTTGTTGTTGTAACAGTTAAAGCTATTGCATATGGTGATGATATTTTGGCATGGTTATTTTTTCAGTTAAGAAGATTTATTAAGGTTATATCACCAATAATATATGCAATAATAATTTCATATTTGTTATATAAACCAATTAAATGGATTGAAGGTTTGATTTATAGAGGCTTAAATTATGTGTTAAAGAAGAATGATGCAGATAAGTATAGTAAAACAGTTAGAGTTATTAGTATATTTATTTTATTTTTTATGATTATATTAGGACTTATAATCATATATAAATTTTTAGTGCCACCACTTATGGAGAACTTTAACGATATAATAGATGCATTACCAATGTTTCAAGCAAAGCTAAAACAGTGGGCAATTAACATAGCTGAGAAGTTTGATATTAAAAGTATACACTTTGAAAATACTAATAAGATATCAATAGATATTATGAATAAGTTAAAAAATGTACTAGAAGGATTGTTAGCAAAAATTATAATAACACTTAGCAATATATCTTCATTTTTATTGAATTTTATAATGACAATGATATTAACAGCATATTTTCTAATTGATAAGGAGAGAATTGTAAAACAGGTAAAAGAAATTATAGATGTGTTATTACCTAAAAAGGCATCAAGGGCTTTAAAAACATTTTTTTATGATGTAGATTATGTAGTTGGTGGATATATAGTTGGTGAATTGCTGGACTGTATTATTGTAGGAATAGCATCAACAATATTATTAATGATAGTTAAGCACCCTTATGCAGTAATAATAGGAGTTATAGCAGGTGTAACAAATATAATTCCATATGTAGGTCCAATAATTGGGGCTGTCTTAGCTTTTTTCTTTGGAATGTTTACAAGTCTTTCTTTAGCAATAACAGGAACAATACTGTTATTAATATACCAACAAGTGGATGGAAATTTTATTCAACCTAAAATAGTTGGAGATAAAATAGGTCTTTCAGCGGTTTGGGTGTTTATTGCAGTTCTTATTGGTGGAAGTTATTTTGGAGCATTAGGAATGGTAATATCAATACCGGTAGCTGGACTTGTAAGAGTATATTTTAATAGATATAAAGAATATAAAAAATTGAAAAATGACATATGATAGAAATAGGTAGGCTCTTAAGCCTACCTATTTTTATATAATTAGTACTCAAAATTAAGTAGTAACTGTTTATGGGATATAAGGAGTGCTGTAATAATGATAAGATTTATATAAGGATATTAAATGAGGTGATTTATATGAAGATACATAAAAATAAGGACTTCATATTACTTGTAGTAGCAAGGTTATTAATTAATTTTGCAGATAGTCTTTTTTATATTGTAGCTATTTGGTATACATCAAAAACTTTAGAATCTACTTATTACACAAGCATAGCAACATTTTTATTCTTATTACCAGAGACTGTTTTAATATTTATAGGACCTATAGTTGATAGGGTAAATCCTAAAAAAATTTTACTTAATTCATTATGCACACAACTGGGACTTTTAATGATAGTAGTTGTATTTTGGAATAAATTAAGTATAGTAATGTTGTTAATTGCAATTTTTATATCATCATTTATGAGTAATATAACATATCCAATTGAAGAGAGTATAATACCACAGATTGTAAAAACTGAAGAGTTAGTAACAGCAAATTCTATATTATCTGTAACTTACAAAATTTTTGATTCAATATTTAATGGAACATCAGGATTTTTATTAGTTGCATTTTCAACAGTTTCACTTTTAAAAATTAATTTAATAGCATTTCTTTTACCTTTATTTGTAGTTTGGTTCATTAAATTTACTTATGAAAAAAGTGATGAAGAATACAATATTAAAAATTATTTTAAAGATTTAAAAGAAGGTGCTGTTTTTATAAAAAGTAGTGAATTAATTTATATTTTAGCACCTTTAATTTTTGTTAATTTCTTTAATGCTGTTAATGGGGTAGTTTTACCATTTTTTTCGCAACAATATATAAATGCAGCTGAAACATTTGGAATGATTATGGCAATTAAAGGTGTAGGTGGAATAGTTGGAGCAATTATAATTAATCATGTAAAAAAAGTATTACCAACAGGAAAACTTCTTTCAGTGCTTCTAATATTGAATGGTGTGTTTTGGATATGCTTCATTTTTACTGGTGGAACTTTTATATCTTATTTATTTGTCTTTGTATCTTATATGTTTTTTGGAATGTACAACATAATTTATTCTTCATTATTTCAAGCAATTACACCTATTAAATTAATGGGAAGAGTATTATCATCAGTTGATACAATAATTGCAATTGCTATGCCAATAGGAGCTTTATTTGGTGGCGTAATTTTAAAAGTTTTGCCGTGCAATATATCTATGATGTTTTCAGCAATATCAGTTATTATAACAGGCATTTTTTATTATAAGGTTAAAATTATTAACTCATTACCGTATATTGATGATATAAATAGGTTAAATATAGATAAGGTTAATGCAAAGATCTAACTTTTATGGGTTGGATCTTTTATTTAATAGATTTATAAGAAACATATAGAAAATACTTTACGTGGATTTTACATGACCTTAATTTAAGCATTACAAATATGTATTAATATATAAATATAAGATAAATAAGAAAAAGGGAGGAAAAAATATGAATATATTAGACAATCATGTACACACACATTTCTCAAGTGATGGGAAGGATAATATGGAGGATGTTATAAAAAGAGCTATACAAATAGGTGTTAAGCATATTACATTTACAGATCACTTAGAGTATAATACAGACAGATTTAGTCTTAATTGCAAGGAGTACTGTGACACTATCTATAGATATAAAGAAAAATATAAAAAGGATATAGAAATATTACTAGGTGTGGAAGTTGGATATCAAAACCATGTGAAAGATGAAATTGAAGAGATAGTAAATTCTAATCCATTTGATTTTGTATTATGTTCAACACATTCAGTAGATAAAATAAATGTACCAGATAAAAAATACTTTGAAGGATACACTAAAAAAGAAGCATATACAAGATATTTTGAAAGTATGTTAGAAACTACTAAGAACTTTAAAAACTTCAATTCTTATGGACATTTAGATTACATTATAAGATATGGAAACTTTGAAAACAATAAAGTAATATATAGTGATTATAAATGTATTTTAGATGAGATACTAAAGAATATTATAAACAATGGAAGTGGAATAGAGCTAAACACATCAGGATATAGATATGGTTTAGATACAATACACCCTAATATGGATATTTTAAAAAGATATAAAGAATTAGGTGGAGAAGTTATAACAATTGGTTCAGATTCTCACAGAGCAAATGATGTGTGTAAGGATTTTGATAAAGCATATGAAATGTTAGAATATGTAGGATTTAAATATGTATGTATATTCAGAGATAGAAAGCCCGAATTCATATGTATAGATGAAAAACAATTTAAAAAAGTTATATAATTAATGTTAAGACTCATTGAAATATAAAGCATATTCAATGAGATTTTGTGCTTTCAGTGTTTATAAAGTTGTACATATATTTAATTTTCAGCTTAGGAATACAGTAATATAAAGTATAATTAAAATTTAAAAAAAGTAAATGTGTATAACTTTATGAATATATATGACAAAGTTTTAAATATATTTGTGACAAATAGTATTTGTTTGCAAGTCATAAAAATAAAAGTCTAAATAAAATTTTTGCAACTTTGAAGAAATTAAATTAAATAGAATTTGTGCTAAACATAATGTTGATAATGTAGCATCTGGAAGGGTAATGCAAAAGTGTGGAATGACATATGAAGTAACTTTAAGAGAAGTTCAAATTAAAAATAATAGAGTTTGTAGTCTAGCAGTATATTCAATTTTAAAAAGAGAATGGATTGATAATGAAAAGTAAAAAGGATGCTATTAGGCATCCTTTTTTACTAGTATTATTTGTTAAATAAAGAATTTATATAGTCATAGTCTATTGAACCATTAACAACTTCATAAGTACATGAATTTACACGTCTATGAGGTGAATCACGATGTTCTGTTGTAATTAAAATATGTGTATTATCAAAAAAATTTATAACTATAGAATTAGCATAGGTAAAGTTTTCAAGAAATATAGAATCAAAAGGATTATCATCTGCATATGAATAAGAAGTTTTACTTTCAACTAATTTTAAGCTATTCATGTATTTAATAAACTTATCAAGCTTAATATCATCTTCAATAAGATTTCTAGAATAATCACAATTATGCATTGAATATATAGAAATATATTCAATGCTTTTATTATCACCAAAAGCTTTATAAACTATATCATCAAATGATTTTTTATAGGTGGATAAATGATATATTGAAAATAACATTAATAGTATTATAATAATAAAAACAAGCCATTTTTCATTTTTCTTATTAAATAAATCTTTAAAAATTAAAAACACCTCCAATTAGAATAATAAGAAGTCTAATTAAATAAAGAATTGATGTACTCATAATCGATAGATCCATTAACAACTTCATAAGTACATGAATTGACACGTTGATGAGGTGGATCACGATGTTCCGTATTAATTAGAATATGAGTAGAATCAGAAAAGTCTATAAAAACTGAATCAGAATTTGCATCATTCATTAGTAGAATAGAATCAAATGGCAGATTATTTGAGTGAGTAGAAGATTCACTGTTTTTATGTAGTTCAAGATTATTCATATATTTAATAAAGTCATTAATTTTATTTTCATCGTCAATAGAATATTTAAAATTATGTAAATCATGAATAGAGCCTATTGAAATAGAAGTAAATGTTATATTGTCATCAAAAAAATTTGAAATTATATCATCAAATGATGTTTTGAAGCTATGTAATTTGTAGATAACACAAATTGATAAAATGATTATAGCAATAGAAATAATCCACTTTTTCTTACTTTTTATTAATATCATTTTAATTCCTCCATATAAATACTATTTATACAATATTATACACTAAGATGCAAAAACAGTGTATATCAAAAAGTATAATGGTGATGATATATATGATAAAATTAAGATAAATATAGAAAATAAAGAAGCTTTAAGTAAAAAAGAAATATTAGAACTAACATTTCTTACTATAATGTAAAATAGTGTAGATAAAGAACTGAGAAGTCTTGAAATTATAGAATTAGAAGAGAAGATGATAATGAAAAGTTGAAAGTGAATGTAAAAATTGGATTTCCAATTTAAAAAATATAAAAGCGTAGTTTTTATATATTTCCATTTCAAATATTAGTAATGAAATGAGTAATATTAACCATAACTATTCACTTTTCACTCTTAGTTCTTAATTGGTTTCAATCATGCTATCAGAATAAACTGTAAGATTAGTAGTATCATTTGAGAAAGCTAGTATTTAAAATTTTAGCTTGGAACCCTATAGAAGGATATTTTAAAATTGATTATTATTTTAGAATATCTTTTTTATAGAATAAATTATTAGAAGTATAAAAAATGTGTAATTGAGGTGTAATAATAAAATGGAATATTGGGATATATATGATTTAAATGGTAATAAAACTAATAAGATAAGAAAAAAAGGAGATAAATTAGAACAAGGTGAGTATCATTTAGCAATGGAAGCATGGATTGTTAATTCTAATGGAAATATATTAATTCAAAAACGTTCAGAAAAATGCGAAATTTTACCTGGTGTGTGGGGATTAACAACAGGAAGAATGATATCTGGGGAAAATACAATTGAGGGATGTATACGTGAAGTTAAAGAAGAGATAGGTTTAAACATTTCAAAAGAAGATTTAAATTTTGTAAGAAGAATTTTTAGAACAGATTTAATTTGGGATATTTACTTAATAAAAAAGGATGCTCAAATAAATGAATTAAATCTTCAGGAAAATGAAGTTTCAGAAGTTAAATGGGTTTCAATTGATGAATTTAATAAAATGTTAGATGAAAAATTATTATTCAAATACCCTGAGATACAAGAAATACTTTTACATATTCAAAAATAGAAAATAAGCAGATGTTACAAATTTACTTTTGTAATATCTGCTTATTTTTTATAGGAATAATAACTATAATACCTAATTCAATTAAAACATATTTTTACAAGAAATAAAGGAGGTACATGTGTAAAGATAGAAAATATTAATTTATGTAAGATTAATATAAATATATTAGAAAGGTGTTATTATAGGCAAAATTATATTTTGGGATTTTCAAGGAGTGCTAGCATATAATAATTTTATGTTTAGTAAATTGTTATATAATCTTATGAATAAATTGAATATTGGTTATAAATGAAAATAAATATAACATAAAGAATTAGAGGTTTTTTATAAGTATAGTGTAGGAGGAGATGAATATATGATTATGGAGTTAATTATCATAATTATAATTATGATACCACTAATAGCATATTGTATATATGCTATTAAAAATCCAGAAGAAACATTAAGGCAAAGCTTGAGAGAAACATTAAAAGATAGAAATGCAGAAATCAGTGATTTTGCAATAAAACGTCAAAAGTTTGGAGCTATAGGCAGTTTAGTAATTATTATAATAACAATATTAATAATTGTATTAGAAATATTGTTATAACTTATGGAGGAATAATAGTGAAGATAGTTAGTATAGATGAATTTTCAAGAAATGCAATAATGAAATTCATAATAAAAAGTTGGGAATCAGATATAATTGTAGTAAAAGGAAAAGTTCATAACATGAGTAAGCTTTCAGGTTATGTAGCCATAGAAAATAATGAAATAGTAGGACTTATAACATATTGTATAGAAAATAATGAGTGTGAAATTGTTTCACTTGATAGTATAAATGAGAACAATGGAATTGGTAGTAATTTGATAGATAAAGTTTATGATATGGCTGTTGATAAAAAGCTACAGAGAATATGGCTTATAACAACTAATGACAATATAAGAGCTTTAAAATTTTATCAAAGAAGAGGATTTAATATGAAACAAATATATATAAATGCTGTGAATGATGCTAGAAAAATAAAGCCTAATATATCACTTGTAGGATATTATGATATTCCTATATTACATGAAATAGAATTTGAAAAAGAGTTGTAGTTTAAAAGCACATGATAAATTTCATGTGCTTTTATTATATATTTAAATAGTAAAAATGTGACAATTATCTTTGTCACATTTTCGGGAATTTTAAGGAAAAAGTATAATTTTTAATGAGATGTGTGAGTTAATTTAAATATATCATAAAATTAAGAAAAATTAAACAAAATAATTGTAAAATTTATAAACAATTTGTCAACAATTTAAATTACACAAATCATTGTTTAGATGGCTTTCTTTCAAAGAAAATCATACCAAGTACAAAGGCTATAATGGATGGTAAAATCCATGCGAAGCCAGCATCATTTAGTGGTATAAATGATAAAATCTTATTTACAGCTGTTATGTTTCCGTTAGTTTGAGTGTCAACAGTAGTAAAGAAGCTAACAAAGAATGTAGTATATACAGTAAGTCTTACAACAGTATTATTTTTTACTAAATTACCTAATAGTGTAATTATTATTAATACTATTACAATAGGATATAAAACATTTAAGATTGGTACAGCAAGTTTAACTAAATCATCAACACCACCAGTTGCAAGTAATGCACTTACTACACTTATGATAATTGCAAAGGTACCATATGATACTTTTCCACGAGATAGTTTATTAAAATAAGAAGCACCTGTTGATATAAGTCCTATAGCAGTTGTTAAACAAGCAAGACCTACTGAGATTCCAAGAATGACAGTTCCTATGTTACCAAAAATACTTTTTACTATTTCAACAACTAAAGCAGATCTGCCTATATCACTAGAAATTACTGTAGAAGTTTGACTTCCAAGAATCATAAGCCCACCATAAACGAAGGCTAAACCTACTACAGAAACAAGTCCTGATTTAATTGTTAGAGATATTATGTCTTTTCTTGATGTATAGCCCTTATCCTTTATAGATGAAAGAACTATTGAAGAAAATATAACGGATGCCATAACATCCATTGTTTGATAACCTTCTAGGAGTGCACTTGGAAATACACCTTTAAATCCTGTATTTACTACAGGTCCAATTGGAGATATAATTCCTTTAATTATTATAGTTCCAAGAGTTAAAAACAAAATAGGAGTTAAAATTTTTCCTATGTTATCAATAATAGATGAAGGTCTCAAAACAAAAATCAAACATATAAGGAAATATATTGCTACAGATAATGATGGACCGACACTTGGAAAAATAGGGTGTACGGCTAATTCATAAGTTGTAGCAGCAGTTCTAGGAATGGCAAGCATAGGGCCAATTGCTAAAACTAGTATAGTTGTAGCAAATACAGAAAATACTTTTCCAACTCTTTTAGAAATATCTGAAAAGCTGCCATTGATTTTAGCGCAAGCAATTATTCCTGTAAGTGGTAAACCTACACCAGTGATTAAAAAACCGAGTATAGCTATGGGTGTTTTATCACCGACCAAGTTTCCCATGTAGGGAGGAAAAATTAAGTTGCCAGCACCGAAAAACATTGCAAAAAGTGCAAAACCAATAACTATAAAATCTTTTGCATTATTTTTTTTCATTCATTCATCCCCTTAATTTTTATTGGTATGTATACAATTAGTATTGTAATTATTAGAAATTTAATACGTAACAATGAATTATTTTAATAAATAAAATTAATTCTATGAATAGTGTTTTTCTACAATGTAATAATTGTAAAAAATATGAAAAATGTGGATTTGGAATAGGATAAAAATGTATTTGATTTCATATTATTATATTATAAATTTTATGGAAAAACAGTAGGTTACTTAGTATGTTCACATTTAATTAATTTTTTTATAAATTTACAAGTTCATAAAATAAATAAATTAATTTAATAACTTCGCTATATTCAAGATATAGACTAGCTTAGAATAATATTTGTAGCATTTCATGTTTAAATAATTTTAGAAATATAGTTATTTATCAAAGGTTTTGTCAAATAGAAAAAAATATATAGGTAATAACAATTTTAATGTAGATTTATATAATAAATATAGGTTAGAAATTTTAGGAGTAAGTATATGACTGTAAGTATATTAAATAAAATATTTAATAATGTTCCAGAACTTTATATTGATGATAAATCTAAATTTGTATTTATAAGTGATTGTCATAGAGGAGATGGAACTTGGAAAGATGATTTATTACCTAATTTAAATATTTATACAGCTGCATTAAAGTATTACTATAAAAGAGATTTTACACAAATAGAAATTGGTGATGGAGATGAACTTTGGAAAGTATCAAAGATAGGTACTATATATGATATATATCCAGAAGTTTTCAATATTTTGCTTAAGTTCAAAAGAAAAGACAGATTTTATATGATAGTTGGCAATCATGATGAAATAAAACATAGTAGAAAATTTAGGCGAGAAATAGAAAAATATAAATTTGATAATTCAAGAAAAGATTTATATGATTTATTTCATGAATTAACTATGTATGAAGGATTAAAATTAGTTTATAAGCCTAATTGTACTAAACTTTTTATTATACATGGACACCAAGTAGATTTTATAAATTATCAATTAGGAAAAGTAGCATGCTTTTTAGTAAGATATATATGGTCTACTATGGAACAAGTATTTGGATTTAGAAATCCAACAAGTCCAGCAAAAAAACACTCTAAGCGAACTAAAGTAGATAAGAAATTAGAAAAATGGGTAAAGGAAAACAATCAACCAATGATAGCAGGTCATACACATAGATCCATATTAAGTGTTGAAAAAAATTTAAAATATTTTAATGATGGTTGCTGTGTATATCCATATTCAATAACATGCATAGAATTAGAAAAAGGAGAGTTAAAATTAATAAAATGGCAAACAACTTCTTTAGAAAATGGAGTTCTATGCGTTAGACGTGATATTATAGGTGGACCAGTAAAAATTGAATTACTTTAACTGATATATTTTTTATGGTTTTCATGGTAATCATAAGAATAATTTATTAACTGATAATTATTAAAACTTGAAATAGAAATGATAATAAAGTAAAATTTAACTATAAATGAGCATTATTCACAAAGATATTCATTTATAACTGTAATGTGTAAAAGTATTAGATATATAAATATTTTAGTTGTGGGATGGAGAAAAATATGATATTTAACTTAAATGAATTTTTAACATCAGTATCGTTTGCATTAGATTTTATGGAAATGGACGTTTTAGGGGCACCATCAAATCATGGTAGAAGAATAGCATATATTTCATTAAAGATTGGACAAGAATTAGGAATGAGCTTAGAAGAACTTCATGATATTGTTGCTCTTGCTATTTTACATGATAATGGTGTAGGAGAAAAAAGCTTATATGAAAAATTAAGAGTAAATGGAGAAGTATCATTAACTAACTTAGAAAAATCTAGAGTTCATTGTTCAATTGGAGAAGAGAATATTGCAAATTACCCATTTTTAACAGATGTAAAAAATGTAATAAAGTATCATCATGAGAAGTATGATGGTACAGGTTTTTTTAAATTGAAGAAGGATGAGATTCCTATAATGTCACAAATAATACAATTTGCAAATGTTGTTGAGATGAATTGTAACTTGATACAATGTGATAGAAATAAAATCTACAAATTTGTAGATGAAAATGATGGAATAGCTTTTTCATCTAAAATAGTTATGGCATTTAAAAATGTTTCTAATTGTGATGAATTTTGGAGTGAGATTGCTAGTAACGATATAGGTGAGATATTAAAAAGGGATATGCCTAAATATAGCTTTGATATATCATTTGAGAAAATACATGAAATAACAAGTGTATTATCAAAGATAATAGATAGTAAATCTGAATATACACAGAGACATTCAACAGGATTATCAAAAAAAGTTGAAATAATGTGTGAGTTTTATAAAATAACTGATGATGAAAAGATGAAATTAATAATTGCAGCAGATTTACATGATATAGGTAAGTTGGCAGTTCCTAATGAAATATTAGATAGTCCTAAGAAGCTTACAAAAGAAGAGTTTGAAATTATAAAGAAACATCCATATTATACAAGAACAACATTAGAAAGTATTAGTGGATTTGAAGAAATTACTGAATGGGCATCTAATCATCATGAGAAACTTAATGGAAAAGGATATCCTCTTGGATTATATGCAGAGGAATTAGACTTTAACTCTAGACTTATGGCATGTCTTGATATATATCAGGCTATAACAGAAGATAGGCCATATAGAAAAGCATTAAGTCATGGTGAGGCTATGGAAATACTAAATACAATGAAGCATAATGGATATATAGATGGAAAAATAGTTTCAGATATTGATTATGTTTTTAAGGATTAAAATTTTACTATCATAAAGTAGAAAATGAATTCTATTTTATGATAGTTTTTTTATATAAAAATATTTTTTACATTTAGTAACATCAAAATAACTGAAAATCATTTAAAAATTTCTGAATAATACGATAATACAAATAAAAAACTAGGGAGCGTGTATAGATGTTTAAGATTTTGCATATAGAACAAAGTGATTTTTTTTGTAAAATAGTAAAACAAATGTTAGTGGAAAAAGGATTTTCATATATATGTACAGATAGTTTTGAAGATGCATATGAAATTTTAGAAAATGAAGGTATAGATTTAGTTATAAGTGCTTTAGTAGGTAAGGTTGGAACTATTGAAGAGTTTTTAAAAAAAATAAATGTAAGTAATAAAAGTGAAATACCTATATTTGTAGTTAGTGGGAATAATATAGATGACAAAAAGAAAGAATTATTTGATTTAGGTGTAACTGATTATATTTTAAAAGAAAATTTAGAGAAAGATATAATGAAAAACATATCTATAGCACTTAAAGAAGATGAAAATTTATTGAATCTTAGACATATACAAATAGCAGTTGTTGATGATAGTCAGCTTGAAAAAGAAGTTCAAAAAGGTTTATTTGGAAAATATAATATAAATAATGTGGATTTTTATAATTCAGGTAATGAACTTTTTAATAGTAAAAAAAGATATGATATGTATTTAGTAGATATAGTTCTTCAAAATGAATTTGGAAAAGACTTAATAGAAGAAATAAGAAAAAGCAATAGAAATTCTATAATAATTGCAGTCACATCTTTAAATAATTCTAAAACATTATCAAGCATATTAAATAGTGGTGCTGATGATATAATAAATAAGCCTATAGACGAAGAATTGTTTATATCAAAGCTAAAATCTAATGCTAGAATTTACATATTAAATGAAAAAATGAAAAAGGTTATAAAAGAAATGAAAAAATAATTTTTTTAAATATCATGGTATTTAAAAAATGAGATTTATTGGATATAATGGGTAAAAGGGGGAAGGTAATGGAGATGTTTATGATAATATATTCTATATTTTTAGCTATATATTTAGCAAGAATATTCATTAAGGACTTTTTTATACATTATAACTTAAGCGAAAATGGATTTAAAAATGTATTGTATGCAGTATTTATTGTGGCTGGATTATTTTGCTCAATGGTAATGTATAAGGCATCTGATAATATTGATGATTTAAAGGCTAGGAAAGAAGCAATAAATTTAAGCCAAAGTATATCTGATGAACAAAAAGATGAAGAAAATGATTGGATATATGAGGAAGTTGAATTTTATAAAAATGAGTGTAAAAAAGCAACTATCTACAGTTTTATTGATTTGGGACTGATTTTAATTATAAGAAAAAATATAAAAAGAGAACATAAAGATTTTAAAAATAAACATAGGAAGAGATGGAGTGATAAAAAAGTAGAAAAATTATAACTTGAAAATTTTAAATTATAAATATACAGTAAAAAAATAAATAGCTCAAAATACTTTTAAGCGTATTTTGAGCTATTTATTTTTTTATTCATAATTAGGATTTGTAACTCTATTTATGAATTCATCTAAACTATAAAAATCACTCATGTATACTCTTGGTACAGCATAAAGTGGCGACTTGCCAGTAGCAAATCCACTATCAGTAGATAAACCAAGTTTATATCCAGCTTTCTCAGAAAGCAATTTAGTTTCTGTGTTATAAGAACCATAAGGGTATGCTATGTATTCTACGGGTCTTTTAACTATGGCTTCTAAATTAGACTTTGAACTTTTAAGTTCATTTTCTTGTTGCTGATTTGTAAGTGTTGCCAGTTCAGGATGAGTTGAACTATGACTTTCAACAAATAAATTACCTTCATCGCATTGAGTTAATAGATCGTTAGTTAAGAAATTTTCATTTCCTAAATAATCAGAAATCATAAATACAGTTCCATCATAACCATATTCCTTTAGTATTGGAAGTGCATTCTTAAAATTATCTATATAACCATCATCAAAAGTTAATACTATAGAATTTTTAGGAACTGGTTTATTAAATTTTAGATGATTATATAATTCATCCATAGTTAATGATACATAATTATTATCTTTAAGCCATTTTAGATGACTTCTAAATGTATCTGGATTTAACATAAGCTCATTTGTTCCACTAAGTTGAATTGAATGATAATATACAACAGGAACACCAATAGAATTATCTTTTAGTTCATGACCCTTATATTTTTCATCTATATTGATTTTAGAATAGATACTACTAACTTGAGGAGCTTCTTCTTTATTATCATTTTTTGTATCATTTTTATTTTCCACTGTTGAAGATACATCGACTTTAGTTGATGTTGGATTGTTAAACAATTTAGATTTAAATGCTATAGTTGAAAATAGAATTAGTGCTAAAACAACTAATATAATATAAAACTTTTTATTTTTCATTATGATTACACCTTTTCAATTTATTTTTTTATATAAAAAAAGCAATATTAAGAATCAATTTCAATATTGCTTTGTCTTATAATTATATCAAAGATTTACTATAATTTTAATAAGAAAGTATTAAATTTTTCTAAGTAATGCTGTACACCATTCATTAGTTTGAGATTTAGATGTTAGCTCAAACCCATATTCTTTAATTTTATCTATAACAAGGTCAAAAGTCCATTCAACAAGTCCAGATACTAAAAGTGTACCATTGGATTTAATGTGACTATTTATAAATTCCATGAACATTTGAGTTTCTTCACCACCAATATTGATAAAGACAAAATCAAATTGCGTATTTATTCCTAAATCATCTTCTAATGCATTGCCAACATAGATATCAATGGTATCAATATCATTTAATGATGCATTAAGATTAATTTCCTCATTTACATCACGAATATCCAAACTAGCTACTGAAGTAGCATTTTTTATAGCAGCAGCAATAGATAATATTCCAGACCCCGTGCCTATATCAAGTACAGTTTTATTTTTAAAATCTTTTTCAAGTATGTATCTTAAACAATCTTGAGTAGTTTCATGAAGACCAGTACCAAATGCCCCTTGAGGTATGAATTTAATAGTTTTTTTATTATTAGCATCATATTCAGGTGAACATATAACCCAACCATTATTTAAATCGATAGGTTCCATAGTTTCATTAAGTTCAATGTTTTTAATTTCTTCAACATTTAAATCTTTGATGCATAATGTTTTTGATATTAAGTCTTTTTGTGAATTAACAAAATTTATGTCATCACTTTCAATTACAATATTAAAATCAACTATTTCATCCTCATTTTCATAATAACCATAACCATAATCGGTAGTAGTTATTGTTACAGGGCTTTCATAATATATGTTGTATATGTCTATTAAATAAAGTTTTTCTGTTATTTCATCTGTTTTACATAATGGAACTTTAAAAGTAAATTTAAACATAAGTACCTCCTAAATAATGTCTTTATCATTAGTATTGACTATAAATTTGAATTAATAACATATTATATAGCATTGAAGTTTAGTTTTTCAATTATATGATAAAAAATAGAACTTTTCTAAAATTTCAATAAAATATAATAAAATCTGCCAATATCACTTAAAATTTAATAGTTTATAGCATTTGCAAATTTGAAAGGTAAGAAAAACTGATATATTATATAGAATATAGAAGAAAATTAAACTTAAAGTTGTTTAGATTTTAATTTCATAATCTGATTAATGTTTTAGCAATGAATAGTTTAAAAGCTGCGTTAAAAAATAAAGTTTATTGTTAAAATAAACTTTATACAAATTAAAAATGTTTATATGGGAGGGATTTATTATGGGTTCAAATTGTAGCACATGTCCAAGTAAAGGAAAGTGTAATAGTAGTGAATCAAGTTGTTCAATACAAAATAATCCAAATAACAAAATAAAAAATGTTATAGCTGTGATGAGTGGAAAAGGTGGAGTAGGAAAATCTACTATGTCAACTATGATAGCTAAGAGACTAAATAAAAAAGGTTATAAAGTTGGAATTTTAGATGCTGATATAACAGGTCCGAGCATTCCTAGATTGTTAAATATAAAAGAAAATGAAGTTTTTGGAACTGAAGAAGGAATCATACCTATAAAGTCTGAAGAAGATATTTCAGTTATGTCAATAAACTTTTTAGTTAAAGATGAAGAGGCTCCAGTAATATTAAGAGGACCTGCAATATCTGCAACAGTTAAACAGTTTTGGACAGATGTTTTATGGGGAGAATTAGATTATTTAATTATAGATATGCCACCAGGAACAGGTGATGTTCCATTAACTGTTATGCAATCTATTCCTATAAGTGGAGTTGTTATAGTTACAACACCTCAAGATATGGTGTCAATGATAGTTGCTAAATCAATAAACATGGTAAGAAAAATGAACATGAATGTTATTGGTGTTATTCAAAATATGAGTTATTTAATATGTCCAGATTGTAAAACTAAAATTAGAATTTTTGAAAATGAAGATTTTGATGAATACATAAAAAGAATGGATACAACACTATTAGGTGAAATGCCTATGAGTATGGATATAGCAAAACTTTCAAAGGAAAAAGTTAATCTTTATTCAGAAAAAGTAGAAGAAGAAATTGAAAATATTGTTTCAAAAGTAGAGAATTTTTAATAATATTGTAAATATGAAAAATAAGAGGAATTTTTAATTCCTCTTATTTTTTATATTAAAAGAACATATCAGTATTTGTGAATTGAAGTTTATTATCTTCTACTATTGGCTTATCAGGATTAGTTTTAGTATTATTTTTAGATGTTACTTGATTTATAGGACTTCCAGGATAAAGCATTCCTTCTAAGTCTTTATAAGGAATTATTATAGGTAAAATTTCTAATGAACTTGGATCGTAGTCAGAAGCATTTAGATATATTACAAGACCATCATCTGTTAGGAAAAACTTTTGATTATTATTAAATCCTTTAAAATTAGCAACAGCAGATGAATCTTGTTTTTTTAGATAATCTAGTGCTAATTCGTTTAATCTAGGAAGATAATTATATTTTGGATTAAATAAATCTTTTAGTTCATAAATTTCTCCAGTCATATAATTTATATTTAAAGATTCATATGAAATGGATTCACTAGTATTTACACCATATGAATATAGATAAAATATAAAACTAGCTATATTTTCAGTTTGCAAAGATAAGGTGTATGAGCCGTAAACTGTAACATATTCCTCAGGTCGTATAGAAAATAACTGTTTTCTAATTAATTCTAAATATTTATCAACAATTAGTTGATTATCTGTAACTTCAATTTCTTTGTTTAATAAGCTTCTAAAATAAGGATATATTATTGTAAAATCTTTAGGATTTATAATTTCATCTTTAATATATCTTCCATAAGGGTTTAAAGATGAAATTGAAAATTTCATATTAGGAATATTAGCTCTAGTAAATGACTTGAAGCAAGATATTTTATAAATTGAAATAGAAAAATATACCCAAGTATCATTTTTCCATCTATAACCGCAAACATGGTCATTATTAACTTTAGTTAACCAAGACCAAAATTCAGCGCCATTGGCTAACCATAAATATAGATGTTGATGAGTGCATTTACATAAAATTTCAGGTTTTACTAAAACATCAGAATTAGGTTTTTCAGGTGTTGCCTGTGGTGCATTAGTTGTTGGTTTTTCATTATTTTTTAAAGTGTCAGTATTAGATTTAGTTTCATCTAAAGGAACAAACATTACATTATTATTTTTTTTAGTATCATCATAATTTGAATCGTCTGATTTATATGATGAATTTATATGTTTAAACTCAAATTTTTCAAAATCTCTAGGACGAGGATTTTTTTGATACCACCAATTAGAGTTATTTGGTCCATAGCCAAAACATTCAAATTCATCAATTTTATTTAAATCAACACCGAAATAAACCCATCTATTACCTACCCACTTAAATCCATATGCAGTTCTATTATCTACACCTGTAAGCCAAGCCCAAAACTGATTACCATTAGTAAGCCATAAATATATATTTTGGAAAGTACATGGTCTTATTGAATTAGGTGAAACAGATTTTACGTTAGCACCTGGAGCAGATTTTGAACTTTTGGGGTTAGGTACAAAACTTGGTGGTGCTGAATTAGGTGGTTGCATTGCCGTTGCATCAGCAGTTACTTTTAAAGGTTCAAATAAATCATCTATTGATTTAGTATCATAAGAAAATGTATCTTCAGAATCAGTGAATTTCATGACAGAATCAATATCTATAAAATTATTTTCATAAGGATAGCGAATATACATAATACACCTCTATAATATTTATACAATAATATAATATGTTTAAATGTTGACAAAAGTTACATAAATTAACAGTGTAGTTATGAAGTAATAAGAAAATTGCCAAAACATTACTAGTTTTCTATTTGAAAAAGTGTACATACTATTTGTATTAAGAAATTTAAATACATCATATTTACAGAGGAGGAGATAACTATGAAAAGAAATAGTAGTACAAAAAAAATAACAACTAAAGCAAAAAGAGAAATGAAAAAATTTGCAGCTGAAATGGGAAAAGACATGTCTGTAATGATGAAAAATATAAAAAGAAATATAAAAAAGAATATGAAATAAGATATAGTAAATTAAAGCTACTAACAAATTTTGTTAGTAGCTTTAATTTTATAAAACTAACAAATCTGATCTAAGCCAAGAAGTATAATTTTTCAAAAAGCTTAGATAGATATAAAGTTCATTTAAATAAATTGAATAGTATGAAGAGGGAGTATTATAATTATTTTTAAGTCTCAATAAAGTATTAATACAAACATCAATATAAGTAAAGTTTGAGTTAATCGAAGTCTTGTAATATACAGGAGTAATTATATTAAGAGATTTACTTTGAAATTCTAACTTCTTTATATCATCATTATTAACACAATCATTTTTTAGAGAGAGTGTGTTAATAACTTCTTTTAATGTAGATGTAATATTATCTTTACTATTAAATAGAAAATTAAAATTATTGTTATTTAAGTTTTTCAATAAATTATTCAAATTATTTTTAAGCTCAGATAAGTGTAAGTCTAACATGTAATTTTCAGTAGCATTGCAAGAAATAAAATCCATAATAATATATTTCCTCCTATAATTACGATTTAACTTGTAATAATAAATTTAAGTATTCAATTACTAAGAAAACTTTAAATAAAAATTATTATTATCAAATGTAAATCCATTTCTTTTATAAAAATCCTTGGATGAATTAAAATCATCGTCAATACAACTATTAGTATATACAGTAATTAATTTATTTATTTTAGATTTATTTTCAATTTTTAATTCATGTATTAAATTGTTTAATTCAGGAATTAAAATTTCAGATAAAAACTTAATACATAAATCACCATAATTAGAATTATTGCAGAATAAAAATTTTTTTAATGCTAAGCAATTAGGAACATTGTGATTATATTCTAAAATAAGTTCAATATAATCATTTAAATGGTTTAAAGAAGTATAGTTTCCAAATAGCCCATAAATATTAAAAGAAAAATCATTTGTATATATTAAGTCAGTGTTTATATCACATAAAAACACAATAGGAAATCCTTTGTTATCTTTAAAAAATTTAAAATAAGGATTGGATACATCAGCACTATTTATATTTGAATCACATAAAAATAGCTTAATATCTTGAATTATATTAACATACTTATTAAACATTATGCAGTTTTTTTCTATTGACTGAACTAGTGTATTACTTATAAATAATTGTTCAATTATTTTGTCGTCACTTGGATAATTTATATTTATTAAATGTATGTCATCTAAGATGTATGGATCTATTAAATCATTTATATTTAATTTAGAAGCATTATGCTCTAAAAGAGCAGATAAATTTTTAGCATTTAAACATAGACATTTTAGTCGGTTAAGATTTGCTGATAAATCTTCTTTTATTGCTGAAAGTTTATCATTATATTCCTTTAATGAATTAAATAATTGTTCATTAGTATTTTTATATACTAGAGACATAAAAATATTTTTAAAATTATATCTCATGGAAAAACTCCTTTCATAATATGAATAGGTTTTATTAAATTGTAATAACCTAAACATGAAATGTATTAAAGATTAAAAATTAAAATAATACATTTGAATATCAATAAAATATATGAATTTAATAAGGGAAATATGATAGTACATAAATAAAGAAAATAAATGAGAATGATTTTCAAAAAAACTATTGACAATATTAAAAACAGATAATATACTAGTATTAAAGATGAAAGTGATAATCAATATCAATTAGAAAGAGGATGGGGAAAATGAAAAATATACTAGTGGTTTATTGGAGTGGCACAGGAAATACAGAAAAAATGGCTAATTTTATAGGGCAAGGAATATCAAGTGGTGGAGCTAATCCGATAGTTGAAAGTGTTAGCAATGTAGATGCTAATGAAATTGATAAATTTGAAGTTATTGCATTAGGTTGTCCATCAATGGGAAATGAGGTTCTAGAAGAATCAGAAATGGAACCATTTGTAGAATCAATAGCACAAAAAGTTAATGGCAAAAAAGTAGCACTTTTTGGTTCATATGGATGGGGAGATGGACAATGGATGAGAGATTGGGTAGATAGAATGGAGTCTTATGGTGCTGATGTTATAGAAAATGGACTTACAATAAATAATGAGCCAGATAAAGATGGCGAAGAAGAGTGTATTACTTTAGGAAAAGAATTAGCAAAAATTTAAAGATAAGAGAGGAGCATAACAGTGAAGTTGGCAGTTAAAGCATTTAGAGAGAAGATAAGGTATTTTAATGATTTAGATTACTTAGTTAATGTAATAGCGTTTAATATAGCGCCTACAATAAAAGGGCTTAAGGCTGCCACCACTGTAACTCTTTGTAATAAAGATAGAAATATGCTTGAAAACTGGAAAAAGTATAAAATAGAAGTATTAAATAGGTTAAAAGTAAAGGCTTTTGAACTGAAGGAAACAGATAGAGCGATTATTGTATTATTTTACAAAGAAGATATATTAAAAAGTAGCTTAGAAAATGAAGTTACAGAATGTTATTTAAGTAAATTTGGATATGCATCCAATATGAGTATTGATAAAAAGTTAAAATTATTAAAAGAAAGATATCAAAACAATATTTGTCCACATGAACTTGGATTATTCTTAGGATTTCCTTTAGAAGATGTAAAGATGTTTATAGAATATCCGAATATGGAATGTTTAATATGTGGTTATTGGAAAGTTTATAATGATGAAAATGGTGCATTAAAGAAATTTAAAGATTTTGATGATGCTAAATTAGAAATAATAAATAAAGTTTGTAAAGTTTCACCTAGTGTGGAAATTTTAAAAATAGTTTAGAGAATGTATTTAAAATTTTATTAAATGTTTTATACTTTTCAAAGTATGAAAAGTAATTAAATTTATAAAATTATAACTTTGTTAAAGCAGTAAACTAATTGCTTAATGTGCAGTTTGTTTGCTTTAAAATAAATGACAAATTTAACATCCAAATCCTTTCATAATATATATATGTTTTCAACTGTTGAAAACATTAAAATCCAAGTTATAACTTGGTTCCTTACAATATAATATTTTTTTAAAACGCAGTATAACAAAAGTTCATTAAATTGAAGCAAAAAGTGTTGGTTTTTATACCAACACTTTTTGTTTTAAATAAATTTAAATTATTAAAATAGAATATATAACTAATAAATGATAGAATGTTTATTAATAGATAATTAGTATGGTTATAAACTTAAATATTTAAATATTATTTATAAATATATTAAGTTTATATTAACTTAATTGATTATGTTTCGTAAATTATATTAGGAAGTAATATATATTCTAAAAAGATATAGCTAAATAAATATGAGCGTTATAGATTGGAGAGAATAACTTGAGAAAAAAAAAGAGAAAAAGCGGACTACCTATAATAACTTGTGCTTTAGCTATGATACTTTTATTTATTGGTTGTTATAGTTATATAAATAGTACGACAAAAGCTAGTGCTTATGAACAACATATAAAAAATTTAAAAATTCAGTCTGGACTTGGAGAAAATTATTTAACAGAAGTTGAAAAAGAACAGTTAGAAAAAGAAAGAGCTAAAGAAGAAGCAGCAAAAAAGAAAGAAGAAGAAAAAATAGCTAAAGAACAAGAAGCAAAAAAGAAGGTAGAAGATTTAGCTAAAAAACAAGAAGCAGAAAAGGAAAAAGAAAAAGAAGAACTTTTAGAAAAACAAAAGGAAGAAGAGAAAGCAAAAAAGAAGAAAGAGGATAGTGAAAAAGATAAAGAAGTATTAATAGATGTAAAATTAGTTAAACAGATGCCAGAGCTTAAGAATGGATGTGAAGTAACTTCACTAGCTATGATGTTAAGTCATGCAGGAATAAACATAGATAAAGTTGCATTAGCAAGACAAGTAAAAAAAGATACTACGGAAATAAAGTATAATGGTAATGGAACTATAGCTACATGGGGAGACCCAGATGTTGGATTTGTAGGAGATATAACAGGTATTACAGCAGGATATTCTATAAATCCTAAACCACTTTTAGAATTAGTAAATAAATATGTTAAAGGTGTTAATTTAACAAATTTAGATTACTCGTATATAGAAAAGGCATTAAATGAAAACAAGCCAGTATTAGCTTGGGTTACTAGTGAATTTACTACTCCAGAAGTTAATAAGACTTGGAAAAGTGGTGACAAAATAATTAAGGCATATTTTAATCAACATGCAGTACTTTTAACAGGATATGATTCTGAGTATATTTATTATAACGATCCTTTAAAAGACAAGCCTAATCAAAAGGTTAAAAAAGAAGTATTCAAAAATATATGGAAAAGTACAGGTCAAAAAGCAATAACATACGAAAAATAAAATATAAATAAAGACATAAAAAGCTATGATTTTAACTTTATAATCATAGCTTTTTGTATGTAGTGCTTCAAAAAGAGTAGAGTATTACAACTAACACAAAATTAATAACTTAGGTTTGTTAAAGAGTATTGTGAAAATATGATATATTTAAATTCAAAACTATTATTTTATAAGGAGGTTGTTTGAGTTTAAAAAGTTCATATATAGTGTATGGTATAATAATATTGGGGATTATTTTATGAATATGGGGGGAGAAATAGTGGAAAAAAAGGAATTAAGAAAGAAGATTTTAGTATTAAGAGATGATTTAAAAAGTGACGAAAAAGAAATAATGGATGATATTATATTTTCAAAACTAATAAAAGAAAAATCATTTATTGATGCAAAGGTTGTATTTTTATTTGTAAGTTACAAAAGTGAAGTAGATACACATAGAATTATAAGGTATTGTTTTGAAAATGATAAGGTAGTGTGTATACCTAAGGTTATAAACAAAAAAGATGGTATGAAAGCTTTAAGAATAACATCATTTGAAGATTTAAAAGAGGGATATAAAGGAATCTTAGAATGTGATGATGATTTAGAGGAAATATCTACATGTAATATAGATTTAGTTATAATGCCTGGTGCAGTTTTCGATGTAAATTATGGAAGAATAGGATATGGCGGTGGG
>NZ_CCAT010000045.1 GCF_000612845.1 Clostridium ihumii AP5
TTTAATTTTCAAAGACCAATGTGTCATCATCACCTGACGACTTTTCCTATTTTACTAGATTTAAACTTTCTTGTCAACATTTTTTTTAATGTTTTTTGAAGTTTATTTCTACATCGTTTGGCTTCAATTACTTGTTTGCCTCAGCGACAAGATTTATTATATACAATCTACTTTTCTATTTCTATTATTTTGTCACTATTTATAAAAATTATACACGTTATCCTTTTATTTTTTCTTATTTTCTTCTATTTATATTTAATGATACTCTAGGCATAGTGTAAATTATAAAAGTATCAAAAACTAATAATTAATATTTCTTAATTAACTATGTTATAAAATTATTTAAATATATTTTTAAATTTAAATGAGCTATTTAAAAACTTACTTTAATTAGTTAGTTCTTAAATAGCTCATTTTTAACCTAAAAGTTAAAATGAAAATTTAAATTCTGGTATTCCTATTGTATATGGACCTATCTCATTAGCATTAAAATATACATACACATTAGATTCATCCACATAAAAATTAGTTTCATTTTCTATATTTTTTTTAACTTCTCTTTTATAATATTTACTATTATTTTGTATACTCTTATTTACTTCCTCTTCTATTCTTTTTATATTTTTATCTGAAACTACATCTTTAAGTTCTAATAATCTGTTATTTTTCAAATCTATATTATATGTTTTTTGAGTTTCTAAAGAATACTCTCCCCCTATATATTCTTGACTTTTTATTGTTAAGCTTAGTATGTTGCCTTTACTTGTTACATTGTAATCTGATTTAAATTTGTATTTTTTTATATCATAATTATTTTCATTTGCATATTTAAAATCATCAATACTTGTTGATATAATACATTCCTTGTTTTTCTCTAATTCATCTTTTATTTTCTTATTTAAACTATTTTGAAACTTAGAATTCTTCATTCCTGTAACTTCAGGTATGTTTAAATTATATTCATAAGTTTTTTCACAAACATTCTGATTTATTTTTTTTATGTTTACTGTATCTTCAGCTAAAGCAACGTTAAAAAATCCAAGGTTACAGATTAAAGTTATAGAGACTATTGCTATAACTTTATATATTTTTTTCCTCATAATTATCACCTACCCTACATTTGAATATATATATCTTATCATTATATTCCCAAAAAATAACAATTATTCTGTATTCTAAAAAAATTTTTTTCTTACATTTCCTTTGCAATATTGACATGTACTACAGATTTTATTCCTAAATCGCACTTAACTTAGTATTTTTATATTTTTTAATGTCTTTTAAGATAAAAAAATACTATTAAGTATCTATTTAAAAATAAATGCTTAATAGTATTTTAACTTACAATATATTTTATTTAAGTCTCCAAGTAGTTCCTTCTTTACTATCTAGAATTTCAATATTCATTTCTAAAAGCTTATTTCTTATTTCATCAGCTTTTTGATAATCTTTATTTTTTCTTGCTTCATTTCTATCTACAATTAGACTATTTACAAGTTCAACATCTACACTTGATAAATCCTTTTCCACTACCATTAAATCTAATGATAAGACTTTATCAAATTCTTCTACTAAAAATCTTTTTTCCTTATTGTTTAATTCATCGGATTTTAATACATCTAAAAGTACAGTAAATGCATTAGGTATATTTAAATCATCGCTTATTTGCTTTTTGAAATTTTCTCTATATTCTTCTATATTGCTTTGTCTTATTTCTAATGACTCATCAACATTTTCTAATACAGCTGCTACTCTCTTTTTAAGTGCTCTAAATGATTTTCTAGCATCGTCTAAGTTTTCAAAAGTAAATAATAATTGTTTTCTATATCTTGATTGTAGTATAAAGTATCTATAATCTAATGCTGTAAATCCTTCTTCTTCTAGTCTTTTTATAGTTAAAAAATCACCTTTTGATTTTGACATTTTACCATCATTTAAAACTAAAAATTCAGCATGCATCCAATAGTTAACCCATTTTTCTCCAGTGTATGCTTCTGATTGTGCAATTTCATTAGTATGATGAACTGGAATATGATCTATTCCACCACAGTGTATATCTATCTTCTTTCCTAAATATTTCATTGACATTGTAGAACATTCTAAATGCCAACCTGGAAATCCTCTTCCCCATGGTGAATCCCATTGCATTATTTGATTTTTAAATTTTGAATTAGTAAACCATAGAACGAAATCTAAAGGATTTTTCTTATTAGCATCTACTTCTATTCTACTTCCTGCTTCTAATTCATCTATACTTAAATTAGCTAATTTAGTATAGTCTTTAAATTTATCTATTTCAAAATATACATTTCCGTTTGCTTCATATGTATATCCTTTTTCCTCTAAAACTTGAATGAATTTTATCATCTCTTCTATATGGTCAGTTGCTCTACATACAACTGTTGGTCTTTTTATGTTAAGCTTTCTACAATCATCCATAAATGCATCTTCATAAAATCTAGCAATTTCCCATACTGTCTTTTTCTCTCTTGATGCACCTAATGCCATTTTATCTTCGCCTTCATCACCATCTGATTGAAGATGACCTACATCTGTTATATTCATTACATGTTTTACTTTATATCCAACATATTCTAATGACTTCTTTAAAACATCTTCAAATATATAAGTTTTTAAATTTCCTATATGAGCGTAATTATATACTGTTGGTCCACAAGTATACATACCTACTTTATCTTGAACTACTGGAATGAACTCATCTTTATTTCTTGTCATAGTATTGTATACATAAAACTTCATTGTCAACTCTCCTTTTTTACAAATTTTTCAATTTTAAATTATACTTAGGCATAACCAAGAAAATAATATGATTATACCTTATATTCCATAAAGATACATAAACATAAAATTTATTTATTAACTATAAAATATACTATATTATACTTTAAATTTCATAAAAATAAATACTAAATTTTAGATTATTATATAAAATTTAATTATTTATATTAAATTTAAACTTTTAAATATAAATTTTCTTATAAACTCTGAACACGAAATGCATAATTCAGAATATTTATTTTAATCATTTTATAAAACAAATATACCCTTATACTTTTTATTACATCTTTATTCATATTAGTCCTATTATTTGCTTCCATGTGCCTTAACTATTTAAATTGTATCATATTGAGATAAATTTACAATAATTAATCTCAATTTATGATATTTTATTCCATATGTTATTATTAAATTTACATAATTTTAATTTTAAAAAGCATTATTAGTCACCTAATAATGCTTTTATATTATTAAACTAATTTTACAATCCATTCTATCAAACTTTTACACCACTCTTCATTTGATAAATCATCTTTTTTAAAATATTTTTTACCTACTAAATTGGAATATAAAAATATTTTTTCTTCATCCAACTTATTTTCTTCTCCTAACGTAAGTAGGATAATGTTTTTTCCTTTTAAATTATTTACTAAAGAACTGTTTTCCATCTTAAAATATGATTTATAAAACCATATTGGTAATATTACTATCACATTAGTTTTCCCTTCCAATAAAGATTTCTCAACACCTTCAATTTGTAAATTATCACTATAAAACTTAAGATATTTATCCTTTGGTTTATCTACACTATACACATTTCTTATAGCTTTTGATTCACACTTAATACTATTTTCCAATACTTTTGACATTTTCATCAATATGCTATTATCATAAAATATTATTAAAGTATCCAAAACATCACCTCAGAATTTATTTATAAACTAAATGTGATAAAACTAAATATCCCTATATTATTATTTATATGCTTTTTTAGATTAAATAGTAATAAATAAAATAAAAACACATCACTTTTTTAAGTTAATGTGTTTTTATTTATAGGTTTCTAATTTAACCTTAAATCTTATTCAATTTCAAAGTTCAATTTTTAAATTAAAATACATCTAACTTTAAACTCAAACTTACATTTGTATTTGAATAAGTCTAAATGAATTTTATCTTCCTATATATCCAAATTATTTATTATTTTTAATTCTATTTGGCTTAGCTTTAGGCTTAATTACTTTATTGTTGCTCTTGTTATACTTATCATAGTACTTGTTATTTGATTCACCTTGTTCCATACCCTTCATAAATCCACATAAATCCATAAACCATAAGAATAGTATGATAAATATAAGTGGAATTACATATCTTGAAACAATCATCGGCATGGTTGGCCATAGTAAATTCGGTACTAAAAATACAGTAAATGCTAGTACTAAAACTATCCATTTGCTGACTTTTATCTTTTGAAGTACATATGTTCTTAATGCAATATAAGCGAACAAAGCAAGAATAGAATAAAGTAGTATTTCTAATATAAGTTTAACTATATGCATATATTACTCCCTCTTTCTTCTTTTATTATGCAATAATTCCATTATATAATCTTATTAACCAACTAACAAGTTTTATTTTTAAAATCACCTTAAATTATATAAGGAATAATTTATTATTTATTGGTAATAATTAAACTATACTATTTTAAGGAGGTTTTAAAAATGAAATTTTTAGATACAATCGTACTTATATTAGTTGTAATTGGTGCAGTAAATTGGGGATTAGTAGCACTATTCCAATTCGATTTAGTGGCTGCACTATTCTCAGGTTCTAGTGTATTTGGTTCAATAAGTATGGTAAGTAGAATTATTTATGGATTAGTAGGCCTAGCTGGAATATATGCTCTTACATTCTTCAGTAAAATACATAATGAAAGAGATATCTAATATTCCAAAATCACTTTTCAATACTAAATACTATAAAATTAACAAAAAATAAAGCTAAATTTAATTTGGCTTTATTTTTGTATTTTATTTTTCTTTTGTAACTAAAAATTATAGCACATTGGTATCTGACTTTTATTTGGATATAGTTAAAAACATTATCTAATAATGGACTTAATTGTAATATAGGTAGTGTCATTTGATAAAGCTATTATTTTTGATTTAAACTTGGAACACTATATTTCATCATAAGGAGTAAACCTAATTTGTACTAATGCACTTTGATTGGTTTTTCTTAAAACTAAAGTACTTATATTTACATTATCATTTTTTATATCACTCATTATTTCACTTATATCTTCATCTAATTCTTTTACTACCTGATTTTCACTATTTGTTATTACAAACTTTTTAGACTTTTTCGATATTTTTAAGTTATCCCACTGTGCTATGCCTTTTACGTTGTCTATTTCAAAAGTTAATCCTCTTTCAACTAATACCTTTTTTAAACTTTTAAATGTAGTTTCTAACTTTTCTTTTTTTTCTACAATGCTATTTATTTCTTTCTTTTCATTTTCAATTCTTTTTTCAGTTTTTTCTATATCTTTTTCTATTTTTTCTTTTTCACATTCAAGTTCTTTTATATGCTTATTTATTTTTCTTAAATATTTTTTACTACTTAACATAAAATTCTTGCCTTTCATATACAAATTTATATACAATTATTGTTGAGGTGATATGATTATGAATGAAATCAACAAAATCTTAGATAAACTTTGTGATTTAACAATCGATTCCACCAAACAAATATGTAAGTCTATACTTAAATATTATAATAGAATTAAATTTGATTTCAACAAACAAAATACTATAAAAAAAATGTATGAACCATCAATTGAAAAAAGATTAACTGCAAATGAAGCTTTATTAGAGAAATTAAAAAAGCTTAAGAATGAAGAAAATACTCTTTCATCCACTATTAAAGGGTATCAAAAAGAAGTATCTACTCTTGATCGTAAAATACATTTAATTCAAGACATATTAAATCCTAAGAAATCTGATATTTAATTTATATTTTTTATTTATGAAATTATAAAGTCTTTATAATTTGCACAATAATTGATAATACTATTACTATCAATTATTAGTGAGGTGAATATTTTGATTGATAATTTTAAAATTAACAACAGCTATTGCAATTTATACAATGGTCAATGGATTTCATGTGAAAATAAAATACCTATATACTCTCCAATAAATAATAAATTTATTGGAGATATTCCTGCTTTTTCTAAATCCGATGTAGATAACTCCATACTTAATTCTAATGAAAGTCAAAAATCTTGGTGTAATGTACCTATTCATGAAAAATGTGAAATATTATATAAAACAGCAGATATTATAGATGAAAATATAGACATATTAACTGAAACATTAATATTAGAAATAGCTAAAGATAAGCTTTCTTGTATTTCTGAAGTTAAAAGAACTGCAGATTTTATTAGATATACTGCAGATATCGCAAAAGATTTAGAAGGCAAAACTATTTCTGCTGATAGTTTTTCTGGATTTTCAAAAAACAAGCTTGCTTTTGTAACTCGTGTTCCTCTTGGAACTATTTTGTGTATTTCTCCATTTAACTACCCAATTAATTTATCAGCATCCAAAATTGCTCCTGCACTTGTTATTGGAAATACTGTTATCCTAAAACCACCAACTCAAGGTTCTATAAGTGCATTATATCTTGCAAAATGTTTTAATGATGCTGGTCTTCCTAAAGGTGTACTTAATACCGTTACTGGTAAAGGCAGTGAAATTGGCGATTATTTAGTAACCCATAAAAATATAGACTTTATAAACTTTACAGGTTCAACTAATACAGGCAGTCACATTTCAAGCATTTCTACAATGACTCCTACTTTATTAGAACTAGGTGGAAAAGATGCAGCCATAGTTTTAGAAGATGCTAATATAGAAAAAACAGCTAAGGAAATAGTTTCTGGTGCTTTCAGTTATTCTGGACAAAGATGCACTGCTATTAAAAGAGTATTAGTTTTAGATACAATTGCTAATGAACTATGTTCTGAGATATTAAAAAATCTAAATAAACTAAAAATTGGTAGTCCATACGATGATTCAACAATAACTCCTCTTATAGATTCTAAAGCTGCCGATTTTGTTATGGATTTAATTTCAGATGCATTAAATAAGGGTGCTTCTTTATTAATTGGAAATAAACGAGATGATAACTTAGTATATCCTACATTACTAGACAATGTATCTTTAGATATGAGAATTGCATGGGAGGAACCTTTTGGTCCTGTTTTACCAATTATAAGAGTAAAATCTATAGATGAAGCTATTGAAATAGCTAACAAATCTGAGTATGGTTTACAATCTTCTATTTTTACAGACAATATCAATGATGCATTTTATATAGCAAGCAAACTCGAAGTTGGTTCTGTACAAATAAATAGTAAAACCGAAAGAGGACCAGATCATTTTCCTTTTGGAGGTATAAAAGCCTCTGGAATGGGAACCCAAGGAATAAAGTATAGTATTGAAGCTATGAGCAGATTAAAAACAGTTATTTTTACATATAATGATTAATAATAAAAAAACATTAAGAAATAGTTATTTTTATTTCTTAATGTTTTTCTATATACTCTATTTAAGTTCACTTTTTATTATTTCATAACATGTTTCTGACAAGTTATTTTGTTCCTCTTTAGATAATTCACTAATATATATTGGTTTATGGAATGTACAAACACAATCTCTATTATCCTTTTTAGCTTCTTTATATCCTTCATAAATTTTATATGTACCATCAATAGTTATAGGTATTATTGGAACATTCGCCTTTATTGCCATTTTTACACTACCTTTTTTAAACTCCTTTATAGGTCCACCTTGACTCCTTGTACCTTCTGGAAATATAAACATTGATTGTCCCTTTTTTAAGTTTTCAGTTCCTTGCAAAATGGATTTTATTCCTTCTCTTGGATTAGTTCTATTTAAAAACACACAGCCTATGCCTTTGCACCAGTAAGATAAAACTGGAACTTTCTCTAATTCTTGTTTTGCTACTGCTCCTACAGGTTTATTTATGGCACTAATTAATAATGGTATATCTACTACACTTTGATGATTTGCAACATATAAGCATGGTCCATCTATATTATTTTCTTTACCATTTATTATTACATTTAGCCCTGTAGCTTTAAGTAAAAGTCTTGCCCATGCATTAGCCTTATGATGACAATACTTCTGAAATTCTTCTTCTGACTTTTTCTTTATACTTTGTGCCTTAGGCATAAGAACCAACGAACAAAGAGTATATATTACAGATTTAAACATAAATAAAAATTTTCTCATATTTAACACCTTCTTTAACTATTATTTGCATCCATAAGGTTTTCAGTCATATTTTTAGTTTATACTTTTATTATTTGATAATTTAAGGTTTGAATCTAATCACTAGATTTGTATTTGAAACCACTTAAAAATTAAAAGTTATATTTAATGTAACCAAAATTTAAAGTTTTCAACTGAAATATGAATAACTTAAAGTTTAAACTTGTTTCCTTATAATTATATCAATATTTTTAGAAAAGTCCATAAAAACGCCCTATACTTAAATATAACTATAGGGTTTCAAGTTCAAAGTTTAAATAATGCCATTATCAAGTGATATTATTAAGCTTACAGTTTATTCTATAATCATGTTTGGAATCAATTAACAATTAAAGATTAACAATGCTGGTTAATATTATTCACTTCGTTCTTAATATTTATGAATAGAAATACCTAAAAACTACGTTTTTATATTGTTTTCAATTAATTTGCTGTGCAAATTTAATAAAAAATCATTGTTTAAAATTGGATCTCAAATTTTTACATTCACTTTCAATTTTCAATTAAATTAATTAGAATTCTAAACTAAAACATGAATAACTTAAAGTTTTAACTTAGATTCTCATATTTTGTTTAAATTAATATTTTTAGTAAATACTAGTATAAAAAGGAGTTATATATAAATGTCTAAATGTCTATTTAAAAGATACAAGTATCTTTTGGTTTTAGCACTATTTTGTGTAACTTTCATTTTATTAATACCCAAATATAATAACACTATAAATGATGAACTTAAAATCCATTATATAAATGTAGGTCAAGGTGATGGTATTTTAATTCAACATAATGGGTCAAATATTCTTATAGATGGTGGACCTATTGATAGCTCTAATATGCTTATAGATTATCTTACTAAAAACAATGTAAAAAAACTAGACTATATAATAGCTACTCATCCTCATGATGACCATATTGGCTCATTACCATATGTTCTTAACTACATAAAAGTTGATAATTTTCTAGCACCTAAAATAACATCTAACACTCCAACATTTGTAAATCTGACGAAAAAACTTAAATATAACAACTTAAAAATAACTCCTATTTCTGCACCTAAAACTGTTAATTTAGATGAAAATTTAACATTAAACTTTATATCACCCAAAGAAATTTCATATGATAATATAAATAATTACTCCATTGTACTAAAATTAAATTATCATAATTTTTCTTTTTTATTTACAGGAGATGCAGAAAAGGAAATAGAAAATTTTTTAACTTCATCTAATATAGATTTAAATTCTACTGTTTTAAAAATAGGCCATCACGGAAGTAAAACTTCTTCAACTGAAAATTTTATATCTAAAGTAAATCCTAAAATAGCTATAATTTCTTGTGGCATGGGTAACGACTATGGGCATCCTCATAAAGATGTCCTGAAGAGATTAAATAATCATAATGTAAAAACATATAGAACTGATAAAGATGGAACAGTTCTTGTAAAATGCAACAAAACTAATTTAAAAGTATTACTAGAAAAATAACTTTTAACTACTGTAAAATTCTTAATAACCATTAGTATATTTTATAGGGTTCCAAGTTCAAATTTAAAATAATAGCTTCATCAAATGATACTACTAAAATTACATGTTATTCCTATTTTTTATATTTGAAACCAATTAAGAACTAAGAGTGAAAAGTGAATAGTTATGGTATATATTACTCACTTTGTTCCTAATATCTAAAAATAGAAACACATAAAAACTAGTTTTTATGTGTTGTTTAAATAATTTTAAAACTGAGATTTCAGTTTTATCCTTAATTTATAATTGTTGATCGCTAATTGTTAATTTTGTACAACACTTTAAATTTCTATTTTTCAATTAAAACAAGCATAATTGTATTTTTCAACTTGTTTCCCTATAAACTTATATCTTTTTAGTAAGTTTTAAAAATTAAAATAAACAAAACTATAGACACAATAATTCTATATATAGCAAAAGATTTCATAGGCTTTTTCTTTAAATAATTAATAAACTTTTCAACAACAACTAATGCAACCACAAACGCAACTAAAAAGCCTATTACTAAAACTAATATTTCCCCACTAGAAAACATTCCAAAGTTTTTGTATAATTTTAGACCAGTCGCACCTACCATTATAGGTATTGCTAAAAAAAATGAAAACTCTGTAGCTGCTACTGTAGATACTCCACTTGCCCATCCACCTATTATAGTTGATGATGAACGTGACATACCTGGCCATAAAGCTAAACATTGAAAAACTCCTACTCTAAATGCTTGCCTAGTGGTTAAATCATCTACATTTCTTGTAACAAACTTATTTTTAAAGTAATTCTCTGTAATTATAAGTAGTATTCCTCCCACCAAAAGTCCTATTGCTACAGTAAATGAATTAAATAAATACTTGTCTATAAAATCATCAAATAAGAATCCCATTATTGCTGCTGGTAAACATGCAACTAATATATTTTTCCAAAATGTAATTCCCTGTTTATCCTTTTCATTTAAAACTTTTTTCTTACTTTTAGGTAAAAATATATTTATACATATATTTTTTATAAATAATATTATTCCTTTCAAAAATTGAATTATAGATTTAAATAACTTGTCCCAATACAAAACTATAATAGCTAATATTGCCCCTAATTGAATTACAACTTCAAAAACATTGCTAAAACTTCCTTTAAAATTAATTACATCTCCCACTATAATCATATGTCCAGTAGATGATACCGGTATAAACTCTGTAATTCCTTCTACTATAGCTATAATAATAGCCTTAAATATTAAAATAATATTTATATTCACTTTTCTCCCCCCAATATATTTACATAATAAAAAAAGGAAATTAATTATAATTTCCTTTTTATTATATTAACTATATTAAGCTTTTATACTTTATTCTCTATTTTCCCATCTTTTTAAGAACTATTTCTCGAATTGGATTAACTCCATCTTCTGATAATGTTATTTTAGTGCTACCTTCTACTAATGATAAATCATAATAATTTTTAACCTCATAATATTTACCACCATTTATACTTATATAGAATTTTTCTAACATAACACTATCCTTAAATGCTCCTATAGTAAATCCTACTGCTCCTTCTTTATCCTCTTTTAAATCTTTTTTAGACAAAATCATTGCAGCTTTTGTATCTTTGTTTCTATTTCCATTTATTATTTCTGGATTTAAATCAAAAACATCTCTCTTATTAACAAATATCATTGGAGATATGAATCCCTTTTGATTTTCTAGCTGTACATCATCTAAATTTTTAACATATGTTACATATGAATTACTTTTTAACTCTCTATATTTATTGCTATCTATAGGCATAGTATACATATTAAAATACTTCTTCATATCTTTTTTGTATTTTTTTACTTGTTTTTCATTTTTTAATCCAACAATGTTTACTTTATCTAGCCCATTTTCTATTATTTCTACTGCACTTAAAGGTACATCATCTAATGTCATATAACATTTGTTTCCCGCATCTATCATTACCCATTTAGCATGTACTTTACTCCAAACCTCTATAACTTTATAACTTTGACTTGGATCTGGTTTTACAGTATTAGCTGTAAGATATGTTCCTTTTCTTACAAATACATCTAATGTTGATAAAGTCTCTTCTAGTACAATTGAATACCCTTCATCTGAAAGAGCCTTACTATTTTCTAACTTTTCCATAATCTCATCAGTTGTTTTTCCAACTTCCATAGCACTTACATTAAATTCAGCTTTTTCATTTACCCAATCAATAATAGCCATAGCTTTCTCAATTTCATTTCCTGCTGAACCTATAACTTCATTTAATTTATATTTTTCTTTTAAATTTTTTTGATAATCATTTTTTCCATCCATATAGTAAAATCTTATATTATTACCTTCATAAATATTATCAAAACTTTCTACCTTAACTTTATAATCATGTTTATATTCTCCAAATTTTCCACTATTACCAATAACATATATTGCTATACAAACAGCTATAACTAATACTCCTAATAAAACTTTTTTGCCGCCCTCACGTTTACTCATATTATCCTCCTAATCTAATTTTTATTTATACATATGTTTTATCGCCCTAAATGGGAATTAATTAATATTATATATAAAATTTAATTAATTTGTTCACTATAATTTCACAACTTAACAATAAATATTATATAATAAAAAAGCCAAAATATCACACAGATTTTTCTATGTGATATTTTGGTTTTAAGAGGCTCTTATTAATAATTTTTGGTAACAATAAGTATAGACATAGGAATTTCTTTGCCAATTATAGAAATTCCATCTATATTTAAATTTACAAATTGTGAGTTTTGTAAATTAATTATAGCTTAACACTTTTGCTTTTGGACCTGCTGAAGCTATATCTTCACTTACTTCTTTAAATTTCTTAAAGTTTTCATTGAATTTATTAGCAAGTTCAATTGCTTTTTCATCATATTTATTTCCATCACTCCAAGTATTTTTTGGATTTAATATTTCACTTGGAACGTCTTTTATACTTTGTGGAACTAAAACTTTAAATATTTCATGTTCTTCATATTCTGCATTTCTAAGTTCTCCATTTAATGCAGCTTTTACCATAGCTCTAGTGTATTTTAAATCCATTCTCTTTCCAACGCCATATTCTCCACCAGACCATCCAGTGTTAACTAAATAAACTTCTGTGTTGTGTTTAACTATTTTTTCACCTAATAATTTTGCATAAACTGCTGGATTCATAAGCATAAATGGCTCACCAAAGCATGCTGAGAATGTAGCTTTAGGTGATGTTATTCCTCTTTCTGTACCTGCAAGCTTACTAGTGTATCCAGACATAAAGTGATACATTGCTTCTTCCTTAGTAAGCTTAGATATTGGAGGTATAACTCCAAATGCATCTGCTGTTAAGAATATTACAGTGTTTGGATTTTGTCCTACTCCACTTAATTCTGCATTTTCTATATATTCAACAGGATATGCTCCTCTTGTATTTTCTGTTAATCTATCATCATCAAAGTTTGGAACTCTGTTTTCATCTAAAATTACATTTTCAAGTACTGCACCAAATTTAAGTGCATTAAATATTTGTGATTCTTTTTCTTTATCTAATCTTATAGTTTTTGCGTAGCATCCACCTTCAAAGTTAAATACTCCTTTATCACTCCAACCATGCTCATCATCACCTATTAAATTTCTATCTGGATCTGCTGATAATGTTGTTTTTCCTGTTCCAGAAAGTCCAAAGAATACTGCTGTATCTCCATCTTTTCCTATATTAGCAGAACAGTGCATTGGGAATACTCCTTTTTGTGGTAATAAGAAGTTCATTATTGAGAAAATAGATTTTTTAATTTCTCCTGAATATTGAGTTCCACCTATTAAAACTATTTTCTTTTCAAAATTTATTAAAACAAAAGCTTCAGAATTTATTCCATCCTCTTTAGCATCAGCTTTAAATCCTGGTGCTGCTATAACTGTAAATTCTGTTTTATGCTCTTTTAATTCATCTTTTGTAGGTCTTCTAAATAATTGTGTAGCAAATAATGCTTGAGATGCATACTCACATACTACACTTATGTCCATTTTATATTCTTTATCTGCTCCTACATATCCATCAAAAACAAATAAATCTTTACTATTTAAATAATTTAATACCTTATTATAAAGTTTATTAAATCCTTCTTCTTCTATTGATAAGTTTGTATCATTCCAATTTACTAATGATTTTGTACTTTCTTGTTTAACTATAAATCTATCTTTAGGTGATCTTCCTGTATACTTTCCTGTTTCAACTACAAATGCACCATTTGCATCTAATTTTCCTTCGTTTTTCTTTATTGCAAATTCTACTAGTTCACAAGGCTTTAAGTTTGTATAAACCTTTTCTGTTGTTTTAATTTTTAAACTTTCCATTAAATCCGTATTCATTAATTCTCCCCCAATAAATTTAATTTAAATAATATCTCATAATAAAACAAATTCAAATTTATTGCAACTGAATTTATTTTATTTTAGTAATCTAAGGTTAATAATTTACATTCAGTATGTTTTTTGTAATTTCTACATTAATAGTATAACACTTTTTAATAAAAAGTACAGTATATTTTAAATTTTTTTCTTTAAAAATGTTACACTTTATTTTACTTTTAGATATTAATTTAAAATTTAATAGTTATATATCTATTTTATTACATTTATTCTATAATTATTATTTTAATTACTTTTATTACATTTTTCAATATTTTTTCTATTATCTTACATGAAAATGCAAAAAATAATAGAAAAGCTCATAAAATTCTTTTCTATTATTTTAAAATATATATTATACTACTTCTTCAATTCTATTTAATAATTTTTTTTGAGTCTTATTTAAAATAAGACTAGCACAATAGTTGTTAGTTGGTTTTCCAAAATCTACACCATCATTTTCATATCTTGGAATAACATGAAAACTAATATGTCCTAAATCATTGTATATTCCACCATGCTGACAAATAGTTATTCCATCTGGTTCAAATACCGTTTTTACTAAATTGCTCATTTGCTTCAACGTTATAGAAAGTGAAGCTAACTCTTCATCTTTTAAATCGCAAAAATCTTCAACATGTCTTTTTGGCATAACTAACAAATGTCCCTCATTAAAAGGAGCTTTATTTAATATTACACTAAAAAAATCATTGTCATAAATTCTGTAAACATCTACATTTTCTTTATTGGCTAATTTACATCCTAAACACATAATTTTATCACCACACCCTATAATTTTGTTATGAAAACATATTTTTTAAGAATCGACTTAATTTTTTATTTTTGTGCTATCTTGTACTTTTATAATTTTTTATGTTTCTATTTTACATTAATTACTAATGTTTTTCCATAACTTTTGAATTAGTAGGAATAGTAATAATTTTCTATAAATTCAGAAATAATATTTACGTCTATTTTTTTATGATATATGGTTCAAAGTTTAAATAACACATTTAATCAATTGAAAAACTTTTTTCTTTCATAAAGAAACAGGAATTATTTAAATTAGTATTTCTTTAAAAATTGATTTAGAAAATCTTATTAATTTGTATTTCATTTTTCAGCTTGGAACCCTATATATAGGGATCCAATTTAAAACTTTAAGCTATTCATGTTTCAGTTGAGAAAGTGCTATACAAAATTAACAATTGACAATGTAGGAACAAAGAGATTAATATCTACCATAACTATTTACTTTTCACTCTTAGTTCTTAATTGGTTTCAATCATGATACCAGAGTAAACCATAAGCTTAATAGTATCATTTGATAAAAGCTTACTTTAAATTTGAGCTTGAAACCCTATACTTATTTACAACATACAATTTTTCATCACTTTAAAATAGGCAAGAATCAAATTCTTGCCTAAATTTATATTTATAACTCTAATAGTTTTATATACTTTTCAACTTCTAAAGCTTTATCTTTCAAAATCGCTTTAATAAACATTCTAAAAAATCTTTTATCATCAACTTCATCCAAAATTATAGAATTATGTGTTTTATTCCATAAATTATTTTTATCTACTATACACATACCTTCAGCTATTCCTTCTGTTACTATATCTGTATAACATTCAAACCCATTACATATTTCTCTATCTATAAAATATGCTACTGCTAAAGGATCATTAACTACAGAACCTAATACTTTATCTGCTTTCCAATAGAAATCTCCATAAAATTTAGTTATATCAACTACAGTTTTTGATAACTCTCCATCCATTTGTTTTATAAACTCTATCATATTAGGTGTTAACACTACTTTATTAGTCACATCTAATCCTATCATATGTACTTTATTTCCTAAGTTATTGAAAACATAATTAGCTGCATGTGGATCTATATAATAGTTAAATTCAGATGTAGGTGTACAATTTCCACATTCTTTAAATGTTCCCCCCATTGAAACAAACTCACTTAAATTTTCAAAAGCTTTTTTATCCTTCATTAAAGCCTTTGCTATATTAGTAAGTGGTGCTAATGATATTATTGAAACATCTTTTTCTTTATTTAAAGTATCTACTATAAAATCTACTGCTCCATTTTTTAAAATTCCATCTTGAACATTAGGTATATTCGTGTTTCCAAGTCCATCTTCACCATGAACATTTTCCGCATTTTCAAGTTTCTTTTGAAGTGGGGCATCTGAACCTAGATAAACCGGTATATGTAATGAATTAGTAAACTTTAAAGCCTTTAGTGCATTCTCACCACAAGTTTTTAAATCTACATTTCCACCAACAATCGTTATACCTAAAACATCTAACTCATCTGAATTCAATGCTAATAAAAGTGCTAAGAAATCATCTATCCCTGGATCACAATCAATTATAACTTTTCTTTTCATACTCAAAACTCCTATAACCATCTATTTTTTTCAATTATATCATATGGCAAGCAACAAAATGATTTTTTTCTATTTCTCTAAGTTTAGGTTCACTCATTAAGCACATTTCACTAGCATATGGGCATCTTGAACTAAATCTACACCCTGAAAATTCTTCTGTATTACTCTTAACTACTCCATCAATTATTATTTTTTCTTTAATTATGGATGGATGACTTCTAGGTATAGATGAAATTAACCCTCTAGTATATGGATGTAATGAATTATCATAAACATCTTTTGAACTTCCTTTTTCAACTATAACACCTAAATACATAACCAATACTTCATCACAAAAAAATTTAACTATATTTAGGTTATGTGAAATAAATAAATATGTAAGATTTAATTCTTCTTTTAAATCTAGCATTAAATTTAAAATTTGAGATTGTATTGAAACATCTAATGCTGCTGTAGGTTCATCACATATTACAAACTTAGGATTTAATGCTAATGCTCTAGCTATACCTATTCTTTGTCTTTGACCTCCACTAAATTCATGTGGATATCTCTCTATGTACTTTTTATCTAAGCCACATAACTGTAGCATATTTTCTCCTAATTCTAATGCTTCATGCTTACTTTTTATATTATGAGCTCTTATTCCCTCTGCTATTATATCCCCAACCTTCATTTTAGGATCTAAAGATGAATATGGATCTTGAAAGATAATTTGCATATCTTTTCTTAATGCATTTAACTCTTTTTTATCTATTTTTATATTATTTTTAACATCATAAATAACTTTATCTTCAAAAGTCACCTTTCCCTCTGTAGGCTCTATAAGATTTAATATGCATTTTGCTATAGTGGACTTTCCACATCCTGATTCTCCAACTAGTCCAACAACTTTTCCTTTTTCTATATTAAAAGAAACATCATCTACAGATTTTGCATAAACATTTTTATTAGAAAATAACGATTTTTTAACTCTATAATATTTTTTTATATTCTCTACTCTAAGTAGATAATCTTTTTCCATAACATTCTCCTTTTATATACACTTTAAAAATATCCTAATATAAATGACATCTAACTTTGTGATTTGCTTTTATTTCTTTTAATTTTGGTATATCTTTTGTACATTCTTTCAAGCACTCACTACATCTATTACTAAAACTACATCCATTAGGAATTTCATCTACACTTGGAACCATTCCTCTTATAGAATACAATCTATTACCTTCTAATATATTGCTAGGTCTAGACAATATTAATCCCTTAGAATATGGATGCATAGTATTATCAAAGAATTCTAAAATAGGTGCCTCTTCAACTACATTTCCTAAATACATTACTAATACCCTATTTGCCATTTCACATACAACATCTAAATCATGAGTTATAAATATAATTGACATTTTCATTTCTTTAGCTATATCCTTTAAAAGCTCCAATATTTCATTTTGTATGGTAACATCCAATGCTGTAGTTGGTTCGTCTGCAATTAAAATCTTAGGACTCATAGCTATTGCCATTGCTATCATAACCCTTTGTCTCATTCCACCACTTAGCTCATGAGGATATTTTTTAAGCATTCCTTTTGGATTAGGTATTTTTACTTTTTCTAATAATTCAATAACTCGTTCTTTTACAGCTTTTTTTTCTAATTTTGTATGCTGTGTTATAACTTCTCCAATTTGATTTTCAACTGTCATCAAGGGATTTAATGCACTCATAGGCTCTTGAAAAATCATGCCTATATCCTTTCCCCTTATCGTGCACATTTCTTTTTCATTTAAATTTAATAAATTTTTATTATTAAATATTACTTCACCACTAACTTCTGACTCCTCTGACAATAATCCCATAATTGCAAGTGATGTTACACTTTTCCCACTACCAGACTCACCAACTAAAGATACTATTTCACCTTCATTTAATTTAAAACTCACATCATTTACAACATAGTTTAGTGAATCTTTAAATTTTATTTTTAAATTTTTAACTTCTAATATCATATCAATTCACCTACGCCTTTTCTTTTGGATCTAATATTTTTCTAAGTCCATCACCTAAAAAATTTATAGATAAAACAGAAATTATAATCATAAAACCTGGTGGCATCCAAAGCCACCATTGACTTTTAAGTGCTCTCATATTTTGAGCCGCTGTTAACATATTTCCCCAACTTGACATTGGAGACCTTACTCCCATTCCTAAAAAACTTAATGCTGACTCTATAAGTATTGCATTAGCCATGGACAAAGTACTTGCTACTAAAATAGATGGTAATACATTAGGCAAAACATGATTTTTTATTATTTGAAAATTATTTACGCCTATAGCCTTTGATGCTATTATAAATTCTCTCTCTTTTAAAGAAAGAACCTCAGCCCTAACAATTCTTGCTATATCTGTCCATGAAAGAATTGATATTATAATAATTAAATTTAGAACATTTGGACCTAGTAATGCGGCTAATGCTAGTGCTACCATAAAAAATGGAAAACACATTATTACATCTACAATTCTCATTATAATTCCATCTATAACTCCTCCAAAAAATCCTGAAATAACTCCCAAAACAACTCCTATTGATACCTGGATTATAGTTGCAAATATACCAACACAAAGTGAAACTCTACCTCCATAAATAAGTCGTGTAAAAACATCCCTACCAATTTCATCTGTACCTAATAAGTGCTCACTATTAGGCTTTGATGCTATGTTATATAAATCTATTGAATCACTATTATATTTAGTTAATAAAGGAGCTAATATAGATATTAAAACTAATATAAATAAAATAATTGCTCCTATCATAGCTAATTTATTTTTCTTAAATTTATTTATCATATCTTTTCTCCTACTTATACTTTATTCTTGGATCTATAACTGCATATAAAATATCTGCAAGCAAGTTAGAAAGTAATATAATTATTGAAAGTATCATTAAAATTCCCATTATTAGAGGATAGTCTCTATTTAATACTGCATCATAATTAAGTCTTCCTATGCCTGGCCAAACAAATATAGTTTCTGTAAGTAATGCACCTGAAAAAATAAATGGTATCTGCATACATATTATTGTAACTAATGGTATCAGTGCATTTTTTACTCCATGCTTTAAAATAGATTTCTTCTTTGTTAATCCCTTAGCTTTTGCAGTTCGTATATAATCCTTATCTAATACTTCTAACATAGATGACCTTGTGTATCTTACAAATGCTGCACTTTGAAGCAATGCAAGAACTAGCCCTGGAAGTATCATATGTTTTAAAACATCTAATGCATTTTTTATTCCAGTATAATCTTCACCTAAAGTTTTCATACCTGACACTGGCAAAATAGGAAAATCAAATGCAAATATTTTTATTAAAAGTAACCCAAAGAAAAATGCAGGAATAGATATGCCTATAAATGAAAATACAGTAGTAACATAATCAAATAATGTATTTTTCTTTATAGCTGAAATAATTCCTATAATAATTCCCAAAATAGTACTTATTATTAATGCAAAAGACGATAACAATACAGTATTCCAGATTCTACTATTTATAACTTGTAAAACTGGTTGTCCATATTGAATTGAATATCCAAGATCACCTCTTAATGCCCTTGAAATCCATTTTATATATTTTATATGAATTGGGTCATAATATCCTATCTTAGTTAACATCTCTTTAATTACTTCTGGCGGTACTGTTGGATCAATCATGCTAGTATAAGGATTACCTGGCTGCATATGTACAAGAGAAAATATTATTACTGAAACTCCAAACAACACTCCTATAGCTATTAAAATTCTTTTAAATATATATTTAGTCATCACATCACCTCTTTTTAACTTTGTAAATCTCCAAACATCCTAAAACCTTAAAAAAGGTGATTTTTAAAATCACCTTTTCTATTTTTATTCTTCTATATACCAATTTTCTACGTCTATAAAATCTCCATGTGCTATTGGTTTATAATTTTTTAATTTTGAATTAGTTGCTTTTGTTACATCTTGATCATATAAATATACCCAAGGTAACTCATCATTCATTATCTTTGCAAATTCACCATAGATCTTTTTACGCTCTTCTGTGTCAAAAGTTTTTAATCCATCTTCTATAAGTTTATCTGCCTCTTTATTTTTAAATGCTGAAATATTCCATGCAGAATTTCCTTTTTCATCTGATGAAGAAGTTGAGTGCCAAAATGCCATTGGATTTGGCTCTGACCCTGGAGTATTAGCCATTAAATATAAATCAAATTCATGATTTGCAACTACCTTTTCCATAAGTGCTTGGAATTCCATACTTTCAAGTTCTATATCAACACCTATCTTTTTAAGACTTTCTTTAATTATAGGTGCTGTTTGCTCTCTTAATTTATTTCCAGTAGGATAATATAAAGTAGCTTTTAATTCTTTTCCACTTTTATCTTCAACAATTCCATTTCCATTTTTATCTTCATAACCAGCTTCTTTTATTAGTTTTTTTGCTTCTTCTACATTGTAATCATAACCATTTAAAGTTTTTTCATCTGGATATGCCCAGCTTGTAGTAAGCATTGGTGTGTTTACAATTGTTCCACGACCTTCTAGAAGCTTATCAACCATTGTTTTTCTATCAATAGCATACATAAATGCTTTTCTTAAATTCTTATCTTTAAATTTTTCTTCTCTCAAATTAAATCCCATGTATTGGAACATACTATTAGGATACGATATTATACTTTTATCCTTAGCTTTTATTTCATCTAAATCTTGATTTTTTAAATTAGAAACATCAACTATATCAACAGTTCCATTTAATAGCTCAATTTGTGCTGTATCTTCATTTGTAACTTTAAATATGAATTTATTAGTCTTTGGCTTTCCACCATAGTACTCATCAAATCCCTCTAATTGAACATCTTGTCCTTCATTAAAAGTTACAACTTTATATGGACCAGATCCAACTGGCTTACTTAATAAATCTTTCTTTTCTTTCCAAGTAGCAACAGGCACACCTTCCCATATATGTTTAGGAACTATTCCTGTACCCCCTATTATAGAAAGTGCAGGTGCATATGTTTCTTCAAATGTAACTTTTATAGTTTTATCATCTATTTTTTCTAAACCTTTTATACTATCAGCTTTTCCTTCATGATAATCTTTTGCACCAACTACTTTTTCAACATTTCCAAATCTTGAACCTGGATAATCTTTATTTGCAATTGTAGTAAATGTAAATATAATATCATCTGCTGTTATTGCTTCACCATCATGCCATTTTAAATTATCTCTTAATTTAAATGTTATGCTTAAATTATCCTTAGATATTTCATAACTTTCAGCTAAACCTGGCTCAGGATTTAAATTTTCATCAAACTCAAGTAGTGATGAATATGTAAGAGCTATAACTGAATCATCATAAGATGTATCACTCAATAATGGATTAAAAACTCCTGTTGGTGAACTTGTAAGTGCATAAACTATTTTATCTTTCACTTTTCCCGATTCAGTTGTTACTGTTTTTTCAGAATCTTTTGCATTATTGTTAGCTCCACATCCAATTAACATAGTTGCTGGTATTAATGCCGCTAAAACTAATGCTACTATTTTTCTCTTTTTCATTTTTGTCCCCCTTATTTATACAATTAAATACTTGCCTCTTTTCCTTGTTCATTATCACAAAATTAACATTTTATATCAATTACTATAAAAATTAACTATAGTAACTTATGTAATCATTCACAATTTAAATAGTATTTATATTCAGTAAATTCAACAAAAAAAAGACTATAATATAGTCTTTTTTTAAATACGGACGAAATAGAAATCGTTATACCATATAAAAATAGTATAAAAAGAAGTACTTTTCTTATTTGTACTCCCATATAAAAACAATTTTTATTTTTATATGGCAATATAAATTTCATAAATATTCTGATTATACTCTATATATAGGGTTCCAAATTTAAAGTAATGTATTTCTCAAATGATAGTACTAATCTTATAGTTTATTCTATTATCATGTTTGGAACCAATTAACAATTAACAGTTAGCAATTAACAATGATGGTTGATATTAATCACTTCGCTTTTAATATCTAAAAATAGAAATATAAAAAACTAGTTTTTTATATGTTTTAACTAATTTGCTTAGCAAATTATCATAAAAATTGATTTTTAAAACTGATACTTCAGTTTTATCCTTCATTGTTAATTGTTCATCGTTAATTGTTAATTTTGTATAACATTTTAAACTTCTCTTTCTCAACTGAAACATGAATAACTTAAAGTTTCAACTTGGATTCCTATAAGCATTTAAAATCCAATTTTCACCTTAACTGTCCATTGTCAATTCTTAAAATATAGATTAATAGCTTATTTTATATTTTTTGCTGAAATTCCTGCACCTATAGCACCTGCATAATGTGCAAGTTCATGTGTTTCTACTTTTGCATTTAATTTTTCACCTAAGCTTTTAACTATATATGGAGCTTTACTTAATCCCCCAGTAAGATAGTATTTATTTTCACTTGAAAATTTATTACAAAGTGAAGCTACTTTGCTTACTATAGAATCTATAACTGCAAAAGCTATATTTTCTTTTGCTTCTCCACTTCCTATAAGACTTATAACTTCTGATTCAGCAAAAACAGTACACATAGAGCTTATAGTAACTCCACTTCCATTTTCGGCTAAATCACAAAGTTCTTTTATATCTACCCCTAAAACATTTGCCATAATCTCTAGAAATCTTCCTGTTCCTGCAGAACACTTGTCATTCATTAAAAAATTACTTATCATTCCATTTTGTAATGATATAACTTTAGTGTCTTGTCCACCTATGTCAATTACTGTAGCATCACCATTCATAAGATAATGCGCACCCTTACCATGGCAAGTAATTTCTGTTATAGATTTATCTGCATAAGGAACTGAAACTCTACCATAACCTGTGGCAACTACTTTTCGATTTTCTTTCATAATTCCCTTTGACTCTAATAATTCTTCTATTTCATTTGCCGTTTCCTTGCTACTCCATCCAGTTTTCATAAGTATAGTATCTTGTAAATTATCTTCATCAAATATTGCAACTTTTGTTGCTGTAGAACCTATATCAATACCTATATAATACATTGCTTTACTCCCTTTTTAACTTTAGTTATGAAAACTACAGCATTTCAATAAATGCACTTATTCTAGTTTTTATTTGACCTATGTCAGCTTTTGAATAATCTGTTTCCAAGCTCATATATGGAATAGCTTTTTCATTTATAACAAAATCTCTAACTCTTTTTGTTTCTATATTGTAAGTATGACAAGCTTGAAGTGTTAAATCTACTACTCCCTCGATTTTATATTCATCTATAAGAGTATTTAAAAGTTCCATTCTTCCGTCATTTGGTGCCATTACAGAACAAGGTATACTTAAATATTTTTCTGCTAAAGCTTCCATTGGATCTTTACTTTCATCAACTAGCATTGCCTTTTCTTTAACTCCACCACAGTTTTCATAGCATACAACTACGCCACCATTTTCTTCTATTGTTTTAACAACTTTATCTACAGTTCCCCCCATTGGACAACCTGTAACTAAAATTCTTTTTGCATTCTTATCAACTTTAGTTCCATTTTTCTCATAATCAGCTTTTAAGTCATCTATCATTCTTCTTATATTATTATTTTGCTCTTTTTTATCGAAACTAAAGCCTGTACCTTCTAAAACTTTATACATTTCATAACCACTAATTGCTGGTGGCACTAATTTTCCTAATGAATAAAATTCTTGAAGTAAAAGTCTTTCTTCATTTTTTAATTTTATAGCTTTTCTTAAATCTTCATCACTAATTGTTACATCAAATTCTTTTTCTAACTTTTCTTTTAAGAAAATCATTTCATTTTTCCAAACTTTTAATCCATGTTCTCTATCTTGTGCTTGTGGTAACTGCATTACATGCATAGGTTTTATCTTTCCTAAATACTCATACATTTTCTTTTTACCATCACAAGTAGTTTCTCCAACTAATAAATCTGAAAAATATGTATATGGACACTTCTCAGTTAATGCAAAACCATAACTTGATTTTATTAAAGGACATAAATTTTTAGGCAAATCCCTCTCTGCATCTGGAATTGGTTCTTCACTCATTCCACAAAGACTTACTGGAACTGCACCTGATGCATAAATTATTTCACAAGGTGTATATGTACAAAATACTCCTACTACTTTCTTACCTTGTTCTTTTAAGTCTTTAACTTTTATAAAACCATTTTTTCTTGCTTCACTAAACTCATTAAAAATACTTGGAAAGTCGCTCATATTATCCTCCAAAACTCCTTTAAAATTTCACTATGTATAAATTAATTTTTTATAAAAAATTAAAAGTATAAAAATTCCTTTTTCTTATACTTTTAATGCTATATTATTTATAACAATTTATCTATTATTATTAATTATTCAAATAAGTAACATTGATTCATTTGAATAATTAATTGAAATAAAAATTCAAACTAATTTTCTAGTTTGAATTTTTTAATATTATAATGTTATTATTTGTTCTACCCCTGCTGACTCTAAAGTTGCATAAAGTATTGGAAAACAACCTATCGCTGCTCCCTCTATTAATTTTTCATCAATATTTCTTTCAATTGCGCATTTATCACAAGCTAATAATATTAACCCTTTTTCATCGTGAAGCTTTTGAAGTTTTTTTCCTATTTCACTATCTTTCTCTAACATATATGTATTATCGAAAAGAAAAAACATACCCATAACTTCTGCACCATGAATTCCTTGTTCCATTTGTGGAATAATCATATCATTTAATATTGTTCTTGTGTTTTGTGAACTAATCACATAAGCAACCTTCATCATAAATCTCTCTCCTTATTCATTTAAAATATTTATCTAAAATCAAATAATTCTCTAGACACTTCTATTGCATCTGTAACATGCAACTTAAAAATATTATCAATATTTATATTCATATTACTTGTCCAAATATCAAAATCTTTCTCCGTACAGAAGAAATTCATGATATTTCAACAAGTAGTTCCCCAATCAGTATGTTTATTTAAATCTACATGCAATGCATGTAATGTCTTAGGATAATACTCACTAATCTCTCCATTTGTAATTTTTACATATACATCTTCTGAAGTATTACTACATTTAGATTTTACTAATACATCTTGGTGAAATGTAAATGCACATCCCATAGCATCAATTGCACACATAGCATAAAACTCTCTTCCATCATTCAATTTCACATGATGATTTGTTGCAACTGCTGAAACTGGATACGCAAATATTACATTTTTATTTTCATCTACTACTATTCCATTTTCTTTTATTAAATTATTTATATGATTTAATAAATCTAAGTCTTGAATTTCTTTAAGAGCTTCTAAATCATCTTCTATATTAAATGCTCTTTTATTATTAATAATAAAATTCATTATCTCTTTTCTAATTTTATTTTCTATATTACTGTATTGGTCACATTTATTTTTTACTTCTAATTTTTTAGCTATTTCGTTCATCCTTTACCTCTATCTATTAATCTTCTTTTGTAGCTGCAACTTCTTCATATCCTAGAGCTGTAGTTAATACTTTTGTTAAATTTTCTTTATATTTATTATAGATTTCACATTCTCTATCTCTTGGTCTAGGCAAATCAATTTTTAAATCTTCTATTATTTTTCCTTTATCCGTTGACATTACTATAACTCTATCACTCATATAAACAGCTTCATCCACATCATGAGTAACCATTATTGCTGTTATTTTATCCTTTAAAAATATATTTTCTAATTCTTCTTGTAATATTTTTCTCATTTGAAAATCAACAGCACCTAATGGCTCATCAAGTAATAAAACTTCTGGTTTACATGCAAGTGCTCTTATCACTGCAGTTCTTTGTTTCATTCCACCAGATAATTGGCTTGGATATAATTTTTCTTTTCCTTCTAATTTAGATATGCTTAATAATTCTTTTAGCCTTTTTTCTCTATCTTCTTTAGGTACTTTCTGCTGTTTCATAGGATATAATATATTTTTCTCTACAGTCATCCATGGGAATAACGCATAGTTCTGAAATATAAAACCTCTATCAACGCCTGGTCCATCAACTTTCTTATTTTCTACAAATATATTTCCACTATCAGCTTTCTTGAAACCTGATATAATAGTTAAAAGTGTAGTTTTACCACATCCTGATGGTCCTAATAAAGATACAAATTCGCCTTCATTCACTTCAAAACTTATATTTTTTAAAACTTCATTTACCTTTTTATTATTTCTAAATGATTTACTTACATTATCTATTTTTATCTTCATTGTTCGTTAGTCCTCCATCTAGAAAGATATTTATTTAATAGATTCAATAATCTATCAATAACAAAGCCTACTATAGCTGCAAATATCATAAGTGCAATCAATCTATCTGTTTGCATCATTGTTTGAGAATTTACCATTAAAAAGCCAAGACCTTGGCTTGTTGCTATAAACTCCGCTCAAATTACAGACATCCATCCACTACTTATTGCAATTCTTGCTCCTGTTAATATATCAGGAAGAGTTGCTGGTACTATTATATCTTTAAGTATACTTAGCTTACTTGCACCCATAGATTTTGCTGCATTATAATAATCCTTTGAAATTCCTCTTACGCCTTGTATTGTATTTAGTATTACTGGAAATACACCTGTAAATGCAATTAAAAATATAGTTGGACCATCACCTATACCAAACCATACAATTGTAAGTGGAACCCATGCCATTACAGGTATTTGTCTTATAGAATCTACAAGTCCACCTATAAGTTTATTAGCAAATTCTGATATTCCCATTACAAAACCTAATGGTACACCTATAACCATAGCCCATAAAAATCCCTTTAACACACGCCCTAAAGTTATAGTTATATTTAATATAACTTCCATATCTGTTACACATAAAAAAAACTGCTTTATAGTATCACTAGCCTTAGGCATTATTAATGCATTGTTTTTTGATGTGGCATAGATTTCCCATATAATTATCAAAAATGCTAATATAGTAACTTTATATATAATTTCTTTTTTACTGTTTCCTGAAAACTTTATTCTTTTAGCTTTAACATTTTCATATTTAGCATCTTCCATTCTTTTCTCCTCCTCTCATTCACATAATCTTTTTTCCGATTTTCACTTATTGATTGTAGAAAGTTATCTTCTTTTTGTAAAAAATCTATAGTACTATCATAAGCACTTATAAATCTTTTAAATTCTTCTTTATCTTTAATTTCCTTTTTTACTATTATAGAAAAAGTATTATAGTCTTCACCTATGTCTATAATTTTTCTTTCTCCAATTACCTCTAAAGATTTAAGATAATCTATAACAATTCCCCCAACATCACCTTTTTCCATAGCATATGGAAGTGACTTACTTGGTAATTCTACAATTTCAAATGTTTCTTTAAACATTTTTTTAGCAATATCTTTTTCATAACTACGACCTTCTGATACTCCTATTTTTTTAATCTTTTCATTTTTCATAACAACTAAATTAGAATTTTGAATTACAGGTGATACTATTTCAAATCTATTATCACTTTTTACAAATTCATTAGCTTTAGAAGAACATATTATTGCTAAATCTATAGCGTCTGAACTCAGCGCTAATTGTGTACTATTGCCTCAACAATCTTGAAAAGTATACATTTCTATACTTTCCAATTCTATATTATCTTCCCCATACTCTTTTGCCACTTTAGACATTATTACTTGTGGTATTCCGTCTGTTACACCTATTTTTAGAGCTTTTCTAATATTGTCCTTACTATTAAATTTTGAGCATAGAATAAAACCTATGCTCAAAATAATTATTATAAGTAATATAAATCTAATTTTTACCTTCAATTTCTTTTGCCTTTGCCATCCAATCATCATAGCTCATTCCTACTGGGAATATCTTGTCTACTTTTTCTTTTATAAACGTATCAAATTCATCTGCTCCACATTCTTTTAATAATGAATTATCTATTAACGCTTTTTTGTCTACATTTTCGTAATCCCCATGCTCTACATTTTCCTTTAATCTCTTATCTACAGCACTTTCATTAACTTTCCAAGTTATAGTTCTACCTTCTTCAACAGTCTTTTTATATACTGTTAATAGTGCTACTTCTTTTGGTACTGAATAATTCTTTGCAAATATTTCTGCTGATTCTATTGGATGTGTATATAAATATTCAATAGATTTTGTATGTGCTAAAACTAATCTTTTTGCAACTTCTTCATGTTCCTTCATAAAGTTAGTATTTAGTGCAAAAACACAACATATTGTAGTCTCACCATCAACACTATCAAATATTTTCATTATCTTTCCTGTTTTTTCATATTCAGCCATGGAGCCCCATGGATCACATGCTGTATATCCTTTTATTTGTCCTGTTTTTAGTGCCATGTATGCATTTTGATCACTATCAAAATTTATACCTTCATAATTTTTACCTTCTACAGGAATATTCATTTCTTTAGCCATTTGTCTCCATGACCAACTTTTTTCAGGCTCTGTTCCTATACCTAATTTTTGTCCAATTAAATCTTTTGGCTCTTTTACATCATTAGATACAACTAAATAATATGAACCTCCATCATGATTATTTGCTGCTATTGTTATAGGTGTTCCTTTATTTATTCCACGAGTTACATTTTGGAATGATATGTATCCTGCATCCATTTGACCTGCTGACATAGCTTGTGGAACTTTACCATTACCAGTTACTTCAACATTTAATCCTAATGCTTCATATATTCCTGCATCTTTTCCTATACATGCTGCAGTCATATGATCGCAGTTATAATATCCTAATTTAACAGTGTAATCATCCTCTAATTTAGGAAGTTTCATATCCTTTATTGACTGAATTACTTCTGTTTCTGATGCTGAACTACTCTGAACCGCCTTAGAATTATTATTTTTATCATTACCACTTCCACAACCTACTAACCCAGTTGTAACTCCAACTATGCAAAGCACAGCTAATAATCTTCTAACCTTTTTACTCATAAAATCCTTCTCCTTATTATTAATTTATTTTTCATATATTAAATTTAAATCTAAACATTTCATACATTGTTTATCTACATTAACAACAGGAATCCATACCTTCTCCAAATAAATCTACAATTTTCATATTTTCAATTCTAAAAATTGCATATCCTATATTTCCTCTTTTTGAACCAGATACTATAAACTCCATTTCATCTTTATTGTCTATATTTTTAAGTTTAATACTTTGATCTTCTATTGGTGCTGGTACAATATTTGTGTACTTAACGCCATCTCCACTATCAACTAAAACAACCATTCTAGTTTCCTTTTCTTCTTTAAAAATTACAATTAAATCTTCAATATTATCATTTGTCAAATCAGCAGCTTCACATAAAATTACTTTTCTTTCTGGAAATTCATTCTTAAAAACTTTTAAAAGTTTATTTTCATTATATTTTGAAAGAACTTCATTTTCTTTTTCTGCTTGTCCTTCACATCCAAGTAAAAATATTGTGAATATTATTATAAATATTCCTAAAAACTTTTTCATAAATATCATCTTTGCTCCATTAACTTAATTATTTTTAACTGTTCTTCTATTAATTAAAAACTTATTAAAACTTTTATAAAATGATTTTAATGCAAATAGAAATATTATAAGAGAACATAAATATTTTAGCCACATTGGGGCTATAAACATAAATTTATTTGCAGTAGTTATAGAATTATTTACTCCATCAAAATTTAATACTGGTGTAAAGTTTGGCATAAGCATAATATTTGTTATATACCCAACAATTAATGAAATTCCAACAACTACAGTAGAATATATAATTGCAGTTCTTTTTCCTATTATTTTATAAAGACTTATAAGTTCTGGTAAATTTGTTGCAGCTCCTGCCATTAAGAATGTTATTGCAATTCCTGGTGCTGCACCACTTGCAACTAATGCTGCTATAAACGGTATATGTCCTACTGCACATACATACATAAATGCCGCTAAAATAGTAACTCCACCTAAAGATATAACAGTTGGTTCTCCTAAATATTTTTGTATAAATTCTTGTGGAACTACATTAAATATAATAGATGCTAGTACCATACCTAAAATAACATACTTACTTACAACTAAGGCTAGATCATTTAATGACCAACTCATACCTATTTTTATTTTTTCTAAAAAAGTTTTTTCATCTTTCACTAAAACTCTTCTTTCTATTTCTTCTTCAATTCCTGGAGCTTTTAGCTCATTACCTCCAAAGGTATTTCCTATAATTCCAATTATAATAGGAGCTAAAAATCCTGTTATAACATAAATTATTGTAATTTCTTTTCCTAAAAGTCCATAACATAATATAACTGCTACTGGATTTATCATTGGTGTTGATGTCATAAATGCTAATGTCGGTCCAAGATAAGCACCTGAATAATACATGCTTATACCTAATGGAATTACTCCACAACTACAAATTGGTAAAAGCATTCCTGATATAGTGCTTTTTATTAATGAACTTATCTTTTTATTTCCTAAAATTTTTTGAAATTTTTCTGGTGATAAGATTTCATGTAGAAAACCCGCTAGTACAAAACTAAAAACTAGCCATACTGATGCTCCATTTAAAATAGTCAATGATGACCAAAATAAATCTTTTAAAAATTCTAAAATAATCATTAAATATTCCCCACAATACTCATAAAAGTTTTTTCAACAGTAGATTTATTAACATTATCTATAACTTTTTTTTCATCTACTATTAAAACACTTTTATTAAACATTCCATATTTTCTTATATAATCGAAGTCTTTTCCCGCTTTATATATTTTAACGTCTACATGATCTTTATATTTTTTTCCTAACTCTTCAACGAAGGGTGTAAGTGTATCACATCATGCACATACATTTATAAATTCAATTAAATTCTTCTTCATTAATATTACCTCCTATTTCTTGTAATCCATGAACCATTTTACATTGTTCAACATATTTTTACTATAATTATTGTTTTTACTAATAAAAGACAAAATACTATTTGTAATTTAAATACATAATTGTATAATTATTTGAATTGCAATTCAAATTAAATTTTATTATATTTTTATATAAATAATAGAGGCTATAGATAAATTCCATATCTATAGCCTCTAATTTAATATTTTAATTTACTTATATATTCTTTTATAACACTTTCAGAGTTTTTAAGTTTTTTCTTTTCATTCTCTTCCATTTCTAGTTCAATAATTCTTTCTACACCATCTTTTCCTATTATACTTGGTACACCCATGTATATATCCTCAACCTCATATTCACCTTCTATTAATGTAGATACTGGAATAACTTTTTTCTCATCATGGAATATAGATTTTAATATTCCAACTACAGTTGAACCTATTCCATAATAAGTGCTACCTTTTCCATTTATTATCTCCCAACCAGCTTTAGCAGTTTCTTCTACAATTCCTTCTAACTCTTCTTCTGTAAATTTCTTTTTACTCTCTGTAAATTTAAAGAAAGATTCACCTGCAACTGTTACTCTTGACCATGGAACCATTTGTGAATCTCCATGTTCACCTAATGCAAATGCTTGTATAGATCTTGTGTCTATTCCTCCTAATTTTTCTGAAATAATAGACTTAAGTCTAGCAGTATCTAGAGCTGTTCCTGTACCAATTACTTTATTTTTAGAGAATCCTGATAGCTTCCATATATAATATGAAATTATATCTACTGGATTAGATGCAACTATAAAAAATCCATTAAATCCACTATTAATTATAGGATTAACTATAGACTTGCAAATTTTTGCACTTACATCTAAAGTATCTAGCCTTGTTTGTCCTTCTTTTGGAGCAGGTCCCGCTGTTATAACTACAGCATCCACATCTTTACAATCTTCATAAGATCCTACTCTAACTTTTGTTCTTAGTGACATATATTCTACAGCATGCATTAAATCTAATGCCTCACTTTTAGCTCTATCTTTATTTATATCTATCATTATAACTTCTTCACATACACATTGATTAATTAAAGCATAAGCACAACTAGAACCTACTAATCCAGTTCCTACTATAGCTACTTTTCTAGATTTTATTGACATATCCATCTCTCTCTTTCTAAAATACTAAAATTATATATGCATATACAATTTGTTAATTTTTTATCAATCTATTCGAAAAAATTTTTCCCATTTCAAAATTAATTTATTTATATAATACACCTTAAATTCATATTTGTTAATACATTATCTTATTTTCGCAATTTTGTTAATATTTTTTCACAATAAATGCCAATAAAACTGTGAAATTTATACTTAAATATAATTATTTTTTTAACAATCTTTTTTATATCATTTTATGGCTAAGCTTTAATTAAATAGTTATGAATTGATATAAAAAAGTAGGTGTATTCCTGTTATACACCTACTTTTCTATTTAGCTTTTTTCTTTTCTGAATATGCTATTAATTTTTCTATAAAAACTTCTGTTGCTCTTGATTTCATTATATCCCTTGGTAATATATACGAAAAATGTCTCTTATATTCACCATCTAATTCTACTACAGAAAGTTCATCATTTTTAACACCATCTTCTGTAACATAATTAGATATTAATGTTATTCCTAAATTGTTTTTTACAGCTTCTTTTATTGCACAATTACTACCTAAAACCATCATACTTTTAGGTGTTATTTCTTTAGTGGTTAAAAACATGTCTAAATACTCTCTAGTTCCTGAACCACGCTCTCTTGCTATCCAGTTTTGTTTTTGTAAATTGTCATAAGAAAATTTTTGTTTAGTAAGTTCATGATTAAATGATGTCATTATTACCATTCTATCTTCTAAAAAATATTTTTGTTTAAAATCTACTGAAGGAGCTACCCCTTCAATTAAACCTATATCGAGCTTCATACTCTTTATTTTTTCACAAATATTTGCAGTATTCTCTATTATAACTTCAAATTCAACTTCAGGATATTCTTTTGAAAACTGAGCTAAAAATGTTGGCAAAAAATACTCACCTATAGTAAAACTTGCTCCTACCTTTAAATGTCCCTTCACAGTTTTAGATATATTTTTAAGTTCATCTTTAGTATTATCTATAAGCTTTAATATTTCTTTTGCTCTTTTGTAAAGTAAATATCCATCTTCTGTTATAGATATACTCTTTTGCTTTATAGATCGTGTTATAAGCTTAGCATTAAAATACTCTTCTAAATTTTTTATATGTACACTTACACTTGGTTGCGATAAATTTATACTTTCACCTGCCTTTGTAAAATTTTCATATTCTACAACAGCTATAAAAGTCTTTAACTCTTCTAACATCTTTACCTCCAAAACTTTATTATATGGTTCCAATTTCAAATCAAAAATAATATATTTGTGAAATGATACTATTAGCATTACAGTTTATTCCTATTTTTATATTTGGAACCAAGTAAGAAGTAAGAGTGAATAGTGAAAAGTTATGGTTGATATTACTCACTTTGTTCCTAATATTTTAAAATAGAAATACTTAAAAACTACGTTTTTATATTGTTTTCAATTAATTTGCTGCGCAAATTTAATAAAAAATCATTATTTAAAATTTAGAATTACAATTCTAAACTTAAACATCAATAACTTAAAGTTTCAACTTGGATTCCTATATAGGGTATTATATAGGGAAACAAGCTCGAATTCAAAACTATTTTTTCAGTTGTAAATATATTGCTTTCAAAAGAAATACTTATTATAAAATGATTCCGAGCTAGTCTCACTATTAAGAGTATCCAAGTTCAAATTTTAAATAACATCTTTCTCAAATGATATTATTAAGCTTACAGTTTATTTCTATTTTTATATTTGGAACCAAGTAAGAGTTAAGAGTGAAAAGTGAAAAGTTATAGTTGATATTACTCACTTCGCTTTTAATATCTAAAAATAGAAATGCTTAAAAACTACGTTTTTATATTGTTTTCAATTAATTTGCTTAGTAAATTTAATAAAAAATCATTATTTAAAATTGGAAGTCCAATTTTTACATTCACTTTCAATTTTCCATTAAATTAATTAGAATTCTCAACTGAAATAAAAATAATTTCATTTTTTAAATTGTTTCCTTATAAACTTTATAAATTTTTAGCAATATTATATCCTTTAGTAAGATAATCATTCATTATATTTTCTGGAACCATATTTCCTCCTGTTGCCCAAACAATATGCGTACTACTTTCCATAATATTAGTAAGATTTCTTGCATTTATATATTTATTTCCTTCTGGTGATTGATTTAATTTTATTGGACCTATAAAACCAGTTAATGCTGAAGGTTCTAACCTTAATTCTTCTACTTCATTTGCATAAAATAATAACTTATATAATTGCGAATCATCTACAGTATAAATTCCACTTATTTCTTTTTCTAAAATCTTTCCTACAAATCCAGATGGCTTTCCTACTGCTAATCCATCTGCATCTGTTATATTGTCTATGCCATATCTTTTTACATTCACTTTATCATGCATTCCAGTCATAAATCCTAAAAGCATACAAGGTGAATGAGTTGGTTCTGCAAAAAAGCAATGCACATTTTCCTTAAATATTCTTTTTAATCCGAAAGTTATTCCACCTGGTGCTCCCCCTACACCACAAGGTAAATATACAAACAATGGATGATTGCTATCTACTTTTATATTTTTTTCTTCTAATTGATTTTTCAACCTTAATGCAGCTACTGAATATCCTAAAAATAAATCTCTAGAATTTTCATCATCTACGAAATGACTATTTTTATGCTTTTTAAATTCATTTCTTGCAAACCTTACTGTAGTGCTATAATCACCATCATGTTCTACAACTTTAGCTCCGATATTTCTTAGTAAATCTTTTTTCCACTTCTTTGCATCCTTAGACATATGAACTCTTACATTAAATCCAAACTTTTTAGAAATAATGCCAATACTTAATCCTAAATTTCCTGTAGATGCTACTACAATACTAAACTTTGAAAAAAATTTCTTAAACTCATCATTATTAAGTTTTTTATAATTATCCTCAATACTAATCATATTTCTTTCCAAAACTAAGCTTTCTGCATATTTTAAAACTTCATAAATTCCACCTCTAGCTTTTATAGAACCAGATATAGGCAAATTATTATCACATTTACAGTATAATTCACCTTTAATTTTAACTTCATATAGCTCCTCTAGCTTACTCTTCATTTTATCTATTTTTATAAGAGTAGATTCTATTATTCCTTTGCTATTTTTAGTTTCTGGAAAAGCTTCTTCTATAAATGGTGCAAATCTTTCAAACCTTCTTTCAGCATCTAAAATCTCTTCTAAACTAATTTCTAGATTTTTATAATCATCATTATATTTATCATTACACCAAAACACTTCGTTCATACTTATTAAATTATTGAATTTTGCACATTTGTTATTTATATTATCCATTTTAAAACTATTCAAACTCACCATAAAAATACCACCCTACCTTAGTCTTTATTACTATTTTATTCTGTGAATGTAGTTATAAACCCTCCATTAAAAGAAAATTTTTACCATTTAGAAATATTTAATATTTTGTTAAAAAGTATATTTTTACTATTTTTTTATTTTACATTGACATTAAAACGACTTTCTTCATAATATAAAACATAAAAGATTTTAATATATTAATAATAGAATTATAGGCTTAAGGGGTGATGTTATGACCGCCGAAATAGCTATTATGAATAAACGAGCCATAGCTCTAGCTGCTGATAGTGCTGTTACTATAGGAGATAGAACAAAATTTTATAATACTGCAAATAAACTATTTATGTTATCCAAATATGAACCTCTTGGTATCATGATTTACAATAATGCAGAGTTTATGGGAATTCCTTGGGATATAATAATAAAAAATTATCGTTGTCATCTTGGTGATTCAAAAAAAGATTACCTTATTGAATATGGAGATAACTTTATAAATAAATTGAAAGAAAATGAGTACAAATTTGAAACTTATGAAAAAAAATATTATATTCAAATGGTTTTGCCTTTAATAAATGAAATAAGCAAAAAAATTGAAGATGAATATTTTAATTTAGCAGAAAAACTTGATAGAAAGCTTAACCATGATGAAGTTTCAAAAATAGCTAATAATATTATAGATTTATATTTTGATAAAATATATAATGCTAAAGATTTAGATGATGTTCCTGAAAATCTAACTTGCAGCATAGAATCAACCTATTCCGACCTATGCAAAAAATACATTGGCGAGTTAGTTGGAACTGATATTATGGATAATGAACATTTAGATAAGCTTATTTCAACTTGCAACTTAATATTTCAAAAAGATATATTTTTAGGTAATTATACTGGTGTTGTTATATCTGGATTTGGAGATAAAGATAATTTTCCATCTCTTGTTTGTTATAAAATTTCTGGATTTATAAAAAACTTTTTAAAATATAAAGTTGATATTTATGAAAATGTAACACTAGAAATGGATCAATGTATAATTCCATTTGCTCAAGTTGATATAGTTAATACTTTTTTAAGAGGAATTAGTTTAGACTATTTAAATATAATACAAAACTCCTTCGACAAATATATATTAGGCTTTATAGATAATTTAGATAAAGACATATTAAAAGAAGATGATAAAAAATGTATTAAAACTGAATTAAATTTACGTTGGGAAAAAGTCTTAGATGATATAATGAAACATTCTCAAAAGGAATATTTAGTCCCTGTACTAAAAGCAATACGCTATCTTCCTATAGATGATTTATCTTCCATGGCTGAATCCCTAGTTAATTTAACTTCATTTAAACGTCAGGTTGCAGTAGATGAGAAATCTTCTACTGTTGGTGGTCCCGTTGATGTTGCCGTTATATCTAAATGTGATGGATTCATTTGGATAAAACGAAAACATTACTTTAAACCTGAATATAACTATCATTTTTTTCAAAATTATTATAAAAAAATGCCAGATAATTGCAAGGAGGAATATACTGATGATTAAAAAATCTACTCAAGATTACTATTTAAGATATTTAAAAAAACTTTCTATGTTAAATAGAAAAAATGATAAACTCTTTATAAATGACTTTTCTAATAAACCTAAAATAATTGATGAAATTATAAAAAAATACTAATATAAAAATTGGCTATATAAGAATTAATTTTTACAAATTTATTCTTATATAGCCTTTTCTATAGGTTACAAGCTGAAATTTAAAGTAATCTTTTTATCAAATGATTCTTTTAAGCTTATAGTTTATTCTGCTATCATGGTTAAAACCAATTAAGAACTAAGAGTGAAAAGTGAATAGTTATGGTGAATATTACTCGCTTCACTTTTAATATTTAAAATAGAAATACCTAAAAACTACGTTTTTATATTGTGTTTAAATAATTTGCTTTGCAAATCATTATAAAAATTGATTTTAAAAAACTGAGACTTCAGTTTTATCCTTCATTGTTAATTGTTCATCGTTAATTGTTAATTTTGTATAACACTTTAATTGCTTTTATATATTTAAATATTTTAAATTCATTCATTAACCAATAAAATAATAAGATATTATACATAGTATAATAAATATAAATAAAACTATAACATTAAAAATTAAAAAAATTGAATTTAAAGTTATTAAGATTTTTCTAGTTTTATTTAAAGTTGTATGTTTAAATATTAAATAAAATACTATCATACTAGCTATTATAAAAAATATACATAGTACAAATAAGATAATTGTATCTATATACATCACCCCTTATTCTAATATCAGGTTTAAATTTAATATTTTAGTTTATACACATTTATATAACCTTTTTAAGTTCTAAGAAAACTCCAGGTAAATGTATAAATAGTCTATTATCATCTTTTACTAATGATAAAACACTATTTCCATTTTCATCTGTAATCTGAATTTGGTTAACAGTATTTCCATTTAATCCAACTACATCATTAGAAAGTTTATATCCATTTAAATATTCTTCTACACTCATTTGATTTTCCTTATAAATTGGATTTTTTAAAACTTTCATTTCATTAGCACGTTTTTCTTGAAAATAATTAGCATTTTCATTAGTAAATTCCACTGTTTTACCTATAAAAGCTTTAACATCATCTTCGCTATATATTCCAATTCCAGCAAAAATATATTTATCAATTTGCCATTTTCCCATATAATTTTTTTCATTTTCTTTTTTTATATCATTATTTTCGTTAGAAGTTACTTCATTTGAATTTGTATTATCAATTTTTTCATCATTGGAATCTTTTTTCTGTTCTTCATTTTCCTTATTATCACTTGCTTCAATAGTATTTTTACTATCTTTTTGTTTATTATTTAAAGAATTTTTTTCCTTATTATTTTCTTTTATTTTCTTACTTTCAGTAACATTATTTTTTTCCTTATTAGTTTTTATACCATTTTTATTGCTATTATCCTTGCTACATCCAACAAAAACAAGCATAAAACTTAAGCATAAAATTAAAATTAATTGTTTTTTCATAAATACACCTCATACCATTTCTTTATATTTATTTCATATTTTCCATTTTATATTGTATCAAAATTATTATAGAAATGCTATGAAAGCCTATTATAGGGTTCCAAGCTGAAATTTTTATGAATAACGTTTTAAATAATTCCTGTTTCTTGGAATAACATTATTCTCATTTGATATTTGAATAATTTCATTTTTCAACTTATATTCCTATAAAATATAAAACAAGCTTTATTATTAAATCTAATAAAGCTTGTTTTATTGATTATAAAAATTATTTTTTAATTTTTAATTATTCTCCTAAGAAGATTTTCATATCTTCATCTACAGTTGTTATTCCTGCTATTCCAAAAGTTTCAATTAAAACGTTAGCAACATTTGGTGATAAGAATGCTGGAAGTGTTGGTCCTAAATGAATATTCTTAACTCCTAAATGTAATAATGCTAATAATACAATAACAGCTTTTTGCTCATACCATGCAATGTTATAGCATATTGGTAATTCATTTATATCATTTAACTCGAATACCTCTTTTAATTTTAATGCAATTAATGCAAGTGAATATGAATCGTTACATTGTCCTGCATCTAAAACTCTAGGTATTCCATTTATATCTCCAAGATTTAATTTATTATATTTATATTTTGCACATCCAGCAGTTAAAATTACTGTATCTTTTGGTAATCTCTCTGCAAACTCTGTATAGTAATTTCTTGATTTAGCTCTTCCATCACAACCTGCCATTACAAAGAATTTTTTAATTGCTCCAGTTTTTACAGCTTCTACAACTTTATCTGCTAAACTAAATACTTGCTCATGTGCAAATCCACCTATTATTTCACCATTTTCTATTTCTGTTGGTGCTTTACATCTTTTTGCATGTTCAATAATTTCGCTAAAATCTTTAACTCCATTTTTATCTGCTTTAATATGTTTTAAATCTTCATGACCTACAACACCAGTTGTGTAAACTCTATCTTTGTAAGACTCTTTTGGCATTACTAAGCAATTTGTTGTCATTAATATAGGTCCATTAAACTTTTCAAACTCTTCATCTTGTTTCCACCATGCATTTCCATAGTTACCAACTAAGTTTGAGTATTTCTTTAATTTTGGATAGTAATGTGCTGGTAACATTTCACTATGTGTATACACATCTACTCCTGTGCCCTCTGTTTGCTTTAATAATGCTTCTATATCTTTTAAATCATGTCCACTAATTAATATTCCTGGGTTAGATTTAACTCCAATATTTACTTTTGTAACTTCTGGATTACCATAGCTTTCAGTATTTGCTTTATCTAATAAAGCCATACCATCAACGCCAAACTTTCCAGTTTCTAATGTAATTCCAATAAGTTCATCTATTGTTAAATCATCATTTACAGTAGATGCTAAAGCTCTGTCCATAAATCTACTTATTTCATCATTATCATATCCTAAATGATTAGCATGCTTCATATAAGCACATAACCCCTTAATACCATAAGTAATCATCTCTCTTAAAGATCTTATATCTTCATTTTCAGTTGATAAAACGCCTACTTTTTCTGACTTTGCCATCATTTCAGTTTCATCTTCACTATACCAAATTGCAGCTTCAGCTAAATTTTCTAAATCACCGTTATTTGATTTAACCTTTTCCTTTAATCCTTCTCTTAATCTTAATCCTTCTGATACTTTATTAATAAAGAATTTCTTATCCCAATTTGCATTAGTTATAGTTGCAAATAATGACTCTATTATAAACTTGTCTACTTCTTTATCATTAACATTAACAGCATTTGCTCTTTCATTAACTACTGCTATTCCCTTAACTACATAAACTAATAAATCTTGTAACTTAGCTAATGTATCATCCTTTCCACAAACTCCTTTTATAGTACAACCCTTACATCCTGCTGTTTCTTGACATTGATAACAAAACATACTCATAACTTACTTCCTCCTAATAATATATAATTAATTGTTCATTAACTTAATAAATTTTCTTTTTAAAATATTTCCGTGGAAATACTGAATCACTTCATGAACTTATTATAAATTAACGTATATATTATTTCGGTAACGTAAGTTACTATTAATTATTTATTTCAATTTATTAGTTAAATGAATTTTTCCCCATAATTACTTCTTAAATATTTTTCAAATTATTTTTTAATTATCTAAAGAAAATAATCTTTAATTCAAATTTATTTCTTCAATTGCAATTATATTCTTTTCAAAAACATTGTCTATTTAAAATTTCTTGCTTATTAAATTTACTCTTAATTTAATTTACTAATAGCCGTTTAATATTGGAAATAAAATAGCAAATTAATTAGAGTTTCTTTGAAATTTTTATAAATAACGATTTAAATAATTCCTGTTTTTTTACTAACATTATTCATGTTTCAGTTGAGAAAAAGTAATTTGAAGTGTTATACAAAATTAACAATGAAGGATAAAACTGGAGTATCAATTTTTTAAATCAAATTTTATGATAATTTGATTAGCAAATTAGTTAAAACATATAAAAAAAACTAGTTTTTTTATATTTCTATTTTTAGATATTAAAAGCGAAGCGAGTAATATTCACCATAACTATTCACTTTTCACTCTTAGTTCTTAGTTGGTTTCACCCATGATATCAGAATAAACTGTAAGCTAAATACTATCATTTGAGAAATACATTACTTTAAATTTGAACTTGGAACCCTATATTACAAAATAAAGTTAAGTATCTTTTAAATTTATGTACTTTTTACATGTAATTGTAAACTTTTTGAAAATTCCCATTTTCATTTTGTTGTTTTTTGCTTTTTTTACCTATATAGAGATTGAAGCAGTAGCTTTTAAATTACTTTTAGGGGGTTTTATTATGTTTTCAATTTCAAACATTAATCAAGTTTATTGCAAAGAGATGGGATTGTCACTAGATGACTTACTTATTTTAGATTATTTTAAAAAGGGAATTGATAATGATGAGTTTATTTGTAAGGTTATTGATAATGAAAAATACTATTGGCTAAATTATAGTGATGTTATAAATACATTTCCTATACTTAATATAAAAAAGGATACACTTTATAGAAAACTAAAAAAACTTTGCAAAGCTAACATTCTAAAACATAAAACTTTAAAATCTGGAGGTACATACTCCTTTTATGCCTTGAGCAATGAATTTCATAATATTTTTATAAATGTTAAAGAAAAAACTAAAACAGAATGTAGCCCAAAAACTGCTACATCTAATTGTGATGCTAAAAATTCTAAAGAAAAAGACTTTAAAAATATCCTAAATGCTATTCTTACGTCTAAAACAACTAGCCCAATTGACGACTTTTCTGTATTGGATTTATTTTCATATGATGATGAAAACACATCCATAGGTATAGATTTTTTATCCAAAGCTAAGGATTTTTTCACGTCCCTCCTTGGATTAAAGTCCTTAGCTAAATATATATTTAATATATTAAATAAAATAACTTCGTTATTTTATAATTTATCTAAATCTAAAGATTTAGATATTAACTCTATAAATAGAGTTAATAATAATAACAACTTAAATACTAATAATTGTAATTTAGATATGGATTTTAATTACAATACCTCTAAGGATTTAAATACTGATACTTGTGAAAATGAACTTTATAGTTATTATAATGATTGTGGTTTTTCTCCTTTAACTAATGTTACTAAATCTATAATTGACTCACTATCAAAAAACTATGGTGATGAAACTTTGAAAAATGCCATGACTGAAGCTGTTAAGAATAATGTTTTAAACCTTAACTACGTAGAAGGCATTCTTAAAAACTGGAAAAACAAAACACAAAAACCTACTATAGATAACTTTGAAAATAAATTATACAAAAAGGAAAAAGACAGCTTCAATAACTTTGAACAACGAAAATATGACTTTGAACAACTTGAAAAAGACCTTTTAGGTTGGTAGAAAACAAGGGTTCATCTAATTTTAAAACTAAATGAACCCTAAAAATTATTTATTATTACTAAAGTATTCTTCTATACATTCTCTTGCAGTATCTACAACTATGTCTATTTCTTCTTTTGTTATTATGTATGGTGGCATAAAATATATAACATTTCCAAGTGGTCTTAGAAGCACGCCTTTTTTTAGTGCAAGCTGATAAATTTTATATCCTATTCTATCTTGCCATGGGAAAGCTTCTTTAGTTTCTTTATTTTTAACAAGTTCTATAGCACCAATCATTCCAAGTTGTCTATAGTCACCTACATATTCTATATCTAACAATGTGCTTTCTATTTTTTCTTTTAAATACTTAGATTTTTTATCTATTGTATCTAAAATATTTTCTTCTTCAAATATCTTTAAAGTTTCTACTGCTACAGCACAACCTAATGGATTTCCTGAATAACTATGGCTATGTAAAAATGCTTTCATTGTTTCATAATCATCATAAAAAGCATCATATATTTTATCTGCAGTTAAAACTAATGACATTGGCATATATCCTGCTGTAAGACCTTTTGATACAGTCATTATATCTGGTGAAATACCTGCATGTTCACAGGCAAACATTTTTCCAGTTCGTCCAAAACCAACTGCAATTTCATCAGCAATTAAATTTATATCATATTCATCACATAACTTTTTTAACTTTTTCAAATAATTTGGTGAATACATCTTCATGCCAGCAGCACCTTGAATCATTGGCTCTATTATTACAGCTGTAATTTCTTCATGGTTTTCTTTAATAGCTTTTTCCATACTTTCAAAACATTCAGCATTACAAGTTTCTCTATTTTTATTGTATGGACACCTGTAACAATCTGGTCCATTAACTTTTATTGTCTCTATTAATAATGGCTTGTACATAGAACTAAATAAATCAACACCACCAACTGATAATGCTCCCATAGTTTCACCATGATATGCATCACTAATTGCTATAAACTTAGTCTTTTTCTTTTTACCAACTTGCATATGATATTGAAAACTTAACTTTAATGCTATTTCCACTGCTGATGAACCATTGTCACCAAACAAAACCTTTTTCATTCCCTTTGGTGCAACTTTTATAATTCTCTCACATAATTCTATTGCTTTTTCGTGGCTAAACCCTGCAAAAATAACATGTTCAAGTGTACTAGCTTGATTATATAATGCTTTATTTATTCTATCATTACTATGTCCAAATAAATTTACCCACCATGATGAAACAGCATCTATATACTTATTTCCATCTACATCTTCTAAGTAAACACCTTTTCCATTTTTTATAACAATAGGTGGCAATTTTTCATAGTCCTTCATTTGAGAACATGGATGCCATATATATTCTAAATCTTTCTTTTGTAATTCATTCATATTATTCACTCCTAAAAAAACTTTTCTATATCTTGTTTTTGAATTTTATCAAAATATACTTTTATATCATCTATATCTAAACTTTCTAATTTATCTACAACTAGATAATTATCTATTTTGCTATTTTTTAATATGATTTTTATATTATCATCTTCATAAAAATTATTTGAATATCCATTAAACACAATACCATTGATTTTTATATTTTTAGATTTTAAATATTCTATAGTAAGTAATGTATGATTAATTGAACCTACTTTTGTACTTGCAACTACCACAACTGAAATATTTAAATCTCTTATTAAATCACACATATAATATTCATCTCTAATTATTGGAACTATACACCCTCCAGCCCCTTCAACTACTACATAATCATATTTATTTTTCAACTTACCATATTCTTTAATAATTTTTTCTTTACATATTTTTACATCGTCCATTTCAGCTGCTAAATGTGGTGATACAGCTTCACCTAACGCATAAGTGTTCATATCTTTTTTCTTTTCATCATTAAATTTACAAAGTTTATTTACAAACTCTACATCACAAATATAAAACTTACCATTTTCCATACACCCACTTTGTACAGGCTTGTAAGAAATTACATTAGAATCCTTTAACTTATATGTAAATAATCCATTTATAAAAGTCTTTCCAACATCAGTATCAGTTCCAACAATAAATAATGATTTCATTTAAACACTTCCTAATCTAAATATTTTCTATAATTTTTAAATTTTCACTTTCTATCATTTTCTTATCACTCTCAATAGTGCTTCCTATAGTTGTTAAAAAATTTCCTGTAAGAGCTCCATTTATACCTGCTTTTAATCCTAATCTTTGATTTTCCTTTAATTGCATTCTACCGCCTGCATATCTTATTACTATCTTTGGATTTATATATCTAAACACAGCCATAGTTTTTATAAGTTCAATTGGATTTTCCTTTTCATTATTTTCAAAAGGTGTTCCCTTAATAGGTGTTAATATATTTAAAGGAATTGAATTTACATCTAATTCTTTTAGTTCAAAAGCCATCTTAACTCTTTCTTCTCTACTTTCTCCAAGACCTAAAATTCCTCCTGAACATATCTTAAGACCTGCCTTTTTTACATTTTTAATAGTATTTATTCTATCTTCATAACTATGTGTGCTACATATATTTTTGTAAAAATTCTCGCAACTCTCTATATTGTGATGATACATTTCAACACCAGCTTCTTTTAACTTTACTGCCTGCTCATATGTAATAATTCCATGAGATGCACACAAATGAAGTTTGGTTTCTTTTTTTAACCTTTTATATATTTTAAGCAATTTTTCAAATTCACTTTCATTGATTATTCCTCTACCACTTGAAACTAAAGAAAACTTATTTGCTCCTTCCCCTTCATTAATTTTAGCTTCCTTTAAAACTTCCTCTTCATCTAATAATGAAAATTCATCTATTCCTGTTTTATAATGAATTGACTGAGCACAATACTTGCAATCTTCACTACATCTTCCACTTTTTACATTCATAATTGTACAAAGATCTACTATATCTCCATTAAACTTTTTCCTTATTTCATTAGCACCAATAAAAAGTTCCTCTAAAGCTTCTTTATTTTCCTCTTCTATATTTATTACTTCTAAAGCTTCTTCTAAATTAATATCTTGTCCACTTAAAATTTTATCTTTTAATTCCCTTATTTTGTTTTTCATAACTTACCTCTCCATTTTGTAAACTTTTATCGTTTACCTAGTTTACAAAATTAGTTTACTATTTTTTTATAATTTGGTCAATATTTGATACATACGTAAAATAATTATCTTTAAAATATAAAAACTTCAACTTTACATATAAATACAAAATAGTTACCTTAACATTTAAGATAACTATTTTGTATAAAATTTACTCTATTTTAAATTCATCTATAATATCATAGATATTATTAGCTAATTTTTTTAAATTTTGAGATGATATATTTAATTCCTCTATTTTTTCAGCTTGATTATTTGTAGATGCCGTAACCTCTTCTGTAGAAGCTGCTGCTTCTTCTGATACTGCTGAAACATTTTGTATTTTTTCAATAAATAAATTTTTTGATTCATCTATTTTTATTAAATTTTCATTTACTTTAATAATAAAATTATTTAAATTTTTTATAGCTTCATTTATATCATTAAAAATTTTAAATGTTCCATCTACATTATTAGAAGTTTCTTCTATACTTTCTTTGGATTTTTTAATTTCTAATATAACCATATCTATATCATTTATATTTACATTTATTATATTTTCTATTTCATTTGCAGATATTTTTGATTGTTCAGCTAATTTTCTTATTTCATCTGCAACAACAGAGAATCCTCTTCCTGCTTCTCCAGCTCTAGCAGCTTCTATACTTGCATTTAACGCAAGCAAATTAGTTTGATCTGTTATAGATTTCATAGTATCAATTATACTATTTATTTTTTTAGAATTTTCATGTAATACTTTAGATTTTTCTACCACATTACATATAGAAACATCACTTTCTTTTTGTATATTATTTAATTCAACAATAGTATTTTTCCCTATTTGAGTTTTATCTTCAACATTATTGGAAATGTTTTTAACTTGCTCTGAAGATTTTGTAGCTTCATTTAATTGATTTCCTAATTCTAAAGATAATTCAACACTTTCTTCTAATGAATTAGCTTGCTCTATAGTTCCATTAGATAACTGTGACATTGCTTCTGCTATGTTATTTATAACTTCTTTAAATTCATTTACTATTGAATTTACTTCTTCTGATTCTCTAGCTAATTCCTTTGATGTATTTCCTGCCACACCTAAAATTTTCACTATATCATCTATCATAAGATTAGTACACTCAGATATATCACTAAATTCCTGTGTGATTATATTATTAGTATCTATTCTTTTAGTAAAATTTTTATTTTTACATTCTATTAAAACATTGGTTATTCTAGTACATATTTGTTCAATTCTTTTTGAAAATAAAACAATTATTATCCCTATAATTATTAACAATACTAGTATCATTATTAATGGACTTATTATATTTTTTATACTTAATGAATATATTTCCTCTTCATCTATAAATCCATATGTTGTATAACCAACATTATCATTTTTTATTTTTTCAACAACATACTTTTTATCATTTAATTTAACTATTCCCTCTTTTTCTATACCTTTTAATGCTTTTCCAAATTGTTGTTCACTAACAGTTTTTGATAAAAATTCCTTATTACTACTAGCTATTATATTTTCATCATTATATGCCATAAATGTAAATCCATTTTCTCCGATTTCGCACTTTGACACTATTTCTGAAAGTTTATCTAATTGAATATCTATTGCTAATACACCAATTAATTTCTTATCTTCACTTAATACTTTTCTAGATATTGTTATTATATCTGTTGATGTAAATGCATCTAAATATGGTGGTGTAACCAAAGTTGTATCCTGTTCTTTTGCTTTTATATACCATTCCCTTGTGGTTGGATCATAATTATCATCCAATCCATTATTAGGATATAGCAATGTTTGCTTATTTTCTCCCCCCATATAAACAGATGATATATTAATATTAGATTCTTTTAAAGTTTTGAACACTTTTAATGTGTTTTCATTATTAATATTACTATTAAATGCTTCTCTAATATATGGTGTTTCTGATAATACCTCTATAAATTCTCTATTTTTTATGACTAATGATTCAATTTCTTTTTCAACACCCTTAAGTTTTTCATATGTTTCATTTACGAATAATTCTTTAGCCGTTTTGTATTCCGATTTAATAAGATTAATACCTAATATAGCTATTGGAATTATACTTGCTATTAAAACAATAATAATCAATTCATTTTTTAATTTTAAACTTTTCCTTTTCCCCATACTTCTCCCCCCATCAACAACCCTTTTGTTTAAATTTTCTGTATTTTATTTTTAGTCCCATCTATTTTAAATGAGACTTATTTTACTTTTTTAATTGGGTTTTATTTATTAAACTTTCCTCTATTAATTCACTTTTGCTAAATCCATTTCTAAAGTACCTTATTTGTTTATATTTTACACCATTCATTGTAAAATCCAAAACATCTATTCTATCACCTTTATAAACTACAGGTTCTTTTTTTTCTTTTAAATATACACTTAGCTCCATAAATCTTCTTCAATCTCCTTTTAATGACATTATATTTATAATTTATGTTTTTTTCGTGCTTAAATTATACCATAACTATAAATATTTATATATATTTCTTAATCTATTTATAGGTTTTCAATTTTTAAATACCATCTTTATCAAATGATACTACTATTACATTTTAGTCTTCTTTTTATATTGGGAATTAATTATGATGGATATCTTCAGGGATTGAAATCCCCGCTACACTGTTTTATTTGTACTTCAAATAAAATTAATATAATATTTATCCATAAAAAATTCATGTTGGAGAATGAATTCCCCACTATAATATTCTTACTAACCATAGTTTTAATATTAACCATAACTTTCAATTTTCAATTGTAAACTGGTTCCAAATATAACTATATTAACAAACTGTAATGTTTCTAGTATCAATTGAAAAACTTTTTCTTTCATCAAGAAACATGAATAAAAATTCAAACTTAGAATTCTATGTAATTTGAAATATTTTATTGATATACTATAATATATAACTTTTATTTAAATTTATGGGGGATATTGTAATGAATATATTATTTATTAATGGTAACATACATTCTTTAGATGAGAATAATTCTACTTATGAAGTATTAGGTATTAAAGATAATACTATTTCTTTTCTTGGACATAAAAGTGACATAAAAAATGTTCAGCATGAATATGAAAAAATTATTAATCTTGATAATAAAGTTATGTTACCTAGTTTTAATGACAGTCATATGCATCTTTTAGGTTATGGATACTTTAAATCAAAATTAAATTTATCTAACTGCACATCTATAGATAATTTAATTACTGAATCTAAAAATTATATTATATATAATAAATTAAATAAAAATGATATGCTTATAGGCCGTGGCTGGAATCAAGATAATTTTAAAGAAAAAAGAATTCCTACAAGGTTAGATTTAGATAAAATATCTACTGAAATTCCAATAATCCTTAAAAGAGCTTGTGGCCATATATCTATTTGTAATTCAAAAGCTATAGAGCTTTTAAAAACTACTAACGAATGTTTAGAAAATAATCATATTAACTTAGAAAAAGGACTTTTTTCCGAAGATGGACTTAATTTACTTAATAGCATTATAAAAAATCCTTCTTTAGAAGAATTGAAAAAAATGATTTTACTCACTTGTAATGAACTATTAGAAAATGGTATAACCTCAGTACAAAGTGATGATTTTTGTGCATTGCCAATTCGAGATTGTGATATTGTTTTGAAAGCTTTCAGTGAACTTTCATTAGAAAACAAACTTCCTGTAAGAGTTTATGAACAATGTTTATTTGAAAATATTTCAGAATTTAAAATGTATCTTAATAATAATAAAATTAAATTTCATAGTGGAAACAATTTCTTTAAGATAGGTCCATTAAAATTACTTTTAGATGGTGCTTTAGGTGGTAGAACTGCTCTACTAAATACACCTTATGAAGATGATAAAAATAATTTAGGAATTGCAAATTTAGATAAATCTACTTTAGATGAATTCATTAAAATTTCTAATGATAACAATATGCAAGTAGCTGTTCATGCCATTGGTGATAAAGCCATAGATTGGGTTTTAGATTCCTACGAAAAATTTTCTGAAATTTCCAACCCACTACGTCATGGTATTGTTCATTGTCAACTTACAACTAAAAATTCTTTAAACAAAATGAAAAAATTAAATACGCTTGCATATATACAACCAATATTCCTTCACTATGATTTACACATAGTTGAAAATAGAATTGGCACAGAAAAAGCAAAAGACACTTATGCCTTTAATACAATGAATAACATGGGGATCTCTATATCTAGTGGTTCAGATTGCCCCGTAGAACATTTTAATGTTATGAATGGCATTCACTGTGCTGTTAACCGTACAGATCTTCAAAATTATCCTAAAAACGGTTGGCTGCCAAATGAAAAACTCTCTGTTTTAGATGCTCTAAAATCATACACCATAAACGGTGCTTATAGCTCTTTTGAAGAAAATATAAAAGGCACACTAGAAACAGGTAAACTTGCTGATATGGTTGTATTAGATAAAGACATCTTTTCTATAGAAAGTAATAAAATAAAAAACATCAACATCCTAATGACTATAGTTGATGGAGAAATTAAAGTAAATAAACTTATATAAAATATAAAAGCATGAACATAAAAATTCATGCTTTTATTTATAATTTTAATCTTTTTTCTTAGCAAATATATGTTTTATGCCTTCAACAAAACCTTCTGTTCTATTCTCACAAATTTCTTCATTTACAACTTTTTTATTTAATTCCTCTGCTATTTCATTTTGTTTTATAAATTCAAAAATTTTAAATATTGGCTGAAACATTTCCATAGTATTATCATATCCTAATTTCATTCTCTTTTTAGCACTTTCTATAGTAAAGTCTAATGTTCCATCCAGTACTCCTTCTTCTATTTCTGATGGAGTAATTTCAATTATATTAGTATTAGGATACATTTTTTTATTTACTGGAGTTTCTTTAGACAGATGTATTATTATTATAATGTCACATCCTTCTCCATAAACTGGTTGTATTGGAATATTATCAACTATACCTCCATCTAAATATTTAGTACATTCTATTTCTTCACATTCATATATCATTGGTAATGCTGAAGTTGCAAGTAATATTTTTTTTATATCTTCTGGTTCATAATCATTAACTTTAAAATATTTTGGCATTAATGATGGTACCTCTGTGCATGCAGCATAACAAACCATTTTATTTTCCTTTATTTTATTAAAATCTAAAACTTCCATTATCTCATCAAGACCTTCTCTTGAAATATTTCCACCTGATATCATCTTTGGCATATGTTTTTTTATAAAATTAATATTCTTTAATCCTAATGATATAAGGAAACTTTTCTTATTTAAATCTTTTTCATCTATAGGTAAAATCTTTTCACGAGTTATAGTCCCCCATATACTTTCTGATAACTCCAAATCATCCTGCATTAAAAGCATTGCATTAAGAGCACCAATAGAAGTACCTGCCAAAACACTTATATATTTATCTATCTTCAATTCTTTCAAAGCTTTAAAAGCACCTATTTGATATGCCCCCTTAGCTCCACCACCTGCTAAAACTAATCCTATCTTCATCTAATTGCCACCCTTCCCTTTAAATGCTACACTGTGGTTCCAAGTTAATATTTTAGTTTATACATTGAACCCTTTAATATATTATACCAAAAATAATCCATATTTTTTAAATTTTTCTGATTATTTTTAAATAAAATTCTCATTTTTTGTTTAATTTTTTGTAAATATTTATTTATTTAACTTTTTATGAACTATTTTTTAAATTTCTCTTGAAGATTTTTATATAAGTATTATAATTATAAATGGTTTGTAAAAAAGCACGTGCTTTTAAAAATAAAATATTTTAGATTATAAATTTAGCAATTATTTTATTTAATATTTAAAGAAAACATAATTGTTTTTTTTCCGTGTCTAAATATATTTGTTTTTTATGCACTATTAAAATTTAATAGGAGGGATTTTTAATGACTAAACCTAAAATTTTTGATTTAGTTAATGACAAGTCATTTTCTAAAGAGCAACTTTTCAAAGATGTAATTGCTGGAATAATTGTTGCTATTATTGCATTACCTCTTTCGGTGGCTCTTGGAATTTCTTCTGGTGTAAGTCCAGAAAAAGGATTAATTACGGCTATTATAGCTGGATTCTTCATTTCATTTCTTGGTGGAAGTAAAGTTCAAATTGGTGGACCTACTGGAGCATTTGTTGTAATTGTTTATGGAATAATAGCAGAACATGGAGTAGATGGTTTAATAATTGCAACTTTCATGGCTGGAATTATCCTTATATTATTTGGTATTTGTAAACTTGGTTCACTTATAAAATTTATTCCTTATCCAATAACCGTTGGATTTACTTCAGGAATTGCTGTAACTTTATTTACAACTCAAATAAAAGATTTTTTAGGACTTTCAATTGATAAAGTACCTTCTGAGTTTATACCTAAGGTTGTTTCATTTATATCAAATATAAATACTACTAGTTTAATTACTTTATTAGTTGGTGTTTTTTCTCTTGCTATAATACTTTTATGGCCTAAGATTAATAAAACTATACCAGGTTCTTTAGTTGCACTAATAATTGCAACTTCAGTAGTATATATATTTGATTTGCCTGTAGCAACAATTGGAAGTCAATTTGGAGAAATAAGCTCTAAGATTCCAATGCCAACTATTCCTAAAATAGATTTTGGCACTGTAACTAAGCTTATACAACCAGCATTTACAATTGCTATACTTGCTGGAATAGAATCATTACTATCAGCTGTTGTTTCTGATAAAATGATTGATGATAAACATGATTCTAACATGGAACTTATTGCTCAAGGTGTTGGTAACATAGGCTCTGCATTATTTGGAGGTATTCCTGCAACTGGTGCAATTGCTAGAACTGCTGCTAACGTAAAAAATGGTGGTAGAAGTCCTATTTCAGGAATTGTACATGCTTTAACATTACTTTTAATAATGAAAGTATTCATGCCTCTAGCAAAATTCATTCCTTTAACTACCCTAGCTTCAATCCTTATGGTTGTTTCTTATAATATGGGTGAATGGAAAGAAATGAAAGAAATGATTAAAGCACCTAAAAGTGATTTAATAGTACTTTTAGCAACATTCTTCTTAACAGTTATCTTTGATCTTGTAATAGCAATAGAAGCCGGAATGCTTATTGCAATGTGTCTATTCATTAGAAGAATGACTGTTCATACAGAAGTAACTGAAGTAGTTAATCATAAAAATATCAAAGAAGATTTTAAAGATAACATTTCAATTTTTGAAATAGATGGTCCTCTTTTCTTTGCTGTAACAGACACTTTAAATGATTCAATTTTAACAGAATCATTAAATAAAATATTAATATTAAAAATGAACAACACTAAAGTTATGGATATAAGTGCTTATAATGCACTAGAATCAATAGAAAAATTCTGTTCTAAAAATAATATAAAACTTATATTATGCGGAATTCAACCTCAGCCATTTAAAATTTTAAATAATATGGGCATGGTTAAAAGATTTAAAGAAAGTTATATAACTAATTGTATAGATGATGCAATTGATTTAGCTAATTCTATTATGCTTGAAAAAAACTCTATTGCATAATGCTAAAAAGGAACTAAGAAAAAACTTAGTTCCTTTTTTAATACTTTAACCACCTAATGTAACATCTTGTTTATCATACCATTGTAGTGCCTGATAAAAATGTTCTGGTTTAAACTCTGGCCAATAATCATCAATAATATAAAAATCTGAATATACTGATTGAACTGGTAAAAATCCACTTAACCGTCTTCTACCACCCCATCTAATTATAAGATCTATCCTTGATATATCTTTAGATTTTATATTGTTATCTACATTCTTTTTACTTACATCTCCACTTTTTAATTCATTTAAATCCCATTCCCAACCATAATTCACTAAAAAATTAACCTTCATTCCCCCCTTGCCAAACACTTTTCTTTGTGTGTACGGCACTAACTCTTTTGGAAACACCTTAGAATCTTTATTTCCTATAACTAATAACTCTGCATCTTCCTTTGATAATATTTTTACTGCGTTTATACACGCCTCTGTAAAAGCCTTTTTTTGATTATCTGGTCTTTTAGCATTATCTGTCGTGAAACCATAGTATGTTATTTCATCAATTCCAGCATTTTTACAAAGATTAAAAAGACTTAATCCCGGCTCTATTCCACTATCATATCCTTTTTCCTTGCTTAAACCATTTGCCATAGCCCATCTTCTATTTCCATCTGGTATAATTCCTATGTGCTTCGGAAGTCTCATAAACTCACCTCTAAATTCTCATAAATATTTTAATAATCATAAAAATATTGTTTCCATAATTTAATTATTTTATTTCTATTTTTTATGAAAATTTTAGATTTTCTTATAACACTTCTAAATTCATCTCTTCATTACCTTATTAAAATTCCATTGTCCAATTGTAAATAATACTATATGTTATAGATTAATTACCACTTACAATTTAAAATAATATATTTATATGAATGCACAAATTTATTATAATGAAAAATTTAAATAAGCTATTCATTTAAACTTTAATTAGAAAATCTTATGGATTTTTATTTAATTTTTACGACCTTGCCCCAAGGACGGGGCAAGCTGAAGTTAAGACAGGACGTCGCATCTGAAGGTAGTCTTAAAAATTAAAGAAAAATACATTTAGAGTTTCTTTTAAAATTTCACAGAATAGCGTTTTAAATTTCTTCATTTATAATAGTGTTCCAATTTTATTTTTAAAATTATTAATTTTAAATTTTATTTTATCTTTCTACAACTTTATATATTTTTTTCCCAAAACTCTTTTACATTAACTACTTCACTGTTAAGTCTTGAATGTTCTGCTGCAAATGCCATTATGTGACTTTCAACTGATGTTAGTGCTGATGTCTTAACTTGTCCATTTTCGCCTCTTATAATATTTATAAAGTTCTTCATAATCTCAGTGTCTCCTCCAAGATGTCCACTTTTAACTACTTCTGGTACTACTGTTTTCCATTCAGATTCATTAAAGTTTTTAACTTCTATTATATTTTTCCCATCATGTGCTCTTACTTCTCCATGTGTAAACATAAGCTTTAATGTTCTATTACACTCATCAGTAAATGCTGATAAATTAAATGTTGCCGTTATATTATTTTCAAACTCTAATATAGTTACCATATGATCCACTACATTATTATCACATTTATATACGCATCTTCCATAAGGACCAGTTCTTAAAGCCTCTTCTAAATTTTCTTTTGTAGGTATTGGATGTACCACCGTTTTAAATATTGGTTTTTCACCTAAATAAAGTTTAACCGCTGAATATGGACACTGATTTTTAAAATTGCAATCTAAACATCTATCTGCCATTCCTTCTTTAAAACTCTTTGAATTCATATGTGAGAGATGTCCAAATGATGCTATCTTTCTGCAATTACTTTCAGCAAACCATAACAATAAATCCATGTCATGACAACTCTTTGCTAAAATTAAAGGGCTTGTCTCATCACTATTTCTCCAATTTCCCCTTGTAAAACTATGTGCAAAGTGCCAATGTGCTATATTTTCATTATGTTGTATGTTTATAAGTTGTCCTAGTTCCTTTGAATCTATAATTTTTTTCAATTCACTAAAAAATGGTGTATATCTTAATACATGACATATCATAAAAACTTGATTACTATATTTTTTAGCAAGCTCTCCTAATTTAACTATATGATCTAATTTATTACTCATAGGTTTTTCTAATAACACATGATAACCCTTTTCTAATGCAATCTTTGTTGGTTCATAATGTGATTCATCATTATTAGCTATTATTATAGCATCACCTAATTTTTCACCTTCTAAAAGTTTTTCCCAAGTATCAAACACATTTTCGTCTTTTATATTATATTCCTCTTTAAATTGATTTCTTCTAGTTTCATTTGGTTCTGCTACTGCAACAAATTCAACAATTTCTGGATTTGCCTTTACATATGGAGCATATGCATACATTCCCCTTGCTCCAGCTCCTATTAATGCTATTTTTATTTTCCCCATGTTAAATTACCTCCTCAAATTTAAACCTTATTATTTTTCATAACATAAAATACCCTTACAATATGTTTTTAAAACATTTAAATTTTCATCTAGAATTACTATATCTGCATCTTTACCAAGATCTAAACTGCCTTTTTTATTATTTATTTTCATTCTTATTGATGCATTTGTACTTGTCATTAAAACTGCTTCTTCCAATGAACAATTTGTATACTCTATAATATTTTTAAATGCTTCATTCATAGAAAGTATACTTCCACCTAAGTTTCCATTTTTTAATCTAGCTGAATTTCCTTTTTTTATTACATCTAAAGGTCCAAGTTTGTAAACACCATCATCTAACCCTTTTGCCCTCATAGAATCTGTTATTAATATAATTTTATTTACTCCTTTTAATTTAACTGTTTCTCTTATAACACTTCTATCAACATGAATTCCATCGGCTATAAGTTCTATCATAATGTTATCAAAATATAAACCTGCATTTACTATTCCAGGTGTTCTATGATGATACCCACTACAAGCATTATAAAAATGAGTAATGTTTAAATCTCTTATACTTAGTGCCTCTTCTATTTCTTTAAAATTAGCATTACTGTGTCCAATAGATGATATTATTCCTTTTTGCTTTAAATATTTAGTAAACCTTAAATCCTTATCATTTTCTATTGCATAAGTTACTATCTTTATATCATCACTGTTTTCTTCAAAATTTTTGAATTGTTCTATACTTGGATTTTTTAAATATTTTATATCTTGAGCTCCATTAAATTTTTCATTTAAAAAAGGACCTTCTAAATGTACACCTAAAACTTCAGCACCAATTGTATTATTTTTTTTTATATATTCTTCAATATTTCTTAATGCTTTAATTATATTATCTGTTCTTTCTGTTACTGTTGTTGGATAAAAACTAGTTGTCCCCTCTTTTAAAATTTCATAACTCCATTTTTTTATTCCATCAAGACTCCCATCCATAGTATCTATGTTATATCCACCATGAGTATGAATATCTATAAATCCAGGAATAGCAATACAATTTTTAGGTATTTCTATTTTTTCTCCATATTTACTTATAGCTCCATACTTAGTATATATACATCCTCTTCTTATAACGTTTCCCAAACTTCTTGCCACCCTTCAAATAAGTGATTATTCTTAAAATTCACTACAAACCTTATGTTTATTTCTTTTTCCAATGTCGAACTTTGCGTATTTTCATTTTACTTTAAAGAAAATTTTAAATACAGTTTAGAATTTTTAATGTTTTCCATTTCTATATCTATTTCTTTTCTCCAACTTTCCACTTCCTTATATTTTACATTATTAATCTTTGTACTTACATATAATTCTCTTTTAAGATTAACCATACTTTCATCATAATCTTTTTTTTCTATCATATTGTACACATACTCTATGGCATCTTTACTATACATTCTACAAAGTTGAGATGCTAAAATACTTCTTATATCAAAATGCTCTTCTTCTTTTAAAATATTAAAGCATAATTTTTCAGCAAAAGGAGTTTTTATCCTATCGAATACCATAGTTAAATAAACTCTTATATCATAACTAGAATCAAAATATATTTTATTAACTTCTTCTATAACTTTATCACTATCCATTTTTGCAAGAGCTCTACCTACACTTTCATTTACTAAATAATTGTCTTCGTCTAGCTGACTTATTAAAAAATTTATAAGTTTTTCATCTTTTAATTCACTTAATAATTCAATCAAATAAAATTTATAATATTGGCTTTTACATTTATTTATTTGTCTTTTTATAAAATTATAATCTAAATCCGTTCTAAGTCTTAATTCATTTACAATATACATTCCATAATTTAAATCAAAATCATTAATTTTCTTTTTCTCATTTTCAACATGCTTTTTTAGCATTTTTAAAAGATCATTTGTTGAACTTTCTCTAATTCCCCTTAAAAAATTTACATATTTAAAAATATCAAAATTCTTTAATTCCTCTCTTTTTAAAAATGCATTAATTATTTCATCATAAAATTCCTCTATTACATCTAATCCATTAGTAATCATAAGTGATGCTACGTTTATATTAAAGATCTCATCATCTCTTCCAAAGTTCAATAACTTTTTCCATCCATCCTTACTTATATTTAAATTTTCACAATTTCTAATAATATAACTTCGTTCAAATTGATCTTCATATTTTCTTATACTTTCTATAACACACTCTGTAACTTCTTTGTCTTTTGAAAAACTTTCATTAAAATACCCTATAGCCGATGATCTTATTATAAAATCTTGTGAAGTTATATTTTCTTTAACTATAGAATCTTTATCTTTTTGCATTTCTCTCATCCCCTTTTATTGATTACTTTTAAATCAATTATTAAATCAATTATATGTGATAATTATTAATTTTTAATTAAGTGTAACATTAAAAATTATATTTCTATAGGGTTCCAAACTCAAATTTAAAATAATAGTTTTATCAAATGATACTACTAATAATCTTATAGTTCATTCTATTATAATGTTTGGAACCAATTAACAATGATGAATTATTAATAATAATGATAAATATCACCGGGGATTGAAATCCCCGCTACAATGTTTTATTTGTACTTCAAATAAAATTAATATAATACTTATCCATAAAAAGTTCATTTTGGAGAATAAATTCCCCATTACAATATCCTTACTAACCATAGTTTTCATAGTAAATATAACTATTACTTTTAATATTTTACAAAATTTAGTTTTTATATAATCCTTAAATAATTTGTTCTACAAATTATTTTAAAATCTATTAAAAAAACTGAGCTTTCAGTTTTATCCTTCATTGTTAATTGTTCATCGTTAATTGTTAATTTTTGTACAACACTTTAAATTTCTCTTTCTCAACTAAATTAAGATTAGTTTGCAGTATATATTAAAATTGGATTTCCAAATTTTAAAATGATTTTCTACTATATTTTAAATTTAGTTTAAAAATATTTTTCTTACGTTTTTAAAATTTTCTTTAAATTGCAAAGTATGATTTTAAAATTCTTGATTTTATCATTAAATTAATATATCATTAAATTAATAATTTTAAATATTTATTAATCGTAATGTGCTTATTTAATGGAATAAGTATAAATTTATCTTTACGTTTGGAGGAGATTGTTTTGAAACAAGGAAGACTTAATAACGTTTTAGAAGGCATGAAAGAAAGAGGAATTCCTCAATTATTAATTTCTGATCCTGCTGCTATATTTTACTTAACTGGAAGATGGATTCATCCTGGTGAAAGATTATTAGCATTATACATAAATATAAATGGAAATAACAAATTATTTATTAACGAATTATTCCCAGTACACGAAGATTTAGGTGTTGAAAAAGTTTGGTTTACTGATAATGATGACGGTGTTTCTATAATATGTGATAACATCGAAAAAGATAAAACTATTGGTGTTGACAAAAACTGGCCAGCTAGATTCTTACTAAGACTTATGGAATTAAAAGGTGACACTAACGTTGTTAATGGTTCTATAATAGTAGATAGATGTAGAATGTTTAAAGATGAAGCTGAAAAAGATTTTATGAGAACTTCATCTCATCTTAATGACCTTGCAATGGAACAAATCCAAAAATTTGTTAAAGAAGGTTTATCTGAAAAGCAAATGGCTCAAAAGCTATCTGAAATATATGAATCTCTTGGTTGTGAAGGATTTTCATTTGAACCTATAATAGCTTATGGTGCAAATGGAGCTGACCCACATCATGGTAATGATGGCTCAATGGTTAAAGAAGGAGACTCTGTAATCATTGATATGGGTTGTGTTAAAGATTCATACTGCTCTGATATGACAAGAACAGTATTCTATAAATCTGTTCCTGAACATTCTAAAGAAGTTTTTGAAACAGTTCTTGAAGCTAACAAAAGAGCTATATCTATAGTGAAACCAGGTGTTAGATTCTGTGATATAGATAAAGCTGCTAGAGATTATATTGAATCTAAAGGCTACGGAAAATACTTCACTCACAGAACTGGACACTCAATAGGACTTGAAGTTCATGATCTTGGAGACGTATCAGCTGTAAATACTGAAGAAGTTAAACCTGGAATGATATTCTCAATAGAACCTGGTATATACATACCTGGAGAAGTTGGTGTAAGAATAGAAGACTTAGTTTTAGTTACTGAAGATGGCTGTGAAGTGTTAAACAAATATAATAAAGAATTAGTTGTTATAGAATAGCATTTTAAGAGTATAGATTTAAAAATCTATACTCTTTTTTTATTTATGCTTCTTTTCTATTTAATATACTTTTATTTTTAAGTGATGCTTCATATAAAATTATTGTTGTTGCCACTCCAACATTTAATGAATCACACTCTCCAAGCATAGGTATTGATACACCAGTATATTTTGTATCATACCACTCTCTAGATATTCCATATTTTTCACTTCCCATAACAATAGCAACTCTATTATCATATTTAAGTTCATAATATTCCTTTTCTGCTCTTGTGTCTGTTAAAACAACTTGAAATTTATTTTTATCAAGCCATTTTTTTGTTTCTTCAAATGTACTATCAATAATTTTCATGCTTAAACATGATCCCATACTACTTCTTATAAGTTTTGGATGATTCATCCTAGTTTTTCTATTATTAATTATTATAGCATCTATATTAGTTGCATCTGCTGAACGAATAATTGTTCCTACATTGCCTGGAATTTCAAGACCATCTAATACAATTACAAGATTATTTCTTTTTAAATTTATATCATCAAATGTCTTATTAGGCATATAACATACTGCTAACAATCCCTGTGGATTTCCTTTTTCGCTAATGGATAAAAATACTTTTTTTGATACAACAAAAACTTCCTCTGCTATATTAATACATTTGTGTAATATTTCTTGTGCTTCTATTGTATGAATATCTTCTATACAAAAAATAAAATATTTTATTTTAATATTATTTTTTAGTATTAAATCTAAACCCCATATTCCTTCTAAAACAGCTAACTTTTCTGGATTAGGCTTTGTATTATTATTTAAATTATTAATTTTCTTTATTACTCCATGTTGCTTTCCTGCAAATATAACTTTGCTTTTATATCTATCTAAAACTATTTTTTCTTTTTCTTCTAATGTGTATTTATTTAAATCTTCAAACTTATATTCCATTTTATGCTCCTTTTAGCTAATTAATCTGAACTTTATTATACAAATTTATGTCTAAATTTTCTGTCATTTAGTGGCGATTAATATTGATTTTTTACGATAAAATCCTACATTATAGATATTTTTTTCTTTATATTATATTTGATTTTAAGCTTAATCATATTTATTTAAAAATGTGATTTAATATTTATATATTTCATCACTAATCATCAATATTTAAAATATCTATTTATTAAAACTACAATGTGAATAACTTAAAAGTTTAACCTTAAATTTATATATTTTATTACTTTTAAAAGTTCTAATATGATATTATTTTATTGTAGAAACTATAGATTTCTATAAATTATTTTTTGGAGGAAAATAAATGAATATAGCTTTATATACTGGTTTAGTAGAACATGTTATTGCAATAAATTGTAATACTGTTCTTTGCTTTAAAGAATTATTATGTATACTAGAAAAAAAAGGATATTTAAATAAAAATAAAAGTTCTAATGATTATCTTGATGAATTTTCTAGCTATGGCGAGAACACTTGTATTACCATTAATTTATATGATGCTATAGAAATAAACTCAATTAACTATTATAAAAACAATAGTTATCATATAGTTTCCTGGAATGAATTTCTCGATGAATCTAATGAATTGTTATTAGATTTTAATGAAATTTTAAAATTTCCAATTGGTTCAAAATTTCATGTATATGACAATTCTTGTGATGAAAAATTTAATTTGCTAGATTTTGATGTTTATTGGGATAAAGATAATGCTAATTCAAATCATAAAATATTGAAATGTAACGATAATGAAGTTCCCCTTGGAACTTATATTGTACAGTGCAAATTTTCACAAGTTCCTTGTTTTATTAATGATATATTCAATTTTAATGTCGGAAGTATATTTAAAAAATCTAATTCATTAGATATTTTTGAACTTCAAGAAAGAGATGGAATTAAAATTCTTACTTTAGATGGGGAATATATAAATTTAGATGAAAATATATTTAAATCTACTTTCAAATATATTGAAATTTAATTTAATGAATAAAAATAAAGATAGTTACAAGACTATCTTTATTTTATGTTTTATTCTGCTATTTTAAATTTTATTTGAACTTTAAACATATCTCCATCAATTTTTACATTAAACTTTCCATTTTGAATTTCAACTAAGCTCTTAGCTATTGCAATACCTAATCCTGAACCTTCTGTACTTCTAGCCTCATCCCCTCTTTTAAATCTCTCCATTATTTCTTCTGATTTAAAATTTAATTCATATTTAGATATGTTTTTCACAGTAATAATTGCTATGTTATTTTCTACTATTAAATCTATAAAAACTCTAGTATTTTCTAGCGAATATTTAATTGCATTTCCTATTATATTTTCAAAAACTCTCCAAAGTTTTTTGCCATCAGCTATAATATATGTTTTTTCTTTTGGGAAAATTGTTTTAAAGTTTAATTTTGATTTTTTTATCTTTTCATCTAATTCTGCTAAACTTTGATTTAACAACTCACTAACTTCTACTTTTTCTAAACTTAATTCTACATTTCCACTATTAGCTTTTGATATTTCAAATAAATCTTGTATTAGAACTTTTAATCTTTGAGATTTTTTATCTAAAATTAATATATAATCTTGTACATATTCAGGTGTTAACTTTTCTTTTTTTAATATATCTACATAATTAATAATAGATGTTAATGGTGTTTTTAAATCATGTGATACATTAGTTATAAGTTCAGCTTTCATTCTTTCACTTTTCACTTCATTTTCTATAGCTTTTTTTAATCCTTCACCAATATTATTAATATTTGATGCTAACTCTAAAAACTCATTAAACTCCGCCAAATCAAATTTATAATTTAAATTTCCATTAGCAATTTCCTTAGTACCTACTGTTATTTTCTTTATACTTAATGCCTGTTTTGTAAAATATACATAAATATAAGCTTCGCATATAAATCCTATTAATCCTAGAAATAAAATGGATAATATATTGCCATTATGCATGGATAGTATACTTATAATACCTGCAATACATTCTATAATTAATATTATTATAAATATTAAATTTATTTTTTTACCAAATGAAAATTTTTCAGAAACAGTTCTAAAGTATATTATTAAATCCCATGTATAACTTGCTTTTAAAAAATCTACTTTATTTTCTAAATTTCTAAAATGATAAATCATGCTAGATATAATTAATAATATTATTGCTATACTAAAAATACTTACAATAATCAAACCAAAATTAGCTATAATCCCTAAACAAAATAAAATTAAAATGCATCTAATTTCTAATTTTATTTTATTTATCTTATAAAACATTTCCTTTAAATTATCCTTGCATAAAAGTTTATCTTCTTCAATTTTCTCTTTCTTCATTATTGTACATAATATTATTAGAGAAATTACAAAAACGAAAATAATTATTTGATTATTTCTAGTATTGATTTTATAATTATTATACATTTCATATATTTGATCATTTTCCTCTATAGGGTTAATTACAACTAATTCTAAATTGTAATTTTGAAAATCATTTGAATTTATATTTAGCTTATTTCCTTCTTCATCAACTCCAACTAAATTATTTCCATAATTTTTAACATATAATAAACCACTATTTTCATATGCTGTTCTGAATGCTTCTAGGTCTTTATAGTCAGTATTACTAAATTTACTTTTTGTTGTCTTTTCTTCTATAATAAACTTTATATTTTCTAAATTTTTCAATCCTACTCTTACATCTTTTAATTTAATTTTTCTGTTTGCTATTAAGTCTCCCACTATTCTTTCTTCATTTTCTGGATACTTAGTTTTTAATTTTTCAACTTCGCTATCTATTTTTTCCCAATATTGTTTCTTTGATTCTGTGTCATTTTCAAGTGTAGCATCCATTATTTTGTTTTTATACTCTGTTTCAACTTTTTTCTTTTCATCATTGAGTTTACTTTTGTTATAATTCATTTTATTTTCTATTTCCAAATTAGATGGAATATAATTATATACCATACTTTCAGCGGAATTTATTATATCTTCTAATTTGGCATTAAAAACATTAGATTTTATAAAATTTCTTTCACTTAGTTCCCTATTTTTTAGAATTCTTACGGTTTTTACACCAGTAACTATAGATGTTGATATAACTATAAATAATACAAATGTTCTAAAAAATTTATTATTAATTATATCTTTCAATTTTATATCCAATTCCCCACACCACCTTTAAATATTTTGGTTCTTTAGGATTTATTTCTATTTTTTCTCTAATTCTTCTTATATGAACTGCCACAGTATTTTCAGCATTAAAGCTTGGTTCATTCCAAACTTTTTCATATATACTGTCTATAGAGAAAACTGTACCTTGATTTTCCATTAATAGCTTCAATATTTTAAATTCAATTGGTGTAATTTTTATATTTTCTCCATCAACAGTTACTTCTTTTGTTCTTGTGTTTACTGTAAGACCATCGCTTCTAATTTCTTCACAATCATTCTCACTTTTATAATTCCCTAAAATAGTATATCTTCTAAGCTGTGACTTAACTCTTGCTATTAATTCTAAAGGATTAAATGGCTTTGTAATGTAATCATCTGCACCCATGTTTAATCCTAAAACTTTATCTGTATCTTCTGATTTTGCTGAAATTAATATTATAGGTATATTTTTTTCTTCTCTTATTTTCATAGTTGCTCTAAGACCATCCATATTAGGCATCATAATGTCCATAAGTATTAACTGTATTTGGCTTTCCATCAAAGTTTCCATTGCTGATAATCCATCATAAGCTTTCACCACATTTATACCTTCATTTTTCAAATAAATTTCTATAGAATCAACTATTTCCCTATCATCATCTACAACTAACACATTATAATTTTCCATTAATATCCCCCTTATTTACCATTCATAACTAATTAACAATGATTTGTAATTCACTATTAATTCTTTATCCTTAATTTTTATATCATATTTTTTTCATTTTCAATTGAAATACGAACAAGTAAATGCATAACATTAAGGATAAAACAAGCTTGAAGTTATTCTTAATATGATTTAAGAATAACTAAACTACTTTAAATTCAAGCTTGCTTTCCATAAGTGTATCTCTGTTTAGGTTAGTTATATTTATATAATACCTTCCATATCTTACAAACTACTTATTATATTTCTTAAGAATTTCTTACAATTATTTCTTATATATGATTTTATAATGTTTATGTTTAAATGAAAAGTTTTCACAAATTTAATTGTCTATTTTTTTCTTGTATGAATATATTATTTAATAAGCAAAATTTAATTTAGTACATCGATACATTAGTGTGTTAAATCATATTGATATGATTTTTTCAATAAATTTTATATTTTAGGTAGGTGTTTTTATTGAAAATTGGTGGACGATCAGGTCATAATCCTCTAGCTCCAGGAGCTTCTGGTATCATTGATGAAACTTTAGAGGATAGAAAAATTTTTTTATCTTCTAAATCATATCTAGAAAAGTACAATTCTTTTGTAGATTGCTATCCTGGAAATATGAATAATGCAAATACAGAATTGATGTATGGAATAAATAAAGCTAATTCAAACTCTGTAGATTTATTCTATTCCGTTCATCTAAACAAAGCTTATGATATATATAATGGTGCGATAGGTGCTGAAGTATGGGTTCATCCTAATGCTAGCAGTTCAACTATCTCTATTGCTAATAGAATTTTAAATAATTTAAAGAATTTAGGCTTTTTAAATCGTGGAGTTAAAACTTCTTCTGAACTTGCTGAACTTAACTCAACAAATATGGAAGCTATGATAATTGAATGTTTTTTCTGTGAAGCAACAACAGATGTATCCATTTATAAAAAATATGGTGCTGAGGAGTTGGGATTTGCAATTGCCAATGGAATTGACCCTAAAGTTATCAAAAACACTAACTCTAATGAGGTGAATAAAGTGAAATACTTAGTAATATATAATAATGATGTTGATAAACGTGCTGCTGAATATCTTGCTGACTATTTAAAATGTGCAACAATAAATGAAACTAACTATGATTCTAACACATTAAAAGCTGAAACTATAATTACTGTAGGTGGAGGAGTGAAAACTAAAGGCACTTTAGCACTTTATGGCAGCGATAGATATGAAACATTAAAAGCTGTATTAAAATATATGAATAAATTATAATATTAAAGATGTCTATAAAACTTATAGGCATCTTTTTATTATGTAACATAAATTAAAATTTCAATTAATTGAAATTTTTATATTTTAACTTTTAGTTAATAAAATTAATTATTATATAATTAAAATTATATACATATTTACAACTATACTAAAACTCACTATTATATATACACTTTTTTAAAGAAATCAAATAAATAAATATATTTAAATAACATATTTATTTCCATTTAATTACTTATATTTAATTTTTATCAATTAAATTATTAGAAAACTTTCACTATATTAAATAATATTAAAAATATAAATTAAATATAATTTTATATTTTTGTTAATAATTTGTTAACTTTTTATTGCTATATTTATTTTTTTTTGTTAATATAAGTTTTGTACTAATATTTACATAAATAATTAAATATGAATTTGAATATTTAGTTATAATAATATTTACATATTTTATAATTTTCTTAAAATAATGAATTTTTAATTTTTGGAGGTATTACTAATGAATAATTTTGAACAAAGTTTAAAAAAATATGCAGACCTTGCAGTTGGTGTTGGTATCAATATACAAAAAAATCAAACACTAGTTGTTAACTCACCTATCGAATGTGCAGAGTTTGCTAGAGCAATATCTGAAGCAGCTTATAAAAGAGGTGCTAAAAACGTTATCATGAGATGGAATGATGAAAAATCTGCATTAATAAAATATTTAAATGCACCAGAAGAAGCATTTAATGAATTTTCTAAATTTGAAGCTGATGAACTTGCTGATTTAGCTAAAAATGATGCAGCTTTCTTAACTATATATGCACAAGATCCAGAAATATTAAAACCTGTAGATCCAACTAGAATAGCTACTGCTAATAAAGTACGTTCTATAGCTTTAAAAGAATTTAGAGAATATACAATGAGCAGTACAGTTTCTTGGAACATAGTATCTGTTCCAACAGAAGCTTGGGCTAAAAAAGTATTCCCTAACACTTCTTCACAAGAAGCAATGGATAAATTATGGGATGCAATCTTCAAAATAGTTAGAGTTGACAAAGAAGATCCAGTTGAAGCTTGGAATGAGCACTTAGAAACAATCAAAAAAAGTAAATCATTCTTAAATGAAAAGAAATTCAAAAAATTACACTACAAATCAGCAATAACTGACTTAGTTATTGAATTACCTGAAAAACACCTATGGGCAGGTGGTGGAGAATTCAACGGAAAGAAAAATTTCTTCGTTGCTAACATGCCAACTGAAGAAGTTTACACTTTACCATTAAAAACAGGTGTTAACGGAAAAGTTTCAAGCACAAAACCACTTAACTATGGCGGAAATTTAATTGATAACTTTACTTTAACATTTAAAGATGGAAAAGTTGTTGATTTCACAGCTGAACAAGGATATGATACTTTAAAAGAATTATTAGATACTGATGAAGGAGCTAGATACTTAGGAGAAGTTGCTTTAGTACCATACGATTCTCCAATCTCTAACTCAAACATAGTATTCTTTAATACATTATTTGACGAAAATGCATCTTGTCACTTAGCATTTGGAAATGCTTATCCAACATGTTTAGTAGATGGAAGCGAAATGTCTCAAGAAGAATTCATAAATGCTGGTGCTAATACATCATTAACTCACGTTGACTTTATGATAGGATCAAGCGATTTAGATATCATTGGAATAACTGAAAATGATGAAGAATTCTATGTATTCAAAAACGGAAACTGGGCTTTTTAATTTTAAATTCATAAAAAGATAAAAGAGGAATTTTTCCTCTTTTATTTTTTTATGAATTTTTTCTATATAAAATAATATTAATAATATATAACAATTTAATAGAGGTTATTAAATAATGAAGTATGAAAGTTCTAATTGGTATCCACTTGATAATGCTGGAAAATTATATCCTTCTATAATGTCTTGGAGAGTTACAACTGTTTTTAGATTTTCAGTTACTTTAAAAAAGTTAGTAGATAAAGATGCTCTACAATCTGCATTAAATATTATTATAAATAGATTTCCATATTTCCAAGTGAATTTACGTCCTGGTTTCTTTTGGTACTATTTTGATCAAACCAATAAAAAACCACTTGTTGAAAAGGAAGAATACTATCCTTGTACTGGAATGGAATTAAAGAGAAATGACACCTTTCCATTTAGAGTATTTTATTTTAACTGTAAAATTTCTGTTGAATTTACTCATGCAATAACTGATGGTACTGGGGCCTTAGTTTTTTTTAAATGTTTATTAAATGAATATTTTAATAAGCTAGGAGTAAAAACATCACCTATAAATGAAGTTTTTTTTAAATATGATTCTATACCTAGTAATGCTGAATTCGAGGATTCTTTTAAAAAGCACTTCAATACTAATATACCTAGTCCAACCCTTATGCCTTTAGCCTTTCATTTTCCTATGGATTTGGACACTAAAGGTGTTTATCATATAGTAACAGGTATTTTACCTCTAACAGAAGTTTTAAAACTATCTAAAAGCTACTCTGCAACTATTACAGAATTTTTGATTGCTATTTATTTTGAAACAATAATAGATTATATGAAATTATTAGAGGAGAATGACATTCCCTTTAGTATGAGACCCATAATTTTAAATGTTCCTGTAAATCTAAGAAAAATGTATAATTCAACTACATTAAGAAATTTTTTTATTTCTGTAACACCAATGTTAGATCCTCGCCTTGGTGATTATACTTTTGAAGAAATAATACAAATTGTTAAAAGTTATATGGAAATAAAAACACATAAACGATTCATAAATCAACATATAAGTAAAAATGTAAAAAGTGAATTATTTTTTATAAATAGAACTGTACCTTTAGTAATTAAAAATTTGCTTATGCCTTTAGCTTATAATACTTTTGCTGAAGGAATTTACACAAGTGGTCTATCTAATCTAGGAAAAATAACTCTACCTAAAGAAATTGAAGGCTTTATTGAAAAATTTGAAGCTTATCCTCCTCCAAGCCTTGGAAATAAAATAAAAGTCGTTGTATTAAGCTTTAAAGAAAATCTTTTTATAAGTTTTGGTAAAGTTACAACTGATTCTAATATAGAAAGAATCTTTTTTACAAAATTAAGAAAGCTTGGAATACCAATTAAAATCGAAACAAACTAAAATCTTAAAGGAGGTTTTAAAATGCCCTATTGTCCTAAATGTGGAGTTGAAATCAATTATGGTGTAAAAAAGTGCCCTTTATGTAAATTTTCACTTCCACCACTTGAACCAGATTACACAAGAAAAAGCTATGAGAATTTTCCTAATGCACAAAATATATATGATAAAAAAGTTAAGGAATTTAAAAAAATACTTTATTCTGTAATTAAAGCTATTTGCATATGCAGCGTTTTTATAACTATATTTTATAATTTCTACGTTTCGGGAAAACTTACTTGGTCTAAATATTCCAGTGTAAGTATAATAGCTGCAATGCTATATTTCTATTTAATGTTAGATTTGCAATGGGATTTTAAAAATTTTTTAATTGGAGGCGCCATTAATACATTTATTTTACTTTTACTATTTGATATTTTTGATGGAAATCTTTCCTGGTCAATTAGACTAGGTCTGCCTTTTATTGTAATGACTGTATGCTTGCTTTCAATTGTTTACGAGGTCATAAAATTCACTAAAAATAAATTTTTTAATGTAGCTGGTTATACTTTAATAGCTTTAGGTTTATATTGCATTGGTGTTAATGGATTTATCTCATTAAGTATTCAAGGCATATTTAAACTTACTTGGTCAATATTTGTTTCAATAATATTAATTCCTCTTGGATTACTACTTATATATATTCATCACAAACTACCTAACTCACTTAAATTGAAATTAAAGAAAAAATTTCATTTATAAATACTTCAAATTGCTGAATTAAATCTTATGAATCAATAAATACTAAAATAAGATTTATATTTAGCAATTTCTTTATTTTAATAAAATTTATTAAAATTTTATTAAATCAATATAGTAAATTCAATTTAATAAATATATAATTTAATTATATGTTTATAAGTAAATAAAGTTATTTTTACTAATTTATTTAATATACAAAATTACACTAAATCATGTATTTATATTGATTTTCTAGAAAGGTAATCTATGAAAGATAATTTTAAATCAAATTGGTATCCTTTAGATAATGCTGGCAAACTTTATCCATCTATAATGTCTTGGAGAGTTAGCACATTATTTAGAATTTCTGTTACTTTAACAGAAACTGTAGATAAAGATATTCTTCAAAATGCTTTATCAAAAATAATAAATCGCTTTCCATATTTTCAAGTTAATTTAAGGCCAGGACTATTTTGGTATTATTTTGACTACACTGAAAATATTCCTAAAGTGGAAGAGGAAATATACTATCCTTGTATGTGTTTAAAATTAAAAAAGAAAAATCAATTTCCTTTTAGAGTTTTATACTATAATAAAAAGATTTCAGTAGAATTTTCTCATAGCATTACTGATGGTACTGGCGGCATAATTTTTCTTCAAAGTTTACTTAAAGAGTACTTTAAAGAAAAAAATATTTTTTCTTCAGAGCCTAAAAATGATTTCTTTAATTATTCAGACTATCCTAAGGCTGAAGAATTTGAAGACTCATTTAAGAAACATTATAACAAAAATATACCAGTACCAAATAAATTACCAAAAGCCTTTCATTTTCCAGTTAATTTGGAGAACAAAGGTGTATATCATATAGTTACAGGCATAATTCCTGTACGTGATATTTTGTCCATTTCTAAAAAATTTAATGTTACACTTACTGAGTTTCTAATTGCTGTTTATTTTGAAACTATACTTGATTATATAGAAATATTAAAAATAGAAAATCCAAACTTAAAACTTAATCCTATAGTTTTAAATGTACCTGTAAATTTAAGAAATCTATATAATTCTAGTACACTTAGAAATTTCTTTACAACTGTAACACCTAACATTGATCCTAGGCTATCTAAATATTCTTTTGAAGAAATACTAGCTTATGTACATAATTATATGAATTATAAAGTTAATCGTCGTTTTATTGATCAATATATTTCTAAAAATATAAAAAGTGAACTATCTATTTTAAATAGAATTACTCCTCTTTTTATTAAAAATTTAGTATTGCCTTTTGCATATAGTAGATTAGCTGAAGGAAGTTATACCAGTGGATTATCTAATTTAGGTAAAATATCTGTACCTAAAGAACTAGAACCATATATTGAACGATTTGAAGCTTATCCACCACCTAGTGAAGGTAACAAAATAAAAATAGTAACTATTAGTTATAAAGATAATTTATATATAACTTTTGGTAAACTTACTACTGATAAAAATATAGAAAGAATATTTTTTAGCAAACTAAAAAAAATGGGACTTAATATAAAAATAGAAACTAACGATACTTTTTAAAATTTGGAGGTGATTCTTTTGCCTTATTGTCCTAAGTGCGGTGTTGAGGTAGATTATAATATTAATGAGTGTCCACTATGTGAATTTTCAATTCCCAAAGTGCCTTTAGAAGACAATTTAGAACCTGTTTCTAAATTTCCTAAAGCTATTAATACATATCCACATCATCATGAACAACTAAAGAAAACTATTTTTTTAATTTCTATGTCTATTGCAATTTGTATTATTGTAATAGCAATACTTCAAAATATTTATTTTTATAAAACTATAACTTGGTCTAAATACAGTACAGTATCATTATTTTGCGGTATAATATATCTTTACATAATACTTAAAGCTAATCTATCTTTAGATAATTTTATATGTGCATTTGGAGCTAATACATTTTTTCTATTGGTATTATTAGATGCATTAAATAGCACCTTAGATTGGTCTATAACACTTGGATTACCTTTTACCTTATTAGCTACTATTTTCATTATAGCTATTATAAAGATAATACGTAAAAGTGACATCCGTGGTTTCAATATAGCAGCATATATAATACTTTTTTCTAATTTATATTGTATATGGATAGATTCTTTAATTTGTTATAATTTTAAAAATGATATACGACTTACTTGGTCACTAATAGTTTCATTTATTTGTGTACCTTTGTTTATTTCATTACTATATATACATTATAAACTACCAGCTAAATACAAAGAAAAGTTTAAAAAGAAATTTCATATATAATTTTTAAAGCTTATTTTAGTTGTATATTTTGCCTCTAAAATAAGTTTTTTCAAAATGCTTTAAATAATTTTGATGCAAAATTAATATTTAAAATATTCTCAATATTAATTTAATTCCTTTTTACATTATAATTCGTTATTTTTCTAGTTTTTTCTACATATTTTTACATTCTTTCACTTGGTAACTGTAAAATATATAATTCTTTTTTGCATTTCTTTAAATTCAGCTAGAATTTGTATGAAACAGGAGCATTCATTAGATATTTTACCGAGATTTGTTAAAGTTTATATTTATTTTATTATTCTATAGGAGTATAATAAGGTCGTAGGAAAAAATATCTATTTAATTTTAGGAGGATTTGAAAATGAAAAAAGTTCTTTCAATCGTATTAGCATCAGTTTTAACATTATCTTTAGTAGCTTGTGGAGGAAACAACACAAAAACTGAAAACAACGCAACTAAAGGAAACAACACTAAAACTGAAGAAAAAGCTAACAACAAAGCTGAAAATAAAAAAGAAGATAATAAAAAAGAAGATAACAAAAAAGAAGACGACAAAAAAGCTAACAACAAAGCTGATAACAAAAAAGCTGACAACAAAGCTGAAAATAAAAAAGAAAGCAAATAGTTTCTGTTTTATTTAAAGTGGTAAAGCTTTTAAATTAAAAAGAAAGGATTTTAATATTTTTAAATTCCTTTCTTTTTAATTTTAAAAATTTATTTCTTTAACTGTTTATCAATTAAAAAAATAGCTATAATATCACCTATAACTATAAATGCACACACTGTTATAAAAAATATTGAATTTTTATAACCTGCAAATAATATTCCAATCAAAAATATAATTATTTCAAAATTTAAACCTATCTTAAATTTTTTTAATTTTTTTTCATCCATAGTAATTTTATCCTTCTTTCTCACAGCAATCATCCCTTATAGAATTCCAAGTTTAATGTTTAAATAATACCTTTCATTCCTAATATTTAAAGTTGAAATACCTAAAAACTAAGTTTTAACTTGGATTCATATAATATCATATCAAAATTTCATAAAAAATAAATGCTCAAATCGAAATAAATTCAAGCATTTTATAATATAAAGTATTTTTAATATTAATTCATACGGTTTATCAATTCCATATATATATTAGAATATTTAACATCTTCTTCTATTGAATTAAGTTTTTTTAGATTTTTATATTGACCTATTTCATTCCCCATTTTATTAAAAATAAGTGTATTTAATAAATATAATTGTTTAAAATTTGGATATTTATTTAAATATTTTTTAGAAACACTTAATGCTTCATTAAATTTATTGCTAACATATAATGTGCTGACATACATTACTATTAAGTCAAATATTATCTTATCTGAATATCTGATCTTATTTAATGCCTTATTATAAAACTCTATTGCTTTATTAAAATTTCTTACTTCCCTATATTTATTTGCTAGATTATAATAAATATCTACTTCCCTATTAAATCTGCAATAACCATTAATACTACTAAAATTAGAAGGATTATTATATTCGTTAACCCTAAAATCAATTTCATCAATATTAATTGTATTTGAATTTATTATACTCAACTTTTTATCCCCTTTTACCCTATATTGATTACATCTTCATTTAACTTTTTATATTATAAAATGTATTATGTCTTCTATACTCTCATAATCTTTTATTTCATTATAATATTTTATTAAATAGAAAATTAAATCTGTATTTTTTTCTAACATGTTATTTGATATTAATTCTAATACCATATTTTTTAGATTTCCCATCTCTTCTATATTTTCTTCTTCCATATTTATATTAAATAAATTTAATATAGCTTCAAATACAATATGTTTATTTTTAACTTCAATTGCACACTTTAATGATTTTTTAAAATATTCTGCACATTCTTCTTTTGTATTTAGTAATTTTAGTGCCATAGCCATATCATAATATATTTTTTCTTCATTTTTTATTGTACCATTAATTTCTTTGCATATTTTTAAAGCTTTATTTAAATATTTCTGTAAATTTTTCCTATCTTTCAAACAACCATATATCTCCAAAATGTTAGATATATATAATAATTGAAGTTCAATATTATTAGAAGGAATTATCTTGCAAATTTCTTTTTCTATTAATAATGCTTCTAAAAATGACTTTTTATCTTTTAAGCACATTGCCTTTAAATTTAATATATTAATTTTTTCATATAAATTTTCATTTAAATACTTAGTATATCTTTCTTCTAATTGTTTTATTTTTTCAAGTTGATAGCTATAATTTTCTAAGTATTTGTAACAAATTATACTATTATAATGAAGTTCATATGATTCCTCTTCTTTAAGTTTTATTAAATTTATTTCGGCAAAATTTATAAATCTCAAAGCTTCATCAAATTTCTCTAATTCTATGCAGCATCTAATTAAATTAATCAATAAACTAAAAATCAAAATACCTTCATCACCAATAATATAATTTTCATATGCTTTAATATAATAATTATATGCTTTAGATTTATTATCACAACTTAAAAATTTATCTCCTATTTTTTTAAATATAACGCATTTCTTTTCTCTACAATTATATTTTTTTAAAAAATATTCTAGTTCATCAAATGAATACTCTATTGTGTCAATTTTATTAATAGGTGTGCTCTCAATAAATTCAATATAGTCATCACAAATTTTATTTACTTGAGAATGTACATCTTCAAGTAAATATTCTGGTGTTATAGAAAAATTTATATTTTTTTCACTACAAAATTTATTTATATTATTTGATAGTATTTGAGCAACATTTTCAGTCAAATTTGCTTTATTATTTTCAATAATACTTATAAGATTTCTTGTAATCTCTCCACCAGTTATATCTTGTTGTTTTATTTTAAATTTTCTTCTAATTACTTTAATCTTTTCCCCCGGACTCAGAATTTCTATATTCTGCATACAAACACCTCTCATTCTATAATTGATTATATTACAACTACTTCTCCTTAAAATTATAGTGAAAATTTAAATTTAAAATTCATCAATAATTTCTAATAAAACTTATACTTTTAACTTAACTATTAATTAATTATTTATTTTATTTATGTAATATATAAAAATATATTTTTTTACTTACATATCTATAAATGCTATAAAAAATAACAATTTAATTATTATCAACTATATACCTATTATGTAATTATATAGTTATACTTCTAATTTAATGTATATTTTGAAAATAGTAAATAGACTTAGTTTATAATTTAAAATATAACCACAAATAGTACAAAAATTTAATTGTATGTTAATAATTAAATCATTTACTTTACTTTAAATCTTTTCTATTTAACTCTTTAAAATATTGCTAATTGGCAGTCATAATTAATATTATTTATATAATTTAATATATAATAATTTAATATTTTCCTATACTATACATTTATTATAATTTAAAATTATTTATTATATCTTTATTTTAACTACCTTTATTTATAAATATATGAAAATTATATTATTATTGATAATTATATCATATTTGACTTAATTTTCTAAATATTTTTATGAACTTATTTTATCCTTTATCCTCCATCGATCATCGTTAAATTTCCTACAATATTTAAATCTTTCTTTCTCAACTAAAGTATTCATAACTTAAAGTTTCAGTTGAGAATTTTAAAGAATAATTTTTTATTAAATTTGCAAAGCCAATTAGTTGAAAACAATATAAAAACGTAGTTTTTATATGTTTCTATTTTAAATATTATGAATGAAATGAATAACATTAACCATCACTTTTCGCTATTTCCTCTTACTTTTTACTTGGTTCCCAACATGATATCAGAATAAACTGTAAACTAATAGTATCATTTGATAAAAATATTACTTTGAACTTGAAACTCTATATTCTTCTTGTTTATTATAAATGTATATAAATTAATTTAAATATATAATATAATTATTACTAAATTTAAATTTTAGGAGGTTCTATAATGACAATAAAAAGCATTTTATTTATACCTATTTTATTAGTTGCCCTAATTTTAAACATTTATGTTATATGTGTAATTGTTAATTCTATAAGAAAATATAAAAAATGCAAAAACAAAAAATAATACTATAATTAATATTTTTAGTAGTTTGTTTTATTATCATTATATTTATTAATGATAGTCATAAAATTTCTATATTTTACACAACGTAAAAATCCACATATAATTTATTCATAAAGTGTTACGGGGAGGATTTTAATATGTATGATGTAATAATTATTGGTGCTGGTGTAATTGGTTCTTCAATTGCTAGAGAAGTATCTAAATATAATTTAAATACTTTAGTTCTTGAAAAAGGAGAAGACGTATCTGTTGAAGTTTCTAAAGCTAATAGTGGTATAGTCCATGCTGGATTTCATTTTGATGATACAAACTTAAAAGGAAAATTAAGTCTTAGAGGAAAAACCTTAATAAAAGATTTATCAAAAAAATTAGACTTTCCATTTAAAGAAAATGGTTCTTTAGTTTTAGCTTTTAATAATGATGATTTATTAGTTTTAGCTAAATTTAAAGAAAATGCAGATAAGCGTGGAATTGATACAAAACTCCTTACTAAAGAAGAAATTTTAAATATGGAACCTAACATAAATGCTAATGTAATTGCAGCTCTATATTGTAAATCTTCTGCTATTGTAAACCCTTATGAAATGACAATAGCACTTGCTGAAAACGCATGTGAAAATGGTGTTAACTTTAAATTTAATTCTAAAGTTATTAATATAGAAAAACATAATGACATTTTTAATGTCTTTACTGAAACTGATAAATTCGAAAGTAAAATCATAATAAATGCTGCTGGCATTTATGGAGACACTATAAATAATATTTTAAGTGAAAACAAATTGCATTCCATTGGAGTTAAAGGTGAATATTGCTTATTTGATAAAGTTGCTGGTGGTATTATAAATTCAACTTTATATCCAATTCCAACTAAAGAAAGTAAAGGTGTTTTGGTAACTCCTACTACTGATGGAAATCTATTAGTAGGACCTAATGCTGAGTCTACCGATGGCTTAAGTAATACCTATGTTTCTTCTAGTACATTAAGTAATATCTTAAACACAGGAAAGAATTATGTTAATAATCTACAAACTAATAGAGTTATAACTACCTTTGCAGGGGTTAGACCTAAACTTCAAGAACACACTGATTTTATAATTGAAGAATGTTCTGATGTTAGAAACTTTATAAATGTTTTAGGCATTGATTCCCCTGGGTTAACTGCGGCACCTGCTATAGGTGAATATGTATCTACTATAATTCAATCTTTAATTTTCACTACAAAAAAAGAGAATTTTAAAGATATCAGAAAAGGAATTTTAAAGTTTTCTAGTTTATCTTTATCTGAAAAAAATAAATTAATAAAATCAAACCCACTATACGGCAAAATTATATGCCAATGTGAAATGATTACTGAAGGTGAAGTAGTTGATGCAATAAATAGACCATTAGGTGCAACAACATTAGATGCTGTAAAAAGACGTACTCGTGCTACTATGGGTGGGTGTCAAGGTACTGGTTGTATGTTACCAGTTTTAAATATACTATCTCGTGAACTAAATAAAGATATAACTAGTATTAACAAAAATAATACTAATTCATTTATAGTAACTAAATAGGAGTGTGATTCATATGAAAGAATTTGATGTTGTTATAATTGGTTCTGGTGCTAGTGGATTAAATTTAGCCTTAAATCTAATGGAACTTGGAATTAAAAATCTTTTAATTGTTGAAAAAGATCCTATAATTGGTGGTCGTTTAAATACAGCAACTTACAACATAAGTAAAAATGCAAATATTATAGGTGTAGAGTATAAAGATGATTTATTAACTAAAATAAAACAAAATGCTATACAAGTTTTAACTAATACCCTTGTAACTAAAATAGACAAAAATACATTAACTGTTTCTAACTCTTTAGATGGAATTTTTAATATAATGTCTAAAGTAATTGTGCTTTGTAATGGCTCAAAAGAAAAAGGCATAAATACTTTAAATATAGATAGCAATAGACCTTCCGGAATCTTTACAACAGTTGCTACTGAAAAAATCTTAAATTCTTTTCATGCCTTACCAGGTAAAAATATAAGTTTTTTAGGTTTTTCTGATACTGGAAAAGAAATTTTTAAAATTTTAAAAAGTAAAGGAGTCCATATTTCTTCTATAATATGTACTGATGATTTAGATACACTAAATGATATTCCTACTGAGTTAATTTATAAAAATTATAAATTAGTTAAAGTAAATGGAAACGGTAGATTAACATCTATTGAAATTACTAATAATTATGATAAAAAGGTATTATCTTGTGATACATTAATATTGTCAGAACCGGCAATTCCTGATTCATTACTTGCAATGCGTAGTAACATTCCGCTTGAAAATGGAGTTCCTATTTTAAATGAGAATTTTCAAACAAAGGTAAGTAATATATTTGTTATTGGAAATGCTGCTTATATACATAATTCTATAGAAGAAATTGAATTAAATTCTAAAAAAGTTTCCTATATAATATTTAATACTTTAAAATAATATTAAATATTTTTAACATACATCCTTCTAAGCCTATTAGTACCCCTAATAGGCTTAATTCTATTTCAAAAAATTTCTAACTTCTTTAGATATTTCACATAATTTTTTTTCATCTAAAATAATAAATTTATCTTGCTCCTTTTTTATATACCCTTTTTCTAAAAATTTATTTATTGTATTATATATACTTTTTCTACTCATATATAGTTGTTTTGATAACTCATACATACTTTTGCATTTAAATATACCATTCTCTGAATTTTCCAATATATAATGTGCTAATCTTTCTTCTATTTTAAAAAGATTCTTTATAAGTGATTTTTTATAAATTAAATATATTCTCTTGCTAGTTTTAAATAAAAATAGACTTAGAAATTTATCATTTTTCTTTAGCTTTTCTAATGTTTGTTTATTTATTTTAAGTAAAGAAACATCTGTAATTGCTATAATATCTCCCCTAAAATCTTGATCATACATATAGCTTATCTTACCTACAAATTCATTTTCTGAAAGAGTATCCACAAGTAGCCTTTTCCCATTCATAGTTAAACATTCCACCATTACGCTTCCATTAAGTATAAAAAATATCTCATCAAAATCATCTTCACTTTGCACTATATACGTTCCTTTTTTATATATAACATTTTCAATTTCATCTTTATACATCTCTATATGATCATATATACATGTGTCACTTATCTTCATAAATTCCTCCAAATCATAATGAAATAATTTACCATTATATAATAACATATAAATCTATAAAAGGCTCTTAACTAACACTTTAGTTAAAAGCCTTTGTAATTAAAATAACGTATTATCTGATATATAACATGCAATATTATTTTCTAAAAACATATCTTGAAATTTCTCTAACTCTTCATTTGTTACATCACCATATTCACTATAATCATAGTTTTCTCCAAATTGATTCCATTTACTTTCACCCATTCTGTGAAATGGTAGTAAATTTATTTCCACTAAATTATTTTCCTTCATAAATTCAATAATTTCCTCTATATTTTTATCTGAATTATTAAATTTATCTATAACAGGTACTCTTAAAACCAATCTACCACTCCAATTAGATGAAACTAATTTTCTTATATTATTTTTTATAATCGTATTATCTACTCCAGTTTTTTCTTTATGTTTTTTAGTGTCCATGTGCTTTAAATCTATAAAAGCAAAATCTATATATTTCATAACATTCATAAATATTTCTTCTTTTGCATAAGCACTAGTTTCTATAGCTGTATGAAATCCTCTTTTTTTACATTCTTTTAATATTTCTATTAAAAATTCACTTTGCATCAATGGTTCTCCACCACTAAAAGTAACACCACCATTACTTCTCCAATTATTTGAATCTCTTTGTAATATCTTTAATAGTTCTTCAACTGAATACTCTTTATAGCAAAGCTTTAATGCATCATAATAACAAGATTTCACACATGAAAAATCATTACATGTTTTACATAGTTCTAAATCTAATATAGGTTTATTAAGCTTATCAAACTTTATACCTTTCTTTTCACAACTATCTTTACATAAATTACAATCAGTTTTATACTTACAAGATAATTCACTAAACATTATGCTACTCTTATTCCAACTTTCAGGATTAGCACACCATCTACATTTAAGTGGACATCCATTCATAAAAACAGTTGTTCTGCATCCAGGTCCATCATGAACTGAAAAACTTTGTATATCAAAAATTTTAGCCTTATTTTTCATAATATCCACCTTTATTTAAACTTATGTCCTTCACATGTAATTGCTTTTAATTCTTTAAATGTCCAGTTTTCCTTTTTTAACCCTACACATTTGCCCATACCTTTTTCATCTTCATCTTTAAAATTTATACAATTCTTACACTTAGCCATCTCTTTAAAGCTACTACAAACTTCACTATCTATATTTATAAACTCTTTAGAAATCCTACAAATACCTTTTGAAGCATCTATAGCGCAAAAATTTAAGCAATCATTATGTTTTAAATTCATTTTTCTACACTCCTTTATACTCTGTTCTTGATATAACTTCATCTTGTATAGGTTTTCCAAGTTCACACCAATATTGAGTAAATCCTGCAACTCTAACCATTAAATCTCTATATCCATCTGGATTTTTTTGTGCATCTTTAAGCATTTGTGAATCTATTATATTGTATTGAATATGGAACCCACCTTTTCTTAAATAACTTCTTGTTAAATCTAACAACTTCTTACTTCCTTGCATTCCTCTAAGTGCTGTTGGATGTAACTTTAAATTCATTTGAGAATTTTGAGATGTAGTATGATCCCAAATTGTAGCTGATTCAAATAATGCATATACACCATTTTTATCTGTTCCTGGATATGCTGATACAGATCCATCAGAATATGTGGTTCCACTAAGTCTTCCATCTGGTGTTGCAAGTGTTGCAGCTCCTTGTGGACCATGTGTTGAAACTGATATTTGACATGGATATAGTTTTTTGCCATACAATGATTCCACACTTCTACATACTTTACTAAACCACTCTTCATATTCTAACAATATACTATCTGCATAAAAATCGTTATTACCATACTTAGGTGCTTTTAAACATTCACCATATATCTTGTCATATTTATGGCTATCATCAAATTTTACTTGATCTACTAAAGAATAACTGCCAACTTCTGAAGCATTTTTAAATCCGAAATTATTTACCATAGCATCTTTTAATTCTTCCAGTGTATGTTCTCCTTCATAAACAACTTTTTTAATTGCAGCTAATGAGTTAACCATTGTTATAGTTCCACAACTTTCTACATTAAAAGTTGCATTATATCTATAACCCATATTTCCAATGTGCTGTCCCTTTTCTAAACAATCTGGTTTTAAAAATGAATTTAAAACAGACATATTTTGTTTTCTCCAAATGTCATGCTCTATATTGTTGGTCTTATCTAAAATTTTAATAGTTTCTTCATAGTATTCTTTAAAAGTTTCAAAGAATTCTTCAAAAGTTTCTAATTTCTTATTATGTGGCTTATAAACTTGTGTGCCAGTTCTATAATCTTTACCATTTGTTATAACAAGTTCAATTATTTTAGGGTTTGCTATAAAATGTACACCTACGCTTGTTGGCTGACCTGCACCCCCTGGAACATAGTATGTCTTGTTATTTAAGTGAAGTGGTTTAAAACAACATGGAGATGTCTCTAAACATCCACCTATAGCAATTGCCCTTGCCTCCTCTATAGTCATACCTTCTTCTGCAAACTGATTCATAAGAAATTCTATTGCATTTCTATTATTTATCCATGCAGGATATCCAGCTCCAGTTTTATTGCTTTCAACTGCTTTAAGTAAAAATTCTTCTGGTAACTTTTCATCATAAATTATTGTTAACGTTGGTTGAGGAGTTTTACAACTAATTCCAGCTTCTAATATAAGCATTTCTAATTCATTGGCTGCTGATTTACCATCTTTAGTAAGTCCACCCATACTTAAATTATTAAAAGTATTTCCTGATAAAACTCCTCCATTTACTCCAGCTGATGCAAAGCAATCTATACAAGTTATTTTTATTCTGTAAAGCTCCATAAGCTCTACTACTTCTTCTTTTGTAATTGTTCCATTATTTATATCTTGTTCATACCAAGGATATAGTACTTGTCCAAGTCTTCCTATAGACATTCCTGATATAGCATCTTCATTTACTGCTGCAATATGTATAGTGTAGCAAAGTTGAAGTGCTTCTCTAAATGTACTAGGTTTATTATATGCTATATGCTCTAATACATTTGCTATATTTTCATATTCTGCTTTTTCTTCTCCATTTTCTAATGTAGCTAAAAATTTAGCATGTTTTGCATAATTTAAAATCCAATTTTGTATTCCCTCTATTACATTTATTACAGCTTCATAAAAATAAAGTCTATCCATTCCTATTATGCCATCACCATCGGCATTACCTGCTACTTCTTTTATACATTCTTTTGCCATATTTATTAATTCATTTAATCCATACTCTAGTGGATAATAATAGTTTATAACTTCTCTACCTTGTGGAATTGTATATCCTGAATCAAACATACAAATTAAACTATCCATTATATTTTTTTTAGTTTCATATTCAGGTACTAATTTCTCATATCTAAGACTTACATCCTCTACTGATTTGTTTTCCCACTGACGAGCAACTCTTAAAAGTGCAGGTATTTCATCTTTTCTCATACCAAATTTTCCTGCTATAGATACAACTTCTCCAAAACTTTTAGTTACGTTTCCTCCACCTTGTCCAAATTGACTTAGTTCATCTGCACTATTAGTCTTACACGCTTCTTTTTCGATTTCATCTCCTTGTGCTATAAAGAAACTTTCACTTAACCATGGCATTGGAAAAGAACCTCTATAATTATAAGTTTTTTGCATAACTAGTTTTTCACCTGGAATTATATTCGGTGTCATATGTGTAAATGCTGACTTCAATGCTTTAGCTCTTCTAACTACCGTTATCTCTCCATCTAATTCATTCCAAGTCCTAGTATACCAATATGGAAATTCCATATCTGCTGTAGATAATGTATTGTAAAACACATTTCTTAAATCTTCTGCTCTCTTAGTTGGAGTTTTTCTCACTTCAATGCAATCATTGCTTGCTTTAGATTCAATCCCATTACTTTTAAGAATTTCTCTAATCTTATCTTCCTTATCCTTTAACATCTCAATCCCCCCAAATATTTATTCACTTTTAATATACTCTCTATAACTCTTAAATCGTTAGTGTAAATTACACTATAGGGTTCCAAGTTCAAATTTAAAATAATATCTTTATCAAGTGATATTATTAAGCTTACAGTTTATTTTTATATTTGGAACCAAGTAAGAGTTAAGAGTGAAAAGTGAAAAGTTATAGTTGATATTACTCACTTCGTTCCTAATATCTAAAAATACAAGTTAATAAAAACTAAGTTTTTATATAATCTTTAATTAATTTGCTTTGCAAATTACTATAAAAATCGATTTTTTAAAACTGATACTTCAGTTTTATCCTACATTGTTAATCGTTAATTGTTAATTTTTATATAATAATTTAGTTATCTCTTTCTCAACTGAAACAACAGTAATTGCATTTTTAGCTTGTATTCATAAGTTAAGCTATCATGTTGAAATAATACAAACCATACTTAAGTTAAATATTGTTAATATAAGAAGATTTGAACTCAAGGTGTGTTATAATATAAATAATTATTTTAGTTTATAATATAATTTATATTCAGTAATATTTATTAAGTAGGTGACTATATGAATAGTGATAAATATATAAATTTCTTTTATAGTATAGGTAAATCTAAGCCTAATGATTTACACAAAGAAGATAATGGTTGTCCCTTCTGTAACAAGGAAGAATTACAAAACATTATAGAACAATCTGATGATATAATTCTCTTAAAAAACAAATATCCAACTTTAGAGAATACACTTCAACTAGTAATAATTGAAACTGAAAAATGTGGCTTAAATATATCATCTTATTCTAAACCTCATAACAGAAAATTATTTACCTTTGCTATTAATCATTGGTTAGAAATAATAGAAAGCAATGAATTTAAATCAGTAATTTTATATAAAAATCATGGTCCTATGTCTGGTGGTAGTTTAAAACATTCTCATATGCAAATAATAGGTTTGTATGATATTAACTATGAGGATTTAATACATCAAGAATATTTCGAAGGTTCTACTATATACAAAAATGACTTATGTGAAGTAAATCTATCTACTAAGCCATTAAACTGTTTTACAGAATTCAATGTAATAATAAATGATATTAATAATGTTAATGCACTTGCTGACAACGTACAGATACTTGTTCACTATATATTAAATAACTATAATGCTCACTGTGATAGTTTTAATTTATTTTTCTATAAAATTGATGAACAAATAATATGTAAAATAGTTCCTCGTTTTGTTACTTCTCCACTTTTACTAGGATATTCACTAAAACAAATTCCTAATAATTCAAAAGAAGTTATAAAAAAAATAAAAAAGCTATATTATACTAAATCAGACTAAAAAAAGAAGCATGAATAAAATTTATGCTTCTTTTGATATTATAAATTCTTTTGACAAAATCTTAAAACCTATAGACTTTGCAAGATTTAATGATGCTAAATTTTCATTATACACTAAGTATATAGGAATTATATTATTATCAAAACACCATTTTGTAGCAGCTATTGTAACTTGTTTTCCATAACCATAGCCTCTATATTTAGGATTTGTCCATACTGTTAAATTGCCACCATTATAATCTATATTTGATATTTTACAATAAGAAACTATTTTATCATCCTTTAAAATTACAAATTCTCTTCCTTCTAAAATTTCTTTTTCTTTTCTCTTCCATATATCTTCAATTTCATTCTTGTTTCTTCCTTTCAAATTTTTCATCAGAATTTCTTCTGTAAGTCTTTGAACTTTATTATCTATCTCTACAAATTTAAATATATTTTCTTCTATTGTCATTCTATACATAAACCTTGAACTATAATCTTTTAACTTTTTATAAAAAAACTTCTTTATCTCCTCTAAATTCATGTGTTTTAAATGTATAAATTCATCATAAAAACTAGGTGATATTGAAAAAACTTCTTTATTTTCTATATTAGTAATTATTAAATAATGAAAATAATAATTATTTATAGGAACATCTCTTTGCTTACTTTTAAATATAGTTTTTCCATTATCCAAATCATCTCTTATTACATCCAAATAATTTAAATAGTAATTATAAAAATCCCTCATTCATCATCCTCCTAAACACTATGATATATGTTTCTATTCCAATATTTTAATCTACACACTTATTAATTTATAATCTTAAAATTTAATGAATTCTCACCTACAAAAGTGGTAATGACATTTAAGAATATAAATACTTGGAAACTCTATTTCAACATTCGCCTTAAATTCTCAATTAACACCTGGGGATTGAAATCCACGCTACAATGTTTTATTTGTGCTTCAAATAAAATTAATATAATACTTATTCATAAAAATGTTTTATTTGTGCTTCAAATAAAATTAATATAATACTTATTCATAAAAAGTTCATTTTGGAGAATAAATTCCCCATCATAATATTCTTACTAACCATAGTTTTAATAGTAAATATCACTACTCCTTTGAATATTTTATAAAACTTACTTTTCATACAATATCAATCTTTCAAATAAAACAATTCTACTTCTGTAAAATCACAGGTTAAACTTTCTTGTTTCAATTTTTCTTTAACTTCCTTAGCTAATCTTAAAACAGATGTTTTAAATCCTTCAATATCACTTGTGTATTCCTTATTAAGTGTGCCAGCTATAATAATTGTATCTTCTCCGCCTTTAGGGCATCCCCACATTCCACTATATACAGTTTTACTACTGCAAATTACAGCTGATACATATATACCACTTTCCTCATACTCTTTTATAGCTATCTCTTGCCATAGTACTCCTAACATTTCAAGTCCATTTACTACTTCATTATTATGAAAATATCCTTCATTTATCCCTGTTATAATTTCAAACTTAACTGTCTTATCCACTTTATCATCCTTCTCTTTTTAAATATTGTAATAAATACATATAGACTTAATATTAAATTTTAAAATATAAATTATACTTTCTAAAAAAATTTTGATAAAAAAATAGGAACTATCTCTAAGATAGTTCCCATAAATTCTATTTTATTATAAAGTTATAATCTGATGCTCCATCATCATATCCATAAACATATAAATAGTAATTTCCTTTAGTTAATTTGTATTTATTACTTAATTCTTTATCATTTATATTTGCATAACCTATATAATTATTTAAATCATCTTCTTTGTATAATAACCAGTTCATACCTTTATCACTTAACTTGTTTAATATTATTTCTACATCCTTATCACTATCCACACTAAACTTAAATATATCATTATTATCTTCTTTACTTAAGCTAGCTAAAACAGTTTTATTCATAATAATACTATTTGCTTTTTCAAAACTATTATTATCTTCTTTTTCTTTTATTTTCTCTGGCTCTTTCTCTTTCAATTTTCCATTTATCCTAAAGCCATATTGTTCATCTTTATCCTCATATTTGTAAACTTTTAAATAGTATCTTCCTGGTTTTGTAACTTTATAACTACCATCTAAATTTTCATTTATTGGATATGCAAGCATTCCATCTTTATCTTCTTCACTAGATAATATCCAATTTATGCTTGAATTTTCTTCCTTAACAAATTGGAAACTTAAATCACCTATTTCATCTACATCAAAATAATAAATATCAATGTTGTCATCACCATATAAATCACCATAAACCACTGTATTTGAAACTATTGGACCAGATGCATTTTCAAACTTATTATTTGGTTCTACATCTAATTTACCATCATTATTATCACCAGTAGACTCTTTTTTTATATTTATAGTTGTACTTCCCTTTCCAATTGCTCCTTTATCATCTTTTACAGATAACTTAACTAAATAAGTTCCTTCATTCTCATAGATATGACTTGGGTTCTTTTCACTACTTGTGCTTCCATCTCCAAAATCCCAAGCATACTCAACTATTTTACCATCTACATCATTAGATTTTTCTCCTATAAAGTTTATAGTTTCTCCAACTTTACCATAATTAGTAGCTTCTATTTTTGCATTTGGTGCACTATTTTCATTATCTATTTTGTTTCCCTTATTAAGACCTGTAAATACAACATCATATTCATAATTATTATTTTTATTAACTCTATAGTTTACAAAATAACAATTTACTGTTTCATATCCACTCCAAGATTTATCTTCAAGTCTTTCTATGAATTCATTTGCTTTATTGTTCATTTCTTTCCAATCTTCTAATTCACCATTACTTCTTTTGCCTTCATAAGTTCCTCTTAGTTCAAAACTATTAAAGAAATCACCAGCATCTTCATCAACTGAAACATTTTTTAAATTTGAAACTGATTCTATATCAGCATAAACTTCTTTAGAATTTTTATTATCATGATTTTTTAAATAATCATCTGAAACTAAAGGTACTGTTAATGTTTCATATTTATCAACTAATCTTTGCATATGCTTTTGATATCCAGCATCAATTTCTTTATCTTTAGCAACCTTCTCTATATACGCATCATATCCACTAACATCATTGTTTTTTATTTGATTTATAAATGTTTTAAATAAAGGCATATTTTCATTATACATATAATCAGAGAAAGCAAATCCATAATAATAGAATTCCCAAGATCCATATTTTGAATGAACTAATTTATTTGTTGAAAATCTTTCTTCTGGATTTCTGCTTAATCCACTAACTTCTGATTTTCTAGGAAGTATATTATCTTTTCTTGTAGATCCTGCAAAGAACTCTGCTGATCCTTCTTCAAGCCAAGTTATCCTTCCATCTTTTCCTTTATAAAAATCTGCTGTTCCCCACATACCTGGAACTAAATATCTTCCTTGTAAATAGTGAGTATACTCATGTCTAAATAATTCTTCTAAACTAAAAATACTCTCTGCTTCTGTTCTTTCATAAGTGAAGAATGCACCATCACCTTCTATATAAATTCCACCATTATCTGTGCTATATCCATATAACTTAGAATTCATTTTATATTCCTTTGGACTATTATATATAACCATAGTTAGTATATCATCAGGATTTCCTTTTTCTAAAGCACTATCATTACCTACAACTCTAAAGAATTGAGAATTAACTTCTTTAGATGCCCAGTATAATCTTTTAATTTTATCTTCACTTATCTTATCGCCTGCTTTTATTATCATTTTTCCATCATCAAAAGTATAAGTTTTTGGAAGATAGTGTTTTTTTCCTTCTTCTTTTGCTTTACTTACGTCTACTTTTTCACCATTTGTCATAGTGCTATTAAAATCATATTCTATACTTTGTAATGCTGTAAAATATTGCTCACCTAGGTATGGATATATTTTCAGAGCTTTTTCTACATCTTTTTGCTTTGATATTTTATCACTATGAAATCCTGCAAGCTTTCCTGTATAATATATTCCGTTGTTTACAAGCCATTCACTTTCTTCACTTACATTGCCTAAAAGTGCTAAATTGCTAACTTCATTAATAAAATTATCTATTTTCCCAAACCATGGTGTTTTATCTGCTTCTATTCTATTGTTATATGAATATGATTGTAAATCATATTGAATTCCCTTTATTAATTCAAAAGTAGCTTGTCCTTTTCTATAATCTGATTCATACTCTGATATATTATTTCTATAATCTTTTAATATTTTAGTTGTTCCATTCACAACTTGAACATTACAAGCTGAATTTCCTATTAACATTCCTAAAGACTTGATAACTTCATTTTGACCAACTTCACCTAATTTAAAATTAGGATTGTTTTCAATTGCTATCATTGCTGGAATAACTTTTTCTCTGTATTCTCTTTTGTATAACTTACTTAGTGAATCATTATAATATCCTAAATAAAATCCAGATCTTAAAACTTCTATAAGTGTTGGAATTCCCTTATCATCACTTGCTGTATATTGACTACCCTTTTCTTCTAAAGCATTAATAATTGCATTAATACGTTCATCATTTGAATAAAATTCATATGAATCATCACTTAACTCAAAAATTCCTGAAATCTGATGCCACTGACAATTAGATAACGTATCTATAAGATCTTCATAACTTAATTTATTTAAATCCTTAAAAGTAAAATTATCATTTTGTCTAACATTTCTAGATATTTTAACTTTTTCTTCTTTTAAATTATCTGTATCTTGTTTTCCAACTAATTCCTTAGAATCATCTTTAATAGCATCACTTTCATTTTTAAATTGTTCAAATCCATAGCAATTTAATGCATCCTCATCTTTCACATTCTGACTCATGTTAACATTATTACTACTTAAATTCCTCATATCAGTTATTGCTGATACACTTATGCTTCCTGACATTATCATAGAGCTAATTAACAGACATGAAATAATTTTAAATCCCTTACCTCTCATTTTTTAATTCCCCCTTAAATTTTGTTTTAAGATACTTTTTTTGCTTTAAAGTAATGTTATTGTATTTTGTCAATTTTTATATTTACATTTTGTTTTCTAAATTATATTTATGCGCGCACTAAATATTTGTTACCTTTAAGAATTACATACTTTTAAAGCACTAAATTTACATTACAATCTAATATTTCGTATCTTTAACTTTTTTCTAAATACTTACATAAATTATTTTTGATACATATTATATATATATTTTGTATTTTTTACTTTATTAAACATTTTTATTTTTATTGAATATTTATTTTATAAAAACAAATACTATCTCTATTAATTATTTTATATTTACAAGGAGATTTTAAAAATGACTATGTATAATGGTGTTATTAAATGGTTTGATAATTCAAAAGGCTATGGTTTTATATCAGCTAATAATGGAAATGATGTTTTTGTTCATCACTCTCAAGTTAAAGAAAAAGGTGATGATAAAGATTTACATGAAGGCGAACAAGTATCCTTTGATATAAGAGATGAAGCTAAAGGCCCTATGGCAATAAACGTTCAAAAACTTTAATATAATGAATAAAAATAGGAGAAATTAATAAACATTAATTTCTCCTATTTTTATTTCTATTTTTTTACAAACGCTGACTTAGGCTGATTACATAATGGACATAAATAATCTTCATCTAATTCTTCAAATGGTATATCACCATCATAAACATAATGACAAACTGAGCACTGATACATTGGTTTTGCTTTATCTGTTTCTACAATGTCTTTATCTTTTTGTTTTTCTGGTAATTTTTCATTTGAAACTTTTCCCATTTTCAAATCTCTATAGTATGCATATGTCATTGATTCTTCATCTTTTAATTTATATCCATCAACAACATCAGCAATAAATAAAGTATGACTACCTAAATCTATAGAATTAACTACTTTACATGATATATTAGCTACCGCACCATCTTCAATTATTGGATTTTTCAGTAAATCTGTTTTGTAATTAAATCCCTCTAATTTATCAGTTTCCTTACCACTTTTAAATCCAAATCTAGCAATGGTATCTAATGGTGCATATTTGCTTAATATTGATACACTAAATTTCTTAGAATTTAATATCATATCATGAGTTAAATTTTTCTTTAATACTGTTATACTCACTTTTATTGGCTCTTGTGTCAATTGACTTAAAGTATTTATAACACAAGCATTTTTCTTTCCTTCATATTCAACCCCTAATATATATACGCCATAAGTTATACTAAATAATGCACTTTGTTCCATAAAATTCCCCTCCATTTTTAATAATTATTATTATATAATAATTATACTCTATTATATTTTTTTTACAATACATTTATATAATTATTCAAAATATCATAATTATATAACAAAATAAAATCCCCACTAAAAAGTAAGGATTTTAATTTAAAATTATTAACTTTTAAAATATAGGATTACAAGTTCAAATTTTAAATAATAGATTTATTAAAGTTTCTTTGAAATTTTAATATACTCAGGGATTGAAATCCCCGCTACAATGTTTTATTTGTAGTCCAAATAAAATTAATATAGTATCTATCCATAAAAAGTTCATTTTGGAGAATAAATTCCCCATCATAATATTTTTACTAATCATAGTGTTAATAGTACATATAACTAATATTTTTAAAACTGATACTTAAGTTTTATCCTTCATTGTTAATTTTTGTACAACAATTAATTATAAACCTCTAAGATTTTCACTTTTAAAATAATTATTTTTTATGCTAACATTTATATCTCTAATAAGATTTTCCTTATTTTTTGGTAAAACTCCTTTTAAAGATATATAGTTAGAAGCATGATTACTTCTGAATACACATTTCTTTTTAACATCTATATTTTTTACAAGCTCTTTTATTTCTTCTAATATTTCTTTATCTGATAAAGGTTTAAAATGTCCAGTTTTATTTTTCTCATATAATTCTGTATTTTCTTCTAACATTAATGTTAAAACTCCTAAAAAATCAGGATTAATTTTACTTATTAAAATCCCAGTATTTATTGCATGATTTTTACTTTTTTCTACTCCGCCTAACCCTGCAATAACTGTTGTAGATAACACTATATTACTTTCTTTTACTTTTAAAGCAGCCTCTAATAGCTCATCTGAATTACATCCTTTTTTTATACTTTGTAAAACAAAGTTATCTCCACTTTCTATTCCCATATAAATCATATATAATCCAAGCTCTTTAAACTCCTTTAGTTCTTCAACACTTTTTCTTAAAATAGATTTTGGTGATCCATATAAACTTATTCTTTCACATTCAGGAAATTTAAACTTTATATATTTAAATATTTCTTTTAATTTTTCTGTTTGTATAATTAATGCATCACCATCTGCCAAAAAAATTTTTTCAACATTGCTATATTGTTTTCTAAAATAATCTATCTCTTCTTTTATTTGTTCTAATGATTTAATTGTAAATTTTTTAGATTTATACATACTACAAAAACTACATTTATTATGTGAACATCCAAGTGTAACTTGAATTATTAAACTGTAAGCCTCACTTGGAGGTCTATATAATGGCATATCATATAACATATTTTCTTTAAAAGTACTTTTTAAGTGTACTTTTATCCCCCTCCCATTCTATAAATTTAACCCTAAAACCTTTTTATTACTGATTCTTATAAAATTTATCTCTAATAAAAACCTTATATTAGTATATGAGTTTTATTATCAAAACCAAAATAAGTCATTTAACGTTTTACCTAAAACCTTGCAAATTTTGATACATACATTTAATGTTGGATTATATCTTTGAGCTTCTATAAGTCCTATTGTCTGCCTTGTAACTCCTACTAACCTAGCTAACTCTTCTTGCGTTAATTCTTTTTGAGTTCTAGCTAATTTTACATTATTTACACCCATAAATTCTCTCCATTTACAATAATATTACTTACTTTTTAAACATTGTTCAAACATTCTTTTACAATTATTGTATTTTATCTATTTAAATGTGTCAAATATTTAATAATTATTTAATATTTAGACAATACTAATATATATTATTATTGGGTATATATTTTTTATTTTAAATAATATAATGATATTGTAATAATATATCTCACAATTAAATATATTCATTTAATTTATCTAAATTCATTTTAAAGGAGTTTTTACAATGCCTAAAATCATAGAGAATTTAAAGGAAACTATATTGCTTGAAGGTAAATCTCAACTTCTAGAGTTTGGTTATAAAAATTTAAATATTAGAAATATAACATCTGCTTGTGGTATTGGAACTGGTACATTTTATAATTATTTTAAAAATAAAGATATGTTAGTATTAAGTATATTTGAATCAGATTGGAATTCTATATGTACATCTACTCATGAGTTTTTATATACAGAACAATCATTTAGAGAAAAGTTGTTTCTAATATATTCATATATTGGAAAACTTTCTAAAAGTTATATTACCGTATTAGCCGAAATGAGTCTTTATAGTGTACATATTTACAACATATTAACTCCTATTTACTCCCTGTTAGAAGAGTTAATAGCTTTTCACAGATTAAACGGTGATATTTCTTCTCAACTTTCTAATAAAAAATTATCAAGACTAATAACTTCTAATTTATTATATTTATGTAGTGCAACAAACTTATCTTTTGATGATTTATTTGATTTTATTAACATATAATTTAATTTACTTTTTAACTTAATAAAAAAGTGTGTTTTTACACACACTTTTTTATTAAATTAGTTTATTAATTAAGCTATACATATACGTAATTTTAAACTACAAAACTCCCCTTAGTATATAGCATCACACTATCATTAAAATTAATTACTTTTTAATGATATTAACAATTCTCCATTAATAACATTATCCCCTTCAACAACTTCAATCTTTTCAATAATGCCTTCTACTTTTGCATTTATATTAGTTTCCATTTTCATAGCTTCTATAATTACTAATTTTTCATTTTTAGAAACTTTTTGTCCTTCTTTTACTAATATTTTAGCTACATTGCCTGGAATACTTGCCCCTATTTCTAACGGATTATTTTTGTCTGCCATCTTCTTTTTAACTGTATTTGAATTAACTAAATTACTTTTATTGATTTCTATTTTTATTTCTCTTCTAAATCCATTTACCTCAAATATTAGTGTATTATTTAAATCATCCTTTAATATTTTTAAAAGTTTAATTATTATTTTTTTCCCCTCATACATCTCAACTTCCACTGTATCTCCTTCGTCCATACCGTGGAAAAATAATTCACTTTCTAAATTAGAAAAGTCTCCATTTTTATTTATATACTCCAAATACTCCTCAAACACCTTAGGATATAGTGCATAACTTAATGCATCCTTCATAGTAGTTTTTATTCCGTATTTATTTTCAATATGTACTTTTATATTATTAAAATCTTCATCTTTTAACAATTCACCAGCTCTACATTCTATTGGTTTTTCATCTTTTAATACTATTTTTTGTATTTGACTAGGAAATCCACATGCAGGTTGTCCCATCATCCCTTTAAAATAATCTATAGCTGAATCAGGATATGAAAAATCATTTCCTTTTTCTAAAATATTTCTAGAATCAAGTTCATTCTTAACCATAAATATTGCCATATCACCAACCATTTTTGATGATGGAGTTACTTTTACTATATCACCTAACATTTCATTTACTTCTTTGTACATATCTTTTATATCATTAAATTTATCATACATTCCAAAACTCATAACTTGTTGTTTTAAATTTGAATATTGTCCACCTGGTATTTCATACTTATAAACTTCAGCACTTGGAGATTTTAACTCTGATTCAAATTCACTATATATCTTTCTTACTTCTTGCCAATAATCTGATATAATTTGAAGATTATCTTCATTCATACCTGTATCTCTCTTAGTATTTTTTAATGCTGCAACTATTGAATTCATTCCAGGCTGACTTGTTAAACCTGACATTCCATTAAATGCTGTATCAACTATATCAACACCTGCTTCACTAGCCATAAGTATTGTTGCTACTCCATTACCAGTAGTATCATGTGTATGTAAATGTATTGGAATTGATATTTCTTCCTTAAGTGCACTTATAAGTTCATATGCAGCATATGGTTTTAATAAAGCTGACATATCTTTTATTCCAAGAATATGTGCACCCATTGATTCTATATTTTTAGCCATATTTATATAATATTTTAAATCATACTTAGTTTTAGATTTATCTAATATATCACCTGTATAACACATGCAAACTTCAGCTATTTTATTATTTTTAATTACTTCATCAGTAGCTACTTCCATACCTTTTAGCCAATTTAATGAATCAAAAATTCTAAATATATCAATTCCACTATTACTTGACTCTTTAATAAATTCTCTTATTACATTATCTGGATAGTTTTTATACCCCACAGCATTTGAACCTCTAATAAGCATTTGAAATAATACATTTGGAATTTCTTTTCTTAATTTTTCAAGTCTATTCCATGGGTTTTCTCTTAAAAATCTATAAGCTACATCAAAAGTAGCTCCCCCCCACATTTCTAATGAAAATAAATCATTTGCCATATTAGCAGTTGGTTTTGCTATATTTAACATATCCTTTGTTCTTACTCTAGTAGCCATAAGTGATTGATGTGCATCTCTCATAGATGTATCTGTTATTAAAAGTTTATTTTGATTTTTTATCCATCTAATTAATCCATCCGTACCTTCATTATCTAATATTTGTTTAGTTCCACATAATGTATTTTCATTCATTACTTTAGGAATATGTATTTCATTTTCTCTTTTATTTAACTTTTTACTATTATTAATAGTTTTCTGTGATATAAATTTTAAAACTTTTAATTCATCATCATCATTTTCTGATACATCTGTTAAATATGGATTGTTATCTATAAAATTTGTTGTACACTTTCCACTTTTGAACATTTCATTATCTAAAACATTTATTAAAAAACTTGAATTTGTTTTTACCCCATTTATTACAGTTTCTTTAATACATCTTCTAGCCTTATTTATTGTCTCTTCAAATGTCCTTCCATGAGTTATCACTTTTACAAGTAAACTATCATAATATGGACTTATAACTGCACCAGTAAACCCATTTCCACCATCTAATCTTACTCCAAAGCCAGAACTAGTCCTATACAAATCTATGGTTCCAGTATCTGGTGCAAAATTATTTTTAGGATCTTCTGTTGTTATTCTGCATTGGATAGAGTATCCTCTAAGACTTATATCTTCTTGACCGTGTATTCCTATTTTATCAGAATTTAGCATATATCCTTCTGCTATTAAAATTTGAGTTTGAACTATATCAATGCCTGTTATCATTTCTGTAACCGTATGTTCAACTTGTATTCTTGGATTCATTTCAATAAAATAGTATTCTCCACTTTTATCAACTAAAAATTCAACTGTACCTGCACTTCTATAATTAACTGCTCTTGCTATTTTTAAAGCATCTTTGCATATAGATTCTCTTAATTTTTTTGGAAGAGAAAATGCTGGAGTATATTCTATAAGTTTTTGATGCCTTCTTTGTATTGAACAATCTCTTTCAAACAAATGAACAATATTTCCACTTTTATCTCCAATAATTTGAACCTCTATATGCTTAGGGTCTTCAACATATTTTTCCATAAAAACATCATCTATACCAAATGCTTTTTTAGCCTCATTTTTAGCACTTTCTAACGCATCCAATAGTTCTTCTTTTTCTCTTACTATTCTCATTCCTCTACCACCACCACCGGCAGCAGCTTTTATCATTAGTGGATATCCACAAATATCTGCAAACTCTAAAGCTTGTTCATATGAATTAATTGGTTTATCTACACCTGGTATTGTTTTTACCCCTGCTGACTTAGCAACTATTTTTGATTTTATCTTTTCCCCTAGCATCTCCATCATTTCAGATGTTGGACCTATAAATTCTATATGATTTTCCTCACATCTTTTTGCAAATTCTATATTTTCTGATAAGAATCCATATCCTGGATGAATTGCGTCAACATTCTTTTCTTTTGCTAACTCTATAATTTCATCTATAGCTAAATATACATCTACTGGCTTTTTTCCAAATCCAATTTGATAAGACTCATCTGCCTTACTTCTGAATAATGCTTTTTTATCTTCCTCTGAATATATAGCTACAGTTCTAATGTCTAGTTCCTTACATGCTCTAAATATTCTTATAGCTATTTCTCCTCTATTTGCAACAAGAATCTTTTTAAACTTCACTTAAAATTCCCCCATCCTATATCGTTATATTAATATAAATAGATAATACAATTAACAAATTTTAATTTTTCTCCTGTTATAGGATTCCAATTTCAAATTTATAATTATTAATTCCAAAACTTGGACACCCTCAAGAGTGCTACTAGCTCGAAATCGTTTTTAATTGATCATTTATTTTGAATACAATATATTTACAGCTAAAATAATAGTTTTAAATTCCAGCTTGTTTCCCTATAATTTGCTTAGCAAATTATCATGAAATTTGATTTTTAAAACTGATACTTCAGTTTTATCGTTAATTGTTAATCTTTGTACAATACTTCAAACTCTCTCTTTCTCAAATGAAATACGAGTAATTGTATTTTACATCTTGGATTCCTATAATATCTATTAATTATAATAAACCCTCATTCAAAATTTTGCAATACATTTTTTAAAAAATTTCATTTTATAGGTTATTTCCTACCTTATTATAATCATTATGAAATTTTATTTTTATTGCTATTTCAATGTTGGTGCTTTTTATTCATTGTGATACACTAATTATGTGTAAAAAAGCTATTAGTTAATTTTTAACTAATAGCTTTTCTTCTTATTTATTCAGATTTATAAGTGATATTAACTCATCAACATCTGCTTTTGTAGAATCAAAAGAAGCAACTAATCTAACATATTCCCCTCCACAATTAACTATGGAAGCCTTCTTATTTTCTACAATTTTTTCTTCTATATCTTTTGGCATAGTTGCAAGTATCATATTTCCATCTACTGAAAATGGCATATCTATTCCTTTTATTTTTTCTAAATTCTCTTTTAAATAATTATTTACTTCATTTGCATTCTTAGCATTGTTTTTCCATACTTCTTCATCTAAATATGCTAAAAATTGAGCTGATATAAATCTCATTTTAGAAAGCAATTGATTACTATGTTTAATCATATATTTCATATGTTTGTCTATTTCTTCATTAAAACATAATATTACTTCTCCAAACATCATTCCATTTTTAGTTCCACCAAAAGATACTATATCTATACCTGTATCAGTAACCATTTCTTTAAATGTTACATTTAGTCCTGCTGCAGCATTTGCAATTCTTGCTCCATCCATATGAACATATAAATCATTCTCTTTAGCAAAAGAACATAATTCTTTTAATTCATCTATTGTATATGCACTACCAACCTCAGTTAATTGACTAATTGTTATTATTTTAGGTTGTGAATGATGGAAATTCCCTTTATTATGTAATACTTCTTTTATAGCTTCTATTGTGATTTTTCCATCTTTATTTGGAACTGTAATTATTTTCGAACCACTTATTCTTTCAAATGCACCACATTCATCTGTATGTAAATGTGTAATATCTGTTGCAATTACAGCTTCATATGACCTTATAGCAGCTGAATTTGCTGTAACGTTAGATCCTGTTCCATTTAAAACAAAATACACACCTAAATCTTTTTTTGAAAAAATATCTCTAAATTTATTAATTGCTTTTAATGTATATTTATCTCCTCCATACGAAAATTCATGTTCACAATTTGCATTTAATAAAGCCTCCATAACCTTAGGATGAACTCCAGATACGTTATCACTTATAAAAGTTTTCATTTTTTCCCCTCCAAAACCATGTTTTTTTCATTATATTTCAAAAATACATTAAATTCTTACTAAATACAAGTACATACTTCATTATATTAAAATAATTTTTTTAGTAATTCTTTTTTTAACTCAGTTCCTATAATGCAAATATCTCCATATTTAGTGGCATTTATATTTTTCATACTTAAATCATTTGGCACATAATCAAATTGTATCAATTCATTATTGTAACTTTTTACTATTCCTTTTATTCTTAATATATGTCCATAATTATTATCTAGATTTATCTCTTTTACAATTCTTTCAATGTGTTCTTTTTTTAAAACTTTTGATGTTTTAATTATAATACTTTCAAAAGTATCATCAGCACTAATCTTTGCCTTTTTCATAACTTTCATTGGCTTAAAATTAGGTTTACTCAAATTCATATCTACCTTTTTATCATCAAATCTATTTTCATCAATTTTAAGTATTTCTTTTACTAATATATTTTCCAATGTAGATGCTATTATATTAGCTTTACTATTTAATTCTTTAATTCTTTCAACTACGCAATTTAAATTCTCTTTCAATATATTTTCTACCCTACTTAAAACAATAGTTTTTGAATTTATTATTTGATCCTTATAAAATTCTCCAAAATTATCTATATATTCATCAAAATTTTCTACATCTACTATTGTTATTATAGAATTTAAATATGCATTTTCTATTTTTATATTAAATATTTTTAAAATATCTGATAGCATTGCTACTCCTGATGGTTCTATTATTATTCTATCAGGAGTATACTGCTCCAAAATATTTTTTATACACTCTTTAAAATTTCCTATTAATGTACAACATATACACCCGCCAGTTACTTCTTCTATTTCAACTTTAGTTTCACCTAAAATTTCACTATCGATATTAACTTCACCAAATTCATTTTCTATAATAATTATTCTTTCATTTTCATCTTTTTCATCAATAATCTTTTTTATAAAAGTAGTTTTTCCTGCTCCTAAAAATCCTGAAATTAAATCTATCTTTGTCATCACAAACACCAACCTACATTTTATTTGAATTTTACTAATTTTATTCTACTACATATAATTTTTTTAATGAACATCTTTTGTAAATCATTTTAAATTTATATGTTATCATCCTAATTTTACTAATAATGGATTAATTTCTACATGAAAAAGTATTTAACCTCACCTATAAATAATTACTATTTCCTTTAATAACATTATTTTCATTTAATATTTGAAGTAATGTCTTTCTCAAATGATAGTACTAATCTTACAGTTTATTGCTATATTTATATTTGGAACCAGTTGACAATTGAAAATTGAAAATTGAAAATTGACAGTTATAGTTAATATTACTCATTTCATTCCTAATATTTAAAATGGAAATACATAAAAACTACGTTTTTATATTATTTTCAACTAATTTGCTTAGCAAATTTAATAAAAGATCATTCTTTAAAATTGGAAATCCAATTTTCACATTCACTGTCCACTGTCAATTTTAAAAAATATAGATTAAAATATACGTAACTTAAATTTCTAAAAAAAGACTGCTTATATAATTTATAAAGCAGTCTTTAAACTTTAAATATTTATTTATATATAGCCTTAATAGGATCTAACCTTGATGCATTATAAGCTGGTATCATACCAAATACTATTCCTACAATTACTGAAGTTAAAGTTGCTCCTATAAAACTTTTTGCTGTTAATATTGGTGCAAATGGTAAAAATACGCCTATAAGCTTTGAAAATAAGAATCCAAATAAAATTCCTATTAATCCTCCGAGTCCAGTAACTAAAATAGATTCAAATAAAAACTGAAGCAATATAGAGTTAGGCTTAGCCCCTATTGCTCTTCTTATTCCTATTTCTCTTTTTCTTTCAGATACAGATACATACATTATGTTCATTACTCCTATTCCACCTACAAATAATGAAATACCTGTAACTAATGCTACAAATGCAGTAAGTCCACCTATAATTTGCTCAAATGCTTTAGTTACTGCTTGTGGATCTTCCATTTCATATTTTCCATCTAATTTACCATGCGCTTTTTTCAAATATTCATTTACATCATCAAAAACTTTTTTATTCTCAAAACCTGGTTTAACATAAATATCTAAAGAATCTATAAAATCCTTTTTATTCATATTTTCTTTAATTTTCTGTGGTACATAACTCATACCTCCAGTTAAAGAAAAATCAGATGCCTTTTTTAACACTCCTATAACTTCATAGGTTAAACCATCAATAGTTACTCCTCTACCTATAGGATTTTCACCATTTTTAAATAACTGTTTTGAAACTTCGCAATCTAATATTATACATTTTTTATTTTCATCATTATCATCAAAAGTTCTTCCAAGCTCAATATCTAATTTTTCATCTTTGTATCCATCAAATACAACAAACGTACTTTTATCAAAATATCTTGCTTCAGATGCTGAAAAATTAAATCCACCACCCATACCTTTACTTTGTTCTGCCTTTTGAACTCCTTCAATTTTAGCTATATCGTATATATCTGACTGTGAAAATGGTTGAACCAATGACATGTCCATATCATAATTTTCTGGAATAAATCTAATGTTAATCTTATTAGAATTAGTATCTTCAACTGTTGAATTTACCTTTGCCTTTAAACCATCACCTATGGAAAGTATGGTTACTACAGAACTTATACCTATGATTATTCCTATCATTGTTAGAAATACTCTTAATTTATGGGATTTTAAACTATAAATAGATGTTTTTATTAAATTTATTATAGACATATCAATTCACCTCTGCTACTAAACCATCTTTTATATGGATTATTTTACTAGCATACTTCTTTAAATCTTCATCATGAGTAACCATAATTATAGTTTTATTTTCCTTATTCAATTTAGTCAAAAGTTCCATTATTTCAGTACCTGTAGCACTGTCTAATGCCCCTGTAGGTTCATCTGCAAAAATTACATATGGATCATTTATAAGTGCTCTTGCTATAGCTATACGTTGCTGTTGTCCACCAGATAACTCAGATGGTTTCCTGTTTTTTTTATCTAACAAACCAACAATATCTAAATATTTCTCTACTAATTTATTTCTTTCCTTTATAGATACATTTCCCTTATACAAAAGTGGCAATTCCACATTTTGACCTATAGTAAGTGATTCTATAAGATGAAATTGTTGAAATATAAATCCTATATATGCATTTCTTAATTCAGATTTCTCATTTTCACTTAAATTAGTAACATCTTTTCCATTGAAAGTGTATGTACCACTATCAAATCTATCTAAAAATCCTAATATATTCATAAGTGTAGTTTTACCACTACCCGACTTTCCCATTATCATTAAAAATTCACCTTGTGGTATGTCAATATTTATATCTTTTAATGCATGTAATTTCATAGATTTCATAAAATAATATTTGTTTATATCTCTAAGCTCAATAACATTATTCAAGTACATCCCCTTCTTTCATTTCTGAAGTTGGATTCTTAACAATAACATCATTTTCACTTAATCCACTTTTTATAATAACTTCATCTTCATTAATTTTTTCTGTTTCTACTAACTGCTTTTTAGCTTTTTTATCTGTATTTTTGAATACATATTCTTTTCCATCTTCTTCTATAATGCACGTTTTTGGTATTTTTACAGTTGAATCACCTAAATTAACTGTTGCTTGAACATGGAAGCCATTAGTTAAGTTCTCTTGACTGTCTAATGCTATATTAACTCCATAATAAGATATATCTTGTGATGCTCCTTGCACAGCTCCTACAGACATTTCCTGCGATAATGGTCTATTATCAACATAAGATATTTTTCCTTTAACTTCTTTATTAGTTGACAATACAATTATATTTGCTACCTTATCTTTACTTATTTTAGGTTGTTCTTTCTCACTAACTTTTCCTCTTACATAAAAATTAGATGTTTCAACTATTATATATGGCATTGTTGGATCCTTTGCATCTTTGTTTAAAATAATTTTTCCATCTATAGGTGATAATACACTGCTATATTCTTTTTCTGATAGATGATTTATTTGCTCTTGTAGTGAATTTACTTGAGCTTGTAATGAAGATATTTGATTATCAAATTCTTCAAGCTGACTTTCATCTACAACTGGCATTGGTACTTCTCCACTAGGCACTTTTAGATTTTTTTGTGAATTTATTTTTTGTCTTGCTTTTTCTTTCTGATTTTGTAATTGTTCTATTTGAAGCTTAGCAGTATCTATTTGACCTTTAATTCCATAAACCTGCTCTGTTATAGCTTCATTTTTATATGTAAATAATAACTGATCTTTTTTTACTACTTGTCCATTTTCTACAGATAATTCATTTACACTTCCTTTAGTTGCATCTAAAAATATTTTTTCACTTTTTTGTGGCTCTATAACACCATTTACATATACTTTTTCACTAGATGGCACTGTGTACATTTCCAAACTATTTTTCTCTTTACTTTCTGAGTGTTTTTTTAATCCATAAATTCCCATTGAACTAATTAACACTATAACAATTATTGTTGAAATTATTAAGTATTTCTTATTTTTACTTTTAATTTTGTTTTCCATTGATTTCCCCCTAAAATTATTATGATTTTTATAATAAATTGTTAACTTAATTCTTTAAGTTTTTCTACAATTTCCTTTAACTGTTTTGTATTTATATTTGGTGCTATTGTAAATACGTTATATGTTAGACCATTTTCATTCCAAGATATTATTTTGAAATCATTTGACTCCATACATAAACCTTCTGTATTTCTCACCTTTAATTTTTGTTCATTTGAAAATATCTCATCATTTTCAATACTTCTTTGTTTGAACACACTTATACTAAATGCTTCTATATCATTTATATCCGTATATACTTCAGTGAATTCATCATCTGTTAAATCATTACCCTTTATATACTCTATCCTATTTAACTTGTAGTCATTACCTTTGTAAATTAAAGGCTTTATTCCTAATTTACTACTTAATTCATCTACTGTAATTATTTTGTTTTCTTCCATTTCATCAGTATTTGTAATCTTTACATCTTTTGGCATATCAATATTAAAAATTTTATCATCTATATCTACATCAAAATCTAGTTTAGTATATTCCATACAAATAGTAATATTTCCTGAGTTAGTAATCGACTTTACTATAAACCACCGCTCCTTATCAATCCAATATTCTACATCTCCAAATAAAGAATTACTATTTTTAGGTTTTCCATATAAATGATATACTTTTCTTTCATTTAACTTTTCTTCACCTTTATTTTCTATTAAATGAGTTTTATTTATTCTTTCAAGTTCATTCATAACCATATCTTTTGAGTTTTTAGGTATACTATTACTTTTGAGTACACTACTTTTTATTAACTCATTTTCATTTTTCATATATATAGCTATAGTTTTACCATCTGAAACTACTGTACTATTTTCACTATCTGAAATAATATCTGTTCTTTCTTTATTATCACTAGAAACCCATTCTTTCATAACATATTCATAGGTTTTCTTTTTGTTTTCATAGTTTTCAATTTTAGCTTCTCCATAATAACTACTTGATTTTTCATTACTTCCTACTACTCTCGTTATTATTTCTTCTGGGATTATAGCTTTTGTCATTTTGTTATTTTCATTTTCATTACATCCAACTAATGTTAGTGCTAATAACATTACAATTGCTGTTAAATATCTTTTTATAATATGTACACCTCCTTTAAACTAATTCTATTTTGTACATTGGAATTATACAAGCAATTAAAGTACCAATTTCATCGTTAGATATAAGCTTTATAATTCCTTCATGTTTTTCTATAATTAGCTTTACTATACTTAATCCAAGACCTGTACCATTGTTGTTTTTTTTATTTCTTGAATCATCACTTTGATAAAAAGCATCAAATATTCTTTCTTTTTCTTTATCTTCAATTGGACTTCCATCATTTCGTACAAATATAATTAAAGAATTTTTTCTCATTTCATCTAATTGATTTATAATATTATATCCAAGACTTACAGGTAATTTATACTGCTCTGAATATGCTCCAAGCTCAATAGTTCCTCCTAAAGGTACATATCTTAATGCATTATTTATAAGATTGTCTACAACTCTTATCATAGACTTTACTTCTACATTAACTTCTCCAATTACATTTATATTTTTTACAAGTTTAGCACCTTTAGATTCTATCAGTTCATTATAACCATAAAAAAGCATATCCATAAATTCTTCACAATCAACCTCAACTTTTTCTAGTACATATTGATTATTCAAAATTGTATATGTAAAAAGCTCATCCAACATATTTTTCATATAATCACTTTTATTTATAATTACAGATGTATATAAACCTACATCACTTTTAGATAAATTTTCATATTCCTTTAAAGCCTCTCCATATGCTCTAATTGCTGTAAGTGGCGTTTTTAAATCATGTGATATAGCAGCAATTAAATATTCTTTATCTTTTTGCTGCATTTCTAATTCCTTTTTACTTTTATCAATATCATCTTTCATCTTTAAAAAGTGATTTATTAAATCACCAATTTCATCATTTTTATTGTAATCAATTGAAATATCACTTTCCCCTTTTGCATAGAACTTCATAGCAGAAGTAAGCTTTTTTATAGGTTTTGTTAGTTTTTTATTTAAAATATACATTATAAAAATAAATAGTAATATTAATATTAAAACAAATATTGTTATAGCAATAATACATACATTATTTACATTTTCAACTAATTTGTTTCTAACTATAGTAATTTCATAAATTCCTACTATATCACCATTTAAGAAAACTGGTTTCTTTATAGTATTAGCCCTATATCCTCTTTGAAACTCATATAAATTTCTATACAAGTGTTCATTGCTTGATAGAAATACACCTTGATCATTAAATTGAGTATTAGATGAATATATTTTCGCACCTAAATTATTATATAAATCAATCTGTATCATATCCAAATCTTCATCTTTTAATATATTTAAGTTTTTATTTACTTTAATATACAAATTAGGATTTTCTAATATTTTCTCGTATTTTTGAATTTTATTTATTGAAGTCATATAATCATTAAATTCTACATTTTCACTACAATATCTAATAGCTTTATAAATTAAAAAACCTGTAATGATTGGAATTATCATAACTATTACATATGATAAAGTAAGCCATTTCTTTACTCTCATAGTATTCTTTCTCCAATAAACTTATATCCAACTCCCCATACTGTTTGTATATACTTAGGATTTTTTACATCCTCTTTTATTTTTTGTCTCAGTTCTTTAATGTGTACTGTAACTGTATTATTTCCTTCACAATTCATCTCATTCCACACATTTTCATATAATTCACTCTTTCTAAATGCATATTGTTCGTTTTGAGCTAACAATAACAATAAGTTAAATTCCTTTGCTGTTAATTCAACTTCCTCTTCATTTATTAAAACTCTCATTTCATCTTTTATTATAGTTAACCCATCTTTATAATACCATTTTTCATTATCTATATTTATATTTCTTCCTCTTTTATATCTGTTTATCGCATTTTCAACTCTAGCTTCCAACTCTAATAGACTAAATGGTTTCACCATATAGTCATCTGCTCCTATTTTTAATCCTTTAACTTTATCAAATTCATCTTTTTTTGCACTTAATATAATAATAGGAATGTTACTTAATAATCTAACATTCTTACACACATCAAATCCATTCATCTCAGGAAGCATAATATCTAAAATAATAAGATCATAACTATTCTGTTTGAAGTCTTCTAATCCTTCTTTTCCACTAGATGCCCAATTCACATTATACTTTTCTCTTTTAAAATGATCTTTTATAATTGTTGCGATTTCTATATCATCTTCTACAATTAATATATTTCCTTTCATATTCTTATCCTCCTATACGAGATTATATAAAATACTAAGTATTTAAGTGTAAAACTTTATAAATTCTTTATAATTATACCATGTAGAAAAATATTTCTAAATTTAAAGATATTATTATAGGGTTACAATCTAAAATTTTAAATAATACATTTATCAATTGAAAAACTTTTTTTCTTTCATTGAAATTTTTATGAATAATGTTTTAACTAATTACTGCTTTATTTACTACCATTATTCTTATTTAATATTTGGAATAAATTATAAACTAAGAAGTAAGGGTGAATAGTTATAGTGGCTATTACTCACTTTCTTCCTAATATCTAAAAACTTTATTGCTCATTGTTAATTTTGTACAAAACTTTTAATTGTTTCTTCTTAATTGAAATAACATTATTTTCATTTTATATTTTTATAAAAATATAAATTAAACCTACTTCTTTTAAATTCTTGGCTTTATAATGTATAAACTTTACATATCTTTATCCATATTCAAATTGCTACAGCCAAATCCAAATATATGTCTTTTCCTATATATACAAATTCCCATTAATATAGGAAATATTAATGAACTTATTAATATTGATATATAAAATCCATTTAGTATTATAGGATATATTATATTAATCATTTGAATTGTAAAATACCCATATACACCTAATGCTTTTCTTCTCAAAATTAATATAATTGATATAAACATTATAATTGAAGTAATAATTGATATGTTCAACTGTAAACTAGATAATGTTATTCCTGCTGCTTCCATTTGTTGCAATTCTGAAATTTTATCTTTAAAAACTAATGTGCTTACAACTCCAAATATAAATAGAATAAAACACACAATATGTATTATACATATTGTTAAAATCCCTGCACCTAACTTTTCTTTTTTTACATTTTCCATAAATCTTTCCCCCTCATTTGTCATAGATTTATTATATATGCAACTTATATATATTCTTGAAATTTTATACATTCTTTATAAATAAAAAAAGTAGTAAATACTTTTCTTTTAAGTATCTACTACTCTTTATCTATATGGTATTTCAGATTTTAATATTTTAACTCCATTAGAATAATGCTTATTTTCATCCATTTCAATAGGTTTATATTTTTGAATTTCTAAAAATCTTTTTAATCCTTTTGATGCCATTTGCATATTACTTTTTGGTCCTATCGTTATAGATTTTATAGGTATTCTCCCTATTTTGTTAAATCTATCCATAAGTGCAATTTGTATATATGGTACAATAACACCATTTCTATTTGTAAACATAACTAATTTGCTATAACTTTTTTTGTTAAGAGTGTATACTAACCTATACTCCTCCTCTTGTTCAAATCCTGGATGCTTAAATATATTCATAAAATGAATCAATGTTTTTAAAGCTTCCCTTCTTATAACATTTCTTGCTGTACTATCTAACTCTATATCATCATTAAAAGAATAATTTAATGCTTCAATTAATTCTTTTAAGATTACTTTTTGCTTTTTTACATCATAAATAACTTTTCCAAAAGATTTACTATCTAAACAGTTTTCTAAATCATAGGCTTCTTCATTTGAATTTATTATACTTATATATCTTCTCTTAGAAGCTGTTTCAAATACTTCTTGCATATTCATTTCAATATTATAGCCTTCAAAATTAGTATAATTTCCCCAAAGAGCAATAGAATCTTTATTTATGGAAAAACTTAAAATAAATTTATACTTTAATGATTGCTCTATCATTCTTTTTAATAAGTTTATATTCATATACTTTTTATCTAAGGTTTCGTATATTTTTTCAATAATTCCAATACTATACAATATTTCTTCTCTATCATTTAAAAATTCACTATTTGTAAGTCTCAACGATTTTTTTTCTAAAATTTCATATAATGCATTAATATTTGTATAATGATATACTTTTACACCATCTAAATTGTTATCTGTATAAAAATGCTTAAAAATATCTTCACCTAATTCAGTATAAAGTTTATTGAAGTCCTCCATAAAAGCACCTCCTATAGGGTTCCAAGTTTGAAGTTTAAATAACATTTTTATCAAGTGATATTATTAAGCTTACAGTTTATTCTATTATAATATTTGGAACCAATTAACAACTAACAGTTAACAATTAACAATGATGGTTAATATTATTCACCTTTGTTCCTAATATTTATGAATAGAATTCCATAAAAACTACGTTTTTATATTGTTTTCAATCTAATTTGCTTAGCAAATTATCATAAAATTTGATTCAAATAAACTGAGACTTCAGTTTTATCCTTCATTGTTAATTGTTCATCGTTAATTGTTAATTTTGTATAATACTTTAAATTGCTCTTTCTCAACTGAAACATGAATAACTTAGAGTTTAAACTTAAATTTCTAAATTAATCTACATATAAATCTTTTGCATTTTCATTAAATATATTCAAGTGAATTTTATAATTTTCTTTGCTAACTATTTTTTTATAATAAATCTTTCCACTATTTATTTTATGCTCCTCATTAGAACCTATGAATATATTACAATTTTCACAAGTATATATTTCATTTATATTTTTTATTCCTTCTAATGTAGACAATTGAAACTCTTTTCCCTGTTCAAATATTGCTTTTTGTAAATTTTCTTTACATTTTGGACAAATGCACTTAGATGTTTCAAATTTACTATGAAGTTTAGAAAATTTATATGTATTTTGATCTTCTTCTATATTTAAATCAATTAAAACAAAAGGTCCTGCACTCTTAGCTATTTCACCTTCTATTTTCTTCCCATACTTTTCATTAATTATCCATGAATGATTTTCTTTTAAAAATTCTATAACACTTTTCCAATCACTATTATAATCTAAAAAGCTCTTTAAAATTAAATCTTCCATACTTGAACTAAACATTATTGGTCTATACATTTCTACAAACACTAATAGTATTCTTTGATCTACTTCACTAGATAAAGGTTCATAATACCTCTTTAATATAACAGCTGCTACATACTCAAAACATTTATCATCAAAAGTTGCCTCTAATTTTGTAATATTATAAAACCAATTATACGTTTTATCTGATAAAGCTTTTATTTGTTCCTTCTTTAAATTCTTACAATAATCCAAAAAATTTTTTTGCTTAAAAGTGTATTGTGTCATTTTCATTAACTCCTTGTTTAATATAATATATGTGGTTCCAAGTTCAAATTCAAAGTAATCTCTTTCTCAAATGATATTATTTATTCTATTATCATGGTTGGAACCAATTAACAGTTAGCAATTAACAATGATATTGAATATCTCTGGGGATTGAAATCCCCGCTACAATGTTTTATTTGAACTTCAAATAAAATTAATATAATATTTATCCATAAAAAGTTCATTTTGGAGAATAAATTCCCCATTATAATATTCTTACTAACCATAGTTTTAATAGTAAATATAACTATTACTTTGAATATTTTATAAAATTTATTTTTCAGCTTTTAACCCTATAGTTTATTTTTTATTTGTGCACCATTTACCGCAGAAATTTGCTTTTTTTCTGCAAACAACTTTATTGCTACTGCAATTTGGGCATTTATATCTATCATTTTCATAGTTTATACTATAAATTTCTCCACATTCCATACATTTAAATTTACACATATTAGTTGTATAATTTCCCCCAGCTATCTTAATAGCCTTCCCCTCTGTCAAAGCTAAAGCTACTTTTTCCCTAGCACTTTCAATTATATTTTGAAATGTTTGTCTAGATACTTCCATTTTTTTAGCACAATCTTCTTGATTCAATTTTTCTATATCTTTAAGCCTCATGGCTTCTAATTCTTCTACTTTTAATGTAACTTCTTCAAGCTGACATTTAGATTTTCCAAAAGGTATAAAATAGTTATTTTCTGGAAAACTTTCAACTTTTCTAATTTTTATTGGTCTAACCATAACCTTTATTTAAAATCCTCCTATTTTTATAAAATTACTTCTTTTATAGCATATCATATATTTTATTACTATCCCAAACATTTAAATTATAAACTTTTTCAAATTATAAAAGCTGTATTAAAATAATACAATATTATTCTAATACAGCTCCTTCTTATGAAAATTTTATATTATTTATATCTAAATTATATGTTACATCTTTTCTTTCAACTATAACATTTATCTTTTCTGATATTTCCTTATTATTTATTACTTTACCTAAAAGCTCTTTAGTTGGATTTATTGCATATGGAGTTCCAACTAATTCGAACATTGTATAATCTCCAGATGTGTCACCATAAGCAAAACTTTTTTCAAGATCTATATTATATTTTTCAATTAGCTCATTTATTGCATTTTCTTTACTAACAGAATCCCACATTGGAATTATTTCTCCTGTATATGTATCATTTTCATCTTTTAAATATATAGATCCTCTAAAATCATCCATATTATATTTATTAGACATTTCTCTTACAAGTTCTATTGGTGAACCAGATATAGCTATAACTTTATGTCCTTGTTCTTTATGCCACTTTATTCTTTCCCTTGTAAAAGTATACACTCTATCACCTTTTTGCTCTATAACTTTTTTAGCTATATATTCAATGTGATGCCTATCTATTCCTTTTATTGCTTCTACATAAATATCTACCATTTTTAATAAATAATCATCATAGTCACCTTGTCTTTTGTCCCATTTTAGAAATGCTGGTCTAACATCTCTATACCATTTTTTCTCTTCTACCAATTCATATTTTATTATTTTTTTAAAAACCTCTGTTATTAATCCTTCTCTATAAATAGTACCATCTATATCAAAAAATGCTGCTATATTTTTCATTTCTAAATTCTCCCCTCATATTTTATCGATTTAATAAATTTTATCACATATTTTCAAAAATACAATTATTTATATTATTAAACTTTAAAATTAAAATAAATTTACAAATTATTTATAATTTATTTAGTTTTGATAATATTTTTTTATTATTGAACTATTTTAACATTAATATTATAATCATATTATGACTAAAATGGAATTATTATGTACAGATGTTCTTGATTTTTTATAAATCGTTCATATTCAATTAACATTAGGAGGAAATTTTATGTTCTCATTATTGAAAAATAAAAAATTTAAAAATGACAGTAATGAAACTGCCGTTAAAATTGAAACATTAGACTCTTCTATAAATAATTTTGATTTTTCTTCTTATAATCAAAAAATTTCTTTAACTAAATTAAACAAAAGAGTAGAGGAATCTTATTTTTCTATTGAAAACCTTATAAGGTCTATAAATTCTATAAATTCTGCTGTAAATGAACAAGCAAAATCCATAAATACAGTTATACAAGAATTTGAAAATTACTCTGCTCTTGCAGAAGAAATTTCAGCAAGCATATCTACATCAACTGAACAATCTGAAGAAACTATAACTAAAGTTGATATAGGTATAAATTCTATTTCCAAAACAATAGATGCTATGTTTAATATTATTAAATCCGTAACTTACATAAAAGATGAAGTTACTACATTAAATAATAAAATAGAAAACATCAATGATATATTAGTTCAAATGAAACAAATTTCAAAACAAACCAATCTCTTAGCTTTAAATGCATCTATAGAATCTGCTAGAGCTGGAGAATATGGTAAAAGCTTTGGTGTTGTTGCAAATGAAGTTAAAAATCTAGCAACTCAAAGTCAAAGCTTTGTTGAAAATATTGAAAATATAATTTCAGAAATAAATTTAAGTGTTAATAATACATCACAAACTATTAAGGACAGTGATAAATTAATTAATGATGGTATAAATTTAGCTCAAGATACTACTACATCATTTAATGATATATCTAATGCAACTAAAAATACTCAACTTATAATAAAGGAAATAAGTGATTCTATTGAAGATCAATTAAAATCTGTAGACTATATAGCTAATTGTACAAATGATATGAAAGATATATCTGAAAAAGCTTTTGGACTTATAGAAAATTCTATGATTAATTCTCAATTTGCTAAAACTTCAGTTGATTCATTTGTAAACCTTTGTACAAATATAAATATTAAAGATTGCTCTAATTTAAGTAAACCTAAAACAAAACTAAGAACTTCTTTAAAAGTTTGTAATCTTCCACTAGATGCAGCATTAACATATAGTGTTGACGAAGCCATAGTTCTTTTCAATGTATGCTCTCAACTTCTAATTCAAAGACATACCTCTGAAGTAAGTGCAGGCATAGCAAAAACTTGGTACTTAAATGATGATAATTTAACTTGGAGTTTTAAACTTAAAGATAATGTAAAATTTCATGATGGAAGTAAATTAACTGCTAATGATGTTAAATTTTCTTTTGAAAGACTATGCGATCCAAAATTAAATGCAGCTAATCATTGGTTATTATCTTCAATAGAAGGTGTAGATGATTTTAAATCTGGAAAATCTAATCATATAAGTGGAATAAAAATTATTGATAATTACACTATAGATATAAAATTAAGTTACTCATATTCTGGTTTTTTAAAGAATTTAACTCAAGTATCTTGTTCAATTTATAGTGAAAATGCATTTAAAACAAATAAGAAACTTGTGGCTTGTGGTGCATATGAGATAACTTCAAAATCATCAAATAGATTAACTTTAGAAGCCTTTGAGGATTACTATGGCGGACGCGCTTATGTAGATGAAATTGAAATTGTAGATGAAGATAAAACTATTGCTGAATTAATAAATGAAGACAAAATAGATTTTCATAAAATAGCTACACTTAATAAGAAAATTCTATCATTATGTGATGAACATCAAGATTTAAAATTAAACGTATTTCCATCACTACTAACTAATATGTATTTCATAAACTTTAAAAAGAACAGTATTTTTTCAAACAATAATTTAGTTAGACAAGCTCTTAACTACGCAATAGATAAAAGTGCTTTAATAAAAACATTAGCTAGTGATAATGCTGAATTCTTTAAATCTATATTTCCTAAGGCTATCTTAGATTTTAATGGTAGTGAAATTTTTAGTTATAACCCACAAAAAGCTAAAGAACTTTTAACTAAATCTGGTTATTCAAAAAGTAAAGATAAACTTAAAATATTATGCTCAAAAGAAGATTCCTACGCTGATGGAATAATAAAATATTTAGAAGCTGCTGGATTTGCTTGCGAAAGACTTATAGTTGAAAGAAATCTTCTTTCTGATCCTAATACTTATATAAAAGCTGATTTATTTCCAGCTAACTGGATAGCTGATACTGGTGATGCAGATAACTATTTAAGACCACTATTTAGCAAAAATGAAACTTTCTATAAACATGGTTATGATAGTGAAAGAGCAAATGAACTTATGGATCAGGCTGCTAGATGCATAATTCCTGATAAAAGGTATGAAATTTATAAGGACCTTAATACCACAATACTTGATGATTGTCCAGCTATTTTCTTATTTAATCCTAAATGTGGTATTATATATAACTCTAAAAAAGCTAAAAATATAATAATCAATCCAATAAATAATATTTTAATGGATGATATAATCGTAGAATAAAATGCACTTTATAAAAATAAGTTATGACTGAAATTAACTTCAATCATAACTTATTTTATATAATAGTATTCTTTTTAGTTTCTGATTTTTTCCACATAAATACAACTAAACATCCACTTAATAAGCCTAATATGGTTCCTACTAAAACATCACTTGGATAATGAACATAAACATATAATCTTGAAAAAGCCATAGTTGTAGCAAATCCATAAATTAAAACTGCATATTTTTTAAAATAATAACTAAGAACTACAGCACATGCAAAAGATGAACCTGAATGTCCTGATGGAAAAGAATATGATGTTGGTTTCTTAATTAATAGCTGTGACTGTAGAATATTTACACACGGCCTTGGTCTTTCAAACAAATGTTTTAATATTCCCTCTCCTAGTACAGTAACTAAAATTAATGCTATTAAACTATATGCTCCTACTTTTCTATACTTTTTATTTATAATTAACGCTATTGATATTATTATCCATATTAATCCCATATTTCCCATAGAAGTTATAGCTATCATAATCTTATCTAAAACTTTATTATGCATATTATTTTGTATAAAATTTAAAATAGTATTATCCATCATTTGAATATAATGCATTTTTAACCTCCTAATTCTAATGTATGTATCTTATTATATCTTGTCCTGTTAATATTAGTAAAGTTACTTAAGTTTATTAATATTAAAAATAGAACTAAATAATTACTTAGTTCTATTTCTATATTGACATTTTTTCTATATTTTAAACATATTAATCTGTTCATCTAATTTCCTAGATAAACTTTGACTTTCATCTGATTGACATGAAATTTCCTCTACTGATGCTAATTGTTCTTCAGTACATGCTAAAACCTCTTGTGTACTTTGAGATGTTTTTTCTGATAATATTGAAATCTCACTTATTGCACTATTTATTTTTTCTTTACTTTCCTCCATATTATTGGCATGTTCCCTTACATCTTTTAAATATCCAACTAATTTTTTAATTTCTACAGATGTATTATTAAATATTTCTGTAGTCTTAGATACTGCCTCTTCTTGTGAATTTACAGCATTACCTATGCCCTCTATAGAATCAACTGCATCCTTTACTTTATATTGAATATTTCCTATTAAATCTTGAATATTATTAGTTGCATTAGAAGTATCCTCTGATAATTTTCTAATCTCCTCTGCAACTACTGAGAATCCTCTTCCTACCTCCCCTGCTCTTGCAGCTTCAATGCTTGCATTAAGTGCTAATAAATTTGTTTGCTTTGCAATATTATTTATGATATCTATTATATATTGAGCATTATCTGCTGAACTATTTACATCTTTTATAATACTAGTTATATTACTTATTTTTCCTATACCTAGTTTACTTTCATACTCCAAATTTTTTACAATTTCTAATCCCTGAACTCCAAGCAACTCTGTTCTATTAGAAATTTCAATAGACTCTTCTAAATGTTCTATTGTTTCACTTATTTCATTTTCAAGAGTTTCAGATTTGTTTACTATATCATCAATATATACAACTTGTTCACTGCTTTTTTGTGTTATATTTTCCATAGATATAGCTATTTCCTTTACAGCTCTTTCAGAATCATCAGTTATAGACGATAATGTACTTGAAGAATGAAATAAAACTTCACAAGCATCTTTTAGTTCATTTATTAGGTTAACAGTATTCTTTTTCATACTTAATGCTGACTTATAAATCAATCCAATCTCATCTTTTGAATGTACTAAATTCTCATCCATTTCTTTACTATAATCGCCTTCTGACATATATCTCAAATTGTTAGCTATTAAAACTAATGGTTTCAATCTTTTTCTAATAATATAAGATAATATTACTGTACATATAATTATAATTACTATGGCTAATCCTACAGTGTTTATTATACTCTTTTTAACTGTCTTTTCTAATCTTCCAAAAGACATTTGTACTTCAATTCCACCAATATACTCATCATTTACTTCTAGTGGCAATACTATCTCATATGTATTAGCCTTTAATTTGTCACTAAACTTTATATTTTTATATTCTTTCTTATTTTTAATAGCTTCCTCAACAAATTTATTTTCATATTTTTCTCCATTATCATCATCACTTCCAGCTATTTGTATCATATTAGTATCTAATACTCCTACATACAATATTTCATCGCTTTTTGCAGCATTTTTAGAAACTGTATCCATATTAATCTTACTTCTAATATTCATTAAATTTTCTACATCTGTTCCAACTTGAACAAAATATCCATTTTTTAAAGCTACTCCAACAAACTTAACTCTTTTTCCTTCAAGTATACTTTCTCTTATTTCTTCCACACAAACTGTCTTCTTCCCCTCAAATAAACTATTCATTTCATGATCATCTTTAAAACTAAACCCTATAGCTTTTTCATTATTGCTGTATATAACATTTTTAGTTTTATCTATTATACTTATATATGTTACCTTAGCACTATTAGCTAATTCCTTAAGCTTTTCATTATTTATAGTTTTAAAATCCATAAATTCACAACTATATGCTACAGCTAAGCTTTTTTCATTTAAACTTTCATTTAAAGTTTCATCAATTATGTAACTATCCTTTATCTTGTTTCTAACATCTTCTGCTATTCTATACCCAGCATTTTGTATCATACCTTTTAAATTTGACTTTAATTTAACAACATTAACCGTAGTTAACATTACAATTGCTAACACAATAAAAAAATTGGTTAATATTATAATGCTCTTCCTCATAGAGATTTTTTCTTTTTTTAATTTCATACTCCCAATCCCTCCACACATTTCAATTGATATTGATTATCAATACCATTTTATATTCAAAACTCATTTCAGTCAAATATTTTTTAACAATACTTCATTTTGAATACATCTATACCTATTTTTTACTGACTTTTGTATGATTTTTTTATATTTACTACCTGTTTTTTAAGATATCCTCAATTTCATGTAATATAAATTACCTAAATAATATTTCTATTTTAAAAATATTCTTGACATTCTCTATTTTCTTTGATATTATAATTAACAATTATTATAAATATCAGCGATGATAAGAAGAGTAGATTATTATATTTTTTTACAGAGAGCTTTAATTGGTGAGAAGAAGCAAAAAATTTTTAATTGAAGCAAGTCTTTGAGCTTCACATTGGAACTTTTAGGGATAGTGTGACAGGAGCTCCTGTTATAGAGCTAGAGTATCACTTTAAATAAATCTATTTATTTATTGCCGTACTTGAAGAGGTTAATATGGCAACATATTAATAAACTGGGGTGGCACCGCGAATTATATCTCTCGTCCCCAAGACTTTAAAATAGTCTTGGGGGTGAGAGTTTTTTTATTTTACTTTAAATATATATTGTTTTATTATTAGGAGGTTTTAAAATGTGTGATAATAATATTAATTCAAATTTTATGCATAAAATAATTGATGATGATTTAAATATAAACTATTATGATAGAGATATTTGTACTAGATTTCCACCTGAACCTAATGGTTACCTTCACATTGGAAGTGCTTATGCTATAAATATAAGCTACTCTATAGCAAAAAAATATAAAGGAAATTTTAATTTACGTCTTGATGATACTAACCCTTTAAAAGAAGATATTGAATATGTTAATTCTATAATTGAGGACATGAATTGGCTTGGCTTTTCTCCTAATGAAAGAATTTTCTATGGTTCTGATTATTATGATAAAATTTATAATTATGCCGTAAAACTTATAGAAAAAGGAAAAGCTTATGTTTGTGATTTAAGTCCTGAAGAAATAAAAGAATATAGGGGTACTTTAACTGAACCTGGCAAAGATAGTCCATACAGAAATAGAAGTATTGAAGAAAACTTAGACTTGTTTAAAAGAATGAAAAATGGAGAATTTGAAAATTCAACTAAAACATTAAGAGCAAAAATAGATATGTCATCACCTAATATAAATTTTAGGGACCCTGTAATCTACAGAATATTGCATGCATCTCATTACAGAACTAATAACGATTGGTGTATTTATCCAATGTATGACTTTGCTCATCCATTACAAGATGCTATTGAAGGAATTACACATTCTCTATGCTCAATGGAATTTAAAGATCATAGACCATTATATGAATGGTTTTTAAATGAGTTAGATTTCTCTCTCCCTCCAAAACAAAGAGAGTTTGGTAGATTAAATCTAACAGGAGTTGTAACTAGTAAACGTTATTTAAAAGAACTTGTTTTTAATAACTATGTAGATGGTTGGGATGATCCTAGACTTCCAACTATTCAAGGATTAAGACGTAGAGGTTTTACTCCTGAAAGTATTAAAAATTTTGTAAATGAAATTGGTGTATCTAAAAATCAAAGTACTGTTGACATTTCAATGCTTGAACATTGCTTAAGAGAAGATTTAAAACCTAAAGTTGAAAGTCGTATGGTAGTATTAAATCCATTAAAAGTTGTTATAACTAATTATGATGAAGATAGTAGTGAATTATTAGAAATTGAAAATAATGTTGAAAATCCAGAACTAGGTAAAAGACTTGTACCTTTTTCAAAAATAATTTATATAGAAAAAGATGATTTCATGGAAAATCCTATAAAAGGATTTAAAAGACTTTCTCCTGATATTGAAGTTAGATTAAAGGGAGCTTATTTTATTAAATGTAATAAAGTTATAAAAGATGAAAATGGTGATATTATAGAACTTCATTGCACATATGATCCAAAAACCAAAAGTGGAACTGGCTTTAATGAACGTAAAGTAAAAAGTACTATTCACTGGGTTTCTAAGAATAATGGAATAAAAGCAGAAATTCATCTTTATGATAAACTTTTATTAGATGATACTTTACTAAAAGACTCTTCTAAAACTTGGAATGAAAAATTAAATCCAAATTCTTTAGTTGTATTAAAAGATTGTATTGTTGAATCATCTTTAAAAGATTCAAACTTAGAAGATAAATTTCAATTTATTCGTCATGGATATTTTTGTGTAGATAAAAAGTACTCTACTTCTGAAAACTTAGTATTTAATAGAATTGTCTCACTAAAAGATTCATGGAAAAATAAGAAATAACTTTAATAAAAAAATGTTAACTTAAAAATAAGTTAACATTTTTTTATTTAATAATATCATAGAATTTTAATCTCATCTTAAAACTTATTAATTACAAAACTTATATAACATTAATAATTGAATTAGTTTTAAAAATGTGGATCTATCTCTTCTCTTTGAATTTTTTTTAAATCTTTTAATCTTAAACGAGTTTCAGTCATTATACTATTCCAGTCTTCACCATCTATTATCATTTGTTTTGCTTTTTTATAAGATTGATTTTTTTGCTCTCTATTCATTTCTACCTCCACAATAATAATATTTATAATCTTATTATTGTTTTTAATAGACTATTTTATTCTAGCTAAAAATTTTTTAGCCTAAATAAACAACTTAAATTCAAGCTTGGAAACGTATATAAATTTCAAATTTTAAATACAAATTATACTAATAATATTACATATCATTTCTATTTTATATTTGGAACCAAGTAAGAGTTAAGAGTGAAAAGTAAAAAGTTATAGTTGATATTATTCACTTCATTCTTAATATCTAAAATAGAAATACTTAAAAACTACGTTTTTATATTGTTTTCCACTAATTTGCTCTGCAAATTATTATAAAATTTGATTTAAAAAAACTGAGACTTCAGTTTTATCCTTCATTGTTAATTGTTAATCGTTAATTGTTAATTTTGTATAACACTTTCTTAACTGAAACATGAATAACTTAGAGTTTAAACTTGTATTCCTATATATTCTTACTTATTTTATGTATTGTAAAAAATCCTGAAATTAATAGTACTATAGATATAATTTCCCTACCTATCTCTGTAAAACCAGGAAATATTTCAACTACTGAACCTAATATAAATCCTAAAATTAACATATATGTTTGACTTGGATATTTTTTAAGTAATTTTTCTATTCCTCTTGCTGTAAGAAGTGTTCCTACTACTACACCTAATCCAATTGGTAGTATAATACTAAAATTCATTTTTGCAACTGCTTCCATAGTAGTATTATAAAGGCCTAATATTAAAAGAACAAAAGATCCACTTATTCCTGGTAATATAAGGGCTATGGCAACTACAATTCCACCTACAAATAACCATATGAAATTAATTACTGTTATTTGATTGATTATTGAAGATTTATCTTCATAATTTCCACTCATAATTAAAACTATAATTATTCCTAGGATTAAATATAGTATATTACTTTTTCCCTTATTATCTTCCACTGCTTTTTTATATATTATTGGAACTCCACCTAAAATAATTCCTGTAAATAAATATCCCATTTCAATATTATACTTATCTATTATAGTTGTTATTATATTACTAAATAAAAATATTCCAACTATTGCACCTAGCCCTACCTGTAATAAGATTTTATACTGATTTTTAAAATCTTTTAAAATATTATTAATAGCATGTATTAAATCATCATAAATTCCAAGTATTATAGCTATAGTTCCACCACTAACACCTGGTACTATTTGAGAGATACTTATAGCAACTCCCTTAAAAAAATTAGAAATAAATCTCATATTTCACCTCTATATTCACTTTAAAATTTATTCATATTAATTAATATAACCTCAAATTATTAATATAAATATACTAATATTTATATTTAACAAAAACTTAACCTTATATTGTTTTTTACTAGTAAATTTTTTTTAAATTTAGATTACATATTAATAATTTTGTAAACTTTTATTTTTTTTTATAATATTGGAAGATTTTATATTAAATTTTTGTTATTTATGTCGATAATATATTTAGATTTTTATTACATCTAAGGGGGATATATGCATAAGTATTGTTTAGTAAAAATCGAAGACATTGATACATGCAATATTACATCTGGTATACTTGAAAATTTTTATAACAAAACTTTGGTAATTTCTACTGAAAATTGCCATAGTCTATCATTAAACACTCAATATTTCATACATATTATTTCTGAAGAAAGCGGAATATCAACATATGAAGCTACTCTTAATGAAATTTCTGATAATAAATTGTTTTTTAATAGTACTATATTTTTGTTTTCGAAGGAAAGAAGAGATTCTAATAGGGTTTTGGTAAATATTTCTCTGAAAGTTTTCGAAGTATATGTTGGTAATAATGTTTTTGCTTTAAGTAAACCAATTTTAATGACTGCTAAAAACTTAAGTATAAATGGTGTATTATTACAATGTTCTTTAGATTTACCAAGCACCTCTATATTTATTTTAAAATTTCCTATTAATAATAAATCCATAAATCTTACTGCAAACTGTAAAAGAAAGTTTTTTAAACAAAGTATGTATTATTATGGATGTCAATTCAAACTAGAAAGTGAATTTGATGAAATGTTATTAGGAAAATTTATATTAAAAAATAAATTGATTCAATCAAAATATAAAAATTTATTATAAATATAGATAAATACATTTCAACTTATCAATTTTTTAAAAGTCTTATAAATGTATACGTTTTATGAGATTTTTGAATAAATAGAAATAGCCTAGAAAACTTTTTATATTTAAGTTTTCTAGGCTATTTTTATTATATTAATTAATAATAAAATTTATTTATTATTAACACCTTCCCAATCCTTTAAGAATTTTTCTATTCCTGAATCAGTTAATGGGTGTTTAGTCATTTGTTTTAATACATTAAGTGGAACTGTTGCTATATGAGCTCCTACTCTTGCTGCTTTTGTAACGTGCATTGGATTTCTTATACTTGCTGCAATTATTTCTGTTTCAATTCCATGCATATCAAATATATCTACTATTTCTTCTATTAAATTTAGTCCTTCCATTCCAATATCATCTAATCTACCTAAGAAAGGGCTTACATATGTAGCTCCTGCTCTTGCTGCAAGTAATGCTTGTGCCGCTGAAAATATTAATGTAACATTTGTTTTTATTCCTTTTTCAGTTAATATTTTAGTAGCTTTTAATCCTTCTTGACACATAGGAATTTTTATAACTATGTTTTTATGTATTTTCACTAACTCTAAAGCTTCTTTAACCATTTCATCAGAATTTAAGCTTATTACTTCTGCACTTATAGGTCCATCTACTATTGATGTAATTTCCTTTATAACTTCTTTAAAATCTCTTCCTGATTTAGCTATTAAAGATGGGTTTGTTGTAACTCCACAAATTATTCCCATATCATTAGCTTCTTTTATTTCTTCTGTTATAGCTGTATCTATAAATAATTTCATATATATTTCACACCTTTCAATAAATTTACTTTGTAATTATATCATATTATCTTAATCTAGTATATCCTTACAAAGTTTCATTTAAACTCATATCTATAAAGTTATAATCTTATTTTTTATTTGAATATAATAAAAATAAAAGTGGATTCAATAAAGGAATCCACTTTTTAATATTTTATTATAAAGATTCTCTATATATTGCTTCTACAACTTCTTTTGTAGCCTTAACTGGTGCTAGTGATAATAATAAATCAAGGCTTGGTGTTGTAAATGCTAATTCAACTAATTTAGGTACATCCTTTTCTGTAAATCCTAAATCTTTTAATGTTTCTTTTATTCCAACTGATACAAGCCATTCTTTAACTTTTAATGCTGCTTCTTCAGCTTCATTTTCTTTTCCTTCTAATTGTACAATTGGTCTAAGTATTTCTGCTAATACTTCACTACATGCTGGATATATATGTCTTATTACTGCTGGTAATAAAACTGCAAGTCCTAATCCATGTGTAATATCTGGTTTTACAGCACTTAATGGATGTTCTAATGCATGAGTATAGTGAAGCATTCCATTATCAAAGCATACACCACCTATCATAGATGCATATGTCAAGAAATAACGAGCTTCTATATTGTTAGGTTCTTCTAATGCCACTGGTAAATACTGATGTACAAGTCTTATAGTTTCTTTTGCTAACATTACACAATATGGACTTGTAACTAATGAAGTTGCTGCTTCTACAACATGGTTAACAGCATCTACAGAAGTATAGCAAGTCTGTCCTTTTCCAAGTCCAACCATTAAATTTGGATCATCTATTGCATACATTGGGTAACATACTTCATAAGCTATAGCTGGCTTATATTCCTTTTCAAGTAAACTTACAACAGCAAATCTATCAACTTCTGTACCTGTTCCATGAGTTGTGTTAATTGCAATTATAGGTAATGCTTTATCTGGTGTAAATTTATATTCATATAAATCTGCTGTTGTATTTTCTTTATAACAGCACATAATAGCTACAGATTTTGCTGAATCGATTGGACTTCCCCCACCAATTCCTATTATAGCTTCTGCACCAAATTCTACAGCTAAGTCTCTTGCTTCATCACAATCATGTGAATTAGGGTTTGGTGTAATTTTATTATAAAGTAAATACTCAATTCCATTTTCTTCTAAAGCTTTTGATACAACGTCCCAAGCTCCTGTTTTTATATATGCTGCTTTTCCTGTAAGAATTGCAACTTTTTTAATTCCTTTGTTCACTAAATCTTTAGCTATATCATTAAATTTTTGTATTGCTCCTGCCCCTAAATATAAATGTGTTTTTGTAATAATTTCTCTCACTTCATTAACTGGCATAGTTTTTTCCCACATAATATAACTCCTCCAATATATATAAATTTGATTTTATTTTAAGAATATTTGAAATTTATTATATTAATATACTAATATAAACTTAGAGCATATTCAATAGATTTCGTTAAAAAAATATCAATTTTCTATTGTATTTTTTTCTTTATTTTAAAAATTTTAAAATAATTTAATAAAATACATTGTTTTCTACAAGATACTTGTTTTTTTTTAAATTCTTTGTATTTTTTTTAACAAGTTTTGATAATATTATTCTTACTTTTGTTTTCTATTTTTTTAATTGGTTATACTTTATGATATATTAGATATATATTTGTTTTAAAGGAGTATATTAATATATGTTTTCTGTAGATTTTGAAAAATTACTTGCAAATTGTTTTTATTATAAATATTCAGATGGATGTTCTTTATTTAGAAAAGATAAGGTAGCTATAACAAATATAGATGTAAATGATATTAATTGTTTCTTTGCTTCTGGAATAGTTAAAGATTCAAATAATTCATTGTATAAAACTAGTATTACTGTTAGTCATGATGGTTCAGTTTTAAATATGCATTGTAGTTGTGATGATTATGACACAAATGAACCTTGTACTCACATTTATGCATTGGCACTAAAATACAATTATGAAATTTCAAATCAACCTGAAATAGTAAATAAACTAAACTATTTAACTTTAATTTCTAATATAAATGAAAATATTTCTTCAGTTGATGTTGAGAAAAAAGAATTAGATTTAGAAATTCATTTAAATATAAATAATGAATTAAAAAATGATTGTATTTGTTCTTTAAGCTTTAAGGTAGGTGAAAATAAAAAATATGTAATTAAATCTATTAAAAACTTTTTAAACTGTTTAGACTCAAATTTACCACTACAGTTTGGAAAAGGCTTTACCTTTAATCCTCAAATTCATAAATTTTCTAAAATAGATAAAGAAGTTTTTTCTTTACTTAGTTCTATACTAGAAATTCAAAATATTAATTCAAACACTTATTATAATAATAAAAATCTGATAAGTGGTAAGGATATTATATTGCCAAATTCTATTGGAAAGAGATTTTTTAACATATTGAAAGAAAAGTCGTTTTTTCTAAAATACAATAGTTTTGACTTTGGAGCTAAAACCATTATATGTGAAGACCTACCTATTTCCTTTGACATTTCTAAGGGAAATAGTGAAATCACAGTAAATTTGAAAGATAAAAATATATTTCCTATTTTCAATGGTGAATACTATTTATATGGTTCTACCCTATATTACCCTAATGAAAATCAAAGAAAATTTTTAAAAGCTTTCTGCAATTGTGACAAAGTAATTATTCCTGAAAATGAAATAAATAGATTATCAAAAATTATACTTCCAACAATAAAGGCAATTTCTAATAAAATTAATATAACAGATAATCTTAAAGAAATTATAATAGATGATCCTCTAATTATTAATTTATACCTTGATAAAATTGATGACTCAATTGAATTAAAAATTGAATTTTGTTATGGTGATATAAAGTTTAATCCATTAAATGAATCAATTGATTCTAAAGGACTTATAATAAGAGACATAGAAAAAGAAACCTCTATACTTTCATTTATTGAAACTTTTGGTTTTGATAAAAAAGAATCCTCTTATTATATGGAAGATGAAAGTTCTATTATTAATTTTATATCTAAAGGCATTGATGACCTTAAAAATCAATGTATCATATACTACTCTGAAAATTTTAAAACATTAAAAATACATAAAAATTCGAGAATTAATTCTTCTATAAAATTAACTGATAATAATTTGTTAGATTTTTCTTTTTCAATAGATAATATTAGTAAAAATGAATTGAAGGATGTTTTAAAATCTATAAAACTTAATAAAAAATATCATCGACTTAAAAATGGTTCTTTTTTGTTGTTAGATAACCCTGATTTAGTTAATTTTACAAATACAATTGATTACTTGAACTTAAAATCTAAAGATTTAGAAAATGATAGTATATTGTTATCTAAGTATAATGCATTATATTTAGATAATAAATTTCAAAACAACAATACATTAAAGGTTGAAAAAAATAAAAATTTTAGAAATTTAATAACAAACTTCAAATCTGTAGATGAAAGTGATTTTAAAGTACCTTCTTCGATTAATGCATCACTAAGGGAATATCAAGAGATAGGTTTTAAATGGTTTAAAACTCTTTCTCAATTTGGATTTGGTGGAATATTAGCTGATGAAATGGGTCTTGGTAAAACACTACAATCAATAACATTTATAGATTCTATACACAAAGAATTTAAAGAACCAACTTTAGTTATTTGTCCTACATCACTTGTTTATAATTGGGAAAGTGAATTTAATAAATTTGCTCCCCATATAAAAACTTTAGTTATTAGTGGTAATAAGGATTTACGATTATCAAAATTAGAATTACTATCTGATTTTGATGTAATAATAACTTCTTATCCCTTAGTTAGAATTGATATAGATAATTATAAAAAAATTAATTTTTCATACTGTTTTTTAGATGAAGCACAACAAATAAAAAATCCTGACTCTTTAACAACCAATGCTATTAAAGAAATTAGAGCTACTGGTAAGTTTGCTCTTACTGGAACACCTATAGAAAATTCTCTTACTGAACTTTGGTCTATATTTGATTTTATAATGCCAGGATATATGTTAAACTTAAATAAATTTAAAAATAATTATGAAAAGCCAATATTTAAAAATAATGATAAAAATGCTCTTGAAGAGCTTAATAAACATATAAAACCTTTTATACTGAGAAGAAGGAAAAAAGAAGTTTTAAAAGAACTTCCTGATAAAATGGAACAAACCATATTAATAGATTTAAATGAAGAACAAAAAAAATTATACTATTCTTATGTTGAAAATTATAAAAAAGAAATAGAAAATGAAGTAAATTCAAATGGATTTAATAAAAGTAAACTTAAAATACTTTCATTATTAACACGACTTCGTCAATTATGTTGTGATCCATCTAGTTTTATAGAAAATTATTCTGGAAGTAGTTCTAAAGTTGATTCTCTTATGGAAATTTTAGATTCTAGCATTTCCGAAAATCATAGAGTTCTTATTTTTTCTCAATTTACTTCTACTTTAAAAAATATATCAAAACAACTTGAAGATAGAAATATATATTTTTTATACCTAGATGGAAGTACTAAAAGTTCTGAGAGATTAGAACTTGTTAATAAATTTAATTCTGGTGTAGGTAGTGTATTTCTAATTTCATTAAAAGCTGGAGGAAATGGACTTAATCTTACTAGTGCTGATACTGTAATTCATTTTGATCCTTGGTGGAATCCAGCTGTTGAAAACCAAGCTACCGATAGCGCCCATAGAATTGGTCAAACTAAAAAAGTTGATGTAATAAAACTTATAACTAAAGGAACAATTGAAGAAAAAATTCAAATACTTCAATCCAAAAAACAAGAAATTTTTAATATGACTGTTGAAGAAAATGCTTCTTCTGATAATATAATTTCAAAAATGACTGAGGATGATTTAAATATGTTATTAAGTTAATTGTCTACACCATTTTCATTATATATATTACTACATATATATACAAATGTAATAATTCCAATGCTTATAAAATAAAAAATCAAGTATTAAAACATACTTGATTTTTTATATCTATCTAATTTTTTTATAGGCTTAAAATTAATTCTAAAATCTATTTATTCAATAAATGTTGTAATCCACTTTGATTTAAAATTCCCTCTACTGCTAATTCTAATTTTAAAGGTGATTCAAAATGTATACTTTCATTAATTGATACATTTTCAGTAATTTCTCCTAAAAACCACTTATTATAATATTTAAAATTAGCTATATACTTTAAACTTATATCTGTAACAAGCATATCCTTATCTCCTAATGGGTTGAAACGCTTAATTTCATCACATTGTCTAATATTTGCTACAGTATGCCTTTTATTATCTACATCCATTATAGATATATAAAATATATTTTCCCCAATTGTATTTAAATTTTCATTACACATAATAACCCCCCTATTGTAAAATATTTATAATTTTATAAATTTGCTTAAAATTCTAAATATTGAAAATTCACCTGTTATATTTATAACAATCCCCTTACATTTATAATATTATGTTATCTAACTATTGTCAATATATTTTTATATTTTATTATTTTATTTATTGTATGTATTTAAGTAGCTTTAAGTTACTTAAATACATTCTATTTTCATTCTTTTATTTTTCAAACCATCACTTTTATCATAATTTCTTTTCTCATAAGCCTTACAATGTAATTGTTTTCTAAATACTATGTTTGATAAAAAAAACACTAAATACTTCTATTTATATAACAAATTTATATTTCTATAGTTAAAATTTAATTTTATTTTAATAAGTTTATGATATTATGTTTTTGAAATGTTAAATATGGGGGTAATCTTTTTATGAATATTCTTTTGTTATCTTTTAGTGGAAGAGACAATGGCAATTGTAATGGTATTTTAAAATTTATAACTCACCATTATGATACACATTCAGTTTCATCAATAAATATAAAGAATTTAAACATACATGGATGTTTTAACTGTAATTATCAATGTTTTAATTCTTCTTTACTTTGTCCTTATATTAATGATGATATAGAATTAATATATAACAAAATAATAAATAGTGATTTAACTATTTTTTTAGTACCTACATATAGTGAAGCTCCACCTTCATTGTACTTTGCTTTTAGAGAACGTTCCCAATGCGTTTTTAAAAGTGATACATTTTATAAAAATTATACTGATGTAAAAAAAGCCTTTATTGTTCTAGGAAACAAAACGTCTGGTGGATTAGATACTGTGAATATCTTACTTAATGAAGAAAAGAAGTATACCTATGAGTCTGTTCTTCTTCTTCAAAGTCATAATTATAATCAAAGTTCAATTAAAGGTGAACTTATAAAGTGTAAAACTGTTCAAAATGAAATAATAAACTTTATAGATTCCTTAATTTAAAATATAAAAAGACTGTATTTTACTACAGCCTTTTTTACTCTATTTAATTTTTTTAATTGGAAAATATACTTCTGTTATAAATTCATCTATATTATTTGTAGTTGTAAAGCCTTTTATATATTGCTCATAAGGAGCATCTATTAATTTATAATTATTTTTCTCTACCCACTCCATTAATTTTCCATATACATTATTTAGATTTGAATATGCTCCTTTACAAATACCTTTTGCACATAAACCACCTTTTAATATTCTTGTATTTTTACATTCTTGTAATACAGGAATTGCTACCTCTGTATCATTATCTAAATGATTAAATTCCGTATCATGATAAATAGACATTGGTGCTCCTATCACTTTAATTTTTTCTTTACTTACTATTTCAAATAATCTTCCTATATACTTTCCATAATCCTCAGTGCTCATTCTTTGTCTACTAGATAATATTATTTGGTCCTCTTTTGTAACTAATTCTACACTTATATTCTCAATAAATGCCATTATATCCACTCCATTTCTTAAATTTACAATATCCTCTTTAATACTTTTTCCCATATTTTCATATTGACTAATTTTTTCATTTATATAAGTTAATTTTTCTGTTATCTTTTGTAACGTATACTTATCATTATTTTTTTTCATAATAGAGGCTATCTCCTCAAGAGAAAAGTCATATCCTTTGAGTCTATTGATTAAAAGCATCTTACGAATTTGAGATATATCATAAAATCTATATCCATTTTCCTCATTTATTCTTTTAGGTTTTATAAGATTAATGTCATCATAATGTCTTAAAGTTCTTGTTGTCACTCCACAAATTTTAGAGAATTCTCCTATTGAAAGCATATTTTTTACCTCCATAAATAAACTTCTTAGTTAACTATATTTAAATTATAATGTTTTCCGTTACGTTAAAGTCAACATAAAAAAATAAACTTAGAGATATAATCCCTAAGTCTATTTTTTACATATTTTTTATATTACATTTTTTTATGGAATGTTCTATTTATAACATCTAATTGTTGTTCTCTAGTTAATTTTATGAAGTTAACTGCATATCCAGATACTCTGATTGTTAATTGAGGGTATAACTCTGGATGATCCATTGCATCTAATAATGTTTCTCTATTGAACACATTAACATTTAAGTGATGTGCATTTTGACTAAAGTATCCGTCCATCATAGCACTTAAAGTTGTTATTCTCTCATCAGCAGATTTTCCTAATGCATCTGGAATTATTGAGAATGTGTTTGATATTCCATCTTGAGAATCTTCATATGGTAATTTAGCAACTGAATTTAATGATGCTAATGAACCACTGTTATCTCTTCCGTGCATTGGGTTAGCTCCTGGTGCAAATGGCTCTCCTGCTTTTCTTCCATCAGGTGTAGTTCCTGTTTTCTTACCATAAACTACGTTTGATGTTATAGTTAATACTGATTGAGTATGGTATGCATTTCTGTATGTCTTATTCTTTCTGATTTTGTTCATCATGTTTTCAACTAAGAATACTGCTATATCATCAACTCTATCATCATCATTTCCGTATTTTGGATAGTCTCCTTCTATTTCAAAGTCAACTGCTATTCCTTCTTCATTTCTTATTGGCTTAACTTTAGCATATTTAATTGCTGATAATGAATCTGCACATACAGATAATCCAGCTATTCCACATGCCATTGTTCTAAATACATCTCTGTCATGTAATGCCATTTGTAATGATTCATAAGAATATTTATCGTGCATGTAGTGAATTACATTTAATGTATTTACATAAAGGTTTGCTAACCAATCTGTCATAACATCAAATTTTTCCATTACTTCATCATAATTTAAGTATTCACTTGAAATGCCTTCCATTTTAGGACCAACTTGTACTCCACTCTTCTCATCTCTTCCACCATTTATAGTGTAAAGTAATGTTTTAGCTAAGTTAACTCTTGCTCCGAAGAATTGCATTTGCTTTCCAACTCTCATAGCAGATACACAGCAAGCTATTGCATAATCGTCTCCCCAGTATGGTTTCATTAAATCATCATTCTCGTATTGAACAGAACTTGTGTCTATTGAAACTTTTGAGCAGAAATCCTTAAATCCTTGTGGTAAATGTGTTGACCATAAAACTGTTAAGTTTGGTTCTGGTGAAGCTCCTAAAGTATATAATGTATTTAATATTCTAAATGAGTTCTTAGTAACTAAAGTTCTACCATCTAGTCCCATACCACCAATTGACTCTGTTACCCAAGTTGGGTCTCCTGAGAATAAGTCATTATATTCTGGAGTTCTTAAGAATTTAACAAGTCTTAATTTCATTACAAAATGATCTACTAACTCTTGTGCTTCTTCTTCTGTTATTAATCCAGCTTCTAAATCTCTTTGAATGTAGATATCTATAAATGTAGATGTTCTACCAAGTGACATTGCTGCTCCATTTTGTTGTTTTATTGAACCTAAATATCCAAAGTATAACCATTGAATAGCTTCTTTTGCATTTGTAGCTGGTTTTGATATATCTAAACCATATGTTAAAGCTAATCCTTTTAATTCTTCTAAAGCTTTTATTTGATCAGAAATTTCTTCTCTTAATCTGATAACTTCTTCATCTATACAGCTTACTTCTAATGTATCTTTTTGCTCTATTTTATCTTGTATTAATCTATCAACACCATAAAGTGCAACTCTTCTATAGTCTCCTATTATTCTTCCTCTACCATAAGCATCTGGAAGTCCTGTTATGATTCCATATTTTCTAGCTGCTCTCATATCTTTTGTATAAGCATCAAAAACTCCTTGATTGTGAGTTTTTCTATATTTAGTAAATATTTCTGGTATTGAAGGATCTACTTCATATCCATAAGCTTTACAAGAAGTTTCAACCATTCTTATTCCACCATATGGCATTACAGCTCTTTTTAATGGTGCATCTGTTTGAACTCCAACTATTTTTTCAATTGCTTTATCTATATATCCTGGATCATATGCGTTTATATCAGATACTGTTTTTGTATCAACATCTAAAACTCCGCCATTATCTCTTTCTTTTTTAAATAATTCACTTACTTCATCCCATAGTTTTTTAGTATTTTCAGTAGCGCCTTTTAAGAAACTGCTATCCCCTTCATATGGAGTATAGTTTGTTTGAATGAAATTTCTTACGTCTATTTTTTTTGTCCAATTTCCTTGTTTAAAGTTTTTCCATTGTTCTTGCATAAATAGCTACCTCTTTTCTTATCTTTAATTCATTATTTATTAATAATGAATATTATGTAATAACTCTTGTTGAATAAATAATATCATACCTATTTTAAAATTGCAACAGATTTTTTTCTGTTATATTAAATATTTTTTTAATTATGTTCTTCTATAATTCTTTTAATCTTATAGATACATCTACAACCATTGCAAATCCCTGTAGCTGCAAGAGTTTTCTCTTTTATTTCATCTATACTTCCAGCTCCATTTTCAACAGCTTCAATAATCTGTTCTTCTGTTATATGATTGCATAAACACAGTATGTTTTCTTTACTCATATTTAACACTTCCTTTTTTATATTAGTATTAGTGTTATTGTGTTTTTAAATTCATTTATGTTTTTAGCCTTAATTTTAATTCTATCAAAATTTATCGCGAAATATAATGTATAAATTATGGTAATTAAGTATTTTCTCTATATTTAACAAAAATAGAACGCGCTTAAAAGCACGTTCTATTCTGTATATTCTATATAGTCTTCATTTAAAATAATTTTTTTACTTTTTTTATTATTACAATTATATATATAATCTCCCATTAATCTAGAATTATATATATTGGATTCTCCTATAAAATAATATAATTTTTCTTTATCTAAATCATAAAAAAACTTCTTAAATTCTCCTGTTATATTTGTATGAAAAACTAATCTATTGCTATCTAAATATAAATCGTGAATTATATATTTAGATTCAACAATAGTTTTTTCATTTCCATTTAAATCAACTTCAATTAATTTATTTAAATTAGTTTCTGATTCTTTTATTATATATATTTTATCATCCTGCATAATTAATGAATTATTTTCTTCACACTTAAAAATTTTTTTAGTTTCTTTACTATTTAAATTATATACATTTATATAGCCTTTATTTATCCATATTAAATTATCTTTATAAATATTAACTGGCATTTCCATAGCATCTTCAATCTCTGCTATTACTTTAGTTTCATTACTATTTATATTTTTTAATTCTATAAATCCTTTTCCTTCAGTAAAATATGAATAAACCAAGTTATCATCGTATATTGAAAAATTTCTTATACAATATATATTTTTTTCATCAAACAATTTTTCCAATAAAATTTTTTCTTCTCCATCAGTCAAGGATATTCCTGCAATTTTTTGACCATTAATATCTGAAATTAGTATTGTATTATCATCTACCCTAATTTTACTAAAACCTATAACACTATTAGTTCCATTTATTTTTATATCTTTGATTTTCCTTTTATTAGTTTTTCTATCATAAATCTCTAATTTTAAACGTACCTTATTATAATATGGCTTTTCATAAATAGCGTAATAATATTTTTCACTACTTCCCAATTCAATATATTTCTTTGGATCTTCTTTATCGAAAAAAATAATAACTAACATTGTTAACACTGTAACTACTATTACTTCCAAAAGCTTTCTTTTTCTTATTTTCATATTCTCATTCACCTTTCAAAACTTTTACCAAATGTATACATAGTTAAATATTAACATATTTCACCATAGGCTTCCAATCTCAAATTTAAACTAACCCTTTTATAAAATGATACTGTTATAATTAAAGTTTATTGCTATTTTTATATTGTTTTCAACTAATTTGCTTTGCAACTTTAATAAAAAAGGATTATGGATTTAATTATTTAAAACAAAATCCATAATCCTCTATATTTTTAATCTAGTTTAAATTGAGATACAGACTCAATTAAATTTGATGCTATTACTGAATTTTTTTCTGTTTCGTTTACAATAGTATTATTTTTATTATTCACCATTGAAACGCTCTCAGCTATATCACCTGATGATGCAGTAACTTGTGCTACAGAAGTAGATACTTCTTCCATACTCATTACTATATTATCTATTGAATTTGAAACATTCTCTGCTACCTTAGCAAAATTTTCTACTAAATCTTTCACAGTATCTCCATCATTTTTATATTCAATACTAACATTTATAAGTTCATTATAATCTTTAAGTACATCTAGTTCTATAAATTTTAACACTTCTTTTGAAGAACTTGAAAGTTCTTCAACTGCACCTAAAACCTTATTAACATTACTTTGTATTTCTGTAACAGCATTAGATGATTCTTCTGCAAGTTTTCTAACCTCTTCTGCAACTACAGCAAATCCTTTTCCATGTTCCCCTGCTCTAGCTGCTTCTATAGCTGCATTTAATGCTAAAAGATTAGTTTGTTCTGATATTCCTAAAATACTATTAGCCATATCTAAAATATTTTCTACAACTTTAGAATCTTCTATAGCTTTTTCAAGTTTATTTTTTGAAATTTCATATATTTTTTCAGCATTCTCTTTAGATTTAGATGAATTATTTTTTATACTTTCAGCTCTTTTTTGTATACCAATAGCTATATCAAGACCTTCTTTAGCCCTTTCTGAAGATGTTTCTGCCTCTTGCTTAACTGTATTTGCCATAGATGTAATTTCTTGAACTGATGCTGAAGATTCCTCCATTCCAGCAGATATTTCTTCTGTTGATGCTGATACCTGTTGTATTTCATCATATACATCATTAAACATTTCACTAGTGACTTTAACACTTTTTGCTATATCATTACTTTCACTTTTTACTGAAATCATTGTTTCTTTTAACTTTTTAATTGCATTGTTAATAGCTATTACTGTCTGACCTATTTCATCTTTAGCATAGCATTTTATTTCTACACTTAAATCTCCATCTTCTATCTTTTTAGTAGCCTCTGCAACTTCCCTCATTTGTTCTTTTATAGTTTTTAATATTAAATATCCAAAGAAAACTCCTATTCCTATTCCTACAATAGATAAAACTCCTAAAATGCTTATAAACCTATTCATATCAGAGCTAGTTTTGCCTGCTACTCCTTTACTTATATCATTTATCCAATTTAGCATTTCATTTATATCTATTGACCATTGATTTCCTTGTGTTTCTAAACTTGATACTATATTTTCTAATTCTTTATTACTTACATTTTCCTTCATACCATCTTCAATAGCCTTGTATACTATATTTATTCCATCCACTCTGCTTTTTTCAATCTTAGCCATTATTTCTTTGCCTTGTGGTCTTGTAATGTTTTCTTTAAGTTGGGATTCTAACTTCATATAATCCTCTACTTTTTTATCTATATTTTCTTTTTGCATTTTCATAAATTCGTTGCTATTACTAATACATAAATTTCTTATAGATATTGATATTTCATTTATATCTGCTCTCATATTATTTATAACTTCTTGTTTTTCACTATTTGTTATAGTTATTTCTGCTAATGATTTTTCTATACCCTTTAATTCAAATATAGTTGTCAATGATATTATCATCATAAGACATATAATCATTCCAAAGCCCATTATAAGCTTAGTTGATAATTTAATTTTTTTTAAATTCATTTGTACTTCGCCCTTTCTTTCATCTATAAGTATTGTAGATTCAAATATTTTTTTAAGCTAAAAGCTGCTCTTTTTTAAATTAACTTTATTTCCACGAAAAAACTACATAGAATACATATAATTAATCCATTATATGTATTCTATGTATACAAAAAACTATCTATTTTATTTGTACTTCTTTTATAAGAAAAACATTATAAAAATAATTTATTTTACTGTAATTTCATTAATATTATTTGAACCTTAACTAAAATATACTCGTATTATTAAACTATAACTTTAATAATAAATAAAGTATTTACTAAAACTTCACAAATTTTAATATGCATACAATTTTAAATTTATACATCTTTATAGACACTTCATAACCTAACATTTAAAATAAAGTATATAATACATATATAGTGAACTACTTTCAAGCTTTAATTTAATTCTATTTTATTACCTAAATAATTATTAAACATAAATCAATTGAAGTTTTTCTACTATTTTTTATTAATATAACAAAAAATATTTTGAGGTGAATCATGAATAACTTAAATATACAACCAATAAGAAATAAAAAAGCATATTTTCAGATAATCGAAACATTTATTAACCTAATAATTAGTAACCAACTTGAATATGGTGAAAAATTATATAACGAACCAGAGTTAATGGAAATATTAAATGTTAGTCGACCAACATTGCGTGAAGCTTTACGTGTCATGGAGTTCCTTGGAATTGTAGTTGTTTCTCCAAGAAAAGGAATATCAATTAGTGACCCTAAAAACAACAATTATTACTTACCTTTAACTTATATATTGGCATTTGAAAAAACAAGTAATACTGATTTATTTGAACTTAGAATGTCTATTGAACTAGAAATGGTTGGTTTAGCAGCTAAAAGAGCAACAGATGAAGATTTTAATAAACTAAAGGATATATCAAATAAATTAATTGATTTAGACAAAAGCGACATTAAAAATTTTACTAAACTTGATCAATTATTTCATATAACTATTTTAAACAGTTCTAAAAATGAATTATGTTGTAAGTTAATGAATACACTCAATGCTTTAATTTATGACCAATTAGAGCAAATACATATGGCATTAACAAATGATGATAGAAACAATACTATAGAAAAGCATAAAGCTATTTATGACGCACTTATATCTAGAAATGAAGAACTAGCCAGAAATGCTATGCGTAGCCATCTTGAACACGCATATGGTGTTACAAAAGAACTTCCGAGTGTTTTTCATAACACATTTAAAACAAATTAAATTTAATTTGTTTTAAATATAAAAATCACCAACTACTTTTAAGGTTGGTGATTTTTTATATGACTAATATTATATTTTATTGTAAAAGTATTTTATATATAGGAATTATAAATAAACTCAATATTGTAGATATTGTAATCATAATAGCTGCATATTGATAATCAGCATCATATGATTTTGATACTATAGCTGTATTAGTCATTACAGGCATTGCCGCTTGTATAATAAATACTTTTGCCATAAGACTAGGTAATGGAAAGAATTTGCATAATACTACAACTAATAATGGTGATATAATAAATCTTCCTAATAAAACACCCCATATATCTTTATCAAAATGTAACCCTTTTAAATTTATATAAAACATTGTGTTACCTATAAATAGCATTGATAAAGGTGTAGTTAAGTTACCTAAATATTTGCAAGTATCCATGATAAATTTAGGTACTGGAACTGCTAACATAATTAATATTATAGCAACTATAAATCCCATTAACGGAGGTGAAAATATTCTTTTTAATGTGTTTAGTGATAAAAAGCCTTGTAGCTCTCCACCACCATCCTTGCTTATTTCAAAAACTCCTATAGTCCAGAAAAATGTAGTATTTGCTATATAATATAATAAAACATAAGGTACACTTTCTGAACCAAACAATGCTAAATTAACTGGTAATCCTATAAATATAGTATTTGATACGAAAAACATTGATAAAAATGTTCCTTTTCTCTTAGGTGTAATATTAAACACTTTTATAAACACTTTACCAATCAAATAAGTAAGTGCTATTGAAAGAAATGGCACTATTAATCCTTTACCTAAACTTAAAAGTTTTGCTCTGTCAAAATCAGACATAAGATTATTGATCATTAATGCTGGTAAGGATACATTTATTACAATTCTTGAAAATAATTTTGCTCCCTTTTTATCTATCCATTCCTTTTTAGTCAAAATATATCCAATAGCTATCATTATTATAATACTAAATATACTCCCAAATGCAGTTAAAAGCTCCATAACAATCCCCCTTAGTAATTTTATTATTATACTAAACTATTGTTTTTATTTTTTATATGATAATTCTAATTCACATTTGAAATTTTTACAAATCTATTTCTTACATATATTTTTTGTTGCAATAATATTTGAATTAAGCCCTAAAACATTTTCAATAATTATTTCATTTACTTTTATAGGTGCTTCAATCTCTTTGTTTTTAATTTCTTTCATAACATCAAATATCTTTTCTTTAGGTATAGCTTTATTAGTTCTCACACTAACTAAAGATTCTTCACCATTTTTAACCTTAATTAATGATGCAATTGTTCTCTTAGGATTTGTTATCTCCTGTGATGCATACTCTATACCTCTTTTACAAGATGCTCCAATTATATTTTTTATGTTTTTTCCTTCTATATCTAAACACAATTCACATCCATTAGGACAAATTATGCATGTCATTTCTTTTTTCATTAAACAGCCACCACCTTAATATGTTCTTTGCTAATAATTTCTTCTTTTTTTAATGTTATGTGTATCATTTCAGCTGGATTTAATTTTTTAAGTTTTTTCACTTTAATTAGTTTATCACCTTGTCTAATCTCTATAGCACCATCTCTTGAAGGTTTTGATACTCTTAAAGAAATTTCTATATCTTTTTCACCACTTATTTTTTGTGGAACTACATTATTAATAGTTTTATCTCCACTTACAAGTATTTTGCTTTTCTCTTCATTTTGACACCTTATATATCTTGCTGCTGACTCACCTAATTTTTCTCCCTCATTAGATACAAAGTCAACTAAATCATGTACATGAAGTACATTGCCAGCAGCATAAATTCCCTCAACACTAGTTTGTAGGTTTTCATCTACAATTGGTCCTTTAGTCCTTTCATCAAGTTCAACACCTGCTTTAATTGATAATTCATTTTCTGGAATAAGACCTACTGACAATATTAAAGTATCACATTTATATTCTGTCTCACTACCATTTACTACTTGTCCTTTTTCATCTATCTTACTTACAATTACAGATTCTAATCTTTCTTTCCCTTTAATATTAGTTACTGTATGACTTAAATATAATGGAATATCATAATCATTTAAACATTGCTGAATATTTCTTGGAAGTCCACTTGGATATGGTAACTTTTCTATTACTGCTAAAACTTTTGCACCTTCTAATGTAAGTCTTCTTGCCATTATAAGTCCTATATCTCCAGAACCTAATATAACTACTTTTTTTCCTACCATAATATTTTTTAAGTTCATATAATTTTGAGCTACCCCTGCTGTAAATACACCTGCTGGTCTAGTACCTGGAATGCTAATTGCTCCTCTTGTCCTTTCTCTGCATCCCATAGCTAAAACAACCACTTTAGCTTTATACTTTTTAAGTCCATTTCTTGTAGCTGCTACAACTTCTTTATTATTAGTAAGATTTATTACAGTTGCACCTGTTTCTACTTCAATATTTGCACTTTTAACTAATAATGCAAACCTATTTGCATATTCGGGCCCACTAAGTGCTTCATTAAATCTTACAAGACCAAACCCATCGTGAATACATTGTCTTAGTATACCGCCTTCCTTATTTTCTCTCTCTAATATCAGTATGTCATCTATCCCTTTTTCTTTTAATTTCAAAGCAGCTGCAAGTCCTGCAGGCCCTGCACCAATAATAATTGCATCTTTTAATATAGCTTCCATTATCTCACCTTCCCTACAAACATCTTTCCATTTTCCCTTGAATATTTTAATTCATCTGTATTACTATTTTTTTCTTTCATAATAATTTCTGCAATTCTAGTTTGACAATATCCTCCTTGACATCTTCCCATCATAGCCCTAGTTCTATATTTAATTCCAGTTACAGTACCTACCCCTAAAGGATTTCTAACAGCACTAAGTATTTCTGCTTTAGTAATAGTTTCACATCTACAAATTATTTCACCATAATCTGGATTTTCTCTTATTAATTCTGCTTGTTTTTCTTCTGACTGCTCTGAAAATTTCACTATACCTTTTCTTATAGGATTAAATTTCTTATTTTCTTTTAAAGTTTCCTTGTTTTTTATTTTTTCTACTACATATCTTGCAATAGGTACTGCTGATGTTAATCCTGGAGATTCAATTCCCACTAAATTAATTACATTTGGTATTTCTTTTCTTTCCTCAATTACAAAATCAGCGTATCCCCCTTTTTCTTTACTAACAAGTTTTGGTCTAATACCTGAAAAATTTCTAATAAAATGTTCTCTTTTTATTTGTGGTAATATTTTTCTACCTTCCCTAACAAGCATGTCCATAACTTCTTCAGTAGCTGAATAGTTATCATTTTCATCTATATAATCAGCACTTGGACCTATAAATATATTTCCATGTATTGAAGGTGTAAGATGTATTCCTAGTCCACCTTCTTTTTTATTTGGTACTGGATATGCTGGAATATTTAAATATTTTCCTGCCTTTTGATCTAAAATAAAATATTCTCCTCTACATGGATATATTGTATAGTCTGTAATCCCTAACACTCTAGCTATTTTATCTGAATTTAATCCAGCACTATTTATTACCCATTTAGTAAAATATGTTTCTTTATTTGTTATAATTTCATAGTATTGTTCTTTTCTCTTTATCTCTTTAACTTCTCTACCTAAATAAAATTCAACTCCATTTTCACATGCATTTTCAGCTAATGCAATCGTGTATATAAATGGATCCAATATTCCTGTCATTGGCGAATATAATGCTTTTGTTCCTTTAACATTTGGTGCTAATTCCTTAATTCTTTTTTCAGATACAATTTCTAAACCTTTAACACCATTTTTATCTCCTTTTTCTTTTAGCTCTTCCAATACTTTTATATCTTCATCACTAAAACCAGTTACTAACTTACCAGTTCTTTTAAAAGGTATATTAAGTTCTTTTGCTACTTTATCAAAACCCTGATTTCCTTCTACACAAAATTTTGCCATAAGCGAACCTGGTTTATTGTTAAAGCCAGCATGAAGTACTCCACTATTTCTCCCACTAGTTTCGCATACTACATCCAATTCTTTTTCTAATACCCCTACATTTAAATCATATCTTGAAAGTTCTCTTGCAATAGCACTACCAACTACACCTGATCCAATAACTATTACATCATATTGTTTTTTAGTCACTTTCCTCACCTCATCTTGAAATATAAAATTAATTTAGTTTAATTAGTATACTTAATTAACTTAATTTTAAGTTTAATCATTTCTGAATATTTTGTCAATTATATTTCCAAATATTTTAAATTTCTATTTTAATATTAAAATCTATTCAAATATAGCATTTTTTAAAAAAACTCTAGGTGTTCTACTTTACCTAGAGTTTTTTATATATTATTTTTATTCTTCAGATTTCTGTTTCCATTTATTTATTTTTTTAGAATACAACTCTTCTACTAACTTTTCATCTACATCATTATCACTAACTTGACTTATTAAAGAAGTTGCAACTATAATTACATCTAAACATTCTTCAATTACATCTTTTTTATCTTTATTCTTATATCCACATCCACATGCATTTGAATAACTTAATATTGCCTCAGATACTTCTCCTACTTCCTCCGAAAGTTTTAATGCTCTTTCAATCAAATTTTTTTTATCTAGTTTTGTAAGATTTTCTATAACTTCAAAATCTACTAACACTTTATTTTTCATTATTTATCTCCTTCTTACTTTACATTTTATCTTATAAATTATATTCTAATAACTTTTAAGTAAAATATCTAATTTTATGATTATTTTTTATAAATTTGTAAATAAATAAGATAACTTACATATAATAAGTTGAAATAACTATTTTTAGGTTAAAACAACCCTAAATTAAATTATAATTTTTGATTTTTCAGGAGTAAAATTAAAAGGTATTAAAAGTAATTTTATTGAATAATTTTACATATAAAGAGGTGTTATTATGGTAAAATACGAATTACCATTTAATTTTGATTTAAATTTACTAAATTTTATTGATGACAATATAGATAAAGACTGGATTGAATTTTTATTTTTATCACCTTTCAAAGATGATAGTAGTAATGCTAGAAGTCATGTTGAAGGAGTTGCTAAATCAAATTGGACATACACCGTTCCAAATTCACGAGATGATTATACAAACTTTATAAAAGAAATACAAAAACATGGAATAAAACCAGCTATACTCTTTCAAGAGGATACCCCTATAGCTAGTAATATACTAGACTATTATTTAAAACTTGGAGTAGATTCTTTTATCGTGAATTCTGATGAACTTGCTAAAAATATAAAAAAAATAGACTCTAAGCTTAAAGTAGTAGCTTCAATTACCAAGATATTATCTGCAAAAGATCTATGGGAAAATGATTATTCTATGTATGACAAAATAGTTTTGCACTTTCCATTTAACAGAGCATTATGCAAACTAAAAGAATTGCCTAGCTTTTATAAATATACATTAATAGCAAATTCTTATTGTGTTTATAATTGTAAATCTGCTAAAGACCATTGGAGTAGTACTAAAGAAACATCATCAAAAGTTCCTTGTCTAAAAAATATTAATAAAGATGATTTAATATATATACCACCAGAATATATTTATATGTTTGAACCTTATGTTGATAGTTTTAAAATACAAGGAAGAGAATATCCTACAAATATATTATCTGAAGAAATATATTGTTATTATAAAAAAATCCACAATCCATTAGCTGGCGCAATATATAATAGATTATCCCCATTTAATGGTTGTGAATATTTTAATAAAGGTAAAGACTTAGAATTTGTAAATTACAACAATCCTCATAGTGGTTTACCCCATCCTGCATAAAAAAGTGCTGAGTTTAAAATCTCAGCACTTTTTTTAAGAAGCTTTATTTTTATATAAATTTTCTAATTCCTCTTTATAATATCTTGGATAAAGTACATTATTTATTATATGCATTTTCTTTTTTCCATTTTTCAATATATAGCAATTTCCACTATTTTTAAAATCAAAATTGAAATCAGTATTTATATTAAATTCATCTATTTTTTTATCTAATTTATTTCCAATAAAAATATTTTTTTCTGTAGTTTTATATAAAAATATTTTTCCGTCATATGATTTTCCTAATATTAAAGAAATTGAACATATAAATAAAACTGACCAAAATAATATACTTATCCATGAACTTCTTGCTTGAATAATATTTACTATAGCCATTACTAACCATGCATACCCTACACCTCTTGCATCTTGATAATAACTACTATAAAAAATATTTTTTTCCTTATTAAGTTCAAGTAATAACGCTTCTACTAAATATTTATCTTCTGAAAGTGTGTTCACAATATTATGTGTAACTACCTTATTTTTATATAACATTTTAAAAATATAATTATCATCTAAATAAGCAGCCTTTATATCCTTAACATCATATTCTTTTGTTCTAAACTTTTTATAAAAAGTTAATTTTACATCATTTAACTCTACATATGCCTTTTTATTATAATTTCTTATAACCATATTTATTTATCCCCCTAGACTTTTTAACATTATAACAATTTTTATATTTTTTTACAATTTAGTTATTTAAAAGTTATATAATCTATTATATTGTAAAAAAATAATATATATACAATTTAACTATCAACTTTTGTAACTTTTAATCGAATTTTATAATATACTTATTGTTAAAATTTTATATTTTTTTAAATAATAAGTATTAAAAGGTATAAAAAGGAGACTTTATTTATGAGACAAACAAGCTTTATGAAAATTTATAAAAAAAGATGGCATTCTAAAATTTTAGCATTATCATTTTGTATGTTGATAATTTTAGGATTTATACTTGCAGGACTGTATAATTATTATGATCACTCAACTAACCCCATGATAGTTAAAAATTTAGATGATTATAAAATGGCCCTTAATAATCATTCTTATATCCAAGTATCATCTAATGATTTATATGATTTAAATATTTCTACTACAGAAACAACTAGCAAATTTGGGATAAAATTAAATGAAAGAATTACATCTCACTTAATGGCAATAAAATTAGATGCTTTTATTCTGCCAATAGATTTGCCAAATAAAATTTATTTTGAACTCTCTGAAGGAAAATCAAACTCATACATATTTACTGGTCACCTACGTGAGCTTCCTGATGAAGACTTAGCTTTAATTAAAACATCAATTTCAGAAAATGAATTTTTAGGTACTAATTCACAATTAAAACCCTATTATCAATATTTACATTATGAAACCCCATTACAATCAGCTTTAATTTGCTTTACTTGTGCTATTTTATGCTTATTGTTTATTTCTTTTCTTTACTTCTTTGTTATGAGAAAAAATAACATTGCTTTAAAAAGTCTTAAAAATTTTTCATTAGGTAATTTAGATGAAGCTCTAATTCAAATTGATAAAGAATTAAATCTACCTAATACATATATAAATGGACCAATTTATATTACTGAAAATTATATAGTTGTTAATACACAACAAATAACTTTAGCACTTCCTTTAAAAGAATTAGTTTGGGCATACAAAAAAACTGTGAAACAAAAAGCAGGTGGAATTATAACTGTTGCCAAAAGTAATATGTTAGTTCTTAACTTTTCCGATAAGAAAACTTATACAATAAATATTGCAAAAGGCAATAATTTGATAGATGATGTCATTTGCCATATATCCAAAAATTGTTCTAAAACTTTTGTCGGATATTCTGAAAAACTTAATAATCTATATAAAAAAGATTATAATAAATTTATATCTCAATGGAACATGAAAAAGGAAACTTCAGCTATACAAAACGATTAAATACGAGCAATAAACATTTAGTTTCACAAAAAATAACTTAAATGTTCCCAGAACTCTAGTTTTCATAGTTGTATTACTTTTATTATAAAAAATAAGGTGTTAATTCAACACCTTATTTTTTAGCTTATACATAATTCATTTTTACTACAATTAAAAAACTCCGCAATCTTTTTAATTGTCATCTCATCTGGATACGCTTCTAAGTTTTCATACATTTCTAAAGTTGCTATACTAAGACCTAGTTCATATGCTAGTTCATCTTTACTTAAGTTTAAATTTATTCTTAACTTTTTTAAGTTTTTCGAAAAGTTACTATATCCAATCATTTATATTACCCCAACTCTCATTAAAAATCTCTCTATATAAATTATATTATTTTAATGAGACATAAGTTGTCCATGTAAAAAATTAATATAATGTTAATTCTTGCATAATATAATTGTTAATTTTAATTGGGTTGATTTCCATCTACTTACATCACAAATCAAATTCACAGTTTTAAGTGCTATATTTAATACAAATCCATTTTTTCTATTGATTTATCATATTTAGAAACTTTGCTTTCAAAATACTTGCATATCTCATTATCACTTACCTCACAGCCTACTTCTTGAATCTCTAAATATACATTTCCTGCAATAACTCTTCTTTCATCTTTGCTAGGTTTTCTTTTATTTTCTACTATAAAATTAATATACCTTTCTCTAAGCATTGTGGAAATCTTTATTTGCTCCTTCATATTTAACTGTACCCACTTTTTTTTCATCATTTGTTTTCATCACTCCTAAATTATAACATTCTAACCATAAATCTTACTACATATTTAACTATTATAATATTCTTCTCTTAAAATTCCCATAGAAACTTCATCATGATATTTTCCATCAACAAAAAGTTCGTCCCTTAATATGCCTTCAACCTTAAATCCACATTTTTCATAAGATTTTATAGCTCTTTTATTGAAAGAAAATACATTTAGCTTTATTTTGTGTATATTCATTTGCTCAAATATAAAGTGCATTAAGACTTTCATAGCATCTGTTCCATATCCTTTTCCTAAATAATCTTTGTCTCCTATAAAAATCCCTACCACTACGTAACTGTTTTTCCAATCTACTTCATTTATACCACAACCACCTATATATTTTTTATCTTCTAATGTTTCTATTGCAAAGTTATAAGTATCTTTACTTGCACTTAAATTTTCATACCATTTTTCTTCATCTTCATAAGTATACAGAAAAGGAATTCCTGGATTTAAAAGTTTTTTTATTTCTGAATCATTAACGTACTCCTGTGCCAATTTAATGTCTTCTTTTTTATATTCTCTAAGCCTTATCTTTTCACCTTTATACATATTTTCTCCTCCTAATATATAAACATAACACTATCTACATCTCCACATTCTTCATATCCAATATTTTTATATACATTTACTGCTGTTTTATTATTTAAATTTGCATACAGCATTGGTGTTAATCCTTCTTCTAATAATTTTTCACTTAATTTAGCAACTAACGAACTTGCATATCCGTTATTTCTTTCATTTTTATTTGTATATACACTAGTTATTCTAGCATATTCTAAAGTTTTATGAACGACCCTTGCCATTGCTACAATCTTTTTATCTACTTCCCATAAGAATAAATCATTATTATTTATAATTTCCATTGCTTCTAATATTTTTCTTTCTCTATCTATTCCTTCTCCACCTGATGATTCATTAAAATCTGATAAATACTGTGAAACTATATCTGTATGATTTAAATTTGCTTTAACCATTTTCCCTTTTGAGTACTTGTCTAATATTACTTTTGTACATTTATATGCACCCATTCCTATATATTTTTTACATTCTACATTAAACTTATCTTCATAAACTTTTGATATTTTTGATATAAAATCAGGTTCACCTGATACTCCACTTATGCTATTTTCATTAAGTACATCACAAAGCTCATTTGTTACAATATCAAGCTTTTCCTCAGCCATATCCTGTATTGCCCAAATCCACATATCATGCCCTGGATTGCACATTGCTATTAAATCATCTTCTTCTGTCTTTAAAGCTAAAACTTCATTTCCCTCACTTATTCTATAAAAAAGATTAAATTGGACATCATAATCCTTAAATGGTTTTTTAAGTAAAACATCACTATCACTTTTAAAACAACTTAACATATATCCCCATCCCCTTTTATACAATTTTAATTTTTTTATATTAATTTGACTTATGTATTAAAAATATTTTTTTAAATTTAATATACAAGTCAAATATTTAAATCTACTTAATAAGTTTATAATTATATCTAGCCATTATATATTCATCCTCATAAATTCCATTTCTTATGATTGCATATTTTCTTTTTCCTTCAATTACAAATCCTAATGATTTATAAAGGCTTATAGCTTTTTCATTGTCCACAAATACGCCTAACTCTATTCTAACTAACATTAACCAATTATCTGCTATATCAAGTAATTCTTTCATAAGCGCTGTTCCAATACCATTTCCTTGGTAATCTTTTCCTATACTTATTCCCATACTTCCTGAATGTCTTACTCTATTAGATTTGTTTACAGATAAAGAAGCTACTCCTATAACTTTTTTCACTCCATCTTCTAATATTTCAGCCACTATCATATGATCATTTTCTGTAAGATTATCAATAATTCTTTGTGATCTTGAAATTCTTTCACTAACAATCCCCATTGTATTTTCTCTTACACCATCTTGACGTCTTATTTCATTTATAAACTCTGCATCTTCTTTTACTACTGGCCTTATTAAAAAGTTCATTTAATCATCCCCTAAATCACAAAATTTTCTTAACATTATTCTTGAAGTATTTTTCATTCAATTCACTAAATTTAAAATTTATATAAAAAAAACACTACGAATTCACTTTAGTAGTGACTCCGTAGTGGTATCTACGTGTAGGATTAATCCCTGTGTCGCTCACTTTTGCTTAGACACACTCACTTTATGTATTTATAATATACATTTTCCAATAAATTGTCAACTTAATTTCCATTTATTCAAATTATTGTTCAAATAAAATAAAAAGCTATAGTACAATATTATTTATACTATAGCTTACTACTTTTCTATTTAACTAACTCCCAAAACATTGGTGCTTCACATGGATTCCAACCTGGTTGTGCATAATGGAATCTTTTGCATTTATAAATATTTGAATTATAACTTACAATATCACCTTTTTGATATGGAACTTTGCTACTTTCAACGTGAGTTTCATCTGCATACCATTCTGGCACAACACCTACTGATTTCCAAAACATTCTTGCTTCACTTGGATTCCAGCCTAGTTGAGGATAATGAAATCTTTTGCATTCATATACTTTACCGTTATAAATTGCAATACTACCTTTTATGTAAGGGTTCTTTTCATTTTGATTTAATCCTTCTTGTGCGTTCCAAATACTCATTGGACTTTCTTCATCTACTACATTATATTGAATTTTAGAACTCTCCATTGTTTTAGCTGTAACTGTAGGAATCATTCCTCCAAATACCATTGCTGTACCTAAAAATAATGATGTAATAACTTTAACTTGTTTACTTTTCATATTAACACTCCTAATTTTTTTTAATTATAATTAGGTCGGTTGCACTACTAACTCCATATAATTTAAGTGCCCACATACAAATTATACTTCTTCATTTCCTAAATTTATTATATAATACTTTATTTTCCTTGTAAATAAAATTCTTTATTTTCTTATTTTTCCTTAAAAGGATCTTTATTTATAAAATATAAAATGGTTTCTATTACCTAAATAATAGAAACCATTTTAATATCACATTATTTCATTATTTTACAGATGTTATTTGTAAATTCTACTGGATCATTTATAGCTAATCCTTCTATAAGTAAAGCTTGATTATATAATAAATCTGTATATAATTTGAATTTTTCTTCATCTTTTTCATGAGCATCTTTTAAAGCTTTAAATACTTCATGATTTTCATTTATCTCTAAAATTTTATCCGCTTTTACATCTTGACCATTTGGCATAGCTTTTAAAACTTTTTCCATCTCTATTGAAAGTTCACCTTCATTAGATAAACATACTGGATGATTTTTTAATCTCTTTGAAGCTTTAACTGATTTAACTTTATCAGCCAATACATTTTTCATAGCTTCAAAAACTCCTTTATTCTCTTCATTTTCAGATAAATTTTTATCGTCTTCTGTCTCTATTCCTAAATCACTACTAGATACAGATTTAAATTCTTTTTCTTTATAATTCATCATCATTTTAATTGCAAATTCATCTACTTCTTCAGTAAAGTATAATATCTCATATCCTTTATCTAATACTAATTCTGTTTGTGGAAGTTTCTCAATTCTTTCCACTGAATCACCAACAGCATAGTAGATGTATTTTTGATCTTCTGGCATTCTAGATACATATTCATTTAAAGTTACCATTTTCTTTTCTTTAGATGAATAGAACATTAATAAATCTTGAAGTACATCCTTATTGCTTCCAAATTCACTATATACACCATATTTTAATTGAGAGCCAAAAGTTTTATAGAATTTCTCATATTTTTCTCTATCATTTTTTAATAGATTTTCAAGTTCACCTTTTATTTTATTTTTTATATTTTTAGCTATTAATTTTAATTGTCTATCATGTTGTAATATTTCTCTAGATATGTTAAGTGAAAAATCTTCTGAATCAACTATACCTTTTACAAATCCAAAGTAGTCTGGTAATAAATCACCACATTTATTCATTATTAAAACACCATTTGAATAAAGCTCTAATCCTTTTTCATACTCTTTTGTATAGAAATCATATGGAGCTTTTTCTGGAATAAATAATATTGAATTATAACTTACCATACCATCTACACTAATATGAACATGTTTTATAGGTTTATCAAATCCAAAGTGTTTTTCACTATAGAAGTTATTATAGTCTTCTTCAGTAAGTTCATTTTTATTTTTTCTCCAAATAGGAACCATGCTATTTACTGTTTCTTCTTCTTTATATTCCTCGTATTCTTCTTCACTACCTTCTTTTAACTTATTTTTTGTTAATTCCATTTTAATTGGATATCTTATAAAGTCAGAATACTTTTTAATTAAATTTCTTAAACTATATTCATCTAAATAATCATCAAAATTTTCATCTTCTGTATTATCTTTAATTTTTAATATTATTTCTGTACCTACAGAATCTCTATCACATTCTTCAATTGTATATCCTTCTACCCCTTGTGATTCCCATCTGTAAGCTTTATCGCTTCCAAAAGCTTTAGTTATAACAGTAACTTTATCCGCTACTAAAAATGCTGAATAAAACCCAACACCAAACTGGCCAATTATATCATGACCTTCTTCTAATTCATTTTCTTTCTTAAATTGAAGTGAACCACTCTTTGCAATAACTCCTAAATTGTTTTCTAACTCTTCTTCAGTCATTCCAATACCAGTATCACATATTCTTAACACTCTATTCTCTTTTTCTGGCATTACTTTAATATAATAATCTTCTTTGTTAAAAGTTAACGAATCATCACTTAATGTTTTATAATAAATCTTATCAATTGCATCACTTGCATTAGATAATAACTCTCTTAAAAAAATCTCTCTATGAGTATAAATTGAATTAATCATAATGTCTAATAATCTCTTAGACTCTGCTTTAAATTGTTTAGTTTCCATTTTCAAATGCTCCCTTCACCATAAAGACTATATATTTAATTTATTTTTATTTCTATTTTGTTAGCACTATATCACAACGAGTGCTAACAGTATATCTTTTATATACCATATTTAAAAATGCATGTCAAGTTCATTAATTGATGTTTTTTATAAATATATTATGTAATTCTATTAATAACTTTATAGATTATATAACCTAAAATAAGATGATTTCTATGTTTTCAGAAATCATCTTATTTATTTATTGAATTTATTCAGTAACTTTGAGCCTATCTATTATATTTTCTTTGTTTATTAAATTATATCCTATTAACGGTATTATAAGCATAAATGCTGTTATAATAACTATAGCTATAATTATAGATATTATACATATTCTTATATCCATGCCATAATGTGCATCAGTTAAATTTCCACCAATAATTGATGCAAAAATTCCTAATGGTATTATTAAACTAGAACTTAATAACGTATAATACCAACCTTCAAATCGCAACATCTTTTTAAGTTGCTTTTTAGTCATTCCTATTGATTCAAGCATTGCAAATTCAATTTGTCTAGAGAATATTCCTGTAAATATTGTATTCATAACATTTATAACACCTATTAATCCTAATATACTTGAAATAGAAACTCCAATTGTAGCAATTATTAACTTAAAGTTTTCCATTTCTTTAATATATGCACTTTTAGATCTTAGTTTCAATACTTCATTCTCACTATTCACAAGCATCTTTGACATTATTTCATCTGCTTTTTTTATATCAACATTATCTTTTAATTCAATGCCAATTTTATTTACACACTCTTTATAATTAGTAAATATTTTCTTGAATTGATTTTCTTCTAAATTTATTATCTCTAAATTATTAGGACTTAACTCTTTATTTTTTGCAACCACTGCCATAACTTTAAATTCTTTTTTCATTTCTACTTCTTTTCCATCTTTATCTTTTAAAATAAAATTCAAAGGAAGAACATCTCCAGCTTTTAAAACTCCCATTTTGCCCATATTAGGATATGGATAACAAATAATATACTCTCCGGTTTTAAACTTTTCTTTGTCTATTTTCCCATCAATTACTTTCAAATTTTTTAATTCTTCCTCTAAATCTTCTTCTTTTATTGAATTTACAGAAGTTCTAACTCTATCACCTTTCATTTCTCTATACCCAACATGTTTTTTTTCAGGATCTCCATAACTTTTAAATTCTTTTTTTAGAAGTCCATCAAATGAAAATTCGACTTCAAAAATTAATATTTTTCCATCTTCTAATGGTGTTATACCACTATAATAGGTTTTTACATTTTTTACAATATCTAAATTCTTTATATCATTTATAAACCCTTCTGTTATAGGTTTGTAATCCTGTTCCTTTGTGTACATTATTGGATCATTTTCTATTTCTATATCCATCCCCATTTGGCTATCAGCATGTTTTTGCGGATTCAAACTCATTGTTGCATTAATAGTAGCTATAACTGTTGTAGCACTTAATGCAATTGAAAATATAGATAATGTGACACGTTTTTTGTTTTTTACTATATTACTCCAAGCCATTTTATGAACTTTAGCTCCACCAATTCCTTTTTTTATTTTTTTCTTTGATGCTTTAAAGTCACCAGACACATATCTTACTGCTTCTATTGGGGAAATTTTTGATGTAGCTTTGGCAGGCTTTCTTGTACTAATGATAACTGTCACTAATGAAAAAATTATTGCTAATAAAAAAGCATATAAATTTGGCTCAATTACTATAAAATTACCAAATGTTAATGAACTTAATACAATTGGCATCATAATAATTGTTGTCAAATACCCTAAAAACAAACCTATTGGTATAGCTATAATACATAATAACAAAGCTTGGTTTATTACTATTTTTTTCAATTGTTTTGATGTAGTTCCTATAGTTTTTAACAATCCATAAAATCTAACATCTTTTGATACAGATATATAAAAAATATTATATATTATTAAATATCCAGTAAATATAATTATTAATATGGCTGACCCAACTGCTATGACTTTTTTAACGTACTCACCTATATCAAATTTTTCTTTATCATATTTAGGATTTGCTTGATATTTTTCAACACCTAATTCTTTTGCAATTTTATCAATCTTATTTTCAACTTCTTTAAAGCTAGAATTTTTTTTTACATCTTTTAAATTAATCATAGCTATTCTAGCATTTTGACTTTTGTTTATTTTTATATTGTTTTTATCTATAAAATCTTCATGTGTAAATATTTTAGCCTTATCCGACCCCTTTCCTAAAAATGTTTCATAATATCCACATAATTTAAATTCTATAGGTTTTATATTATTACCTATTGCTATATCTAACTTTATTTTTTCGCCAACCTTTTTATCAACATTTAAAACCTCTAAAATCCATGTTGGAACTAATACTTCATCAGCATTTTTAGGATAATCACCTTTTATAGGATAAACACCTATCATATCATATGCAGTTTTATCAGCTACCATAAAATTTACATATTCATTTACTAGTTCTTTATTTTTAACACCTTTTATACTGACCCTTTCACATATTCCTATTTTTTTAATATTTGTTATTGATTTTAAATCATCTTTATCTTTGTTATACATGCTTACATAGCCATCACAATCCATGTTGTATCTTGAAATTATATTATATTTTTCATCTGCTTTAGATGCAATTATTGCACCTTCTATAGTTACTGTTATTAATATTGTGGTCAATGCTATAGCTAATATTGCACATATATTTCTCATTTTATTAGCTTTTAAACTTCTTCTTACTAATCGCTTAATAATTTCTTTATTATTATTGTAAAGCATATGTCCTTCCCCCTAAACAATTTTGCCATCTTCAATTCTAATTACTCTATCTGCCATTTGTGCTATTTGTTCATTATGTGTGATCATTACAATTGTTTGATTAAACTTTTTGCTTGTTATTTTAATTAATCCTAAAACTTCTTGCTCTGTTTTTGAATCTAAATTTCCTGTTGGTTCATCAGCAAGTATTATAGATGGCTTTGTTACTAATGCTCTTGCAATAGCTACTCTTTGTTGTTGACCACCAGAAAGATTATTGGGTAATCTATAAATTTTGTCTTTTAATCCAAGAGTTTCAACTACATCATCAACATATTTAGTATCAATTTTATTTCCATCTAATTCTATTGGTAAAACAATATTCTCATAAACATTTAATATAGGAATCAAGTTATAATTTTGAAATATAAAACCTATATTTCTACGTCTAAAAATTGTTAACTCATCACTATTCATAGAAAGTATATCTTTATTATCTAAAATTACTTTACCTTCACTACTTCTATCTAATCCTCCAATTAAATGTAGTAATGTACTTTTACCAGATCCAGATGTTCCAACGATTGCAACAAATTCACCTTTATCTATTTTAATATTAATGCCATCTAGTGCTTTAACTAAATTTTCATCTTCACCATAGTATTTTTTTAAATTTTCAGTCACTAATATACTCATATTTATTCCCTCCATTATCTTTAATTCAACACCTTAATTTTATCATTTCATCTTAATAACAGTCCTCACGATAATGAGACATTCATCCTTTAAATATAACAACATTGTTATATTTAACTATTTTTATTTTCGTAAATTATAAAATTCATCTCAAATTGCTAAATATATCTTTTTACATAAGTTTAAAATTTAATAACTTGAATGATTTAAAAAAGTTAAAATCCCTATACAATAAAAAAAGCAGCAACATTATTTTGTTACTACTTTTTAATTGCTTAAAAATATTGAAAAAGTACTTCCTTCATTTTTTTTAGATTTTACTTTAATATATCCACCTTGTTTTGTGATTATTTCATTTGCTAAGTACAAACCAATTCCTACCCCTTCAAATTCTATTACTTCTCTACCTCTAAAAAACCTTTTAAATATATTATTTATTTCAGTAACTTCTATTCCAATTCCTGTATCTTTAATATCAATTTTCGTAAATAAATCCCACTTATCTACTGATATTTCTATAGTTCCATTTACATCTGTATATTTAACTGCATTTTCAACAATATTAAATATAGCTTCACTTGTCCATTTTTTATCATGACATAACTTTATTTCATCACAACAGCTAACCACTAAATTTATGTTTTTTCTATCAGCTTTTAAATATATTCCTTTTAATGAATCTGTTATAGTATCTTTTAAAAATGTCTCTTCTTTATTAATTGCTATTATATTACTTTCTAATCTAGACATTTTTATTAATGATTGCACAAGCCATTCAAGCTTTGATACTTGAAATCTCATATTTCTTAAAAATATTTTTTCTTTTTCTTTTTCAAGTTCTCTTTCAATTAATGTATCATTATACATAGCTATATTAGTTATAGGAGTTTTTATCTGATGTGATATATCTGAAATCAATGATTTTATACTATCCTTTTCTTTAAGATATACATTTCTATCATTATCTAATATATTTAAGAGTTGTTTAAATTTATTTTCTAACTTAGACAATAATGATTCTTCATTTATATTAAATTCTATATTTTCTTCTTTATTTATAATTTTTTCTATAATCTCAATAATTCTATTAGAAAAATTTTTCACTTCATTTCTTATAAGCATTACCCCAATAATACATATACTAAAAACTAATACCACAAAACATATTATTAAAAATAATATTTCATTTGTTACTTTTTTAAAATTATAAGTGTTAATGCAATTTAATTTTAGAATAATAGTTAAAATTATACTACTACTAAAAACTAACATAAACATAATAAAAATTACATGCATTTTATCCAAAATAAAATTTTTCATTTTATTCAATTTTGTTCACCTTCCCAAGAATAACCTATTCCATAGATAGTTTTAATATATTTAGGTTTAGAAGAATCTTCCTCTATTTTTCTTCTAATTCTATTGATATTTACTGTAAGCGCATGTTCTTCTATATATTCATCTTCTTGCCATATCTCATCCATCAATTCTTGTCTTGTTAAAATATCACCTTTTGCAGTTACAAGTTTTTTAAGAATTTTATATTCTGTTGGTGCCAAAAATATATTTTTATTATTTTTTTGCACTGTCATTTTTTCAAAGTCAAATTCGAACTCTCCACTTCTAAATATATTTATTGTTCTATTTAATCCATATCTTCTAAATATAGCTAAAACTCTTTCTCTCAAAATGCTTATACTAAAAGGTTTTGTTATGTAATCATCTCCACCTATTTTAAATCCAGTTATAATATCTGTTTCCATATCACATGCTGTGAGAAATATGATTGGTTTTTCATATTTTTTTCTTATTTCTCTGCAAAATTCAAAACCATTTCCGTCAGGTAAATTAACATCCAAGATTATCATATCAACTTTATCATTAATTAACTTAATTCTAGCTTCGCCTAAACTAAATGCTGAAATAACCTTAAATCCATCCATTTCTAAATTAAATGCAATTCCTTCATTCAGCATCTTATCATCTTCAATTATCAATATACTATACAACATGTCCACTCCCCTTTGTATAATTTTGGAATATTTGATTTATGCAAGCTATAAAATTACATACTTATATCTTTATTAAGTTATTTTCAAAACAAATAAAATTATTAAAATTTCCTACCATAAAAAAAGATAAATTAAAGATTAAAGTAAATTTAAAATATCATCTAACAGAATTTTTTTATAAATTTTTGTTGTTTTTACTTAATTATACACTAAAATTAACGAAATTATTATAATCATATTAATTGTTTCACTGTACAAAATATAGTTAAACATATTAATTTATTTATGAACTATTTAAAATTTAGGAGGTTTTCTATTTTGAGTGCTTATTTATTTCCAATAAAAGTAGCAGTATTATTATTTCCAATATTAACTTCTATAATATGCATTCCATATGCTGTATACAATTATAGAAAATATGGAACAAACAACAAATTTAAAATATTTATTTTTTATACATTTGTTTTTTATTGTATTACAGCTTTTTTTATGACTTTATTGCCATTACCACAAGTTGATGAACCTTTTTTTACAGGCTCTAATACTCAACTAATACCCTTTACATTTATAAAAGATTTTTTATCTGAAACAAGTGTTATATTAACTAAACCTAATACATACTTGCATATATTTTCTGAGCCAGCTTTTATGCAAGTTTTCTTTAACATTGTACTTACAATACCTTTAGGAGTTTATCTTAGATACTATTTCAAAAAAAGTTTTAAACAAACTTTACTTATATCTTTTTTGGTAGCTGTATTTTTTGAGGTTACACAATTAACTGGTATATATGGAATTTACAAATATCCTTATAGATTATTTGATGTAGATGACCTTATGATAAATACGTTGGGTGGATTAATTGGGTACTCAATAACACCACTATTTAAATATATTTTACCTGATATAAACATTATAAAATCTAAAACATTTAATAAAGGCTCTTCACCAAGTTATTCTAAACGCATCTTAGCTTTTTTAATCGATTGGAATATATGTTTCTTTTTCTTTAATGAAGAAAACATCTTTTCATTTATTTTTATAACTTTTATATATTTCATTTTAGTACCATACTATTCAAATGGATTTACGCTTGGAAAATATATATTAAAAATTAAGCTAAAAGGACCAACTGACAAATTAAGTTTTAAACAAGTATTTAAAAGATATGGTATTTTACTATATGGATTTTTTCTTTCATCTTACATACTTAACAATGGAATTGATTATTTACTTAGAATAGAAAAATATGATTTTTTTATATTACTATTCATTATGCAAATACTACTAAATAGTTTTGCACTTATACACTTAGTCAGCCATATTTTTAAAAGAAACCCTATACTCTTACATGATAAAATCAGCCATGTAGAAAATATAAACTTATCTTAATATTATAAAAGAGTGTTTAAAAATTTAACTTAAACACTCTTTTATATTTCTAAATTATTAATAAATTGTAACTTTACAATATTGTTACATAAAATTAACTATATATTTATGAAACACTGTTGAATATTTTTTGTTTCAATAGTAAAATATATACAGTTATTAAATTATTTTACATTTTATTAGAAGGAGGTATTTTTATGAAAAAACTTATAAAAAAAATTTCTGTTCTGTCATGTGCTGCTCTTTTAATTGGTGGAATTGGCTTAACAACTGTTGCTAGTGCTAGACCTGTTTGTATGTGTGATAATCCTGATATAGAATCCTGGAAAATTGGAAAATGTACTATGAGATACCACTGTAAAAATTGTGATTGGTGGACCGACTGGAAATACTGTAAATAATACTTTGTATTTTACAATATAATTCTTTTAGTTAGTGTCATTATTTTAACAACTGTTATCAATATTGAATATTCTTATATAGTTAACAACTTATTAAGTGAATTATATCTTATAAATAATTTTGCTATTAGATATTGTTGTGGCAATTGAAACTGAAATTATTATAAATAGTATAAAAAATAAAATGATATCAAATTTTGATATCATTTTATTTTTTTAATTTTGATATTTGTATATATCCTAACTATTTTTTATACTAAACTATAATTATTGTAGTGATTTTATTTTAGAGTACATAATTTTCTTTAACAATACTACTTTTTAATTTAGATTTTTATACAATTTATATTTTTCTAAATTTCAACACATTTTTGCTATTTGTATGCTATACTATTTTTACTAATGTTTAACATAAATAGGAGAGGTGTTTAAATTGGATAAATCAAATAAATCCAAAAAAATATTAATATCTATTATTGTTGTTGTTTTATTAATAATTACTACTTTAACAATGTATACTCTATATTTATCAAATAAAGTTCAAAAGCACAATATTTCTAAAAATGATACAGATTTAGGAATTTCAAAAGAATTTAAAGAAAAAATAGATTCAAATCCAGATATTAAAAATATAACTAATATTGCTTTATTTGGAGTTGACTCGCCAGATGATAAAAATGAAAATGGACGTTCAGACTCAATAATGATACTTACTATAGATAATGTTCATAATAAATTAAAACTTACATCAATAATGAGAGATTCTTATGTAAATATTTCTAATCATGGAATGGATAAAATTAATCATGCATACTCCTTCGGCGGACCAGAACTAGCAATAAACACATTAAACTCTAACTTTGATCTTAATATCAATGACTATGCTATGGTTAACTTTTCTACGTTACCTCAAATTATAGATAAATTAGGTGGTGTAGATATAAATATAAAAGATTATGAAATTCCTAGTTTATCAACATATGGTATATATTCTCCTGGTGAATATACCTTAAATGGAGAACAAGCTTTAACTTACTGTAGAATAAGATATGATGGAAATGGCGATTATGAAAGAACCGAAAGACATAGAGCAGTTCTTAACAGCTTGTTTGAAAAATTCAAAGAGCAAAATGTTGCTGATTATATGTCATTAGCAGATACTATACTCCCACTTGTTAAAACAAGTCTTTCAACTACTGAAATAATAAAAACTGGTACAATTATTTTAACATCTGGAATGAAAAATTTAGAACAAGAACGCTTTCCTACTGATGAATATTCTAGTGGTGAAATTATTGATGATGTATTCTATTTAACATTCGATAAAGAAAATGTTAAAGATCAAATTCATAAATATATATTCGAAGATATAAAACCTAAATAGAAAAATAGAGGTTACATTAATTATATTTTATGTAACCTCTATTTTATCAATTATATTTCTATAAACTTTTAAGCAACATCTTCTACATCATTTTTATGTTTCTTATTCATTTTAATCATTAATAAATATATAGGAATTCCTATTATTAAACCACCTAGTCCCCATAATATTTTTTCCGTTGATGATTGGAATAATAGCCATATACTTACGCATATCGCAAGTATTGGAACTACAGGTCCTAGTGGAATTTTGAATGAACTTTTTAAATCTGGTCTTTTCTTTCTTAAAACTAGTACCGCTAAACATGTTGGTACATATTGTGCAAATCTTGAAACAACACTAATAGCTGCTAACTTTGTGAAACTACCTGATAAAGCAACTGGTATAGTTAATGCAACTGTAACTATTATCGATATATATGGTGTTCCTTTTTTATTATATTTTGCTAAACATTTAGGAAGTAATCCATCTTCTGCTAGTGCTACTGCTGTTCTTGGAGTAATAAATGATGATGCTATGTTAATACCACCTATAGATACTAATGTTCCTGCACTTACTAATATTCCTCCCCAAGATCCTAAAAATATTGATGAAGCATCTGCAACTGGAGTTTTAGTTACTGCAAGTCCCTGTCCTAATATTCCAATTGATACTGTTTGTATTAATAAATAAACTACTGATACTATAATCATTACTGTAATTATTGCTTTTGGTATATTTTTTTCTGGATTATCCATATCCTCTGCTGCAACAGCTATAGATTCAAAACCTGTAAATGCATAGAATATTAAAAGAGCTGTTGCACCAAATGAACCACTTACATATGTTCCATTAGGAAATACTGGTGTGAAATTTGAACCTTTTATAAAGAAAATACCTACTGCTATGAATATAATTAATGGTAATAATTTACCTACTGTTATTATATTGTTTAAAACTTTTGATATATTTACACCTAAAATATTAACTACTCCTAGTCCCCCTAGAATCGCTACTATTATTATATTTTTAGTCATACCTTCACCAGCTGCTGGCCATATTGCTGATAATGCTGTAACAAATCCAACTGCCATAGTTGCCCATGCTATAATTCCTATAGCCCATTTCATAAATCCTACTTCAAACCCTACAAAGTCACCAAATGCTTCTTTTGCATAAACATATGGTCCACCGTTTTTATTAAACATTCCACCAACTTCTGCAAAACATAACGCAATACTAACAACTAATAACATGTCAAACAATATAACTAATAAACTTGCTGGACCTATAAGTTCCATAGCTTGATTTGGTAAAAGAAATATTCCTGATCCTATAATTGAATTAATACCAAGTAATACTATACTCCAAAAACCTATTTTCTTCTTATTACCCATAAAAATCACACCTCTTTTTATTTATTTTTGCATTCATTTATAAAATATTTAAATATATCCATCATTCCTTTATCTACTCCTGACATCATTTCTGGATGCCATTGAATTCCCATAACTAGTGGCTTTTCTTCTCTTTCAATAGCTTCTACAACTCCATCTTCAGCTAAAGCTACTATTCTAAATCCATCAGCTACATCTTTTACTGCTAAGTGATGAAAAGAATTTGAATATGTTTTTTCACCTAAAATCCCACCTAAAACAGAATCTTTTTCAACAGTTACTGTGTGAGTAGCTTGACTTGGTAATGATCCTTGATTGTGTTTAATATAACATCCCTCAATTAAAGATAAATCTTGATAAAGACTTCCTCCATTTGCTACATTTATAACTTGATGACCTCTACAAATACCTATGATAGGCATGTTTTTATTCATAGCTTTTTTTACTACTTTAAAATCAAAATCATCTCTTTCTGGATATATGCCTCCTAATTTTTGATGTGGTTCTTCATTAAATAATAAAGGGTTTACATCATGTCCACCTGATAATATTAATCCATCAATTAAATCTAATTGATTTTCTATAACTTCTTCATCATTATTCATTGGTATTATAAATGGAATACCACCTGCCTCAATTACTGACTTAACATAATCATTATTTACATATGATCTTTTGTATCCAGGAAACATTCCCCCTTCATCAATAATCATACTTCCTGAAATACCTATAATGGGCTTTTTCTTCATGAATTACTCCTCCTAAATAATTTAAAGTCTATCTTTTGTTACCTCAATTATTTATAAAGCAATTTGCGTGCCAACTTTATTGAAATGAATCTTTTTATTTATAATTTGAATAAATACATGTAGTTTTATTTATTAATTAGAAAATATTAATATCTTAATTAATTTCTGAATTTACTTTTTATTTTCAATAGGTGTAAAAATAGGTGTATTTTAAAATAAACACACCTATTTTTACACCTATTTATTGAATTCTTCAAGAAACTTAATACCTTTTTCCGATATAACACTTCCCTTTCTTCCTTTTCCACTTATAATTAAATCTATCTTGCTGCAATCTAATAATATTTTTCTTACATCATTTTCACTTATGTCTATATTCTTTTTATTTAATATCTTAACTATATTATTTCTTCCAATATTTTGATTTAAATTGTTGAAAAAATTAATTTCCTTTAATACCTCAACAACAACGTTAAAGTTATGCTTATTTTCCAAAAATATTTTTTCCTCTTCAAAATTTTTATTTACAGTATCATGTTGAAAATAATATGGTAAATCCTCTACACATATAACATTTTCACACATTAACTCTAGATAGGATGCTAAATTTTGAAGTTCCCTTACATTTCCTGGCCAATCATAGTTAACAAGTGCATATTTAGCCGAATCTTCTATTTCTATTTCTCTATTTATAAAATGAATAAGTAAATCAACTATATCTTCTTTCCTTTTTCTTAGTGGAGGAATATTTAGTGGTAATACATTTAATCTATAATATAAATCTCCCCTAAATTTATCTTCCTCTACAAGTTGTAACAGATTTTTATTTGTTGCCGCTATAACTCTTATATTTATATCTATTACCTTATTTGCACCTATTCTCGTTACTTGTCTTTCTTGCAATACTCTTAAAAGTTTAGTTTGAAGATATAATGGCATGTCACCTATTTCATCTAAAAATATAGTTCCATTGTTAGCTTGCTCAAACAATCCCTGTTTTCCGTCCTTTAATGCTCCAGTAAATGCTCCTGATTCATATCCAAAAAGTTCACTTTCCAATAAATTTTCTGGCATAGCAGCACAGTTTACAGCTATAAATGGTTGCTTACTTCTAAGTGAATTATTATGTATAGATTGAGCAAATAATTCTTTTCCAGTTCCACTTTCACCTAATATCAGTACAGTTAAGTCTGATGTAGATATTTTTTGTGATAATTTTATTGTTTCATTCATACTTTTTGATTTTGTTATTATGTCTTTAAAATTATATCTTGCTATATGCCCCTTTTCTCTAATCTTCTTACTTAAATTTTGTTCTAGCTGTCTTATGTATGTAATTTCTTGAAAATGATAATATACCCCACTTTCAAGTCCAAAACTGCATATAGTATGTTTATTTACATTTATAAATCTTTTATTAAACTCTATAACTTCATCTTTAAAATCATTTTTATTTAACAGAAAATTTAATTTATCATTAAATACACTATCTATACTTTCACCAATAATATTTCTGTTTATTCCTAAAATATCTTTCATTTTCTCATTACATATAGTTATTTTTCCATCATAATATGTAAATATAATTCCATTTTCAGATAAATTTATTACCGTATCTAATTCTTCATTTCTTAAAAATAATTCTTTATATCTTTCACTAATTCCAACATCAGAGTTAACTAATTTTTCTGAGTACTTTATAAGATTACTATGTAAAAATTTCTTATCTTCATCTTTAATATCTATATATGACATTAACTTTATAAAAGTTGAAACGTCAATCTTTCTATCACCTACATCTACTATATTTTTTATATGACTAGGAACATTATTGCTTTCTCCTGGTGTTATTGCTATATATGTACTTTTATAATCTATATCCTCATAATACGGAATTAAATTTAAGTGATTTATTCCAAGTTCATAAAATAAACTCATTATTTCATATGTAGTTTCCTTATTGTCATTCACTACTAAAACATCAGTTCCTTCGGGAATTGAAAATATCTTAGGCATCTCTCTCGTTTCAATAGTTCTTTTAATGACTGTCACTTTTGAATTTGGTTTTATGTGCTTTCTTATCTCAAAAGCCCTTTCCTTTATCATTACTAGTACAATTTCTTCATCTATAATAAAATCGTCACTAAATTCTTTTAAAAAGTAATTATTTACAACTATTTTATCAGCAAAAACTTCCTTTAAATTTTCTTTTAAAACCCTTGCCAACCTTGAATTAGAGTCTGTTATTAATGCTATCTCCTTCATTAAATCCTCCACAAAATTTATTATTGTAGGTGACAGTCATTTTTATTAATGACTGTCACTTTTTAGGTGCATTTTATAAATTAATAATAAATCAACTATTAATTATCACTATTTATTATGTGTTTTATTTCTTTTTTTTATAGCTTGTACATTTTTAGTTTATTATAATTATTTTCAAGCAATTTATCAAAATTTTTTATTATTTATTTTCTCTATAAAATTTTTCTATTATATATTGATATTTTTCATTTTCTAATATCAATCTAATTCCTTCATTACTTAATATGTTTACTTCCTCTATAGACATATATTCTAACATATCACCAATTTGTCTTGTTGTTTTTCTTGTATATATTCCTGATAGTAATACAAATAGTGACTTAGCTTCCTTTACTCCATGTTCATCTTTGGTTAAAAATAAACTTTTTAATATACCTGTTTCTTTCTCAACAAAATCTACTACTTTTTCTATAGGAAAATCTCTTTTTAATATTTCTCTTGGTTTTTCAAATGTTTTATCTTCTAGTATTATTTCTATATTTTTATTCATAATTTTAATTGGAATATCTAAATTTAATTCATTGAAATGATTTACCTTTTGTGTAAGTGTAAATTTGAATAGCTCTAAGTATGATTGTTTTGCATAATATTCCCTATTATTCCTCTTTGTCGTAGCCAGTATACTAAGTACAAAATCTGTATCTATTACTTTAAATTCATCTTTTTTTCCTAAATAGCATTTCATGCTTGAAAATCTATATTCCTCTGCTTTATCCCTATAGCCTTTAATATCTCTTGCATTAGCATGAATATATAATGATGCCTTTAACATTTGTTCATCTGATTTTATTAATTCACTAAAAAATCTTTCCTTTAATAGTGAACCACTAGTTTTATGTTTCTTATTATAGTATTTTACATATCTAAGTCCTATGCTTTTCATTATTACTGATATTTTTTCACCATTGGAATCTATTAAAAAATGTGCATGGGTATCCATTAGGCAATATCCATATACTTTAAACTGATATTTTATTTGACTTTCTCTCATTTTTTCCATAAACATTTCTTTATCTTTTTCATTACAAAATAACTTCTTTGGTTTTGATTCCTTTATTACTATATGATATATTCCATTTTCTTCAGTTATCCTTGCATAACGTGACAAAACTATCTCTCCTTTATATATGTTTTATTTATGAGTATAGCCAAGTAAAACATATATAAACAACTTTTCCATTTATATACCACTATTAATTTAGGTGACAGTCATTAAACTTAATATAAATTGAGATTGATGATAATACAGGATATCTTCACTCCCAATTTATATTAAATCATAAGTACTATTCTATAAGAAACCTTTTAAATTTAATTTTTCTTTTAATTTTTTATAATCCTCTAAATGTATTGTATCCATTCCAAGAGATGATGCCATGTCTACATTTTCTTTAACATCATCTATAAAAATTGACTCTTCATATTTAATTTTATAGGTATCGATTAAACTTCCAAACATTTCCTTTTCTAGCTTTATGCATTTAATCTTGGCTGAAATAACAATTCCATCTGCATCCTTAAAAAAATCATATTTTTTATATACATTATCAAAAGCTATATCATGAAAATTTGATAAAATATAAATTTTATATCCCTTTTCCTTTAAATCATTTAAAATTTGTATATTTTCATCTATTGGTTTAAGTAGATTGTGCCAATCATTCATTACATCTTTTATTATATTTTCTTTATTCCTCATTCTCATGCAAAATTTTTCAGTAGCTTCTTCTGTTTTAATAACACCATTATCTAACATTATCCATTCATCACTTTTAAAAATAATATTATAAATTTTTTCTGCTAGTTTATCATCATTCAATTTTGACTTAAGATACTCCATAGGCTTAAATGTAAGCAAAACATTACCTAAATCAAAAACTACATTTTTAATCATAACAGATCATATCCCCCCCCTTGAATATATGTAATTAATGAACTTTAAACAATATTTTTAAATTCCATTGACTTCTCAATTAGTTCATTAAAAGTTCCTTCACTTTCAATTCTACCATCTTTTAAAACAATTATCTTGTTGGCCTTTTCAAGTATAAATCTTTTATTAGATACAATAATAAAACTAGATTCATTATTTTTAAGTAATCTTGTCCAGAAAGTTTTTTCTGTACTTATATCAAGAGCACTTGATATGTCATCTAAAATAAAAATTTGTGATTTCCTTACAAACATACGTGCTGCTGCTAATCTTTGAATTTGTCCTCCAGACAATTTTGTTCCTTTTGTCCCTATTACAGTTTCTAATTTATTTTCTAAAATCTCAATGTCCTTTTCAAAGACAGCTTCCCATATAGCTTTATCTAAATCCTTGCTATTTTCTGAAACTCCTAAAAATATATTGCTCTTTACTGTGTCACTAAATAAACTGGGGATTTGTGGCATATATGCACTTATGGGTGGTATAAAGAAACTTTTATTATCTTCTATACATTTATTATTATAATAAACCTCTCCTTTTGATTTTGGTAAAAGTCCTAGTAAAGATTTTAACAAAGTACTCTTTCCTGACCCAGTCCTGCCTGCAACAACTAAAATTTCTCCTTTTTTTAATGAGAAGCTTATGTCTTTTATTCCATTTTGTGATTTATCATATATATAAGTTAATTTTTCTACAATTAATAAATCCATAATACTTTCATTATTTACTTCAATATTTCTTTCTTTTAATATTTCTTCTTTCAAATTTATATTTTTATATTTTAATAATTCATTTGAATTTTCATTTATATCAATTTGCTTTAGTATATTCCTATAGCCTACATTAGTTTGTTTTAAATATACAATAAAGTTTCCAAGTGATTCAATACTATCAGTTACAAATGCTAAATAGTAAACAAATATACTAAAATCACCTACTGTAAAAGTTCCTTCACCTATAGAACTAGCACATAAAAGTAATATTGCTCCTGTTCCTAAATTTATTGCATTATTATATATAGAATCTATTAATTGAGTTAAAATAGTATCTTTAATCATGATCTTATGTCTTTTATCATTTAAAACTCTTAATCTTCTAATTATATCTTGTTTTGCACCTGCCACCTTAATAGTTAAAATAGAATCAAATATCTCACAAATAAATCCATTAACTTCTCCAGTTGCCATTCTTCCTTTTTCTCTATTAATTTCAATATTCTTTTCTGATTTTTGAGCTATTCTTATTACTAAAATTAATGGTATAAAAACAGCAAATGTGATTTTTACATTTATATAACTTAAAATAATAATAGCTCCAATTGCACGTACAACTTGTCCAATAACTGTTCCTAACCAAGAAACCGTTGTTTCTATTTGGGATACATCATCTCTAAAACAATTTAGCACTTCTCCAACTGAAGTTTTTATGGCTTTTGATCCAGGCTTTTTTAATATTAAATTTAGCATGTTTCTTCTTAATAATGTAGTTATATAAAACTGATTTAAATTACTATTTATAAAGTATATTTTTTTTATAATAACATGAATGATTGTAATTAGTACCATAAAAAAAACTAACTGATATTGATTAAAATTTGAATTAACTTTTCCACCCATAATATCAAAAAACTCTTTTACAACAATTCCTTCTGCTAAAGGTATTGTTGCCATTAAAAGTTCCATAAAAATATTAACACTGTATAAAATTGGCTTGTACATTATTAAATTAATAATGTACTTGTTTTTATTCTTTTTTCTCATATTCATACAAGTACCTCATCTATTCCACCTTCAATCAAGTTGTAATATGTTGAGTTTTTATCTTCTAAAAGATTTTTTCTCTCACCAAATTCTATTACACACCCTTTTTCAAGAATCATAATTTTATCTGCTTTATTAAGTGTTGATAATCTATGTGCTATTATAATACACGTCCTATCTCTTAAAATTTTATTCAGTGCATTTTCTATTAATTTTTCAGTTTCAACATCTATTCTGGATGTTGCTTCATCTAGAATTATAAGTTTAGGTTTTTTTATAAATACTCTAGTAAATGCTATTAATTGTGCTTCCCCTACTGATATACTTTTTGAACCCATTTCTAAATTAGTTTCTAATCCATTTTTTAAACTTTCATACCATTTTCCAAATCCCAAACTATATATGCTATCTAGTATTTGTTTATCATCAATGTAATTTTTAAACATAGTTATATTTTCTCTTATTGTACCTTTAAGAATCTCAACATCTTGTGTTATGTATGCTATATTATCTGTAAATACCTGCTCATTTAATGATTTTATATCCTTTTTATTCAATAAAATTACGCCTTTTTTCACATCATACATTCTAACAATAATACGAGCTAATGTAGTTTTTCCACTTCCTGTGTGTCCCAATATTCCAAGTACCTTCCCACCTTCCAGTTTTATTGAGATATCTTTTAATACATCTATACTTTCTTCATATTGAAAATCTACATTTTTTAACTGTATCTCTAAGGAGTCTTTTTGATTTAGAAATTCCTTTCCATATTTTATATTTGATTTTACTTGAAATAAATCAAATACTCTTATAATACTAGCACCTGATAACTGTAATTCTTGAAGATTAACTCTAATTTGTTCCAAAGGCCTTCTTAATATTTCTGTATAATTGAATATCAAATATGCTGTTCCCACAGTTATAATTCCTTTTTTCCATAAATGCAAAGATACAGAGAAAGATATAATTGTACTAGTAGCAAATATAATTAAAATAACTGACCATAATGTAGCCCAAGTTAATTTAGCCTTACGTGTTACTGGATATATTTTTCTCGTTATATCATAAAATTTTCCCATTATATATTTTTTAGCTCCATTTGCTGCTATATCCTCAGTATTTGAAATATATTCTCCCAATCTTCCATAAAATTCAGCATTTGCTTTACTTTCATCTATCCAATATTTCTCTGTTTTTGATTTTGTTTTCCATAAAATTAGTATAGAAAAAATAGAAAAGACAGTTATACTTACTCCAACAAACATGTTTTCTTTAAATAAAATTATTAAAATTCCAACAAGAAGTATTAGATTATTTATCATATTCAATATAATTCTTGAAAATAAATCAAACATTTGTGATATGTCACCATCTACTCTTTCTAAAAGTTCGCCTGGAGTATGCTCTTTATGAAAACACATATCTAAATTTATACAATGTTCAATTAAATCTAATCTTATGTTATTAGTTATCTTCCAAGCCTCCTTTTCTCCTATATATACTGTTAAAACACTAAATACTTGAGTAAAAAATGCAATTACTAAAAACATGGAAGCAGCATATATTAAATTCTTACCCACATTTCCATTAGTTGCTTCATCTATAAAATATCTTGATATTTGTGGATTTATAATTTGCATAAAAATATTTATTAACGACATAATAAACATTGCTATCAGCATAATTTTTTGTTCTTTTAAATACTTATAAAAAAATTTAATATAACTTTTCTTTTTTCCCTCCATATTATGCCCCTTTCATGTGCTATCTAAATTAAATTTTCATTTTATATTTTTATCTTTTTTTTCATTCTAAAAATTTTTGTTTCTTTATTGTCAATATCTACATTACATATTTCAAAGATTTCAAAATTCAACTTTTCATAAACTTTTATTGCTCTTTTATTAAATTCAGCTACAGCACATCTAATATAATCACCATGATAGTCATATTTTTTTACAGCAAATTCAATACAACTTAAAATAAATTCCTTGCCTAAACCTTTACCACATAATTCTGGTTTTAATCCCCACCCCATCCACATTTCATATATCTTTTTATCATCATTTAATATCGTCTCATATTCAACATATCCATCATCTTCTGACTCCTCATTTTCTTCTTCAAAAAATTCGATAGTCAATTCCCCTATAAGATTATTTTTTTCATTTAAAACTGCAAATCTTCCTAACCCCCATAATGATTCATCTAATAATTCTTCTTTTTCATTGCAATAATCATAAATACTATATTCATCTTTATATTTCCAATTATTAATCATTTCGCTTGCATAAGCATAATTCATATCAACAAATTTAAACTCCATTTGTTCCCCCTCCATAAAACTTATAATCTATAGTCAAATTTCCACAAATAAAGTTCACTAAAAATCTTTTAAACTCTTAATGAACTTTATTATTTTTTATATATTATTTTCCATAACTTTTAGTTCCATTTCAGATAATTCTACACCCTTCATGAATCCTAAATTGTAATAAACATTTTCTGCTTCATTTCCTATATCAACATATAATCTAACTACTGGATACTTTTCACTTAGATTTGTCAATGATTTCTTTATCATATCACTACCAATCCCTCTACCTTGATAACTAGGCTTTACAGCTATTTGACTTATCAATGGCCACTCCTGAAAAATTGATATATAACAAAGTCCTACAAGTTCTTTAGTTTCTTTATCATATACCAAAGTGGAAGCTCTATTTAAAAAATCATTTTCTAAGTTATCATCAAAGTAATCTTTAACCCATGAAGTATATTCTTCTAAACTATACTTAAAATTTAATCCATCATTATTTTCAAATGCTTCATATAATAGTTTTCCCATTTCAACTTCATTTTCTCTTTTAGGTAAACATATATCATACTTTTCATTTAAATTATCACTAATTATTTCTGTTATTCTTATCATCCACCTACCACTTTCAAACTTTTTAAATCCTAACTTTTCATAAATATCTATTTGTGATGAATCCACTACTGATGCTATTATAGGCTTTGATAAATCAGACCATTTAATTAATGCATTCTTTAATTTTTTTAAAATTTCATATTCATTATTGTATGGAGGTATAAGAAATAACCCTTCTATATAATTTGATTCTATAAAAACCCCACCAATTTTCTTATGATTTTTTACAATCCAAAAACAACCATCATCTTCTGATACACTAGAACGCATCATTTCATAACTTTTTTTAAAATAGTTATCTTCTTTTTGAAGACCACAATAGGTGGCATAATATTTTGAAAACTCTTTGTAATCTGCCTTTTCTAATTGGTAATCCTCTTCTAAATCATATATTTGTATTTCACTTAAATTTTTCATTTATATCACACCTTTCTTTTAAATTATTCACTTTTTCTAACTTCTTGACCATCTTCAATGATGTCAGAAAAATGCATATGATTAAACTTCCAGCTTCCTTCTTTTTTTACTAAAACACCAACAAATTTCATCGGTAGCATTTGTTTTTCATCTTGCATACAATTCAATGCATTATTTATTGAAAATAAAACATCTTGTAGTAATTCTATCTTTGATTTATCCTGCTTTTTATAATAATCAAAATTTTGTTTTGGCCAAGTACATACTTTATCTTCTTTAAAATTAAATGTTATAAATGCTTTTGATAAAACTACTGCTACATTTTCATAAACATAAATATAAGCATTTTCTCTATTTAAATTAAAATCTCCCCAATATTTCCAATCACTTTCAAATAATTCTTTTCCTTCATTAAATCCATAAAAATCTTCACCTTGGTCTGTTCCAAATATAAATAAATTTTCATCATTCCAAAGTAATTTTTCTCCATAAATATTGACTAATTTTTCATCACGTTTATCATATCCATCTTGAAAAATGTCTAATATTTTTTTAATTTCTTTTATATCTTCATTATCTTTTTGTCTTATTTCTAAAATTTTTAAAGTATCATCTAAATTTTCATCATCTAAAACTATTTCTCTTCCATCTAATGCACAAGAAATATTCATATGTTTAATCTTCCATATATTCTTGTTATTGATCATTACAATAGTTGCTCTAAATGGGCATATATAAGTTTCACCTAAACTTATATTATATAAAGTTCTTGAAATTTCATCTGAGAGTTTTAGCAAATCTCTTCTTGATGCACCTTTGTCTAATGTTTCAGCCATACAATTCACCATATTTTTACTAACATCATTTTCAGTATTAATAAATGTGCTTTTACCATTAATAGCTACACTTGCAATATCTCCTTCAACACTAATTATTGACTTATCTATATCTAGTTCTATATTTTTAAAAAGTTTATTACTATCATCCCAATAAATTTTAAATGCACTTTTTATATTTTCTACCCCAAAATGCCAATCATTTAATCCCTTCCCTATAAAACTTGTATCATCTTCATTTACAAAAAAATTATTAACAAAATCATCAATATTTTTTAAATCATTTTTTATATACTCTTTTTCAAAATTTCTTAAAGTTTCTTTTATAATATTTATTGTTTCATTGTTTTTAGTCATTTTTATCTCATCCCCTTACTAAATCTTCTCTTCATATTAAAATTATATTATTTAACAGCTTTATCTTATATATCCAACTTGATTCCGTATTAAAGTTAAACAAAAATAACACCTATTTGAAATCAATCAAATTAGGTGTTATTTTTTATAAATGTTTTTCATGTCTTTACGAACATGCTTTTTTCTCTTGACTTATTATTCTTCTAATGCTTTGTTCCGATAGAAAATATTCTTCTGCTAATAACGCTACTTTATATCCACTAATATATTTCTTGAAAATTTCATTATTTCTCTTTTTAAGACTATTTCTTGTTCCATTCTTTTCACCCCAAGCTTTTTCATTTTCACTTTTTCTTGGAATGTATACATATTCTCCATCTATATACTTTTGAATTAATTCTATAACTTCCTTTGGTAACACATTATGTGCTTTAACATGTTTCATAAAATTTGCCCCTCCTTAATTTTTTTAATTAAGGCAAAGGCCATGAAACAGTAAGCATAATTACTAATTAATGCCTAAGCATGTAAAGGAACCTATTTCAGCTAAAATTTTAAATTAGGCTCCAAGCAAAGTATAGCTGACTGAGTCATTTTGGCCTTTGCTTGAAGCATTTTATTTACAGTAGCATAAAATAAATTATAACATTTCATAAAGCACCACTCCTTTTGTTCATTAATAAATCTCTATTCAATTCATCTTATTCTAGATATATATTAAAATACCTTTAAATAGTTTCAATTTTCGGTAAATTGTTTATGAACTTCATTTTCTAATATAACTTCTTTAAAATAACTTTTAAATTGAGAACCACATTTACTTAATTCATTCATAACTTTCTCTATGCCTTTATCTGTTTCAAACCAATTAGTTTTCTTTATATCATTTACATCTGAAGTGCACATAATTAACTTAGTTTCTGGATATGCCCACTTATAGTACATATATGAACGTCTAGAATGAAAAGACTTACAACATATTATTGCTTTTCTTATATCTAATCCTAGTTCATCTGTAACTTGTCGAGATTTAAATGCATTTTCATAGGTGTTTTCTGCACAATCTTCTTTTAAAATTGCATTTTCATCTACATTGTTTTTTAATAAAACACCTTTAAAGAATTCCCATTCTGTTTTATATTCTTCATTGTATATGTTAATTTTTGATGAAGGGCCTGCAAAGCATCCTCTTTTAGGATTGTATTTTCCTGATGGAAGTATTAGATTTGCGTAACCATTTTGGTATAGAGTTGCAGCCCTTTCTCCTAATTCTGAATATGATCCTCCTGGGATAAATATAATATCTGACCTCTCAGGTTTATCTTCTAAAAATATAAAATTACCAATATCATCTATAGACTTCATAAAATATCACTCCTTTTATTCATCTAGTTAAGTTTTAAAAATTTAGCTAATAATAGTAAATTTTCATATTTATCATTTATTTTTATAGCATTATTTTTTACACCTTCTACAATAAATCCAAACTTTTTATAAAGTCCAATTGCAACAGTATTCTTTTCAAAAACCTCTAATTCTATTTTTTCAATTTCATTTTCTCTGCACCAGTTTATTAATTCTTCCATTAAAATACTTCCTATTTTTAAGCCACTATATTTTTTTAAAATAGTTATTCCTAAAATACCTACATGTTTAGTTTTAATTTTATTATCCCTATGTAATGTAATACAACCAACTATTTTATTGTTTATTTCTGCAACTAAAAATAGTGCTGTTTCCTCAATATATTTTTCTTCTTTTTCAATAGTAATATTAAATTCTTCAGAAGTTGATGGGAAGAACTCCACTTCTTCCATAACCTGTTTTACGAGATTTATTATTTCAAGAGCATCTTCCTTTATTCCATATCTAATTATTAGTTCATCCCCATTTTTTAGTTTTATCATATTTTATCCCCTTTCAATTATGGTTTTTGTATTTAAATCTATTATTCGTGTTCTAGTATCACTCTTTGAAATATATATTTCTTCACCACTTTTATCTATACAATAAGAAATTGGTATTGAAATTCCACAATTTCTATATGACCCATCTGCATGACTTGTCCCTATTATCATTGTATTATATTTTTTAGCAATTTTCTTTGCTTCATTTATCCAGAGATTAAACTGCTCATTACTAAACATACCTACTCCAATTGGATGAACAATAAAATCAATTTTTCTATTTGCTTTTTCTAAATCTCTATATCCTTTTAAAATTTCCATACAAAGTAAATATCCAATACATAGTTTATTTGTTTCAACCACTAAAGGTTCATATAATTCACATTTAAATTCTGCTGGAGTTTTCCATCTTTCTAAAATCTTATTTCCATCTTTATCAATTATTAATGCTCTGTCTTTAAAGTCCTTTTTATATGAAGTAATTATCATGGTATTGTGTAATCTTGCTAATTTACAAGTATCTTCTAATAAAATCTCATCACATATATATCCTTCTGGATATATAACTAAATCTACATCTTCATTATTTTCAATATCTTTTCTTAATTGAAGAATTCCTCCTTCATGTACTGGCTGAGCTATTAAAATTTTCATATCAAACTACTCCCAACTTATACTATTTAAATTTTTCATTATTAACACAATAAGTATCATATGCACCTTCTAGCACATATCCTAACTTTTGAGCTAACTTAACAGATTCCATATTTGCTGCATCCCAGCTAGGATATTTGCCTCTATTTAGACAGTCTAAAATCAATGCAGAAGCTGCTATAGTTGCAAGACCTTTTCGTCTATATAGAGGATGTGTATCTATTTCTATTTCAATTCCATCATCATATACACTATAAGATGATGCACAACATATAACTTTGTCATCTTTTAAAATACAATATCCAATGCCCTTATTAAGATAGTCATCTATAGATTGAAATTGACTAGTAAAATCTTTAGAAAGCTCTTGAAATGAAAATGAATGTGCTAAATATGAATTTACTCTTTTCAACTCATATCCATCTGGTACTCTCTGTAGAAAAGATTTGATATGATTAACATCTAAATACTTAGGATTTTTCTTAAATGAGTATCTTTGAAATTTTTCTGCACGATTATTATAAATAGTTTCTATTTTTCTTTTCCATTCAGGTGTATTTACAATTATTAGTGCATATTCAGGTAAATTATATAACAATTCCTCTGCTTCTTTTAAACTACAATCTCCTGCATAAAAAACAAAAACTCCAACTATAACTTGAGCTACTTTAGGATTTTTAATATTATCAACCCAAGCATCTCCCATATATCCTTGCAAGCATGAAAGTATCATTGTATCATCCATATGTCTAAACATATCAATTAAATTTTTTCTTGTATCTTTCTTTGCTTTATAAATCATAAATTCATCCTTTCATATATAAAAATTAACTTAATATCCTTAATATTTTCAGAATATTAAGTGATTTAAAAATATCAATATATATTATATCATTAAAGTAAATATTTTTATATGATGTAATTTAATGTAAAAAAGTGTATAATATCTTACATGCTAATTGGCTTAGCTTAAATATAAACTTATTGGAGGTTTCATATGAATTTAATTTTCAGACAAACTCAGCTTTATAATTTCCTATCCTATTGTAATAAAATTGATTTAGACAAAACGGTTCTAGACTGTGGTGCTGGTGGAAACTTGCCACCTCTTGCTTTATTTTCAAGTCAAGGTTATAAAACTTATGGAATAGAACTTCGTGAAACTCAAATTGAAAAAGCCAATATTTTTTCTGATAAACATAAATTGTCTCTTAATATTTCAAAAGGTGATATTAGAAATCTTCCTTTTGAAAATGATTCTATTAGCTTCATATACTCTTACAATACTATTTTTCATATGACAAAAGAAGAAATAACTCAATCAGTAAATGAAATTAAAAGAGTTTTAAAACCTAATGGACTTTGCTTTATAAATTTTCTTTCTATATATGACTCTGATTATGGGAAAGGTGAAAAAGTAAACCATGGAGAATTTTTGCAAGATGAAGGTGATGAAAAGATTATTCATACTTACTATGAATTAAATGAAGCAGAAAAACATTTTAACGATATGAATATTTTATTTAAAGAAAGTAGAATTCTTCAAAGAATCTATGAAGGTGAAAAAATAACACAAGGTTATATTGATTATATAGTACAAAAATAGTTTATTTCTAAATAAAATTAAACAAAATATACAGGTCAAATACCTGTATATTTTGCTACTACTTCACAAATATTAAATTAAGCTTCGTGACCACAATATTTACATATCCATTTTAAAACATAATTACCGTCATTATTCATAACATACACCTTTTGATATTTATGATCATGTCCATCATCCAATCCTGGATGATGACCTTCATCTGCAAATGCTAAAGATGAAACTCCACATAACATAGTTGCTGTAAGTATAGTCATTACTACTTTTTTTAGTTTCTTATTCAATTTTATTCCCCCCTTCTATTTAACTATAAATAGATACTAACACATATTGGAAATTGTTTCATATTATGTTTTATCTTTTAATTATTTTTTTACCTTTTATTCACTTTTTTATTTAATTTTAATATTTTTTTAATATTTCTATTTGAACTATAGAACTATTTCAATCTTATTTATCAAAACACATTCATAAATAATAAAAAATTTAACTTATTTTAAATATACTAGAATTTCTTTTGCCAATGCCAAATTTCTGAAGTACTTTCAACTTTAAATCCTAAATCCCAATAAAACTTTTGATCCCCACCTAACATTCCTCTGCATTTAGGATTTATCTTCATTACTCGATTGGCAGCCTCATGTATAAGTGCTGTAGCAATTCCTTTTCTTCTACACCACCACACTACTCCCAATGGTTCTAATTCACAATATGGCATTTTTTCATTATACCAAATAATTGCCATACCAACTGGTTTTTCTTCTTCATCAACGATACATAAATCTAACTTAGGATTATAATTTGGCATTTTTCTAAGCTCACTAAATCCTATTTCACCTGTTTCCGCTGTAGGAAGTGTATAATTAAAAGAAAACATATGTGTGTTTGACAAGTAGAAATCTGGAGTTTGTGTACCATCTAAAATTTTATATTCTTCTGGTAATTTTATCTCAAACTCTTTTGTACCAAATGGCATAATAAGCAAGCGCTCTAAATCATTTTCTTTTTTAAATCCTCTACTAATAGCCATTTCCTTAACTTTTTTATATTCTGGTGTTAATAATAATCTTAAATGTCGTGTGTTATCTTTATAGTCTTTTTTAAAGCATGAAAAATATGTCTCAGCATGATGAAACATACTTTCTAATAACTTAGTGTTATTTTGCCTTTCTAAGCTATCAAATAAAAAGAAACATTCACTATTCCAAATTGCTTCGCTTATTACTGCTGAAATAATTTTATTATTTTCTTCCCAAATTCCAATTGTATGTCTCCAATTATCACATACATTTCCCCAAGCAATATGTGCACCTCTAGTAAACTCATGCCTACTAAGTCCCCATGCTGGCAAACTCCATTTATAACTTTCTAAAATCATCTCTTCAATCTTCATAAAATCTTTATCATTATAAAATCTAAAGTTAATGCTCATATGAATTCACCCCACTTTTACATTAAAACATATATCCTTTCTCTGAATTAAATTTCTAGATAATAAATTAATTTTAATTTATAACATTTCTTCAACTTCAAATAACCATTTTTTAATAGGTTTTATAACACATTTCATACTGTCTTTGTCAAAAAGGATTTTTTAAATTTCCTATTTCAATAGTTTCTAATAATGTCTTACTTCCTCCATTTTTTATTTAATATATTTTAATTATATTGTTATATAACTTCATATAATATTACCAATATAATTCAGTATTAAATTTGAACAAAAAAATACAGGGTACTAAATCCCCCTGTATCTTCTATTTATTTCTATTTTATATATCCGCACTTTACACATCTAAACATAGTTACAGCATTTCCATTCTTATCTAACCTTGATCCAGCATTTTTAAATTGATGTCTGCAACCAGCACCACCGCCATCTGAAGCATTTGATGCAAATACCATAGATGTTGTACCAAATAACATACATACAGTTAACATACTAATTAATAAACTTTTAAATTTCTTTTTCATTTTTCTTTCCCCCTTTTAAATTCGAGTTACCTTTATATATTACCATATTTTTCCTAAAATATAGATGTTATTTATGTCTTTTAATTTATTTTTAATTAAGTTTACATTATTTTCATATTATATTAAGTCTATTATTTATTATTCTTTAACTTTTCCCAGGTATGTCTATTTCCTACCAATGTAAATCCTGCTGATTCATATAATTTATTAGGTGCTGGAAATTGCTCTGGACAAAGTGTTAACACTGTTGATACTGTGGCACCTAAATTTTTAGCTTTCTTTAATGCATATAACATCATTTCTTTACTTATTCCTTTTCTTCTATGCTCTTTAATACAAGCTACTGCTTCAAAACTAGCCATTTTATTTTTTTCATCATATCTACCACTACATAATGCTACCGGACTATTTTCTGGTGACATAACTACAATATCTAATTCATCTCTATGTGCATAAGATTCTCTTGCTTTTCTTAATGAAACTTCATCAAATTCCATCCCTAGACAATCATTATATATTTCAATTACCTTACTTATATCTAAAATATCACAAAGGGATTTTATATAATATCCTTTTGGCAATTCAGGTTCACTTATAGGATATTTATTATAATAATCTCTTAATACCCAATATTCTTCTGTTCTATAATATCCATTTTCTATTAAAACTTTTTCTATATTAACATCACCATCAAAAGGACGCCATGAAGATTCACTAAAACTACTAATTCCAAGATCTACACTTCCATCTCTTATACACTTATTCACCTCTTCCTCTAAAGCTTTAAACATTTCACTAAATCTATGTTTATTTTTTTGATTTATAAATAACTGGTTTCTTTCGTATATCATTGCTCCACCCATAAGTTTATCACCTTCAAATAGAAGAAATGAAGAATCATGTAAGTCTTCTGAAATAGCTTCTATATAACTTTTATTTTCCTTATGGTCAATACCAAACTCTAATGAATTTATATTAAAATAAAATTTTGATCCTGACTCTGAAATACTTTCCTCTATAAACTTTCTTAATCTAAAATAGTCTTCTCTGCCATTAAATCTTCTACATGTTATATTCATAAATTCTCATAACCTTTCATATATAAATATTTAAGTGTAATACCCTTATTATAAAAATTATATGTTTATAATATAAAATAATCTATTTCAAAAATAATTCGGCATTAAAGTTGAATAAAAATAAAATGAAAAATACAAGGTAATTAATTACCTTGTATTTTTCACTTTATTTTTATTCTGCCTTTACATATCCACATTTTGTACATCTAAATATAGTTAACATTCTATCAGTTTCTTTATCTATTCTATTTCCTACCTTTTGAAATTTATGTGCACATGTACTACCATAGCCATCATTAGCTGGACCTGGACCAGCTAATACTATTGATGTTGTACCAAACAACATACATACAGTTAACATACACATTAATAAACTTTTAAATTTCTTTTTCATTTTTTATTCCCCCTTTTAAAATTTGATACTTATACATTAACATATTTTTACTTTTATTGTACCATTTTCAATAAATTTTTAATGAATCTTTAACTAAATATACATTATTGAAATTGCTATTAATATATTTTTAATATCTTAATATAACACTAATTCGCAACTGTCTTAAAATGAACATATATCTTAAATTATATGTTACTAAATATTTCACCCAATAATTTATTTACTTTAAATGTGTTCAGTGAAAAATCTAAGTAATTATCTTCTTTTATACATTCATATATACTTTTTCTATTACTTTTAATTAAATTACTATTGAGTTTTAATTGCTTTGCCATATCCTTATAAAATTCAAAATAACTATTTTTATTTAAAGGCCCCAAGTGAATAATTCCCTTATAATCAATTTTAATTAACTTTACTATCGCCTTTGCCATTTCTTCTACTTTCACAAAAGTATTATACATATTTTCTGTTCTAACAAATTCCTTATTATGTTCTAATAAATTAATTAGATTAGTAGTTTTTTTATCCCAAATTCCATTTATATCTTTTCCATACAACATTCCTGGTCTAATAATTATATAATTCCCATGACTTATAACAATTTTTTCTCCATCAATTTTTGCATTAGAGTATTCTGCTAAAGCATCCCTACTATTTCTGTATTCTGGTTTGTTATTTTCTTTATAATCTCCATTTTTTCCTCTAAAAACAGCATTTGTTGATATAAATATTATCTTTTTATTATCTGAAATATATTTCAAAACATTGTTCAATCCTAATTCAACTAAGTACTTTTCACTAGTATTACTCATAAGTGTCCATAAAATTATATCTGGATTAAAATTTTCAATTATATCTTTTACTTCCTCTTCCTTTGTTACATCTAATTTTATAAATTCATCATTACTATTACTACTATTTACAGTGCCTAATACATTAAATTCAGTTTTTAAAAGTTCAAAACAATGTCCACCTAGAAAACCACTTGCCCCTAAAATTAAAATTTTCATTCTTTCTGCTCCCTAACATAAGTATTTTTATATAAACATTATTCTATTCCACTTTTGCTTTCCCTTCATAAATTTAATTATTATTGATTGTTTTTATAAATATTAAATTAAACTTTAAATTTCCATTTCATTTATATTTCATTAAATTTATTTTAAAATTATATAGTTGTTTTTATTCAATTTCATACTCATATTATTTAAATAATTTTAAAATAGTATTTTGGGCACTAAATTTATTGACGCAATAGTTAACCTATAATTAATATATAATGTTTAAATTACTTAACTTATATTTAAATATAATTTTACAATTGTCACTTGATAATGGTATTATTTAAAACTTGGGCTTAGAACCCTATATTACATTTGGAGGTATATAAAATGATAAATATATTAATAGTAGATAAGCACCTAGAAGATAGAGACCATATTAAAAAAATATTACTTTTGTCAAAATCAAATTTAAATATCTTTGAAGCTACTAATGAAGAAGATGCTTTAAAAATATCAATTAAAAATAAAATTGATATTTTTTTTGTGGAAATTTTTTTAGAAGATTCCTCTGGGCTAGATCTAAGCCTTAAATTGCGAGATATACCTAAATATACATTGTCATGGATTATATTCACAACTTATAACATGAAATATATTTTGGATTGTTTTAAAAAAGTTCATTGCTATGACTATATTTTAAAACCCTATGATGATAATGAAATTATTGACATTATAAATATTTTAACTAATTCCAATGATACTTCTACATCTGAAATTCCTAGGCAATATTTAACATTAACCATAGATGATATTATATTTAAGATATTTATAGATGATATTTTTTTCATTGAAGTGTTTGGTAAAACTTCAATTATTCACACTATAAAAGAAAAATATATTGTGCAAAATGTATCTCTAAAAAAACTATCTAATATGATTAATAATTGTTATTTTGTAAAATGTCATAAGTCTTTTTTAGTTAATATAACAAAAATAAAGAAAATAGAAAATATATCTTATAAGAAATCTAATATATATTTTGACAATTATAGTGAAATAATTCCACTTAGCTACAATTTTAGAAAAAATATGTTGAAATGGATGAAATAATTTATAATGATATAAATATATCTTATACCTCTTTTCTTCCTTCTCATGACATTAATATTGAATTTTTATCTATATAATTTATAATTTATTCATATTATTGTTTAAATTTTGAAAATTTTATTTGATTACTATTATAAATATTGAATGGAGGTGTATTTATGGAATACAAAAAATTACAAAATATACTAATTGAAAATATGTCTATATCAATTAATGCAAAATTAAAGCAAATACCTTTAGTTATCAATATTTTAGAAGATTTTACTTTTGGTATTCCTTCTAATATCTTAAATCTTGAAAATATTAATTTATGTATTGAAACAATATTAGAAAATATTATTATCAATGGATATAAAGAAAATAATATTGATTCAATTTCTATTGATTTTGAAAAACACTCTAAGTATTTAAAAATTATTATTCAAGAAAAAGGGATGCCTTATAGCTTTAACACTTTACTATATAACTGTAATAAAACTTTATTTAAAAAATTTACACATAGTTTTAGGAATTGTGAAATTAAAAATTATGTAGATAACATCTATTTTGATAATTTAGGGGTAAATGGACGAAAAATTACCATTATTAAATCTTATGATGAATTCATAGAAAATGATTATAATACAATTTCTAATTGTTCTAAATCATTAAATATAGATAATAAAAATTATATTGTACGAAGAATGCATAGTGATGAAGCCTTAGAAGTTTCTAGGTGTGCCTATAGTAGTTATGGATATAGTTATATGGATGAAGACATCTATTATCCTGATAAAATAGAAAATTTAAACAATACTAATAAATTAATTTCTTATGTTGCTGTTACAGATACTAATAAAATAATTTCTCATGTTGGCTTAAAACCCAATAATGATAGTGGTGAATTATTAGCAGCTTTTACACATCCAAAATACAGAGGTCTAAATTGCCTTAATAAAATAGTTGAAAATCTTATTTGTGAATGCAAGAGTTTAAATTTAACTGGTGTATATGTTAATGCTGTATGTGTCCATACATATTCACAAAAAAGTGCACATAATTATAATTTTAAAGATTGTGCATTATTTTTATGTAAAATTAAATCTTTAGACTTTAAAAATTTTGAAGTTAATTCATCTTATAGAGACAATCTTTTAATGTCTTATAAATATTTAAAGACTAATTTTAAATTAAAACTATATATATGTAAGCACCATATGAAAATTATCAAAGAAATATATTCTCAATTTAATATTGATGTTACTTTTATAGATTCTAAAATAAATCATATAAAAAATACACCATGTAAATATACTTTAAATTTTGATTCTATGGACTCTGCTTCTATTCATATCAATTCATATGGAAAAAATTTAATTGAATGCTTGCATAAAGAAACTAAAAAATTATGTTGCAGTAAAGTTGAAGTGATTTATTTGTATCTTGATTTAGAAAATCCAAATACACCACTTTATATTAATGATTTAGAGAACATAGGATTCTTTTTTGCCGGGGTTATTCCTGGGGATGTTGGTAATAATAAATTAGTTCTTCAATATCTAAATAATATATTAATTGATTACTCAAGTATTAAAACAGAATCTGAAATAGGCAATAAAATTTTAAATTATGTTATGAATTCTGATCCAAACATTAATATTATTAAAGAAAATATAAATTAGTAGGAGGTATAAATATGTTTACTAAAATAAATGAACTTTGCTCTCAGATTGAATCCTTTGATTTAAATACAACGTCTGAAAAACTTTTTATTGATGCTATGATTGAAAATTATTCATTTCAATTAGAAAAGCAACCTTATATAAAATATTTATACGATAAATCAAATATTGATATTAACTCAATAAAATCTATTGATGATATTTTTAATATACCACCTCTTTTTGTTGAAACTATGAAATACCATGGTTTTTGTAGTGTAAAACCTAAGGATATACACATGACCTTAAAAAGTTCTGGTACTGGTGGTCAAAAAACTCAATCATTTTTTGATAAAGATTCTACTACTAGATTAGAAACCTTATCTTATAATACTTTCAAGAAAATGGGTTACACTAGTTCAAAACCTGTTCACTATTTTGTTATGGCTTATGATATAAGAAAAGCTAGCGATGTAGGTACTTCTTGGAGCGATAATTTTGTTATGTCTTTAGCTCCTAGTAAGTCTACTCATTGGCTTATTGAATGGGATGAAAAGAAAAAAACTTATTATTTTGATGAAAAGAAATGGGCCAGAAAATTTATAGAGCTTTCCAGTGATGCACCCGTTAGATTATTGGGATTTCCAGCTTATATGTACAAGCTTTTAGAAGAAGTTAAAAAACTTAGTACATCAGTTTCTGTTCATGAAGATAGCTTCATTGTAGCTGGTGGTGGTTGGAAAAACCATCTTGGAAAATCAATGACATTAAACGAATTCTCTAATTATATAGAATCTACAATTAAACTTCCATCACAAAATATAGGTGATACTTATGGAATGGCTGAACATGGTGTTCCTTATTGTTCTTGCCCATATGGTCATTATCATATACCTATATATAGTCGTTTAATAGTGAGAGACCCTTTAACCATGAAAATTCAACCAACTTATAAAGAAGGTTTATTGCAATTATTTACACCTTATAATACAGCTCAACCTAATTTATCTGTATTATCAAAGGATGTTGTTACTATAGGTGAAAACTGTCTTTGTGGTATAGATGGACTTTATATAAAATCTATTTCTCGAGGTGGCTTAAAAAAACATAAAGGTTGTTCAATTGCAGCTCAAGAAATTCTTAATAAACAAAAGGAGGCATAGTTATGAATAATAATTTTAAACATGTTTTGTTTGGAAACGTTTTAAATGAATCAAAAGATTTAGACTTAGATGTATTTAAAGAATACTTAAATGAAGAAATTCTTAAAGACAAGTTGAAAAAATTTAATGATGTTCCTATAGATGATATTCTTATTGTCTTAGAAAAAGTTGGTACATTAATATCTGATAAAAACTCTATCTATTTTAAGAAAATAATGAGTTCATTGCCAGATTTGCTTTCTTATTCTCACTCTATGGTTGAAGAAGGTTTATATATTCTTCAAGATATATTAAAAAGAGAAAATCTAAGTAAACGACTGTCTTCACTTGGAAATTATCATTGTTTAGATACATTTGTATATGAATATAATCAAAAGATTAAAAGAGCTATGCCTATAGGTCTTTTATGTCATGTTGCCGCTGGTAATGTTTTTCTAGGTGCAGTAGATTCTTTAATTTATGGAATCATAACTAAAAATATAAATATTTTAAAAGTTTCTAGTCAAGATTTCATATTTCCATCTATATTTTTAGATGCACTTATGGAAGCTGATACAAATAATATAATATATCCATATATATGCTTAACTTACTGGAATAAAGAAAACGAAAAAGTAACCGGTTACATTAAAAGCATTTGTGATGCAATCTTATTATTTGGTGGCGAGGATTCTGTTATAAATTATAAAAATGGCCTTTCAGCAAAAACAAAATTATATGACTTTGGTCCTAAATTAAGCTATGGTTTAGTTTGTAAAAACTTATCTTATGAAGAAATACTTTCTGCCGCTGAAGGTTTTGCAAATGATATTGTTTATTGGGAACAACGGGCTTGTACAAGTTGTCAAAATATTTTTATTGAAGAAGATGAAAATACAGATGTTTTTATAAATGCTTTATATAGTGCTCTAGAAAATCTAAGTTTAAAATGTCCTCAGCCTGAAATAGATTTGCATTCAGCTATTGAAATAAAAAGTGTTCGAGAATTAAATAAGTGGAATGAGTTTAATGGTAAAACTAAATTAATTGAAGGTAATAACGCTAATCATACTTTAATAATTCAAAATAGCGATGATATAATTCCTTCGCCATTAAATAGAACAATTTATATCAATAAAATTAAAAATTATAAAGATATATTGCATGGTAATATGACTAATTTTAAATATTATATGTCCACAACTGCTATTGCTTGTAATAACAACATTCAAGATATAATTGAAGATTTTATGAATATTGGTGTCATGCGTTTTTGCAAACCAGGTATGATGTCTAGTAGTGATGATCCAGCTTCACCACATGATGGAATGTACCTTACAACTCTTCTTGTTAAATTTATAAATACAGAAAACATATGTATAGATTCCTTAGGCATAGATTATTTAGATACTAATAAAAAAGATAGAATTTTACTTTCTCGATTAAATAATTTATTGTTAACAGCTAAAAAATCACCTTTCTACAGTGAATTATATAAAGATATTGAATTACCACTGAAATCATTAAATGACTTTAGTAAACTTCCAATCCTTGAGAAAAAGCATTTATTTGAGAATAGTATAGACAAGTCTTCTGTTATGTTAACAGATGTTCCCAATAATGCATACACCTTCTCTGCTGGTGGAACCACTGGGAAAATGAAATATATAAACTATAGTAATTCAGAATTTAAAGAAGCTAAAAAAGTTTTTGGTCAAGGTTTTAGAGCTGCTGGTATAAATGAAAATGACTATGTTGCAAATTATATGAAATCTGGTGCACTTTGGACTGGTTATATAGCTGTAAATGATGGTCTTGAAGAAACAGGATGTAAAATTCTTTCCATAACCTCAAATCAAGATGAAGATGAAACTATAGAATATTTAAAATTATTTAAACCTAATTCAATAATGAGTATCCCTGGAAATATAATACTTCTAGCTCAAAGAATAGAAGAAAAGTCTTTAGCTATTACTATTGAAAATATTTATTACAGCGGTGATCATTTAACTGAACCTGCAAAGGAGTATTTAAAGAAAACTTTAAAAGCTAAAAAAATTTGTTCTATGGGTTATGCTGCCGTAGAAACTGGTCCTATTGGCTTTACATGTCCTCACTGTGATGATCGTGAACATCATGTTTGCGAAGATTGGTGCTATTTAGAAAGAAGTACAGATGGTGATGCATTAGTAACAGTTTTAGGAAGAACACTACACCCTATAATTCGCTTTAGAGTTGGCGATAAAATAGACTGGATTGATGAAAAATGTTCTTGTGGACGAACCTCTAAAAAATTCAGATTATTAAGTAGAAGTGACGATATTATTCGATTTAATGCTAGTGATATACATTTGAAACAACTTGATACAGTTATTTCAAAATTTGAGCCATTATCTTCATTTTATCAAGTAACTATTGAGCCATTAGAAAACATGCTTAAATTTAATTGTAATATAGAATTAAAAGATAGTTCTATTAAATTAGACAAAAGTTTGCTTGCAAATAAAGTTAAATTTGAACTAAAAAATGAATGTGTAGCTCTCAATAAAGATTTAAAAAATAATTTGATCAAAGAATTAAATGTAAATATATTAAAACCTAAAGAAATAAAACGTGTTTCTAGAACTAATAAATTAAGAAGAGTTGTAGATAAAAGAATTTCTTTATAAATTTTTTTCTTTTATTATAAAAGGATATACAAATTTTTAAATTTGTATATCCTTAATTTTAAATATTAAAATACTATATCCTTTGTTAATTTTAAATCTACAAACCATTCACTAAGAACCATATTATGATGCTTAATTATTTTATTTGCTTTTAATAATTCACTATCATATGTGCTATGCCCATCTTCGTTATACATTGCATTTTAATTTAATGCTTCACATATATTTGATACATATAATTTATTAAATTCAGAGTTTAATATATCCATAAAAACTTCATCAAACTCATTTTCACCATATATAATTACATTTCTTCTTCTTCCAATCTCCTTGAATCCAACTTTTTTACACATATTAATAACTCTATTATTAAAAGAAAAAGTTTCTATCATAATATTTCGCAAGTTAATTACATTAAATGCAAAGTCTAATATTAATTTTGTTGCTTCTGTTCCGATTCCTTTATTTCTTTTATCCTTTTCGCCAATAAATGCTCCCAAAACACCATGTCTATTAATACGATCTATTCTCATAATTCTTATAATACCAACTGCTTCATCATCTTCAGCATCAACTATATAGAAAGCATATCCTGTATTACTCATATTCTTCAAATATTCTTTTTGTAAATCTGAAGTTATCATATCTGAAATATCTCCAGTTCTTATGGATACTCTTAAATCATTACTCCATTTAGTTACCTTCTCTACATCAGTTTCATCAACTGGTGAAAGATAGCATTTATCTCCAACTATTTTTTTTACAAACCCCATTAATACTCCCCCTATAATAAGTTATTTTTCTAATTGCTAATTTAAGTTTAATATAATAATTATCTTAATATAATGTTATAAACATTTCTGTCTTAAACATGATTCTAATAAAAATTTGATGTTTCTCTTAATATTGTATTTATTTCTTCAACAATTTTTTTATCATATCCTAACTTAATTAATCTAAAATATAGACTTCTTAAAAACTTTTTTCTATTTTCTTTTAAATGTCCATCTTCTGGATATTTACCTTTATAATTAACATTTCTAAAACACTGTATCCACTGTAATATTTCATCATTACTTATGATATCTCTGTTTAATATTTCAACAACAATATTAGTTAATCTTTCATCTTCCTCATTAATGTATGTATAATTATCTACACACACTTTTTCTTTTATTGCTTTTAAAATATTACCTATTTCTTTTTTCTTGATGCATTCACATTTTACTAAACTACATAATGCATCAGCCGTATGAGCAACAGAATGAGCCCACCCCTTTTCATTTACATAACCTCTCAAATCTTTTTCTTCTATAAAATAATTTAAAACTTTATTGTACACATCAATTATTTCATTATTATTTAAAAACTTAGTTTTCTCTCCATTGTTAGCCATAATAATATCATCTATAACTAAAACACTAAACGCTCTATTAAACACTGAGTCATCTTCAATGTTGCCAATTTTGTAAAATAAATGATCTTCACTTAAACATATTTCTAAAAGTTTCTTCATCTCATCATTTGAAATTTTTCTATCTTTTATTATGTAAAAGATTAATGTAAATATAAAATTATCCCTAAGTTCTGAATCAATAGTCCCTATATTTTTCATCATATTTAATACTAAATCATATACTTCAACTTCTTTTGGAATTTCAAAATTATTATTTTTTATATTTATAAGATATTCTTTTAAATTATCTCTATAATCCATCCTTCACACCCCATAATTAGAATTTTAAAGAAAATTCTTATATATTTTTTTATAGTTTCCTCAGTATTTGTAAAGTTTATTTCATTTTTCTGTTCCTCCAATAACCTATTTAAAAATATGCTGGTAGCATATCAATTTGTTTTTCTATGTTAGAAATAAAATTTTTGTCATAATTTAAATTTTTAAATCTAAAATATAAACTTCTTAAAAATATCTTTATATTTTCTCTTAAATGTTCTTCCTCATTAGTATATTTTTTATCTTTTATATAAAAACTCTTTATCCAATTTATCATTTCTTCATCACTTATAATTTTTCTATCTAATACACAAGTAACTGTTCTTGCAAGCCTTTCATCTTCTTGATTTATATAAGTATAGTAATCTATAAATACTTTTTCTCTTACAACTTCTAAAATTTTAATTAACTCTTCATGTCCTATTGCTTTAGATTCTGCTAAAACACATAGTACGTCAGATGTATGAGCACTTGAATGAGCCCATCCCTTAATATTAACATACCCGCGTACATCTCTTTCTAAATTAGTGTATCTTAATATTTTTCTATAAACATCTAATACTTTTTCATCTTTAATAAATTGTTTTTCACATTGATTATTGGTATATATAATTACTTCTATTGCTAATAAAGTAAATGTTCGTTTAAATACTGAATCATCAGAAGTTTGTCCTATATTATAAAATAAATAATCTTTTCCTAAACAAATATCTAAAAGTTTCATTATTTCATCTTTTGATATCCTATTTCCTATAATTATTTTAATAAGTAATGTAAGTATTAAATCATCTCTAAATTCTGAATCAGTAGACCCTATATTTCTCAGCATTTCTAAAGTTAGCTCATAATTGTTGATACCTTCTGGAATTATCCAATCATTTTCTCTTATACTTTTAATTGTTTCCTTCAAATTTGATTTCATTTACATATTCTCACTTTCTTATTTTTATTCACACATTTTTAATCATAGTTATAAACTCATATTTTTCATCATTTATAGTTTGAATATATCTACCTACTTCTTTAAAACCAATTTTTTTGTATACTTTTATAGCTCTATTATTAAAGTTGGCAACAGATAATTTTATTTGTTTTCCTTCAAAACCAAGTTCCAGTAAACCATATTCAATCCCAGCTTTTACATAATGTTCTCCTATACCTTTACCTGTTAAACTAGGCTTTAATCCTAAACCAATTTCCATAACATCCATATTAAAATTATAAGTAAACATACCTATAAGATTTTCTTTCTCATCTACTGCCACATAATAATTGTCCCAGTTGTCATTTTCTATTATTTCTAGAAAATCTTCTAAATCCTCTTTATCAAATTCCATATCATAAAAAGAATACTTTCCATCATAGTGCCATTTTAAAATTTCTTTAGCATACTTTTTCTGCATTTTTTTAAAATTAAAATTCATAATTTTCCCTCTATTCTGACTGCTATTTGTTATTAAATTTTAAATTTCTAAAAAATAATAGACAAATTAGCTAAAATTTTTTAGAAATTTAAATCCAGTAATTCCTTACAAAGTTAAATTATTCAATAAACCTTGTAACTACTATAATATCATTATTTGGTCTACATTAGAATTTAAATTTATTTGTCTACATAGATATATTCATTTGAAAATAATTCTTTTCATAACTTAAAGTTTACCTTTAAAGTACTTCTTTCTCTATTAATAAAAATTTAATTTCTCAATTTTCTAAATATATTGATTAATATTGAAATACTTCTTATAATTTAATTAGATGATTATAGAAATAAATTTAATTATTTCTATTTTATATTTATATAATCATATATGGAGGTAACAATTATGATAATTATTGAAGAATTAAGAAAAGATTATTTAGAAGAACTTACTACTTTGATGACAAATTTTAAAAACAATGCTACAACCTTATCAAATGAAAATCGCAATGATGAAGCAATACTTGAAAATATTAAAATTAATATCTGTAAGATTTTTTCTACTGTATTCAATGTAAGTTATAAACAAAGTTGTATTAATAAAACCTCTGAAAATATAGAACTTAAAAATTTATTTAATAACTATATTGATTTTTTTAATAAACTTCCAAAGTCTTGGAAAGAAAAATTAATAAAAGATGAAGAATTTGGAATGATAGATGAATACTACAAAGAAAAAGTTAAATTAGAAACTGCAAATGAAATAAAGCAAATATTTATAAACTGCTTTAATAAGTATTATAAGGAGAATTAAATGGATATTGATTGTATAAAGATATTTAAATGCCTTTCCGATAAATCTCGTCTTCTAATAATAGATAATTTATCAAAATCACCTATGTATGTTGAGTTATTAGCTGAAAGATTAGATTTATCAGCATCTACAGTATCTTTTCATTTAAAGAAACTTGAAGATGCCAAATTAGTATCTTCTACTAAGGAACAATACTATACTTTGTATCATTTAAATAACACTATACTTGCATTAAGTTTAAATGATGTAATTAATATGAACACTTTTGAAAGTGATATACAAATAAAGCGTGAAAATGAGTATAAAAATAATGTTTTAAATTCGTTTTTTGAATATGGAAAGTTAAAATCTATTCCTGTTCAGCAAAAGAAAAGAAAAATTATCTTAGAAGAAATAGGCAAAAATTTTTCCTCTAATAAAAAATATACTGAAAAAGAAGTTAATCTAATCCTTGCTGACTTTTATGATGATTTTTGTACTTTACGTAGAGGCCTTATTGAAGAAAAAATCCTTAAAAGGGAAAATAATATATATGAGTTAAATTAGGAGGATTTATTTATGGGGAAAATATTACTATTCATTTATGATGAAATGGCTGATTTTGAAGTTAACTTTTTAGTTCATAATTTAAGTGCTAACTTAAATAAAGATATTATTTCAATATCTTATGAAAGTAAATTAATTAAAAGTAAATCAGGACTTATTTATAAATCATTAAGCCTTGTTAGTGATGTCTTAATTAAAGATGTTGATGCTTTAATTATTCCTGGTGGTTGGAATTTAGAATTACGCCCAGAATTAATAACATTAATACAAAAGTTAGATAAAAACAATAAACTTATAGGTGCCATATGTTCAGCTCCACTATTTCTTGCTAAAGCTTCCATTCTAGATAATAAAAAATACACCACCTCAATTACTACCTGGACTGACTCACATATAAAACAATTTAATGAAATAGATGACCCATTTCCTAGGAAAAACTTTATTTATGATAGAGTTGTAAAAGATAATAATATTATAACTGCTCAAGGATATGCATTTATAGACTTTGCTATTGAAATTTTAGATTATTTTAAAATGTTTGAAGATGAAAATGATAAAATTGAATTTATAAAAATAATAACTAATAAGTAGCTTAGCGACAGTCATTATTATTAATGACTGTTATTTTTAATATATTTTTTCAATTTAAATTGTTAAATTTTTATTAAAACAATATTTCAAAATATATATATGGTAAAATATGTATGTAATTAAAAATATTTTGGAGGTCTTATTATGTTTAAAAAATTTTTAAGTGTAATTATGGCTATTGCAATTACACTTTCATTATCATCTCCTGCTTTTGCCTCAGATGATAATTCACAAAAGAATAATGACTTTATAAAAACTTCATCTGGGGAAGTAGTTAGTAAAAATGAGGTAAAAAAATATATTAATTCTACTTCAGATTTTGATAAAGATTTAATAAATAGCATTCTAAATGATGTTAATAATAATTTGCTAAATAAAAATAATAATGATTCTAACTTATACAATGTTCCAATGTCAACTTCAGATACTGGTGCTGCTTGGGATTATACTTCTGTTACAACTACTAAAATAAATTGTTATGGATATGCATCAAGATTTAATGCATTTTTAAATCCTGGTGATTTATATTATTCATCTGGTAGCCCTATTGGAAGAGGTCAAAAGGCTGATGTAAATACAGTTGCCAAATATGTTTTAAATGATTTATCTAAAGCTAACAGATCTAGCCGTTTAATAAATTCTGCAACAGCACCTATAAATTCTAATGAGTATAGAATTGCATTAAGAGTTGGTTATCAACAAGGCATGTATGATTATCATTTTATGTTACAATGCAGTGATGGTGGCTGGTGTCATAAACCTGGTCAAACTCCATCTCAATACTTAGGAATGATAAATCCTAGTACTTATAGTTGGGATTTAGGAACTTATATTAAAAATTTCTATAATAGTGATACTATTTATATAGCTGTTGTAAAATAATTTGACAAATACTTTTATAAAGTCTACAATAATTTACCAAATAAATATATTATTGTAGATTTTTAATTTATAAAAATTCCATACTTTATGCAGGTGTAATATATGAAAAAATTTTTATTAACAATTTTAATATGTGTTTTTGCAATAATAACCACAATTTTCTATTATAATCTTAATATTAAATCTTATATAGGAGTTGATACATTGAATATATTAAAGCCTAACATACCTATTGATATACGAAAATTGATTTCTTTATCGTTAAAAAAAGAATCTATTGATGAAACTTATGGATCTCCACTTGTAACACGTAAACTTACAAATATAACTTATGAAATACGAAAACTTAAGGATGGTAGCAAACTTATTGTTTCCTATGATAATGACACCAACAACGTGCTTGATATATGGCAATTAAACAAATTCTTGACTAAATGTTGTTTTAATAATATTATCCCTTCACAATCAACCTTTAAGGATATTCTTAAAATAGATCCCTACACAACAATAATAGAAACTTCTGATGGAAATGCCATTAGTGAACATAAATTACGTAACTCTGAAATTTTAGATATAACTTATTCAAAGAAAAATAATCATTGGATTGTTGAAAGTATGAACTTTTCTTCTTCAGAAATTTTAGACATCTCTAATTTGATAATACCTGAAGACTTATATCTCTTAAAATAAAAATGGATCATATTTTCTTATATGATCCACTTAAGCCGTTTGTTATAAACTCCAATAATTTATGTTGTTTTTAAGACATTCATCTTTATCTATAATACCTTTAACATCTATTAAAACTAGTTTTTTCTCTTCATTATTTATATCTACTGCAACTTCATCTAACACTTGTTCTTTTTCATATAATTTTATTAAATCTTTAACTTCTAGATTTCTATATTCACTATGAGATACAGCAATTATTATTGCATCAACATTTTTTATTTCTTTTAGATCTACTAAAGCTAAATTATAATACTTTTTCACTTCTTCTTTATCTGCATATGGATCAGTCACAATTACATCTATATCATATTCTTTTAATTCACTAATGATATCTATAACCTTTGAATTTCTAGTATCAGGACAATCCTCTTTAAATGTCATTCCTAATACAGCTACTTTAGAACCTTTTATCCTTTTATCTGCTTTTATTAAGCTTTTAACTGTATTTTCCACTACAAACTTTGCCATACTATCATTTATTCTTCTTCCTGCTGAAATTACCTGAGATTCTATTCCTGCTTTTTTAGCACTATATATCAAATAGTATGGATCTACAGCTATGCAATGTCCGCCAACTAATCCTGGATTTAACTTTATAAAATTAAACTTTGTAGATGCAGCATCTATTACAGCTTTAGTGTCTATATTCATTTTATTAAATATAATAGATAGCTCGTTCATAAATGCAATATTTATATCTCTTTGTGCATTTTCAATTGCTTTTGCAGCTTCTGCAACTTTTATACTTTTAGCTCTATAAACTCCAGCTTCTATTACAAGTTCATATACATTAGCTACATCATTTAAAGTTTCATCATCCATTCCTGAAACTACTTTCACTATTTTCTCCAATCTTTTTACTTTATCACCTGGGTTAATTCTTTCTGGAGAATATCCAATCTTAAAATCTACTCCACATTTTAATCCTGATTTTTCTTCTAATATTGGCACACATATATCTTCTGTAACTCCTGGGTATACAGTTGATTCATATACAACAATTGATCCTTTAGTTAAATTTCTTCCTATTATCTCACTTGCTGATATTACAGGCGATAAATCTGGAGTATTATCATCTTTGATTGGTGTTGGTACTGATACTATATGAAATTTGCATTCTTTCAGATCCTTTTCTTCACTAGTAAAATAAATAGTTGCTTTTTTTATTTTTTCTTCTCCAACCTCATTTGTTGGATCTATTCCTAACTTATATTTATTTATCTTTTCAGAATTAACATCAAATCCCACAACTTTTACTTTTCTATCAAATGCTATTGCTAAAGGCAATCCTACATAACCTAATCCAACTACAGCAAGCTTTGTGTTTTGGTCTACTAGTTCACTTAACATATTAATAACTTCCCCCATCTATAGTTAATATTATAGGAAAATATTTTAAATTTAATATATTCACAAGCTAGTTTTAACTTAAAGATTGTTCAAATATTAAAATTATTTTTAAACACTATACTGACATCTATAACATTAACTTTTATATTATAAAAATAAATTTATTGTAAATTAATTTTACTCTTCTTTCATAGTATTTTTTGTTGAATTATAGCTTTATCTTTGTAACATATCAGTTAACTTTTAATATATTCTTAACATCTGCAATCTATTACATATTTTTTAAATTAATTTTATAGTTTAATTATTAATTTCATGAAAATAATTTTAAAATTATTGTTCATTTTAAAATGTTTAACAGTTATTTTTCTTTTATGTCTAAAAGCTATAGCACCTTCATATTTGATGTTTTAACCTTAGCAGGCTTTAATTTTAATATTCACCTTCAATTTTCAACTAAATTAATTAGAATTATTATTTGATACTTTAACAAATTCATTTTTCACCATGTAAACCTACTATATCACTTCAATATTTCCTTCCACTCTAATGTATTTTTATCTTTAAATATAAAATATTCATTAATACTTTTGTTAAACATAATATCTATCATTTTATCAAATCCATCTGCTAAATTTAATGAATGAATCTCATCATAATTCACCCAAAAGACATCTCCCTCTTCTCCATCTTCAATTAAAGTTCCACTATAAAAGCTTGTTTTTAAAAGTACTACCATATACCTTTTATTTTTTTCATCTATATACCAGTCTTTTATACCACAAATCTCTAAATTATTAATATCAAGCCCTGTTTCTTCTTTAACTTCTCTTATAGCTGAATCAATTATTGATTCTCCCTTTTCTACATGCCCCCCCGGAAATGCAATTCCTGTCCAGCCACCCTTAACTCTATTTTGAACAAGCACTTTATTATCCTTTTCATTTACTATCATAACCATATTGGTTAATTCTAAATTTTCCATAAAACCCACTCCTAAAATCTTTCTCATAAATTTAATTAATATATATAATTATAAAAGGACTAAATTTTTCTATTTAGTCCTTTTATAATTTATTTATATTCCACTTTCCATATATCCTTTAACAAATCCTCTTGCAAAACTAGGAATTATATACACTAAGCATAATAAAATTATCCCTATACCTATGTATTTATATGCTTTTTTACCTCTACTTTTTCATACCATTATAAAAAATATTGCTAAAACTAAACCTAATATTGTTATAATATCTCCCATGTAAATATCTCCCTTAGTTTTCTAATCTCTAACATTATAATATATATTGCTATATTTTTCAAAATTTTCTTTGTTTTGTATTGCTATTTATTCACTAATGATATACGTCAAAAAACTCTTAGTAGCATTAAACTATTAAGAGTTTTTAAAGTTTTTATTTAAAATTCTAAACTAAACTAGCTGCATCTTTTAAACTTGTATATCTATCTGAACCAGGTTTTCCACCTATAGTTATTATTTTATCCGCTTTTAATCCACTAGATTCAAAATCGCTTTTTTTCATCATAGGACATTGATTTTTTTGTGCTACATATATAGCTGCATTTGCATCCATATCACCAACATAAAGTACTATTGTTTTCATATCCACTGACTCCTTTCTACTATTATCCTTTCCAAACTCTGTTTTTATATAATTTGAACTTACATATCCCCCACTGTTTCCAAAATAAATTGAATACCAATTATCTACTTTTTTATCTATTTTTATAACTTGTCCATCGGTTAATGTTCCTATTATCTCTCCATCTGGTTTATTTCGAACATTTAATACATTAGCTGTAACAATTCCTTCATTTTTTTCAAGAGTTACCTCACCATTAAAAATTCCATTAGTAAATTCATCAAGATCACAATTTCCGCTTACACCTGAAACTTGTCCTTGATCACTATATTGAAATCCTACCCATGATGACCAAATAGGATTATCTCCTGGAGTATTAACACCATAATGAGCTATCCAAACTGGATATTTTGAAAGTCTTGAATCTAAAGCTCCATTTGCAAAAGATGTGTAAGTGTATACTACAACATTTTTTCCTGTTAATCTTTTTACTTCTTCTAAAAATGTTATACATGCACTAGTTAGTGTACTTGCATCCATCCCACAATCCGATTCTATATCTAATGCTAATAAACAATCTGAAACTTTATTTTTAATGCATTCTACAAACCATCGAGCCTCACCTATAGCATCTCCTCTAAAAAAGTGATAGAATCCAACTTTTAATCCTTGTCCCTTAGCATTACTATAATTTTGTTCTAGAGAAGTATCTTTATAGTTTATACCTTCACTAGCTTTCATATAAACTATTTTTATTCCTGAATTTTTCACTTGACTAAAATCTACATTTCCTTGCCAATTAGAAATATCTATGCCTTGGTAATTTGAGGAACTTCTACTTTGCATATCTTCTTCCTCCTTAAATTACATTTTAATAATTTTATATAAATCTTTATTATCTAAAGTGCATTTTAATATATTATTATTTTTACTACACTTTATTATATTATTTAATACAAATTAGTGACTCACATATATTTACAATATAACTTTTTCAAATATAAATTTTATAATAATCTTGTAAAAATGTACTAAATATAAAAGTTTTAAATTCAATATGATTACGTTTTTAATAATGTTCTTAATATTTGTTTAAACATTTTAAATAAATTGAATTTAATGTAATTTTGTTGTAATATGACTTCATTACAGTATAGAAAGGATTTTGTCATGAATTTTTATAAAAATTTTATTTTAAATCTCTTTTTATTTATAATAACTATACTAATAGTGTTACTAAATATGCGTATAGAAATCATTTACCCTATATCATTGAGTTTTTCAAACTTTATTTTTCGTTTAATAATTTTATTAGTATTTTCATTTTGTCAGATACTATATATAAATAGAACTACAAGCAACAAATTTGTTACTTATTACTTACTTGGACTTTTATTTCTAGAAATTATTTATATTAAAGACTCAACTAGAGCGGATATAAATTTTATAATGCATTATGATGGCATAATATGTATATTTATATGTATAATTTTATTGTTTCTCCTCTTCCTTAATTTAAAGAAAATTCTTAATTATAATAAAAATTAGTATAGATTACAAATTCATATAATCCCTCTAAAATAACATAATCTATTTTAAAGGGATTTATTATCTTTAATAAAGTAAATTTATAATAAGAATTCAAAAAATTTAGCATAAAGTGATGTAAATTCTAATGCTACTTTTTTTAATTTTCCTATTTCTCTCTTATCTATACTTTTCTGTGACACTTCATATTTTCCCTTTTTACCTACAATTAAACTTTTATCCATATATTTATTTACTACTTTTCTTAATTCATTATTTAATTCTTTACTATTTATGACTAACATTGTTTCTGTACTTAAATATGCACTTCTTGGGTCTAAATTAAATGAACCTATTAAACTTATATCATCATCTATCATATATGTCTTTGCATGAATGGAATATTCTCCATGATATTCGTAAATATTAGCACCTGATTTTACAATTTTATCTCTATAGTTTAAGTATCCTCCATATGCTGGTAAATTAGGTGTTGATGCTTCTGAATTAGTTAATACATCTATCCTTACATTATTTTTGTTATTAAATATATCCTGCATACTTTTATCTCCCAAAACAATATATGGGCTTTGTATAAAAACCTTATTTTTTGCATTTTTTATAAGTTCTTTTACTTCATACAATATCCAAGGTTCCTTTTTAAATCTATTAACAGGATTATGAATAAGTGTTATTTTATTAGTTTCACATGTAATCTCTTTCCAATTTATATTTGACTCAAAATATTTTCCATATTTTCTTTTTATAAAAGCTATATTTTCTTTTAATTCAATGTTTCTATGTTGCCCATCATTTACTTGCTTCTTTGATAACCATTTTACATACGGTTTACTATAGTTTCCATTAAAATTGTCATTAAAATATTGTGAAACCTGAGGCAATACACTATCTTTACTTGTTTTATCACTATTATAAACAAGTACATCTCTATCATAGGTAATTTCTCCATCATAATTTTCAGGTCCCCAAAACCTATCCCCTATATTTCTTCCTCCAAGTATAACAATTTCATTATCTGAAATAATATATTTTTCATGTAGTCTATTATTTATACGCCAAGGCATAAATATTTTCAGTGGTTCATACTTTTTAACTTCAATATTAGGATGATTACAAAGTGCATATATACTTGCATCATTTTTATATTTTATCGTTGTTGTCATTCCATCTAATAATATTCTTATATGTACTCCTCTATCTGCGGCATCTAATATAAGACCTATAAATGCTTCTGTTGACCCATCATTTTCTATAGCATAATACGCTATATCTAAAGTTTCATTTGTGTTTGCTATTACATTTATTCTTGTTAATGCTGCATCTTTAGGTGAATCTACTACTAATGCTCTATCTGGTCCAACATTATTTGAATAAAATCTTTCTACATTATAAGTATTTTTATATTCTTCACTAACTTCTTTGCTAAAATCAAAAATTAATACTCCAAATACAAGAAAATAACATAATATCATAAGTAATATCCATTTAATTGAATGTTTAATCATATAAATATTCACCTCAATTTAACTATGCTCTAATCACTAACTTAAATCTTTATATAAGTTATTATTTACCATAATATATGCTAATTAATATTTAAGTTTACTTTATATGTACTAATTATTATAAATTTAATAATTTCATATAATATAAATTTTCAACTTCCCTTTAATTTAATAAATTCTTAATCTTTTCTAAAATTCCCCTTAATTTTAGAATGTTAAAATTAATTTACTTATTATTTAAGGATGGTGAATTTCATGAAAAAATATTTCAAAAAAATTGTTGTTAATTCTTTTATTCTCTTACTTTCTGTTATTTTCCTATGTTATATAAACAATAAAATACAACTAAAAAAAGAATCAACTATATTACAACCTATTGGCAAATTAGTAAAAATAAACAAGAAAACTATTCATGTTTATGCTGAGGGTGAAGGCAATCTTACATGTGTTTTTATGTCTGGTTTAGGCAATACCGCATCTATAATAGATATGAAACCTCTTTATAAAAATTTATCTAATGATTATAGAATCGCACTTGTTGATAAATTAGGCTATGGCTTTAGTGCCACATCAAGTGATCCAAGAAATCTTGATACAATTATATATGAAACTAGGAATGCATTAAATTTAGCAGGTGAAAAACCACCTTATGTGTTATTTCCTCATTCAATATCTGGTATTGAGGCAATTTACTGGGCACAAAAGTATCCTAAAGAAATTAAAGGAATAATTGGACTTGACATTGGTTTTCCTGAAGCATATGTTTCTCAAGGTATTAAATCTTCAGAAATATTATTAATAAAATTACAATCATTACTTGTAAAACTCGGTGTTCATAGATTGGTTCCATCTATTACTTTTGATTGCAATGTTCTAAATTCAAATTTGATATCTGATAATGATAAAAAAATATATAAAGCTTTAACATATAAAAATTTGCTTTCTAATAACGTTGTCAATGAATTTAGTTCAGCAATATCAAACTCTAAAAAATCACTTAACTTAAAATTACCAACTAAAACTCCTATATGTATTTTTCTTGCTGTTCCATTAACTGAAAAAGAACGAATAGAAAAATCTAATTTGATAAGTAGCCGTGTAGACTATTATAAAAATTATTTATCAAAATTTGAACATAGTAAACTAATTACTTCTCCTGGCAAACATTCAATATATTTATATACACCTGAAATCATTGCAAATGAAAGCAAAAAATTTTTAGATGAAATTTATAATATTAGTTAACAAAATATTCTTAATATTTTCATGGAATATTTTTACTTTTTGTTTTCTTATATGATATAATAAATTTATCAAATGTATAAAAAATATATTAGTTTTGAAAGGAGACTTAATAATGTTAATTAATAATAATAGAATTAAAAACTATTCAAATAATAAAATATTTAGTCTACCGTCAAAAGCTAATATTATAAATTAAACATAATAATATTTAGTTTATTAAATTTGTGAATTTTGACCGTAGGCTTAGCACCTGCGGTTTTTAATTTTAGAAATTAAATTTATAATTAAGTTTATTTTTATTTCATATAAACTTACTCTATAAATTTAATTAAATTATTAACATTTTAAATAGCTAATATTTTAGCCGCAAAGTGTATTGCTTTATTGCAATATGGTTTTGCGGCTTTTATTTTTTATAAAATGTAGGAGGATCATTAGAATGAGCTTAAAAATTTTATAAATATACTAATTTCTTAAACTTTTATTTTGAAACGGAGGATTTTATATGATAACTGGAAATATAGATGGAGTAAAAAAATTTATACTTGAAAGGCTTGAAAAATTATTTGAATTAAAAATAGATAAAAACTGTATTGCTTCTTATGAATTGATAAGTGAATTAAATACTATTAGTAACTTACTAAAAAAAGAACTTAATGTGGTAATTGATAGACGTGGAAATATAACCAATATTTCAATAGGCAATATTAATACAGTAAAAATAAACATTACTGAAATTTCAGCCAATAAATTAAGTGGTTTTAGAGTTATTCATACTCATTTACCTATGAATAATAAAACTTCTTCAATAGATACTTCTTTATTATTATCACTAAAATTAGATGCTTTCTTATCTGTAGTAACTAATGATAATATTAATGATTGTAAAATAAATATGGCTTTTTGTGATATATGCGATAATATTTTAACATCTAAAATTATAGAAACACAAACATTAGAAGAAGTTCTTGACTTAAATTTTTTAGAAAAAGTTTCTTATATTGAAAAAAATATATTATCTTTAAATCTTACAGATAACACTAAAGAAAGAGCTCTTTTAATAGGTACTGACACTTTAGAAAGTCTTAAAGAACTATATAATCTTTCTTTAGCTTGTAATATTGTGCCTTTAGAAAAAATATTTCAAAAAAGGAGTACTATAAATCCAACTTATTATATAGGTGAAGGTAAACTTAATGAAATACTAACTATTAAACAAGTAAAAAATGCAAATTTAATAATTTTTGATGATGAACTTTCTGGTTCTCAAGTTAGAAACTTAGAAAATGTTTTAAATTGCAAAGTTATTGATAGAACAAATTTAATATTAGATATATTTGCTAAACGTGCAAAAACTAAAGAAAGCATGCTTCAAGTAGAACTTGCAATGCTTAATCATAAACTTCCTAGATTAAGGAATTCAAATGCTAATCTTGATAAAATAAAAGGTGGTGTTGGTGTTAAAGGAGGTATTGGTTCAAGAGGTCCTGGCGAGAAGAAACTTGAATCTGATAAACGTCATATTGAACAACGAATAGAAGACATAAAAAATGAACTTTCTAAAATAGTTGACACTAGAGGTGTTCAAAAAGTTAAACGTGTTAAAAATAATATAAGTAGTGTAGCTATCGTTGGATATACTAATGCAGGAAAATCAACACTTAGAAATCAGCTTTGTAAGGCATCAGCATCTAATACTATAAGCAAAAAAGATGTTTTTGAAGCAGATATGCTATTTGCCACATTAGATACTACAATAAGAGCTATAACTTTAAATGACAGTAGAAAAATTACAATTTCTGATACTGTAGGATTTATAAATAAACTTCCTCATGAACTTGTTGAAGCCTTTAAATCTACATTAGAAGAAGTTGTAGATGCTGATTTACTTTTACACGTAGTTGATGCATCAAATAAAAATGTTTTATCTCAAATTAATTCTGTTAACACTGTACTCGATGAGCTTGGTGCTAAAGATAAAAATACTATACTTGTACTAAATAAAATTGATAATGTTTCTACTGAAAACTTAAATACATTAAAAGAAGCTCTAAAGGATAAAAAATTAATTGAAGTTAGTGCATTAAACAATATAAATTTAGATAAATTACTAGACATTATAGGTGAGGAAATTCCTATTAATATGAGTGAAAAGGAATTTGTCATTCCATATGACAGTCAGCATTTAATTCCTATTCTTCATAAATATTCTAATATTATTAAAGAAGAATTCACCGAAGATGGAACTTATATAAAAACACTTCTTAATGAAGAAATTTATAAAAAATGTAGTAATTTTGAAATTTAGAAATCCAATAAAATAATGAGGACTACTTAAGTTAAGTAGTCCTCTAATATTTTATTTAGTTGCATCAATATTTGGTTTCCATTCATATTCATTGTTACTTTCTGCTTTTAAGGTGGATTCTATCTTCCAAGTAGGAATTAAAAATCCTGTATCCTTATTAAAATAATATGATGCATTTATTTCTGATACATATGCTGTTCCATTCCAATCACCAACACCAACATCACATGCAATATCAATTGATTTTCTAGGTGAAATAGTTTCCACGTCCTTATATTTCTTAAAATTTACTCTATTGTCATCAATACTTAAAAGTCTGCCATTCTCACTAAGTGCTACAGCTAAATCTCCCCAAACTATTTCATTTTCATTGTTTTTTCTATCTGTAAAAATTAAATGTAAATTATCATCTCCATATTCATTTGAAATTTCTTTGAATTTTACATTTTCTTTTTTTATTCCAAACTTTTCAAGATGCTCTATAGCCAATTTAACTGCATCATCACCTTTTAGTAATTTTGATTTATTAACTTCTAATTCTTCACCATAATTATAGTCTACGCTCCATCTATTATAGTCATAAATAAATATTCTCTTACTCTCTCCATTTTTTAAAACATAAGTATCATTTTCATTATAAAACTCTCCTGAAAATCCTGTTAAACTTATAAGTCTACTTTTCAAATCCTCAATAGATTCTTTCTTTTCATACTTATATACAATTCCTGTACTTTCTTCATTACTAATATTATCACTAACTTCTACTTTTTTAGGTTTTAAATGCCCATAATATACATAACCTAATTCACTCTTAACATTTATAATTTTTATAATTACAAATGGACTTATAGTTAAAACTATAACTATAAAAGCTCCAATTAATTTTATTGAATATTTTTTTATTCCTATAACCTTTCCATGCTTTTTTTCTTTAATTAAGTAGTAAATTCCATAACAAATAACATATATAGAAAATCCTAAAACTCCACCTAATGTATTTGCTATAATATCATCAATATCGGCACTTCTCTCTGTTAAAAGTTGACTTAGCTCAGTAACAAATGTAATACCAAAGGATACTATAAATACTTTTATAAAATTGCTACATTTTTTAAAAACAATAGGAATTAAAATTCCAAGTGGTATACACATTGCTATATTAAGCAATATTTGACTAATCAAACCTGCGTTATTCAATCCATATTTTGCACCTATATAAAAAGGCTGTAATGGTTGTAAGTTTATCCTTTCACCTAATCCATTTCCAAAGGTCATAATTTGTGTAACATATAAGAACATTACACTCCACCCAACAAGTGTGAACTCAGCAACACTCTTATATTTTGATGGCTTTTTTCTCTTATTTTTTATTAATTTACATATTATAAAATAAATAATTAAAGTAATTGCAAATACTATTGGAAATATCGGCATTACTTCCATAATATAATTCATGGACTTTCCCCCTAAATACATACTTCTATTTTTTATTAATTAAATCAATTACAAATGTTTCTCCTACTTTCACAAAATTACTATCTAGTTTTCCACCTTTTTTAGGAAATTCTGATGCGTATGGTGTAAGAGTTAAAATTTTAGCATCTTTAGATAAAGGCTCTTGTAAACTATCTCTCTTGAATATACCTTCTCCATCTACCTCACTAGACATATAAAACTCTATTTTATTACCTAAATCATCAGTTCCTTTAAGTATTAAATCATAATTTACATTATTTTTTGATTTTGTTTTTGTATAATATATTTTTTCTCCTATATTATTGCTTGTATACTCTTTTAAATTTACTTGTGACATATCATCAAGTTTAAATTTATATGCAAGCTTTATCTTATTTGTATCTATGGCTAACTCATCACCATTAGTTTTAAATTCAAAAATCCATGGACCACTTACTTCATTACCTTTTAATAATACATTTTTATATTTTATTTTTACATCTATATCTCCACTTATAGAATCATCATCTAACCTATAACTTATTACTTCTTCCATGGTATAATCATCTACCCTTTTGCCACTTCCACTAGCTGTACTTTTTATTTCTTTTCCATTTATATAAAGCTCAGCAAATGAGTGCATATCAGATTCATCCATTTTTTTATCATGTGATTTTAATGTTGTAGAAACTATTAATTCATTTTCGTTTAAAATCACTTCATTTAATTTAATTGTTATACCATTTTTAGTAATACTCTTATCTATTACAGTTTTATACTCGTCTAAATTTTTATTTATTCCCAATTTATTAGCTATATCTACACTTACTATATTTATTTCAGCTAATACTGTTTTTCCCATATTAGTTCCAAACAAACCTGTAACTATCAGAAGCCCCATAACCATCGCTATTTTAAATTTTTTATTGCTTTTATTATTTTTAACCTTCTTTTTAAAAGTTCTTTTTATGTTTTGCTTTTCAATGTCATTAAATGTTTCTACTTCTTCAAAGTTTAAATCTATATTGCTATCATTAAACATTTCATAAATACTTTTACTCATTTCTATACTCCTCTAAAATTTATAAACTTCATATATTTTTTTAATTTCTTTTTTCCTCTAGAAACTCTATTATAAACAGCTTCTCGCTTTATGCCCATTTCACTACTTATATCATTAATCTCTTTTTCTTCTACATATAGTTTTAAAAAAAGCTCTCTATCTTCTTTTTTAAGACAATTTAAAAGTTCATCTATATCCTCATCTAATTCATTTTCTATAAATTTTTCATATTCATTATTACTTGTTGCTATTTCCATATCATCAATGTTTTCATACTCCAAACATCTTCCATATTTTCTCTTACAATCAATTGCTTTATATTTTGAAACTCCACCTAGCCAATTCTTGAAATCTCCTTTTGAATCATCAAAACTTTCTATATTAGTCCAAACAGCCATAAGTATATCGTTTATACATTCATCCTTAATATTTTCAAAATTATATAAGTATTTCTTAACTATTGTCTTTATTATCCAACCATAACTATCTAAAATATAATCTATTGCTTTGTCATTCTTTTTCTTTAATTCATCTATAAAGTTATTTTCATTTATTTTCATTTTTGCCTTCCTTATCTATATAATCTCTATCTATATAATACTTCGTATCCAAATATGTAATATCTATCAATATGAACTTAAAAATATTAAATTATTAAATAAAAAAACTAGACACTTAATTTTTTAAATGCCTAGTTTTTATAATTTATTATTTTTTTTATTTAATTTTGCAACAACTTACGTATGTATCATATTCCAAAGTGATTTTTCCATCCTTATTATATTTATCATATATATTTTTCAGCTCTTCTATCATATTTTTAAACTTAGGATTATTTTCTTTTGGTACATATGAGTATGATGTTAAATTTCCTTTTAATTCTTCAAAATTAACTACTTGAGGATTATATAATATTTTTTCATAAACCTTTCTTTCTCCAAAAAACTTTGATATTAAATTATCATCTGATTTATTAATATATTTTTCACCATATTTACTAATAAGATCAGAATATTCACTCATAAATCCTTCTAAGTTATTTCTTCTAATATTGTATAGCACTACAATCATTCCATTAGACTTAAGAATTCTTGAAAACTCTTTTGTGGCAAGTTTAGGATTAAACCAATGGAGTGACTGTGCTGATATAACAACATCAATAGATTCAGACTGTAAATTGGTAACTTCTGAAGATCCTTCAACTGAATGAAACTTTTCATATTTACTAAGTACTCTTTCCAATACTATTCGCATATCTTCATTTGGTTCAACTGCATATACTTCATTTCCATTTTCTAAAAACATTTTACTTGAAATTCCTGTACCAGCACCTATATCTGCTAAAACTAAGTTTTCATTAAAATCAATAGCATCATTTAAAAATCTTATAGTATCACTTGAATATGTTGGTCTAAATCTATTATAATTTTCAGCCATACCACTAAATCTGTTTTTTGAATTGCATTTATCTTTGTACATAAAATTTTTCCTCACTTTATATATATTTGAAATTAAGCTACTTTTTTAAATATCATTTATATCTTTATTAATTGTTCTTCTCATGGATAGCAACATTGGAGTAAAATACTTTCTCCAAAACTTATTTCCATATAAATTTGCAGTTTCAAAATCAACATGAATATATTCCACTTTATGTTCTTTACAATAATTAATTATTTCCCTTAAAAGTTCAATTCCTATTTTTTTATTTCTATATTCCAATTTTATATAAATGCCTATCTCATCTATTAGTGCACAATTTATAATAGACATATCTATAAAATTATTTTCATCTGCTATAGTTAAATTTACAAATCCTATTGCTATTTCTTTATCCCATACGATAAGAACATTATTTTTTACTATTATTTCTTCAATTTCATTTTTATTTAATTCATCTCTTTTTAAAAATAATGGAGCAGAAGCATAATATCTATTTGATTCTTCCACAAGATCATATAATATATCTACATCTTCAATAGTTGCCTTTTTTATTTTATATCCTGATTTTTCATAAATAATATTACTTATATTTACATCATTAAATGCATCTATTAAATATGATCCATATCCTAAATCAAATAAAATATTTTTAAGTTTTTCATCATTATAAAATATTGTCCACATATGATTGAAAATATTTCTATTTACCCATTTTTGAGAAACATTTTTATACATTTCTAAATATACACTTTCCTTGTATTCTTCAACTGCTGAATGTGCTATCGCAGGACAAAATGTAGACTTCTCTCCATTGAATGGAAATTCATCATAAGCTAAAAATCCTATTACTTTATCATTTAATTTTGCTACAATAGCATTTTCATTTTTTATTTTCCAGTTCAAAAAATTTTCTAATAACTCACTTTTTTCTTTCCAATATGAAGGAAATTTAATATTATTACAATATAAATTATACTGATTCATCCAAATTTCCTTTGCTTCATTAACATCTTTTTCTATCATTTTACATACTTTTATATCTTTAATCATTTTGTATTTTCTCCTTATAAAATCAAGGCTTTAAACTATTTCCTTGGTAATTTTCATATGTGTGTTCTGAAAAATATGCAATCTCATTAAATCCATTTAGTTCATATAACTTTTTTGCACCAACATTAGATTTTGCAACTCTAAGTCTTATATTTTTAATAGAGTTGTTTTCTATCATATTTTCAATGCATTTTTTTAATATATAACTTCCATAACCTTTATTTTGAAATAAAGGCTCTACAACTATATCTGTAATATAATCATCTTCAAAAATATATGCACCAACTAATTCATTATTTAACCAAAATGAACTTACTGCATTTAACTTGCTTAATTCAATAAGTTTTCTCTCAAAGTATTCTTTATTTTTAAGATGATTATTTAACTCCCAATTATTTTCTAAATTAAGCTTATAATATGCACTATCAAATAGCTTAATAAATGAATCTACCATATTCTCTTCAAATTTTTTCTCAATTAATTCACATTCTTCTAAATTTAATATTTTTTTGTTTTGATATTCAAGATGATATCCTTCCATATCTAATTTGAACCCTAAATTTCTTACTAATTTAATAATTTCAATATTTTCACCATAAACATTAAAACATACTTCTTTTGATAGCCCCTTAGATATATATTCATTAATTGTACATTCTATTATTTGTAAACTTTTTTTTACACCACTTTCATTAATAAATATTGTATAAAAAATACAACAATCATCATTATCAACACATATAAATACCCCATTATTATTAGGACTAGCATATATAACTTGTACACTTTCTTTTTCAAACTCATTTTTCACATATAACTTAGCATGTGGTGAAATCTTTTCTATTAAATTTAATACTTCTACTTTCTTCATTTTCCCCTCTCTTATATATGTTATAATTTGTAAATTTACTTTTTAATTGTATCACAATCCGTAAAATTTTCAAAATTTTCTTATTATTTAATTTGCAAACACAAACTTTATTATATAAAATTAAATTATTTCTTAAGTTTACCATCAATTGTTCAAGAATAAATTCTATCCTATATGTATACTAGATTTATTCTTAATATTTAAAAATTAATTTCTATTTAGTCTTAGACTAATTTCCATTTTTTAAAATTCAAATTCTTATACAAAAATAAAACACCTATAGATTTCAACTTATACTATAGATGCTTTTTCTTGTTCATAAAATTATTTTAACTTAAGACTTTTCTATATATCCATACTATTAAGTATTTCTTTAAGTTTTTTTAATTCTTCAAGAGACAAGGTAATACCCTTACCCATTTTTTCATGTTCTGGTGCCCAATCTCTTAAATCATATTTAGCTTCTTTACCATTCCAACTTATTAAATTTAATTCCTTTGTCCATCCTTTTGATGATTCAGAAATATTGCCAATTTCTTTTTCAATTTCAAATTTTATATCTGCCATTTTACTCCACCTCTTCTTAGAATCTTACTTATTTATTAGTTTAAATTCTATCCTAATAACATAATTATAATACTTTTTCTTGTAAATTATATAGTGTTCAAATTTAAAGTAATCTTTTTATCAAATGATACTACTAAAATTACATGTTATTCCTATTTTTATATTTGGAACCAATTAAGAACTAAGAGTGAAAGGTTATGGTAGATATTACTCTCTTTGTTCCTAATATCTAAAAATATAAACACATAAAAACTAGTTTTTATATGATATTTAAATTATTTGCTTTAAAAATTATTGTAAAATTTGATTTCAAAAACTGAGACTTCAGTTTTATCTTTCATTGTTAATTTTTATATAACACTTTAATTTGTTCTTTCTCAATTAGAATAAGAATAATTTCATCTTTCAACTTGGAAAGCTATATATATATAGGGAAACAAGCTCGAATTCAAAACTATTCTTTTAGCTGTAAATATATTGCTTTCAAAAGAAATACTTACTATAAAATGATTCCGAGCTAGTCTCAATCTTAAGGGTATCCAAGTTTTGGAACTAATAATTATGATGATGAACTTGGAACCCTATATTTAAATCTATTTATTTGAATAAAGTGACAAATCATTTAAAATAATATAAAATTATACCAATTATTCTATAGAAATGTGGTGATAACATGATTTATGTAGTTAGCGATATTCATGGAAGGCTTGATAGATTAAAAAAATTAGTGGAAGTTATTAATCTTAAAATTTCTGATACATTATATATTTTAGGTGATATGATAGATAGAGGAAATGATTCTATTGGCGTTATTAAATATGTAATGAATCATAATAATATAATATCTTTAATGGGTAATCATGAACGCATGATGCTTGATGCTTTAAATTTAAATGATAAATATGAAATGAATCATTGGGATATTAATGGAAATGATAAAACTAAAGAGGATTTTTATAAATTAAATAAATTAGAACAGAATAAAATTCTAGATTATTTGAACTCACTTGAATACTTTAAAATTATTAATAATAAATTTTTATTAGTTCATGCAGGGATTGATATTTCTCTTTTAAAATTAGATATTGAATTTATGGATTTTGAAAATGCTTTATATGCTCAAGCTCATGAATTATTGTGGATACGTGATGAATTTTTAAAGTCAGAAGGTCTTAAAAATTATAATAACTACACTATAATTTTTGGACATACCCCAAGACCATCTTTAAATCGTAGACTCAAGCTAACCTCTGAACTTCCATATAAGATTTGGTATGATGAAGTTTATAAAAATAAAATTTGTATAGACACTGGTAACTGTTGTGACCATGGACGAATGGCATGTTTAAGATTAGATGATTTAAAAGAATTTTATGTTGAATAATTGAAATTTAATTCTTAAAATAATAGAAAGAGTCTATTTTTATATACCCTTTCTATTATTTTAATATATAGTACTATTTCTTATTAATTTCTATTTTTATCTTTTCTACTGTTTTTAATATATTTTCAATTTGTTCTTGATTTTTTAGATTTTTCCTTGCATAATCCATTATATCTCTAATTGAGCTTAATGAATCATCAAATTTTTCATTCATCCACTGGCATCTAGGAAATAACCATATATGTAAATGACCTGATTGTTCCTCCTGAATTATAGTTATATACTCATTCTTTCCTATTTTCTTGATAGCATTTCTGGTTTCATATATAAGCTTTGATAATTCTAACATTTAACATCCCATTCATTATTTAAAAAATCTTTAATCATTTTATCACCCCATCTTTTTAATCATATGCTATATATTAATATCAAAACTTTTTTATTTTTATCGAATTCTGTATAAAATTTTGTAACATTTGTGTTAATAAATTAATTTTTTTAATAAATATGTAAATAAAACTAATATATTAACTATAAATAACTATATAAGTTATTTTTTTCTATTATAATTTATGTACTTTTATGATAAATTAATATTATTTGAAATTATTTTTAGGAGGTTTATAATGTACTTTTTATTAGTATTAACAATATTTACATTCATAGTTTTCTTTGCTTCATATATGATAGACTCTCGAAAACTTATAAATGGATTTTTGTTTAATGTTTTTTTATTTACTGCTATGTTATCAACTGTATACATTGCATTTACCACTGGAAATCCATTTCTTATTGGTATAACTCTTATTTTTATACTATTAGCTTTATTTATTTTTGCATTTGGAATTTACGCTCTTATTGTTGGATTGTTTATAAATGCTAAAATTCTTATAAGTCGTGAAGGTAAAAGACTTTCTAATTTATTAACCTTCTTTATAGCTATGGGACTAGTTTTATATCTAATTTTAACTTTTGTATTATCAAAGAATGTATTTTCACCTGAAGTAAATATTTTCTTTAGTAGTTTTACTTTTATAGCAATTTACTATTTCCTAGATGTATTTAATTTCTTAATGATATCTTTTATTTATCAATTTAATAAACCGAAGTTAAATCAAGATTTTATAATTGTTTTAGGTAGTGGACTAATAGGTGATAGAGTCCCACCACTTCTTGCCAGTCGTATTGACAAAGCTATAGCCTTTTATAACAAGCAAAGTAAAATTACAACTCCACCTAAGATTGTATTCTCTGGTGGACAAGGAAGTGACGAGAAAATTTCAGAAGCTTTAGCTATGCAAAAATATGCTATTGATAAAGGAATTCCTTTCGAAAATACATTGATAGAAGATAAATCAACTACCACTTTTGAAAATATGAAGTTTTCAAAGCAAATAATGGATAATAGTACAGGTAAAAAATATAATAGTATTTTTGTTACAAATAATTTTCATTTATTTAGAGCTGCTTTATATGCAAAAATGGCTGGGTTAAAAAGTAATGGAATTGGATCTAAAACAGCACTTTATTTTTTGCCTAATGCTTTAATTAGAGAATATATAGCTATTATGGTAATGCATAAGAAAAGACATATTATTGTAGTCTCTTCAATTTTTATTTTAAGTTTAATTTCAGCCTTAGTTCAACATTTCTTTGTTGCACCTTATTTATAAAATGAATTTAATAAGTTTTATAAAACTTATATTGTTGGAGGTTTTTTATGATTAAAAATATCGCTCATGTTGGCTTAACTGTATCTGATATAAATCGTTCAATCGACTTTTATCAAAATACTTTAGGTTTAAAATTTAAGGGTCAAATGGTTATGGAGGGTGAATCTACTGATGCTCTGTTTGGATTAAAAAATTGCTCAGTTAAAGTTGCTTATCTTAATGGTAGCAATCATATTATGACTCCACCCGTTGAGTTAATTCAATTTGCTTCTACAGATACAACTACTTTTAAAAATTCATTAACACAAACATCAATATCTGAATTATGTTTTTATGTAAAAAATATTGATAAAGTCTATGAGGACTTAATATCTAGAGGTGTTGAATTTTTATCAACTCCTCAATACTTTGATTTTACAAATCAAGGTTTTGGAAAAAGTAAAGCAGTTTATTTTAAAGATCCAGATGGCATAATTCTTGAACTTATGGAGTGTGTAGATTAAAAAACATAGGGATTAATTTCATTATTTAAATGAATTATCCCTATATTTTTTTAAATAAGTTTAAGTTTTATAACTGTATCTATTTCATCTGGTAACTTTGAAGTTTTAAGATTTAAAAAAGCATCTTTAACAAACTCTTCTGCCATCCAAGGAAAATCAATCTCTATTTCGCTTCCATCTTTTAACAATGTTGCAAATTCAACTTTATTTCTCAAGTTATTTAAATTTACATAACCAATTCCTCTATCATATATATGACAATAAAGATTTTTCTCATTTTGAGTATAACGTCCCCATTCAGGTTTTGCATACATACTAGCCTTGCACTTATATATGCTTTCACCATTATACTTCATCCAATTACCTACTTCTTCTAATATATCTGAAGATTCTTTAGGAATTTCTCCATTTGCATCTGGTCCAACATTTAAAATTAAATTTCCATTTTTACTCACACATTCTACTAATGCCCTAACTATTTGTTTAGTACTTTTAAAATCTTTATCAAATGCTGAATAACCCCAATTGTTATTTAAAGTTATACAAGCCTCCCAAGGAACTTTATTTCCATTTTCATCAACAACTCCTTTTGGGGGAATTATTTGTTCTGGTGAATCAAAGTCTCCAGTATACGGTGATAAATTTGCTTTTTTTATATTTTTCTTATCATCTAATCTATTGTCTACTATAATATGTGGTTGGAGATCTCTAACCATTTTCATAAGCTTTGTAGCTTGCCATCTTTCACCAGTCATATCATCATATGAAAAATCAAACCACATAATATCTATCTTCCCATAGTTTGTAAGCAATTCTCTGACTTGGTTATGAAAATACTTTACATAATTCTCAATTTTATGTGTCTTATTTTTAAATTCTTCATTATTTCTCATTGGATGATGTCTGTCACCATAAGCTGGATAATCTTCATGATGCCAATCTAATAATGAATAGTAAAGTCCAACTTTAATACCTTCCTCTCTAAAAGCCTCTACATATTCTTTAATTAAATCTCTTTTACATTTAGTATTGGTAGACTTATATGTTGTATACTTTGAATCAAATAGACAAAATCCATCATGATGTTTTGCTGTCATAACTGCATACTTCATTCCAGCTCTTTTAGCTAGCTTTGCATATTCCTTTGGATTATAATTTTTAGGATTGAATTCATTAAAGTACTTTTGATACTCTTCATTTGTTATATTCTTTTGTGACCTTATCCATTCTCCTAAAGCTGGTATTGCATACAATCCCCAATGTATAAACATACCAAACCTTGCTTCTTGAAACCACAATGTTCTCTCTTCTCTCTCTAGATAAATATTATTTTCCATCCTACTTCCCCCATTCCCCATAATTACAGACTCTCTTATTAAATTTTATCAATAAATACTATTCATTACATCAGAAATATATTAAATTAAATAATTGTTAATTTATATAAAGATTTATTATAATTTCAAATAAAAAAACAACAATATAAATAAAGTAGGGCATAATATTACACCCTACTAGATTTCTATCTATATTTTATTATCATTATTTTCACTTTTATTACTGTTTTCATTTCCACATTCACTACAAACCATTTTACCGTTAACTAACACATGCTTAGTAAGTTTATTGCAATGATCACATTGTATCATATCATCACCATATCCTTTAGTATTAGTATCAGGATTTGATAATATACCTAATAAAACTAAAATAGTACATATTGCAGTTACAACTCCTGTAACTGCTTGTTTGTCCACATTTACATTTAAAAGTACTAATATAGTAATAATTTGTGATACTATACTCATTATAACGGATGGATTTTTTAACCTTTGTAATATAATCTTTATTTGTTCCATTATTATCACTCCTGTAATTAACTATAACTAAAATCTAATTGCTATAGCATATTATTAATATATTCTTCATCAATTCAATTCGATACTGTTAATTACAAAAGTTATTTTTTAATGTGTTTATGCTTTTAAAATCCAATTACTCCTGAATAATCCATAATTATATAAATCATATCTTTTTCCATCTCTATATATAAATTCTCTATTTACTCCTTCTCTTTCAAATCCTATTTTTTCATACAACTTAATTGCTGAAAAATTATATTCTAACACAGTTAACCATATTTTATAAAAATTAAATTCTCTAAATCCAAATTCAATGGCTAACTGCATAGCCTCTTCGCCAATGCCCATTCCTCTATACTTTTCATTTCCTATACCTATGTATATAAGTGCTGTACCATTATTCCAAAGAATATTTTCAAATCCTGTAACTCCTATAAATTCACCACTTTCAATATCCCTTATAGCAAAAATATACTGTTCATTGGAATTTGTAACTTCATAAACTATTTTTTCTACTTCTTCTGTTGTTTTAGGAACTGCACTTATAACATCATAATGTCTCATAAAATTAGTATCATTATACCATTCTGTAAATTTAGGTATATCTTTCTTTTCTATAGCCGTAAGTTTTATTCTTTTTCCTTGTAATAAATTTTTCATAAAATCAACCTTTCATATTAAAATTACCAATTTAAAATAAACTTCTTTTCAAGTTTTACTGGATAATATGCCATTTTAGCTTTTCTCATCCCTTCGATACCTAAGTCTTGTTCTCTATTAATTATCTTAACATCACTAAAATAATCCATAATGAAAGTTCTATTTATAAAACTATAGATCCCTCTATAGTCTATATCACCTTTTTCTATATGTATAATAGCTAAATTATTATTTAATTTTTCACCCACAGTAACTCCAACCACTTTATTATCTACATAAGTAGCAATTCCCTTTAAATTTAGAAATTCAATATTTCTTAAAATATTTTTTATCCCTAAATTTTCATAATAGAGTATTTCATCTTTATGTTCATTTTTATTAAACCACTCATTAGCTACTTCAATTACATCTTCAATTATTTCTTTACTATTTATTTCTTTAACTTCATACTCATATTTCTTTACAAAAGCATTATAATGATTTTTCTTTTTATGAAGTTTCTTTCCTGAAAGACTTATAAGTTTCTCTGATTCATATAAATAATCAAAGTTATCTCTATCCTCTTCAATTTGAACTTTTTCATGATTTGTAAGGATTACTTTTGTTTTTTCTACAAACTCTTCATCTAAATCCTTAAATATATATTTCATATTGTTATTTTCTTTATAATTCTTTAATTCCTCTAATATAACTTCTAAGTCTTCATCTTTATAACCTAATGGCTGCATAAAATGATAGTTACCTTCAAAGTCTTTTTTCTTAATTATCAATGCATCCATATAAATTGTATATTGAACATCACATGCATCTTTCCATATATATAATGTAGTAAATGAATACTCACAACTTAAAAAATTGTACGGATATATATAATTTTCAAATAAACTCTTGTCTTCTAATTCAAGTTTTTTAAAATTCATCTCATCAACCTTTCCCATATTAAGCAAAAACATTTGTAAATAATTTTCATATCTTGGTTAATAATTCAAATTAATTAATATTTAACCTTTATTAATAATCTTTATTAATTATTTTAACACATATTTTATATTTTTGTTTATAAGATTGAAAATTATTTATTTTTACTTTTTTTCTACTACTTATTACATAGAAATCAAATTTCTAAAACCAATACTGTGCAATATAATAAAACTAGATTTATTTAACCTTATACAGTTAAATAAATCTAGTAATATACATGTTTCTTTATGCCAATATTTTATTTTTTAATTTGATATATTATTTTTTTTCTAAGAATTTTTCTAAATGCCTATATTCTTTAGGCACATTAAATAAATCATATAATTGATTGAAAAATCTTATACTTTTTTCTGAGTCAATACTTTCTTTTACCGGTGCCTCTAAATAAGGAATATTTATTCCTTTTTCCTTTAACATTTCATCTAAAACACTAGTCATAACACCATAAACACCATCACCTTCTTTAGCATCTGGATCAGGATTCATAGATTCTGTTTTATATTTATTTGTTTTATGTTTTCCCCAATATATACTGCAAGTTGGACTTGATTGTACACCTATGTAACATAATGGTGTATTATCATTATTTTTTAATTCACATATCATATCCACATAAGACTCTAATTCTTTTCTGCAATGCTTTCTAAAAAATATATTATCATATTGCTGTCTCCCTTGAGGGTTTCTTAAATATCCCATAGCCGTAAACTCAGGGCATGGCAATTGAATAATACTAATATTTTTATCCAAGAAATAATCAACTATTTTTTTGCATAATCCAAAGCTTTTTCCTAATAAATGTACTCTAGTTCCAGGGTTCAATAAACAATGTGATATTATAACAAAATAGCGCGGTTTTTTAGACATATAATAAATCCTTCCTTAAATATTTTATTATATAATTATTTTTTTCTAATATTATTAAAATATCCTAGAAGTATTTTCTATATAAAATATAAATGCTGTTAATAACCTTTTATTAACAGCATTTATAAATAATATTATTATTTAACTTTGAGACTTCTCTAGAATCAAACTAACAGTTATTCCACATATAATTAATATTGACATAACTAACTCCATATAATTTTCTAAAAATAAATTAGCAATTGCTCCAAGTATAATTATTGTTCCCATTACTAAATTTGTTGTATTCTTTATCTTAACAGTTGAACTAATTTTTTCTAGTCCTTTATAAATTACTAGGCCACCAATAATGGCCATACCTAAACAATTTATAAAGCTACCATATTGGAATTTTGTAATAAATATAGCACTAATAAGTACCATAAAAAACATTTATATTTTACCTATAATATACTGATTTAATTTAGTATATCCCTTCTTTTTATTTTATCCTATCTATAACTTTTACTTAAATACTATTTTTAAATTTTCATGAATTCAACTCTCCTATTTATTATAATATATTTGCATAAATTTATCCAATAAATTCCTTTATTTTGATATATCATTTAAAAATCTTGTGCTAACACATATTGTTCTTTAAATTTATATAAAATAAAAAACTATCTAAAATAAAATTTTTCTTTAGATAGTTTTAATTTATTATATTTATTCTTCAAATGAGCCACATTTAGAAAACTCTAGATATATTTCTTCATTTACTTCATAAAATTCATTTTGAACATTTGTTTCTTTTACATTTATAATTCCCTGTTCTGTTTGAACTATATAAGTTAAATATGACCCCATAAATATTCTAGAAATTATTTTACCTTTTAAATTTCCTGAACTTTTATTAATCTTTATATGTTCTGGTCTTACAAATATACTTTTACCATTTCCATCTTTTATAATGTTAGAATTTCCTATAAAATCAAGTACAAAACTATTGACTGGTCTATTATATATCTCTTCTGGTGTTCCTATTTGCTCAAGCTTTCCACCATTCATAACAGCTATCTTATCCGAAATACTTAATGCTTCCTCTTGATCATGAGTTACAAAAATCATAGTTATATTAAATTGTTTTTGCAATGCTTTAATTTCTTCTCTCATTTTCACTCTTAGCTTTGCATCAAGATTGCTTAATGGCTCATCAAGTAATAATACCTTAGGTTTTACTATAAGTGATCTTATTAGTGCAACTCTTTGCTGTTGTCCACCACTTAGTTGTCCTATTTTTTTATTTTTATGTTCTAATAAGTCAACAATATCTAAATATTTCTCTCCTTCTTTTATAGCTTCTCTTTTTTTATATCCTTTAAATTTCAATCCGTATATAACATTTTCTAAAACTGTCATATGAGGAAAAAGTGCATAAGATTGAAAAACAGTAGATACTGGTCTATGCTCTGGCTCTAAAGATGTCATTTCTTCACTATCTATTTGTATGCTTCCACAATCCTCTTTTAAAAATCCACCAATAAGTTTAAGTGCAGTTGTTTTTCCACAACCTGATGGACCAAGTAAACATAATAATTCTCCCTTTTTTATGTCTAGCGTTAAATTATCTAAAACCTTTTTATCCCCAAAGCTTTTACTCAATTTACTCAATTTAAGATACATCTTTGCACCTCTTTTCTCCTAAAATCACTTTAGATACTACTAAATTAACAAATAACGTTATAATAATTATTATAGTTGCAATAGCAGCACCAACTCCATAATTTCCTGTTTGAATTGCATCGAACATTTCTAGTGTTGCTACCTTTTGACCTGGATAAACTAAGAAAATTATAGCTCCAACTGTTGTCATTGTTGCAGTAAAATTATTTACAAATCCAACTACAAATGCAGTTTTCAAGTTTGGAATTATAATATCTTTTATAACATGTATATTACTTGCACCTAAGTCCTTCGCTGCCTCTTCTATTTCTCCATTTATTTGTACTATAGCAGCACTACTTGCTTTTGTTGTCATTGGCATTTGTTTAAAAATGCAATTTAAAATCACTATTGTAGCAGTACCAGTTAAAGAAATTATTGGTCCATTAAAGGCCAATATATATCCTATTCCAAAGAATGTTCCTGGAATTATATATGGTAATGTTGAAATAAAATCTAATGTTTTCATTCCTCTTATTTTTCTTCGTTCTGTAAAATATGCAATTATCATTCCAAGTATACTACCTACCACACCTGTAATTAGTGAGTACACTATACTTCTTATAAAACAACTCATATTATAATTTTTCAGATTTTGATAATTTTCTAAAGTGAATATAAAATTACCTTTCCTAAATTTTGAAATGGATGATATAAAAATGCTACCATATTGAAGTAACATTACAGTGATATAAAATAAAGTTATACTCACTAAAAATATTTTCATTGCACCCTTTAGGTTAAATTCATTATCATTAGAAATAATCTTATTATTTCCTTCCACTAATAAATTAGATTTTTTCATATAATATCTATAAACAAAAAAAGCAATTAATGAAGGTATTAATATTAGAACACTCATAGCAGATGCCATTGCAATATTGGAATTTGCTATTATATTTAAATAAACTTCTGTGGCTAAAACATCAAATGCTCCACCAATAACCATTGGTGTACCAAAGTCTGATAATGATCTAATAAATGTTAAAAGTGCACAAACAATAATTCCTGGAATCATTGATGGTAAAAGCACTTTTCTTATAGCATACGATGGTGATGAACCCAAATCTTGTGATGCCATTAAAAGATTTTTATCAATACCACTTATTATTCCCATAAGTAATAAACTATTTATTGATACATTTGATATAGTTTGCATCATAACTATACCTTTCCATCCATATGGATTTATTGCTAAATTTAAAATTCCATGTGTTATAAGCCCACGTCTTCCAAATAAATTTATATATGCCAATGAAGATACAAATGGTGGAGATATCATAGTAATCATTAATATTACCGTAATTATTTTTCTAATTTTATTATCACTAAATGATGCATAAATAGCTATGCATATAGATATTATTGTAGAACATATCATTGTTAATACCCCTACAAAAACACTATTATATATAAGCCTACTTTTATTTTGTATTAACTCTTTATATAAATTTAAAGTGAACTTGCCATCTAATAAAAAACTTTCCTTTATAACATTTAAAATAGGCCATAATATAAAAATTAATATAAGGACTACAACTATTATAAATAATCCTTTTTCAAAAATTTTATTAAAAAAGGTACCTAAACTAGATACCTTTTTATTAACACTATTTTGTTTCACTTTTATCTCCAGCCATCTTGTTCCATTTTTCTAATATGGCATCCCTTTTTTCTCCAAATAGTGATAAATCTTGTTTTAATAGCTTGTCCTTTGATATTGAAAGTTCAACACCTTCAAGACTTGGCTTTACTAATTTAACTGTATCTTTACCATCTATTCTTGCAAGTTCTTTTAAGTTCTCATCTTCAAATAACCATGATATAAATTTCTTTGCTGCCGGAGTATTACTTGCATTTTTAAATACAGCTACTCCATCTGGCATCCATGGCATACCATCTTCTGGATATATTATACTTACATTTTGCTCATCTTTTAATTTTTCAACAGTATTATCTAAATATGTAATTCCTATTGCAACTTCTCCTGCTGCAGTTTTTTGATTAGGATCTTTTCCTCTTTTAGAATAGAATGGTATATTTTTATTTAATTCTTCAAAGTATTTCCATCCTTCTTCTTCACCTTTATTTTGAAGTAATGAATTAACTACTGCATAGTTTGTTCCTGAAACAGCTGGGTTAGACATTAATATTTCATCTTTATATTTAGGATCAGCTAAATCAGACCATTTTTTAGGTGCATCTAAATTCTTTTCTTTTAATATATCATCATTAGTAATGAATCCAACTATAGTTAACCCTTTACTAAACCAATAATTTTCTTTATCTTTAAATTGTTCTGCAATTTTATCTGAGCCTTCAAAATCACATTGTTCTAATAAACCTTTTTCTTTAGCTTCCATGAAAGCATCAATTCCGCCTCCAAACCAAACATCTCCCATAGGTTTATTTCCTTCAGCTAAAGTTCTTGATAAAACTTCACCTGATGACATTGACAAGAATTCTACTTTAACTCCTGTTTCGTTTGTAAATTTATCAAATAGTTCTTTATAACTTTCTGAAGTTGTAACTATTTTTAAAGTACCTTCAACTTTTTCCCCAGCATTTGTTTTTTCTTTTGATGCATTCTTATTTTCTGAATTAGAACCACAAGCTACTAATGAAAATGAAAGCATTCCTGCCATAATCATACTTAAAAGTCGTTTCGTCTTACTCATTGTGACATTCTCCCTTGCAAATTTATTTAATTTTCCTATTATTTTTTAATTATATCATATCATCACCTGTAAACCTATTCATTTTTCCAATAGTTATTTTTTATTTATTGGATATTCCTATGAAGTTTTCCTACACCTCAATGTTATAATGAAAATATTAACATAAAAATATTTTTATTATATTTTGTTCTAACTTAGGGGGTAAAACTTATGATAATAGATACTCATTTACATGAAAATAGATATTCCAGTGATAGTTTGATGTCTTTAGAAGAAGCTATCTGTGCAGCAAAGAAAATAGGTTTAGATGGTATCTGTGTAACCGACCATGAAAGCAATGGTTTAAGAAGAGATTTAGGTTCTTCTTTTACAATGGATGGAATTCTAGTTATAGTTGGCGCAGAAATACTAACTTATGAAGGAGATATATTGGTTTTTGGATTAGAAGAACTTCCAAAAGAAAAACTTCATGCCAAAGAACTTTTAGAAATAGTAAAAAGAGAAAATGGTGTTGCAATTTGCGCTCATCCATATAGAAATAATAATAGAGGTCTCGGTGATAATATTAAAACACTTCATAATCTTTTAGATGGAGTTGAAACTTTTAATGGAAGTACAATGCCACATGCTAATCTTTATGCTTATTCAATTGCTACTGAATTTAATTTAGGTTGCTTTGGTGCTGGAGACTCACATATAACTGAAAAAGTTGGATGTTTTGCCACTGAATTTAAAGAAAACATAAAAAATGAAGCTGACTTTATAAAAGCAGTTAAAGAAAAAAATTATTGTCCTGTTATAAGAAAAGGCTGTTCTTTTGAAAGAATTAACATATTTGATACATTAAAATAAATCTACATAAATAGGGCTACATAATATTTGTAGCTTTATTTTTTTTATTCCAAAATTCTTTACATCCTTTACCTATATGTTATAATTAATTTTGTCTTTAAGAGTGTTTCCTTGGTACCCACTATTAAAAAACAAGGGGTTGATATATATGTCAATAGAACGTTATAGTATTATTGATCGTAAAAACCCCCGTGAAATCGTCCTATTAAAATCTAGGCGATGTCAATGGGGGCATTGTTCTTTTTGTGATTATATTGATGATAATTCAGAAGATATGAATGATATAATTGCTACAAATCAATTAGTATTAAAACATGTAATTGGAAACTTTAAAAGTCTTGAAGTTATAAATTCAGGAAGTTGCTTTGAGTTACCAATGGAAACTCTTAAAGACATAAAAAAAGTTGTTGTTGAAAAAGGAATTCAACATCTTTACTTTGAGAGTCATTACATGTATCGTGAACGGTTAAATGAAATGAGAGATTTTTTTCAAATTCCTATTACTTTTAAGTGTGGAATTGAAACCTTTGATGATCATTTCAGAAACAAAGTCTTAAAAAAAGGTGTCATATTTAGTAATCCAGAAGAAGTTGCAAGTTACTTTCCTTCCATTTGCCTTATGGTTGGTATAAAGGGTCAAACAAAAGAAATGATTAAAAATGATATGGAAATACTTCAAAAATATTTTCAGCGTGGATGTATTAATGTTTATATTAATAATTCTACAGATATTAAAGCTGATCCTACTTTAATTAAATGGTTTAAAAATGAATATGGACATCTTGAAAATAATCCTTCAATAGAAATTTTATGGAACAACACTGATTTTGGTGTAGGTGGAGAAAAACATGAAGAATAAAACAAACTTTCTTGTAAGAACATCTATGGTAGCTGCATTATATGTTGTTGTTACATTTGCTTTTTACTTTTTAAGTTATCAAGCAATTCAATTTAGGATTTCTGAGGTTATGGTATTGCTTGCATTTATAGATCCACTTTATATTCCTGGACTAATAATTGGATGCTTTATGTCAAATATGCTTGGACCTTTTGGAATTATAGATGCACTTTTTGGCTCAACTGCATCATTATTAGGATTATTAATGATTGTAAAAACTAAAAAGCTTCTAGGAGACAACTTAAAAAGTTTATTTATCGCCAGTCTTTGGCCATCTTTTTTTAGTTTTATAGTTGCTTTTGAAATTACAGTAGTTTTTGGTGCACAAGAATCTTTTTGGTTTTGGACCTTTATGGTTGCCATTGGAGAATTTGTTGTTATAACACTTGTTGGTGTACCTTTATTAAATTTAATTAATAAAAATAGAAATTTAATAGAAATATTAAAATTTAGAAAATAAAATTACACGTACCTTCATTCATTTGGAATAAAGGTACGTTATTTCTAATTTAAAAATTTTCTTATTACAACATTTTTGCATTTATTATCTTGTGAAGTCCAAAAATTTATACTTAATTCTTTCTCTTCAATTATTTTCTTAAATTGTTCTTTTGATATTTTTGAATATGTTATTTTTATTTTTTGTATGTTTCCATTAGGCGAATATTTGAATTCTTTTTCCTCTAGAAAAAATTGAGCATCTTTTTCTAATTCATATATTCCATCAATATTTCTATTTATATAATCATCCCTAAAAAATCTTTTTTCTATATCAACTTTGAAAGAATTATCATAAACCTCTAAGCATAAACCCTCTACATCACTGTTACTTATATCTAATCCATTTAATATTTCCTTATTAACAAACTTAATTTGTGATGGTAGCATATTAGGTTGATACAAATACAAAGCTACAACTCCACATATACCAAAAATACTTAAAAAACACACTGTGCTTATCCTCATATTTAATTTCTTATCAACTTTTTTAAGAAATTTAAAATAAATTAATGTCCCTATAAATCCACCTAATGTATTTAATATTAAATCATCAATATCACTTAATCCAATTCCAAAAATATATTGAATTATTTCAAAGCTTAAACTTACAAAAAAACATATAATCACAGATTTCTTCATATCAACTTTTTTAAATAATGAAGGAATTAATATTCCCATTGGAATAAATAATGCGAAATTACCAAGTATATTTTTAAAAATTACATCTAAATTTTCATTTTCTAAATATACATCTTTAATAAGTCCAAATGGTTTAAGATTTAAACTTCTAAGACCTGTTATAAAACCACTTTTAAAAACTATAATCTTTAATACTGCTAATATATATACAATAGTTATTAGACCTAAAATAATATTAATCATTTTACTCATTAAATTCGTTTTTCTTGCTTTGTTTTTCATAATTGTCCCCCTCTTAATAATTGCGTTTCTTGGAATAATATTATTCTCAAATATCAATACACACCTCAACTTTTCTATTCATAAAAATTCAAATTCCTATACAATAAAAAAGCACTTTGAACTTTGATACTATTATAATATCAAGATTCAAAATGCCTTTTATTCTTTATTTAAAACTATTTACTTATCATTTTATTACTAAAATCATACGATTTTCTTACGATCCTGGAATTAATATCTCAAATTTTATTTTATTATCTGCACTATTTGCTTTTATTGTTCCATTATGAAGTTCAATTATTTTTTTTGCTATTGCAAGCCCTAATCCAGAGCCACCCTTTTTAGATTCTCTAGAGCTATCTAACCTATAAAACTGTTCAAAAATACGTTCTAATTTTTCTACTGGTATAGTATTACCTTCATTTGTAAAACACATGTATATTTTGTTTTTATATCTTTTGGCTTCGATTTCAACTATAGCATTATCAAAACTGTAATTAATAGCATTCCTTATTAAATTGTCAAAAACTCTCTCCATTTTATTTACGTCACATTGGATTTTAAGATCTGATTCAATATTTAATTTGCATTCAATATTCTTTTCTTTAAATAATGGTTTAAACTCATATGAAATTTGTTCAATCATTCTCGTTAAGTTAACTTCTTGCCTCTCTAAAATTAACCTACTTAAATTAAATCTTGTAATTTCAAAAAATTCATTAATTAATTCTTCTAACCTTTCCGCCTTATCTAAAGAAATGGCTAAATACTTTTCTCTTAATTCTTTTGATATTTCTTTTTCATCATTTAAAAGTGTTAAATATCCTATAACAGAAGTAAGAGGCGTCTTTAAATCATGTGCTAAATAGAATATTAAATCATTTTTTCTTTGTTCTTCCTCTTTTGCTAATTGCATGTTTTTAATTGCTATTTGCTTTACACTATTCATTTGTTCTTCTACATCTTTTAGTTCCAACGGTAATTCTACTTTTTCATCATCATTTTTTATAAGTTTCTTACTTTCTTCTATAATAATATCTGTATACCTTAAAGCTTTTTTCCAATATGAAATAATAATTATTAAAATTTCAACAAACCAAATAACTATTAATATAAATGGAAATACATACTTGATTATACCACCCAAAATATATATAGGCTCGTCCCCTTTAAAAGTAAACATATGACATATAATATAAGCAATTGCTAAGAAAATAAAAAATATCACTGTAGTGATTGATATTGTAATAAATATTTTAGATAATACTGTATTTCTTAAACTCTTATCTATAGGTTTCCTCTCATTACTCAATAGTATAACCAACTCCCCATACTGTTTTTATAAATTTAGGCTTTCTTGATGGCTCATTCATTTTTTCACGCAATCTAGCAATATGAGCCATAACAGTATTATTGTTATCTAAATATTTTTCTTTCCAAACAGACTCAAAAAGTTCTTCTGATGAAACTACTTTACTTCTGTTTTCACATAAATACCACAAAATCGAAAACTCTATTGGTGTTAATAATATTTCTTTTCCATATAAAATGCATTTATGTGTTTCATTATTAATTAATAATCCATTAAAATCATATTCATTTAAATTATTTTCTTCTTCTACCTTATTATATCTTGTATATCTTCTTAATTGACTTTTTACCCTAGCTGAAAGTTCTAATGGATTAAATGGTTTAGTTATGTAATCATCAGCACCTAATGTTAATCCTTTTATCTTATCAATATCTTCAATTTTAGCTGTTAACATAATTATTGGGAAAAAATATTTTTCTCTAATTTTTTGACATATCTTAAATCCATCAATATCTGGAAGCATAACATCTAATATAGCAAGATCAAAATCAACTTTTTCTATACATTCAATTGCTTCTTTTCCAGTATAAAATTTATATACATTAAAATTTTCATTTTTTAAATAAACCTCTACTAAATCTGCAATCTCCTTTTCATCATCCACTAATAAAATATTCAAATTTATAAAATCCCCTTTCAATCTATAAATTTTCTAATTTGTAAATTTCATAATAATAATTCAATTATACAAAAATAATACTTTTTTATCTATATATGGTAATAAACTTTTATTGGGAGAGTGACATAATGAATTTTTCCTTATCATAAAATATTTTGAGGGGGGATATTTGTTATGAGTTTAAAATATTACCATATTCTTGGTGCTATTTTCACAATAGTTTTAGGTACACTTTTGCATTTTACTTATCAGTGGTCTGGTAAAAACAATTTAGTTGCAATATTTAGTGCTGTTAATGAAAGTACTTTTGAACACTTAAAGTTGCTTTTTACGCCTATGCTTATTTTCAGCATTTTTGAATATTTTTTATATGGAAAAAACATTGTGAATTTTGTTCCAGTAAAGTTGCTTTCTATTTTGTTAGGTATATTTGTAATAATCACTTCATTTTATACCTATGTAGGCATTATCGGAAATCATTTTCTTATAGCTGATATTGGTACTTTCATATTAGGTGTACTTGTTGCTTATTATTTTAGCTTTCATTTTCTACAAACAAACTGCTTCTACTCATTAATTTCTATACGCCTTGGTTGGATAGGTATTATCATATTAACTTATTGTTTTTTTATATTTACTTTTTATCCACCTCATATTGGATTATTTCTTGATCCTGTATCTAAAACCTATGGAAAATAATAAAAAAATAAATAGCCATATTTAAGTTAATGGCTATTATTTTTATATATTAATTTTCTTTATTTTTTAAAAGTATAACATCAAAAAATGATACACCAATAGCTAATCCAAGAGCTATTGAAAAATTTTTCACTAAATTTATGTCAGAAGGTGTAAATATTTTATCTAAAATATAATTAAAAATACCTACTAATAAAAATATCATAATAAATCTTGTTAATCTTTTTACTATATTTTTGTCTTTGCTTTTTTTAAAATTTACAACAATTATTATAATGGTATATAAAATTATAAAGAAAGTAAAAAAAACATATATCATTCCTAATGTTAAACCCATCTTGCCACTAAAATCTTTATAAACCATAAATAGCATAATTATAGTTAAAATTAAAAATGTAGAATATAAAAATCTTGTACATTTCACTAATTTATTTTTCTCCACTATTCACACCCATTTCTTACATCACTCAAAATTAAAATATTATCTTTATAAATTAATAATCCTAACTTTGGATTTTATTTTTCCATAGCCAAATTAATTCTTTATTGTTTAAATAATTTTTCAACCTCATGTTCTGTTAAAGCTCTATATTTACCTTTTTCCAATGTTTCATCTAAAATTAAATTTCCAATAGCAACTCTTTTTAAATATATAACATAGCAACCTACAGCTTTTAGCATACGTTTTACTTGATGTTTTCTTCCTTCAGAAATTGTAAGATGCCCTGATATAACAGGTTGCTTGTATCTATCAGTTTTAGCTTTATAAAAATCTCTAATATTTATTTCTTCAAATTCTTCAAATTCACCATGTTTTATAATTTCTAACTTTGCAGGCTTAGTAATTTTTTCACCTTGTCCAATATAAAGTCCATTTTCTATTTTATTTACATCTTCTTCACTTAAAGATCCTAATGCTATAAAAAAATATTTTTTTTCAACATGTTTTTCAGGACACATCAAGTGATGCTCAAACTCACCATCATTAGTAAATAAAAGTAATCCCTCTGTATCCTTATCTAATCTTCCAACATGAAATATCCCATCCATATCAGTATCTTCAAAAAAGTCTAAAACTGTCTTTGTATTTATATCTTTTCTTGCTGTTATACATCCTTGTGGTTTATGAAACATATAATATACTTTTCCTTTATATTCAATGACATTATTATTATATTTTATACTATCTACCTTTTCATTAATATTTAATGAAGGTTCTCTAGTAACTTTGCCATTAACTTTCACTAATCCCTTTTTAATGTACTCTCTAACATTTTTACGTGTTCCAACTGATGCTTCTGCTAAAAATTTATCTAATCTCATGTTTCCTCACTCTTATCTTTTGTAAAATAAATTTGTAATTCATCTACAGTTTTTTATATCTTAGTATGACTTTATCTTTACTTTCTTCTAAAAATATTTCTAAATAAGCTAACTCTTCAAAGCAAAATTTTTCTATTTGTTCTTCACTAAACTCTCTTTGATAATAATCGTGTGTGTACCTATTTCTAAGTTTAACTGCAACTATTAAATATGCTTTAAGATTTTCGTCAAAAAAACCCATAAGTGAAGCTTGTTCAATAAGTTTTATTGATGTAGTTGAACTTGTCAATTTTCCTTCATTTATAACTATATAGCTTTCACACATATCTATTACATATTCGGTAAAGTCTTGAAAAAATGCAAACATTGCCCTTCTTATTATTCTGCTATTATTTTTTTTATATTCTTTTATAGTATCTTTTAAATCTCCTAAGTTATCATAAGCACATTTATATTTTTCCAAAAATTTTTCTTTTTTATATTTATAATAAGGACTCATCTATAATACCTCCAAAATAGAAATATTGTTCATCTATCTTTAAAGTCTTTTCAAACTCTCTATTATTCCTAGCAAATTTTAATACATAATGTTGGAAATCATACCATTTTTCTTCGTTCACTATATATTTTATATCACTATCAACTGCCATTCTTGCATATTTATTTGCAAAATCATTAAATATAATAAACGTTAAATGAATATTATCATATTTATAATATTCTTTGCTCAATTCTTCTATTTTATCTTCTATATTTAAAGTATCATCAAAACTAACATTAGGATACAATACAATGGCTAAATCTATGTCACTCCTGTTTTCAACCCAATACTTAGTTCTATAACTTCCAAATTCACAAACACTTATTATGGTATTAAGTTTTTTTAATTCATATATATATTGTGTTTTATTCAAAACTTATCCTCCTTTTCATATTTAAAATTTCCATTCAATAATATTATATCCTATTAACTTAATCATTTAAACAATATGGCTTTTTTGAATTTATTGTTCTTTTTTAATGGTTTATTTCATCTATCAAAATTAAAATATAATTTATAAAAAAATAGATATACTTCTCATTTAATAAAAGTACATCTATTTCTCATATTATTTAATATTGCATCCTGCATTTTCAATACAGTTTTTAATTTCTTCTGGTGTTGCTGGATTATTATAAATAACTTCAACACTTCCTCTTGCCATATCGACACATACATTATTTACACCATCGATTTTTTCTAACGCATTTTTTATTTGTGTTTTCACTTCTTGATTTCCAATTCCTTCAACCATATAATGTTCTCTATCCATTATCACATTCTCCTTACTTATAAAGTTTTCAAACGTAGTATGTGCAAAATATAACATGGGTATTCTTAATTAGTTTTTTCAAGATATTCTTCTAAGGTTATTCTATTTTTGGTTATATACTCTGCAGCCTCTTTTCCAACATACCTAAAATGCCATGGTTCATAATCAATTCCTGTTATTTTTTCTTTTTCCTTTGGATATCTAAGAATGAATCCATATTTATAACAGTTTTCTCTAAGCCATTTATTTTCTTCCGTATTTTCTTGTTTTTCATCTAAATTTAAATAACTACTAGATGTTATATCAAGTGCTAATCCTGTTTCATGTTCACTATAGCCTGCTGGCATAACCAATTTTGTTGCTTCTTTACATGCCTGTTCATAAGTCATGCCTTTATTAATATTTTCATTTATAGTTTCATCTAATATGTTTTGTTGTGATTCACTACTTCTATATCCAGATGCCACCCAAAAACTTAATCCTTTATTACTACCCTCTGTTAACATATCACTTAAATCATCGTATATAAAATCTGCAACAGAATTTCTTTTATTATTTAATGATTTTAAATTGACAATATATCCTTCAGGAATTTTTTTATTTTTATTAACCAAAACTAATTTTTTAAATTCATTTGTAGAAGTTGTTGCAACTGTTGGATCGTCTTGAATTACTTTTATATTCTCAACATTTTTTTGATTTATAGAGCACTTTTTATCTTTGTAATACTCTTTCTCATAACCATAACTCATTATAAATATTAAACATAAAACTAAAACCATTATATAAGACATATTATTTTTTATTTCTTTTCTCATAATATCCCTCCCTGTTTTAAGTTGATAAATTATATGTTATTTATTATAATTACTATCTTTATTATTGACTTCCATTATTTTTTTATAACTATTTTAAATTAATAATTTTCTTCTTTAAAAAAACAAAAACAAGAATACCTATTATTCTTTTTGGCACTCTTGTTTTGTTATATAATTTAATTCTATACAATTATTGTAAAATCCTTCTAATTTTTTTAAAATATTTTATATTTTACTGAAATTTAAACAATATGCTGATTATTAAATTTATCTTTTAAATTATATTTAATAATTTTTTTTACTATTTTTATCTTGATACATTTTATAATCAGCTTCATCTATTGTTAACTTAATATCTTTATTAAAATCTTTATATATCGAATATCCTTTAGATATACTTATCTTTATTATTTCTTCATAATTGTACTTTTCTATTTTTTCATCTAACACTTTAAATTTTTCTTTTATATAGACTTCACTTGCATTGTTTACTATTACTGCAAATTCATCTCCACCAATTCTTGATATTGTACTTTGTTCATAAAATACTTCTTTTAAAATATTTGCAGCTGCTATTATAAGTTCATCTCCAATTAAATGTCCATATTCATCATTAGTATTTTTAAGTCCATCTAAATCAAGTATTATTATAGTAACCATATTGGTACCATTTTTGTTTAATCGTCTCATTTCCTTTGTAAAGTAAGTTTTATTTGTAACTCCTGTTATAATATCATTGTAACTTAAATATTGAAGTTTGCTCTCTAACTCTTTTCTATCTTGAATACATCTACTTATACCTTGAAATGAAATAAGCCTACCATCTTTGTCATATTCGGGTATAGAAAAATCTTCTAAAAACATATACTTTCCTTTTTTATTTATATACCTTAATTCCAATGCTCTTCTGTATTTGCTAACATTATTTATTTTGTCTTGTAATTTTTTTGCATCGTCTGGATGTATAAGTTTAAAAAGAATATTTGCATCTTCATAATGTTGTTCTTTAGTTACACCTAATAATTTTTCAACAGCATCATTTATATATGTAAACTTTAATTTGGGATATACTTCTACTCTGTATATTATGTCATATGATTTGTCTGCTAAATATTTTAACACAGTATATTCATGTTCAATGTTCTTATACTCTGTAATATCAAATAAAATTAAATATGCACCTATTAAAATGTTTGAATCATCATATATCTTAGTTACTTTAACACTAAAATATTTCTTTTCTGAATTTTTATCTTTCAAAACTAATTCTTTTAAGTCATATTCTTCTTGTATATTTATGCTTTTTTCAATAATAAAGTCATTTATACTTTTTCCTATAACATCTTCCTTTTTAAACTTTAGATTTTCATAAAAATTATCACTAACCTCACATATAACATTATCTAAGTCTAAATACATAAAAATCTCTCTACTATATCTCCTATATGTTTTTTCTGAAAGCATTAATATTTTCCCCCTCATATTTTATACCATTTTACATAAAAGTATTTTATTAAAAATTTATATATTTTTTGTTTTTTATAATTTGATTATAACATAATGAATAAAACTCAAAATACAATTTTTTGAATTTTATTAAAAAAGATCATTAAAAAAGATGACTTTTGGTTTTTCCAAAAGCCATCTCTATATTTAAAACATTTTCTATTTAATTTGATCTATTATTTTAGCTCTAAAACCAATAGGACCCTCACCTTCATATTTCATTTGTCCATTAAGATTCTGTCCATTATTATTGGAATTAAATTTTAGTTCAATAACTCTTTGAGTTTCTCTTCCACCAATTATCATATCTCCACTACGATGCCATGGTGCTGAAGATCCTCCCCATTGGTTATATACTTCATAATTATTAGCTACAATATTAACAGCTCTAAAACCTATTGGACCTTCTCCTTTATAAGTCATAGTTCCTTCAAGTGTACATCCACCATCTGTTGATTTTATATCCATAGCTACAACATTTTGATTAGTTCTTCCACTTAACACCCAAGTTCCACCATAATGCCATGGTGCTGAAGATCCACCCCATTGATTTTCAACTTCATAAGAAGGAATAAAAATTCCTACAAATCCTATAGTTTTTTCACAACTATAATTCATAACTCCCACTAAAACTCTTCCATCATCACTAGCAGTAACTTTTAATCTAGTACATCTTTGCTTACATCTTCCTCCAATTACCCATATACCTTCATCATGCCAAGTTCCTGAAGATCCACCCCAACGAACTTTTACATTATACATATTTCCATATTCTTGCTCTGCAAATAATTCTATTGGACCTTCACCATTGTAAGTTACAGTTCCTCTAAGAGTTCTACCACAATCTCTTGATCTAATATCAATTTCAACTAAATATTGATCTTCTCTACTACCTAATAACCATGTTGATCCTGGAATCCATGATGGACATGGTCCACCTTGATAATTTTGAACTTGATAAGCAGCCATACTTATCCCTCCTATTTATAATCAACTTTGGTTTATTAGAAATTTAGCCAATATAATTTTCTATATACTTTAATATATGAAGGTATAATTTGATTTGTGTCAAAACTTAAAAGGATAAAAGATTCAGCTAAAACATCACTAAGTGTTAAATCTAATTGATATTTTTTTAATCTATTTTAGATACAATACTACTTGCTATTTATGAAAATAAAAGTGTAATTTTTAAATTCATCTGTAATCTTAAAATATTAATAATAATAATTTAAAATATTCTTCTAGTTTTAATTTTCATATTCAGTATTTACTTTTTATACTAAAGTATAAACTAACCCATATTAATGTTCCTATAGTAGCACCTACACCTTCCATATCAAATATTGCTCCAACTGCAACGCCTAGGGGTATTGAAAAAATTATATAGTCTTTTTTCGGATATTTTTTCTTTATCACAAATGACCTCCTAATATATTTTATTTTTAAATTATATATACAAAAAAGTTTCCAACATATTGAATCAAATATTGGAAACTTTTTTGTAGTATTAAATTTTAAATATTACTCATTCATCTTCAAGTAGTGAACACCTAATTTTTAATATTTTACTTAATATATTTTTTATATCAGTAATTAATTATATTATATAGTTTTTCAAATTATTTTCTTGTCAGATATTAATTTAATATTGTAAAATTTATATTAACTTAAATGTATATTTTTTAAAGTTATTCTGTATGTTTAATGCTTTTTAGTTAAATTTATAATTTAATTTAAAAGTATATTTTATTTAGTATATATTCCTTTATTTTTCAAATCCATGAAGCCAATCAGATTTTAAGTAGTAAATTAAGAAAATTAAAGAACTTAAAAACCATGTTAATGGATATGCCCAAAATACTACTTTTATGCTAGGTATATAATGTGTAGCTACTGTTACATATATTACCCTTATAACGCACCAACAACATAACATTACAATCATTGGAACAATTGATTTTCCTGCCCCTCTTAAAATTCCTGCTAAACAATGAGAAAATGCTAAAAGAAAATAGAATAATGCAATTGTTCTTGCTTGAGATGTTCCATATTTAATAACTTCTGCTTCTCCATTAAAAAGTGCAATAAGTTTTGGTGCTGTAAAAAAGAAAACTATTCCTACTATTTCTGCAAGCATAAGTGAAATAAAAATGCCAAAGTATGTTCCCTTTTTAGCACGTTCATATTGCTTAGCACCAAGATTTTGACTAATAAATGTTGTCATAGAGAAAGCAAAACTTGTTATTGGAATAAATGCAAATCCCTCAATTTTAGAGTAAGCTCCACAACCAGCTACTGCTATAGCTCCAAATGCATTTATATTAGATTGAACAACAATGTTAGCAAGTGCAATAACTGAATTTTGTATACCTGCTGGTATTCCCATATGAAGAATTTGTTTAAGCATTGTTATATTTAATCGTATTTTATTTAAACTTACTTTGTATATATCTTTTGTTTTAGTAAGATGATAAAATGCTAATACAACACTTACACCTTGTGCTATAACAGTTGCTATTGCAGCTCCTGCAATTCCCATTTTAAACCCTGCTACAAAAAGTAAATCTAGCACAACATTCACAACAGATGAAACCATAAGATAATATAAAGGATGCTTACTATCACCTACAGCTTGAAAAATACCACTTGCAGTATTATACATTACAACGGTTAAAATACCACCAAAATAAATTCTCACATACAATACTGCTTTTGGAAATACACTATCTGGAGTGCCCATAAGCCTTAATATCTGTGGTGAAAGTAATGTTCCTAAAAAAGTTAATATAATTCCTGCTATAATTCCAAACGCAATAGATGTATGAATTGCTGTTTGAACATTCTCTTTTTCACCTGCCCCAAAATATTTTGAAATAACCACTCCAGCTCCCATAAAAATTCCACCAAATAGTCCTACTAATAAAAATATAAGAGAACCAGTAGAACTTATTGCAGCCAAGGCATCTCTACCTACAAAATTACCAATTACCAATGAATCAACAACATTGTATAGTTGTTGAAATAAATTACCCCAAAAAATCGGCAATGCAAATCTAAAAATCTTTTTGCATATTGATCCGTTGGTCATTAACACTGTATTCGATTCCATATAATCTGTCACCCACTCTCAAATCGTTATTATTAACTAGATAATATTCTAAATTTCATAATAAATAAAATTATACCACATATACCATTTTCTTTCTTTAAATTTATGCCAGTTATATTGTTAATATTAAAATTATTATTTTAAATTAAACAAAAGATTTCTATTTTAATTAGAAAAACTATTAAATTATAATATAATAAAATATTTTTTAGGATAATTTAATTCTTAATACTACCTAAATTATAATTTTAAAATATATTTTTACATAATTTTGTTTTTATTTACATAATAATTGTTTTTTGTAACATTGTTAAATTTTATTCATATATTATAGATGTAACTAATTATAAGGAGTTGCCTTTATTATGTTAATTCTATCTGCATTATTATTTAGTATATCTTCAAATCTAGATAATTTAGTTATTGGAATAGCTTATGGAATTAAAAAAATAAATATAGGAATATTGCCAAATTGCATTATAGCTTTTATAACCTCTTTAGGTACACTTATATCTATGCTATTTGGTTCTTATATAGCAAAGTTTTTACCTACATCTATATCTAATAGTTTAGGTGCTTTAATAATAATTGCTTTAGGTATATATTTTATAATTACTAGTCTTTTAAAATTCAAAAACAAGACTAGCTCAAAAGAACTAGCTTTAAAAGATGTTAATGATATGGTTCAATATGCTGAGTCATCTGATTTAGATAAGTCTGGGGATATTAGCATAAAAGAATCTTTTCTTGTAGCCTTAGGTTTAACATTTAATAATTTAGGTACTGGTGTGGCTGCAAGTATAACAGGTGTTAGCATTAAATTTACTGTAATTTCTACATTTGTATTAAGCATTATTATAATACTGTTAGGTGAATCTATAGGTAATCGTGTTTTAGGTAAAATTTTGGGTAAGTATGCTCCACTATTTTCAGGTGTATTATTAATAATACTTGGTATTTTAGAACTACTTAATTAAAATAATAAAAATAGGATGAAGATACTAACTACATCTCCTTCCTATTTTATATGATTTATATGTAAAATATTTCTTAAACTATACATATATTAATTTCAAAGGAGTTCTAAACATAAAATTCAATATTTAGAACTCCTTTTTACTTATAGTTTGAAACTATAAAATTATACTTATTTGTCAGCTTCATATCTTTTTCTATGAGAAATCATTATATCATTTAATATTTCTCCAGTACTTGGTGGAGTATATGTAATAGCATTTGCACCTGCAAGTATTGTTTCTTTTATACTTTCATCAGTTGGTCCACCAGTTGCTATTATAGGGAATTCTGGGTATTTCTCTCTTATTTTTCTTACAATTTTAGCTGTATTTTTAGCTCCTGATACATTTAAAATTGTTGCTCCTGCTTCTATTCTTCCATCTATATCATCAAGTTCAGAAACTACAGTAACTATTATTGGTAAATCTATTGTATCTCTCATTTCTCTAACAACTTCATTTGATATAGATGAATTCATTACAACACCCATTGCACCTTTGAATTCAGCATCCAATGCTAAGTTTACAACCCTTTTCCCTGTAGTTATAGCTCCACCTACACCACAAAATACAGGAATATCAGATGCTAACAACAATGCTTCTGTTATTATTGGTTGTGGAGTAAAAGGATATACTGCTATAACTGCATCTGCATTAGTATTTTTTATTATAGCTACATCAGTAGAAAACACTAATGACTTAATCCTTTTTCCAAAAATAATAATTCCACTAGCATCACGTATTACTCTTGGTAATTCAATCATATGACTTCTTAATAAACCTTTAAACTCTGGTACATATTTTGCCAAAATAATTCCCCCTTTTCCTTTTAAAATTATGTTTATATATATAATATACCTTTGTTTAAAATATTTAAATATAAATTCAAAAAAACTTCAAACATTCAATATAAATTTTTAATGTTAGAAGTGTAAATTTAACTAATCTAAATAGCATTTTTCAAATTCATCTAGACTTTTATAAAGCTTAACATCCATATCAATCTTTTTATAATTTTTTGCATATTCTTTCATAGAATCGTCAAATGCTTTTGCTGATGAAAGTAAATTGCTAGGTGAAATATTTTCCATAAGTTCTATTTTATCAATATTATAATTATCATACATTTCATTGTAAAATCCTCCCCAACTTTCTTCACTATCATTCCACATATCCGCCACAGCTTGTGCATATTCTAAGTTATACTCTAAAAAGTCTAAATTTATCATAAATGTACCTCTCATTTTTAAATATACTAAATCATAAAAAAAGCCTTGATTGCTCAAGACTTCAAATTATCTACTTTCTCATTGCATAAAAAACACTTTAATATTAAGGAATAGTACTTCTTTAATAAATTCTCTACTTAATTAATATACCCTTTTTTCTATTTTATAAAACCTAATAAACTTTGCCCAAATTCCTACTTAAAGATTTCTACATTATTAATATCTTTTTTCTTTTTATGAAATTTTTTTATGAAATTGGTGTTATAAAATATATATTCTATGCCTTTATAAACACCTTCCACTAAAACTAACCCAGCTAGTAAATCCATAATTATATGTTGTTTGACAAATTGAGTTGAAATTATAATTAACCATCCAATTATATTAAACCTAATTTTATATTTTATAGGCATGTTTTTAAGTTTATTTATTCCTTTTAAAACTGAAAAAGTTGCTACTACATGAATACTAGGAAAACAATTATATGGATTATCCTTGCTATAAATAAACCTAACAAAACTGCACAAAAAATCATCATGAATTATTACTGGTCTTGGCACATAGGTTTGAAAAAACATGTAAATTATAAGACAAATAAAATTTCCTATATTTAAAGCCAAAAGTGAAATAAAATATCTTTCTTCATCACAATAACAAATTATTATAAGTAAAATTACCAAATTCGGCATATACATCATATATGGAATGATAAATACATTTATAAATGGAACTAAGCTATCTAATTCTGTATATAGTGAATGTAATTTTTGATTTGGAGCATTATTTATTAAAAAATATCCTATACTAGTTAAAACTATAGAAAATATCCACAAATATGGTTTTATACTTTTCACATTATATTTTTCTAGTAACCACTTCATAAAAACCACCTTTTATACTAAATTATTCTATAATTCATATTATATTGCTTAAAAGCTTTAAATAGATACATATTTTATAATTTACTGCAAAATTATTTTTATTTCTAAACATAGTACTGTGCCTGTGCCATATACATACTTTCATACTGGCTTCCTACAACCCCTACTAGTTCCTTATGAGTTCCATATTGAATAATTTCACCTTTATGAAATACTGCAATTTTATCACAGAATTTACAACTTGATAATCTATGTGAAATATATATAACAGTTTTTCCTCCAATTAATTCATTAAATTTACTGTATATATCTGCTTCTGCAATAGGATCTAATGCTGCTGTAGGTTCATCTAAAATAACTATTGGTGAATTTTTAAATATTGCTCTTGAAATAGCTAGTTTTTGAGATTGTCCTCCTGAAAACTCTATGCCACCTTCTTCAAAAGTCTTATATATATGAGTATTTATTCCACTAGGCAATTTCAATATATCTTTTTCTAACCCTACATTTTTAAGTACTTTTTCAATTTCTTCATCTTTTGAAAATTCACAATTATCAAGAGCCACATTTTCCTTAATACTAAATGCCATCAATTTAAAATCTTGAAATACTACAGCTAATAATTTCATGTACTCTTCATAATTATACTCGTTAATATTTACACCATTTAATAAAATTTCCCCCTGTGTAGGTTCATAAAGTCTTGTAAGTAATTTTATAAATGTGGTTTTCCCTGCTCCATTTAGTCCTACTACTGATAATTTTTCTCCATTTTTAATAACTATTGATATATTTCTTAATATATAATCATCACTTCTTGGATACTTAAATGATACATTTTTAAATTCTATATTAAATTCTTTTATATCTTCAATTTTCTTATGACCACTATTATTAATAGATTTAATTTGCTCAAACTCAATATATGTTTCTAATAACTTACACATTTGTCTTAATGATATAAAATTAGTACTAAACTCTAATACAGTATTACTAAAATTCACAGCCGAAGCTACATACATTGTAAATGACCCTATTCCTATAGACTTTACAAATACTTTATAAGTCATATATGCATAAATAATTAACATTTGCACTTGAAGATTTATCTTGCTAAGTCCATTATACTTCCATATAGTTTTAAACACCTTACCAAATTCATATAATGAAGCTTCATTATATTCTTTATATTTTTCCATAATTAAAGGACTTATATCATATAATCTTATATCCTTAGCCATAGAAAAATCTTTAATTATACTATCAAAATACTCTGATGTTCTATTTAAAGGAATTAATACTTTGTACAAACCTAGCTCAACTTTTTGAGATTTTTTATATATAAAAGAATTTAAACCAATTATACAAAGTATGATTAAAATAATATATAAGTCTAAAGTTGAAATTACTACTACAAGACTTATAATTGTTATAATATTTGTTATTACTTTCACTGTTTCACTTATTATTCTCTCTATAGCATATTGAGTATTAATAGGATATAGGGCTTTTTCCTTTAAATTTAAAACTTCTGGATCTTCTATTTTTTCAAAGTCCATATTCATTATTTTTTTTCCTATTAATAAATTAATTTCATCTAATATTTCTTTATTTTTTATATAAATTATGGTATCTAACCACTTATCAAACAAACTCAATAAAAAGTTTCCAATTATAATTGTAATTACTAACGTAATAAATACTTCCATTCTTCTTTGATTTATTAATTCATCTATAATAAATTTAGGAATTATTATGTTAACAAGTGGAGTTAGTGATTTTAATGTTGATGATAAAATCAACATTGGTATATATGACTTTGAAATTCCATGAATTAATCCCAGGAAATATATAACAGTACTAAAATCCTTATTTATTTCTAACTCATTTTTCTTTTTCATGTTATGCACCCTCCTCTTCTAAGTTTTCTTCCTTATAATAGGATGCTTGTACATTAAACATTTCTGCATATTTTCCATTTTTATTTAAAAGTTCATCATGTGTTCCATATTCTTTTATTTCTCCATTCTCGAAAAAAGCTATAACATCACAAAACCTTGTACTCGCTAACCTATGCGATATGAAAAAAGCTGTTTTATTACCTATCATACTATTAAAGTTTATATATATATTATATTCTGCAATAGGATCTAATGCTGCTGTCGGTTCATCTAAAATTACAATATGTCCATCTTTATATAATCCTCTAGCAAGAGCCAATTTCTGATTTTCTCCCCCAGACAATTCTATTCCATTAGAATCAAATATTTTAAGTAATGATGTATCTATTCCCCTTTCTAATGAATTAATCTTTTCTCCTATTCCAGCCATTTCAATACTATTTAAAACTTTTTTTCTATCTATACAGTCTTTATCTTTAAATGCTATATTTTCAGCTATAGAAAAAGCAAACATTTTTATTTCTTGAAACACTACTGAAAATAATTTATAATATTCATTTCTATCAAAATTTGCTATATTCACTCCATTTATTAGTATTTCACCTTCTAGAGGTTCATAAAGTCTAGTTAATAGCTTAACAAATGTAGTTTTACCTGCACCATTAACTCCTACCATAGCTAATTTTTGACCCTTCTCTATTTTTAAAGAAAGGTTTTTAAAGATATATCTATCACTATTAGGATATTTAAATGATACGTTTTTAAACTCTATTTCATAAGTATCATCTTTAGGAATATTTAAATAATCTAATTCTTCCTTTTTTAAATCCTTTTCAATAAAATCTCTAAAATCATTTATATATAAATTCTGTGCATTTATATGTGCTATATCATTTAATATTTTTTGCATCCATCCTGCAAAACTTGCTATTGTTGCAAAATACATAGTAAAATTTCCTATACTCATATTTCCATATAATACCTTGTAAATTAAATATGCATATACTATTCCTTCCCTAATCAATAAAAGAAAAACTTCAACTATCGCTACTTTAAAATATTTATATTTAATATCTTTTTCAATTTTAACTTGATCTTTCTTAAATTTATAAAATTTATTAGCTATCCATTGACTTAAATTGAAAACCCGTATATCCTTTCCATAAGTAAAATTACACATAATATCATAAATATATTTACTTTTTCTATTTAACTCTGAAACATCGTCTTTTCTTTTATATTCATATTTTTTTACTTTAGTAGTTAAATAGTAAACAATCCATACATTAATTATTAAATATAATATAATCCATGGACTTAATGTGGCCACAATAGTTACGTATCCTAAAAATGCAATTCCTAGTCCAAATAATCCAAAAAGCTTACGAATCACACTTTCAATGCCAAAAGCAGCTCCTGCTACAGCTTTTCCTGCTGTTTCTATATCGTTTAAAATTTTAGGATTTTCAGTGTATTTAAAATCCATAGTCATACACTTTTCATTTATAAGGTTGGTGAATTTAAATGTTATGTCCATTAATCTTGGTGAATATGATCCTTCTAAATATGAATTCAAGTAGTTTAATACTGATGATATAATAAAATAGTTTAATATTATTATGATTAATCTTTGTGCTCTATTCTCCCCCATTAATTCATCAATTAAAAATTTTGGAGCAAATATGTTTATAAATGGAATCAACGCTGTTACTATAGTAAATAAACCAAAATAATACAACAACTTCTTGTCCCATTTCAAGGTCTTCCTAATTAGAAATTTAACATTACTGATAAGTCCACGCCTATCATTGTTTTCATTCATAATTCCACCCCTTTTCAGTTTTAGAAACATTCTAAATATTACCACAATATCTTCGAATACTCAACCTTTTTTACCAATTTATTGATATTAAAACTACATTAAAATTTAAAAATATTTCTTAACTTACTATGTGAACCTAAAGACTGTCTGAAAATAACTTTCCTCTTAAATTTATCTATAAATTGTCGTATATCCTTAACTTTCTCAAATATAAAATGTAATATTTGAGAATATTTCTTTATTTCACTTAAAAATCAGCTAGAGTAAAAACCCCAGCTGATTCAATATTTACTTTATTGTGATTTTATTTAATTAAGTTTTACAAGCACAATTCTATAATCACAAATCTTTTGAAATTGATTTTTTTCAGCTACTCTAACTGATGGAGTGTTTTCCTTCCAAGAATCCCAATACGGAACTATATTTAAATCTACACATTTTTTTAAAAATTCATTTGCAATTATAGTTGCTACACCTTTTCCTTCGCATTCTTCAATAGTTTCAACACCTATTCCACAATAATTTTTACTTACATATTCTGACGTACACCAACTAATTATATTTTCATCCATTATTGCACAATAACCAAAACCATTATTAGAAAAGTTGTCTACTGAGCCCCACATTCCCTCTACTTCATCTATAAGACAGTTATGATTTCCTAACGAATCCTTCTTTAATATATCATTGTCTATACTCTTAATTATTAAATCATCATTTTTCTTTATTATTGGAACAGAGTTCAGTTCTTGTTTAAATAAAAATCTATCTACTACTTTATGTTTAAATCCCTTTAACTCTTCTAATAATTCATTTTCCCAGACTTCTGGATAATAATTAATTTTGACTAACCCTACTTCTTTTCTTCTACTATCATTTAAATAGTTCTCCTTAAAGAAAGTTATTGCCTCTTTATATTTATTCTTATCTCCTACCTCTCCACCAAAGTAAACACAATTTCCTTCATATATTAAAAATATTGATATATTCTCAATATCATCAACAATTATTTGTGCTGGTGTATTGCCTTCAATAATAGAATCAAATAAAAAACTATGTATATCTGATTTGTATACCTCAAGCAATTTATCCTTATTTATTTTTAATTCTTTCATATCTACATATTATTAAAAGAAATATATTTAAGCCATAATAGCCTTAATCATCTCTCCACTTGTTATAGCTTTTTATTTGTATACCATTTATTAAACTTTCACCATTTATAATAATCCTATTAACTCTTAATAATTAGAATTCACACAATATAATTCTATGATTGGCTATAAAGCCTGATTTTTCTAAAGTTTTTTTAGATATAATATTTTTTACATCACAACAAACCATTGGAATTAAATTTTTGCTATAGCAATGTTCTTTTAACTTAACATTAATATAGGTTCCTATTCCATTTCCACGATATTTTTCAACCACATGCATACCTATATCACCATATTTTTCTCCATGTTCTTTAATTATTCTAAATTCTCCAATTCCAAGTAAGTTATCATTATCATATAATACAAATAACTGCTCATTATCTATTAATTTCTCATAATATCCCTTAAATGCCGGATCACATTTATTTTTTATTTCATCTATATCTTGCCCTTGAGCTAATCTAAAAGATAGCTTTGAAAAACTATTTAATTCATATCTTACTTTTTCATTATCTGTAAAAAGATATGAATCTACAGTTATATTTTTTTGATAGTCAAGACATAAGGACATAAATTCTGGTTCTTTTGTAGAAACCCCCGCCTTTTCTACTATATCACTTGTAATAATATATTTAAAAATTTCTTCTTCATTCATGTAGTATTCTTTAGAAACATAAAACTGTACTAATGTTTTACATGAATTTACACAAAAGTGCCCTGCAACTTTACCATTGTACAAGACTTCATAACATTTTGAACTAGCCACTTCTACATTCTGCCAAAAACCATCTATTGGAGTTTTTAAGCTCTCAATATACTTACTTTTTAGTCTATTTGCTTCTTGCTCGACTTTAACTTCTACAATTTCAATCATTCTATCTATCTCCTATCCAAATAAGTAAATTCAAAATTAATATATTTGAAAAAGCTAATAACTTAGTATACTTGTTTATCTTTCAGTACAATTTCATTCGTCCTCATGGTTCTTTAAATGATTTTACACCAGCAGAGGTAGCTGGTTTTGAAACTACTGAATTAGATAAAGATACTTGATTTACAGCAGTTTAATTTTAATTAATATTTTTGATCAACCTGCAAAAATCAAATTTATTGCAGACTTGTTTGCTATGCAATAAAATCTTCAAACTTATATACTTTTCAAAGAACTAACAACTCTAAGAATTTTAAAGATATTTTTTCATATCTACTTAACAGATTACTAATCTTAAACATATATTTTATGCGATGAATCTAAATATTTTCATCACATGAAGAAATCTTCAAGTAATATATCTCCATAACTTCAACACGCATATATATTAAATTAATTTGATTTCTATCTTTATTTACATTGTACTTCTATTTATTTACTATTTTTGTCATATACTGAACCTTACTTATTAAATTTTTTTAACTTCATTTTATGTTGTTAATTTATTATTCATTTTTTTGCAAATATATTTATTTAAAATCAATTTATCTAATTAATTTATATATTTGGAATATATTCGTAATAACTGTGTTATCTTAGCCAAACTTTATTTTTGTAAATTCAAAATTAATATATTTTTATTTCAAATAGTATATATTCTTCTAATGAACTTAAGTATTACACCTTTAATAAAAAAATAGCCCTGATTTCTCAAGGCATTAATCTATTAAACAGTTTTTACTAATTCTCGTACACTATTTATATACATAATTATATTTGATATTAAATATTTTATATATCACCAAAACATTTCGGTATTAATTTTGAACATTAATGTTTCTAAAATACTATAAAAAATAATTTTAATATATTCAAAATCCATACAATAAAAATAGTCAGCAACTTTGTTTTAATATTGTTACCATCAAAAACAAAATTACTAACTATCATTAATAATTATTTTATTACTTTTTCCACTCTTGTCTTAGTAAACCATATATATACTCATCTACAAATTTTCCTTTTTTATAAACCTGTTCTCTTATTACACCTTCTCTTACAAATCCAAGACTTTCAAACAATTTTATAAATCGTTCATTAAATGAATACATCTCTACACCTATTCTATTCATATTCTTATATATATTATTAAAACACTTCTGTATTAAATTTAAGCAATTTTCTGTTTTATCAAATCCAAAATTAATTATATTTAATAAAATCCTTACCAATTCCTTTTGCTCATCTTGTAATTAATAAACATTTATTCTTATAATAATTCATGATGGCTTTATTTCAAAAAATCATTATAATTTTCTATTTCAAATTCTAATTTTTCTTCACAATTTAATTTGTAGATTGCAACATTTGAAGTTTTAAATGGTTTATTTTTGTTGGTCCATTCAATACCTTTTACAATGTGACATATTATATTTATTACACCACCATGAGTTACAATTAAAATATTTTCGCTTGAAAATTTGTATTTACATATCACATCATCAAACCATTTCTTTACTCTATTATAAAAATCATCTGGACTTTCACCATTAGGATATTTCTCATTCATTTTTAAAGTATTAAAAAACAATCCAGGATATTTCACTAATGCTTCTTTATTCAACATTCCCCCTAAATCTCCATTATTCATCTCTCTCAATTCTTTATCAATTTCAATTTTTATATCTATATTTTTAGCTACTTCATTTGCTGTAGATAAAGCTCTTTGTAAATCACTTGAAATAATTTTTGTTATTTTAAACTCTTCCTGCTTTAAATAAAGAAACTCAGCAAGTTTTTTAGCTTGTTCTTTACCTTCCTCTATCAAATCTACTTCACTCCATCCCCCTCTATATCTATCATCATCTTTAGCATGTCTAACTAAATAAATATTCATTTTAAATTACCCCCTAATTTTAACTATCATCTATATTTGCATTGTCATTCAATGTATTAATAAATCTTATTTTTTACTAATAAATTCTTTAAATTTATAATAGTAAAACTATCTTTTATATTTCTAATTCCCATAACTATATTTTTCATATATATTTTTTACTGATTTGCATATTCAATCTTTTTATTTATTTTGTATGTATCATACATTTTTTAATTTTATTTCGTATTGTTAATTTTCAACTTTCATAATGTTCCACAATCCACTTTGATGCTTCAAGAAGATTATCTGCAATATAGTCTGGTTCAACATTTTCCCATGTATTTCTGTATTCATTTAAAGAATTTTCTCCCCAACCTGTTTTAACAAGAATCTTAACACAATTAAATTTATCTGCTAATACCATATCAACACTACCTACATCTCCAATTACTATACAATCTTCTAAATCAAGCTTGTATTTATTGGCGGCTTCAATCAATAATCCTCCATTAGGTTTTCTACAATTGCAATTTTCATTTTCTCCATGAGGACAAATGAATGCATCATCAAATCCATATTCATCAAATTGCTGCATAAATTCTTCTAGTTTAACTTCATTTCTTGATATCCTATGTTGATTTGTTAAAGCAAAAATCTTAAAGCCTTTAGCTTTTAATAAATTTAAAGCTGTTGCAGAAAATGGATATAATTGAAATTCTTTAGGATGTATAAAGTTTCCTGTACCGCCTATAGTTCCATCTCTATCTATAAATATAGCTTGTACTTTTTTAAAATCCATTTATATTCACTCCTCAATACTAAACATAATTGACAACCGATTATCTTCACAATATTTTTGAATTTTATATTACCCATTTACTTTCTAAAAATTTATTTTATCACTGCTATCTTCTGTGTACTTATTATTTTCTTAATCATTCTGATGTCCAATAAGTGAAATTAACCCACTAGCAAGTTTCTCACCCCAACTCAGATAGTCATGCCCACTTTTAAAAAATTCAAAATCAACATGATATCCTAGTGATTCTAATGTTTCCTTAACATTCAGCGAATTATTAATCATTGTTTTTTTATTTTCAAGAACACCTATATTCATGTAAAACTTAAGTGGTAGTTTGGGAATTAATTTTATTTGTTCACTTATCCAACAATCAAGTTCATTATCTCTCTTTTTAGATTCTACTTGATATTTATTTTTTTCATTTGTATTTACACGCTTGTACCAAAATGAACCTGATTGACAAAGTACATTTCCAAATACATCAGAATGTTTCAATCCCATATATGTAGCTGTTAATCCACCGAGACTTAATCCACTAATTATTGCCTTTTTAGGATCATCTGATAAATTATATTTTTTTCTTAGCCAAGGAATCATTTCATTTGCTACAGAGTTGCAGAATAAATCATTGCAAGATAACTCCTCAGATCTTTTATCTGTTGAATCAATAAAAATTGCTACAATAGGTGGGATTTTTTTATCGTAAATCAAATTATTCAAAACTTGTTCTGCTTTAAGAACATTTATATAATCATGTCCATCTGTTAATGTAATAAAACCATAAGGTGATGAATCATTGCTATAATTAAAAGGTGTATAAACATTTATAACTCTAGGCTCTATAAAATATGAACTTTCAAATTCATATTTTATGATAGTTCCTTTTGGAATATTATTTCTTTCTTCAGTCCAAAAATTTTTATCTGATTTAGGCATGTTAACATATGGTATTTCAACCTTGCAACTACCTGGTCTATTGAAAATCAATTTATTTTTGTTAAACCTATCTGCTCTCATATTCTTACATCTTTCCTCACAGCATGTAAGTAGTGAGTCATTAGGAAACAAATTATAGGAAAATTTTACGTCACTTCTAATTTTATAAGTTCCATACCATAAATTTGTATCATTAATACGTTCAAGAAGATGTTCTTCAACATTCTCATCAGTTAAAGCTGGTAGTATTGGTGTCATTATTAGCACATTGTCAGTGGGTTCTTCAGCAAAATAAAATATTGTAACTAATGAATTGTCTGGGTCATCATGTATTGATTCAATAATTGGAGTTTCTTTTTCCTTTAAAAACTCAAGGAATTCATTTAATGTTTTTTCTTTGTCATTTTGAATATTCAATTTTAATCTTTTAATTAATTCCGTTTCCAGATTATATTTGCTCATAGCTTGTATACTCACCTTCCTTAAATTAAGTAATTATATATTTATGAATGAGATGTTTTATGTTATTTGAAATACATTTTAATTTATTTTTTATAAACAACTTCACCTTTCAATCCATCAATTTCAACTTCATCTCCATTGGATAAAAGAGTACAAGCATCCTTTACATTGTAAATACATGGAATATCTAATTCTCTTAATATAATTCCTAAATGTTCAAAAGGAGATCCTTGCTCAACTATTATACCTATTGTTTTATCTAATACTGGAATAACATCTCCACAACGTGTATATGGTATTACTAATATGCGCTCTTCATTAATGAAATCTGGAATACCTACATGCACTTTTCCTTTAACTTTCTTTTTAAGACCAGATATTCCAGTTAATCTTATATAATCGTCACTTTTACATCCAGTGCTATTATCATCCTTAAATATTGATTCTGACTCTTCAGTTGGCTCTATGCCCATATATTCAGGTGGAATTAATTTCTCTTGCTTTTCATATTCTTCTTTTCTTTCTTTAATTACCGGAAAAAGATTTGAATTATTAGTTAATCCCTCTATGATTTCATCGACAGTTAAAAAATATATATCTCCCTTTTTAGGTATATTATTGTTATTTTCTAATATTGTTGATGCATAATTTAATGCTAGACTTAAATATGCATTTGATTTACGTTCAAAGTAGTAATGATGATTATCTCTTGCTACATAAGCTTTTTCTGCTAATTTAAGTTTACTTAAAAATTCCTCTCTCTGATTTTCACCAACTTTTTCTAAAAATAAGTTTTTAATGAAGTATTTATTCTTTTCACTTTTCTTAATAGACTCCAAATACACATTTGAATCTATTCCAATAAATCCTCTTATATATCTTAAAATTGTTGATGGTTTCTCTAATATAGTTGGCTCTATCTTTGTACTTATTAAATTACAATCCAGCTGTGAAATTCCATATTCCTTTACATACTCATCTATCAATGATAAAATTTCTTTTGCCTCTGGAATAAGTTTTAAATGATTAAATATAATCTCATCATATTTAATTTCATCAAACATTTTTTTAATGTTCGGGTTATCATTAATCATTGAAGCTATTAATACATAATATTCTCTTTCCTTACTCAAAAGGCTTTTATTAAATACTAAATCATACAAATCTTGTTGACTTAAATCATTAATGATTCCTTTGCAATATGCTTCAAATTCTTTTATATATTCACATGCATATGCAGCTTTTAAATGATTTTCACTAGTAAACTCCATATAATCTAAACTTTTCTTTAAAAATTCACTTATTTTAGTAGGTACACTTTTATCTTTTATATATAAGTCTAATTCATTAGTAAGTTTAATTAATTCAGGTAAGAATTTATCTTGGAAAATGTTCTTACCAGCTTTAACTAATTCGTTCACTTCATATTTAAAAATATTTCTCTGATTTTCATGATCATTCATTTCTTTATTCCTATAATATGAATAACCATTTTGTACAATAACATCAATATATGCAAATTTATCGCCCACGGAGTAAGCCCCTTTATTTAAAGCACATAACTCCCTCTTATCTATATCAGCTATTAGCTTAAAAAGTGGTTTGTCATTTTCGCAATACCAAGTATATCTTTTATCATCTGAATTACTCCAATTTACAACAAAATTGTTCTCCCTAAAAGTAGTGATAGGTCTTGTTTGAAGAATATAAATTTCATCATCTTTCATAGTCCATTCAATATCTACTTTTTCTTTTATAAGTTTCTCTATACTCATTGTAATTTCAAATAAATTCTTAATATGTTTTTGAGAAAATATCTTATGTTCATCTTGAATATTCTCTTCTATTATTGATCCATCTTTTTTCCTTATAGAAAAAAGACTTGATTTGGTTTTTCCACTAACAAATTCATCACAAAAACCATTTACCACATTGATGTGCATAACATCCTCATCCATATAAATAGTATCTGCTGAAAAGTTCACACCTGAATAATCGCCAACTATAAACTCTTGAATAATTACTCCCATTTTTAGAGAATTCACATCAAACCCATTGTCTGAAATATAAGCTATTATCTTATCACTAAAAGCAGAAGCATAGCATTTTTTTATACATGTTATAACTTCATGGAATGAACTTAAGTTTATAAAGGAACTAAACATTCCTGCCATGCTACTTACCATATTATCCTCACATAAAGCTGAAGACCTCACTATATATCTGTTGCCTAATTGACTTTTATCAAATACTTCTTTTAATTTTTGCTCTAAAAATTCAGGAAATTCACCATTAATAATCTCACTACATATTTTTTCATTTCTAGATAAGCAATCATCAATAGTAAACTCTATATTGTTATATTCCATATATTTAATAAATACTTCATTAGATATAGCAAATCCATTTGGAACTCTAATGCCATTAAACATAAGTTCACCTAAAATACTAGCTTTAGAACCATACTTTTCTGCATCATTAGATGATAATTGATTTATCTCTTTAAACATTTTTTACCTCCATATATGATAGTTATACTTCATTTTCTATATTTATCTACATTATACTTCTATTAATTTACTATCTTTGTCATATAACAAATCTCATTTGTTAATGTTTTTTTAATTTTATTCCATATTATTAATTTATTGTTCATTTTTTACAAATATATATATTTAGAATCAATATATATATATAAGATAGACTTTAGAACTATTTTAAAACTATAAATATATCTATCATCACTATTGCTTATTAATTCTTAATTAATTTTAAATAAATAAAACAACCTTGATTTCTCAAGGTTGTAAATTCAATTATTTCTTTATTCTTTTTAATTTTAATTGTTTTGCCATTATAGCATTAACATACACAATATCAAAGTCATCTTCATACCCTTGGCTCTCTGCCCATTCTTTTAAATTTTCATATTCTGGATTATTTTTATCATTCATTACATCTAAAAATTCCATGTATCCTAATATTCCACCTACATCTTCTGGTGGGCACCCCCCATCAGCATCTACACATGTTGGATAACCATATTGATAATCGTCTATTACCTTTTCTAATGTTATATCATGCTTCCAATAATCTCCGAAATCATATATGTATTCAATACTTTGCTCTTCTTTTAAGTACTTATCTATTTTAACCTTACTACTTAGCATTGGTTTTACTTTTAAAGTATTAGCTATAAATCCATGTGGATCATTTTTCTTTGTTAATTTCATCTTAGAATAAAACTCATATTCAGCAATTCTTTCTTCATCACCAGTAATTATAATATTTTCTTTTCTTATATTAAAATCATATAAATGATAATTTTTCCATCCCATTGAAAATTGAATTACATCATGTAGTCTTTTAAATGTAATATCTGCTGGAACTATTACTTTTCTCCATATTAATGGAGAACTACCTACAAGTGTTATTTTTATTTGATATGCTTTCATATAAAATCATCCTTTTCTAGTTTAAATTATTATTAATATTTTTTATAGAATATGCAATGTTTCTAATCTATTACATGTATCGGTATTTTAAAAATTCCCATAATCCATAAATTTTATAATTCTTTTATAACCTAATTATACGGTTTCAAATTCAAATTTTAAATAACACATTTATCAATTGAAAAACTTTTTCCTTTTTCTTTTAATATCATCATTTCCATTTGATATACTATACTTATTTCATCCATTCCATTACTTCTTCTGCTACAAAAAATGGATTGTCCCAATGGATTAAATGTGTTGCCTCTACTTTTTTTACTAAACAGTTCACATTTTTTTCAAATTCCTCAACCAATATGTTTCTAATTTCAGCCCAAGATTCAGGAAGTGTTGCTTGTATTAGCAATATTGGTGTTTCTAATTTCTTATATATTTCATTAGTAGGAAAGTTATACATAGATTTAATAGCACCTCTTGCAGTATCTCCACAAGCACAAAATCTGATAGTTCCATCCTCTTCTTCTTTCATTAAATCCTTTGAAGCTTTTTCTAATAACTCTGACCATCTTAAGTAATTGTTCCTCTCAACTTCTAGAAAGTCATTCCAATTGGAAAATACATAGCCATTAAAATCTTCTTCATATGATTTTATTTCTTCTTCCAAAGAACAATCAGGTTTAAAATTTAATTTTTCTTTATCAATCTTTTTAAAATAATCGTATATTGCTTGCTTTTGATGATATCCTCCATCTAATAATAATATCTTCTTAACTTTTTTAGGATACTTTGCTGCATAATGAAGTGCGATGCAGCCGCCCCAAGAATGTGCCAATATATAAAAATTATCTTTATTTAATAATTTAATTACATCTGACACCCATTTTATTAGATTTGGTATTCCATAGTCTTCATCATTTTCAAATGCTGGTGTTCTTCCATGTCCAGGTAAATCAATTGATATAATATGATATTTATCTTTTAAAAGTTCTCCTATCTCAAGGAAACTTAAATTAGTGCTACCTAATCCATGAAAACAAATAATTGTAGGATTATCATCACTTCCCCACTTACAAACTCGTACATCCATATTTTCATTATTTATAAAAAACTGTTCCAATTATTTTCATCCCCTATTTTAATTTTTATCACTAACTAATTTTACAATATCATTTCTACATTGACTTATATACCAATTAGAAACCTTAGTAGTTTCAATTTCGCATTTTATAAAGCAACGTTTATTCGACACAACTTCTTGGATTATTTCTCCACTCGGATCAATTATCATAGTAGGACAATGTTGCTTTATATCTGCATTATTACAACTTATTAAGAATCTTTGATTTTCTGCTGCTCTACTAATAAGATGGCTTTTCCAAACTGGAAGTCCTTTTCCCTGTACAGCATTTGTTAAATACACAAACACTTCTGCATCATTTAGTGCTAGCCACCTCCATTGCTCCGGAAATCTAATCTCTCTACACATTTGTATACCTAACTTTAAAGTTTCTTGCCCTATTTTAAGTTTACAAATATCTAGTTTATCTCCTTCACTTAAATATCCTCTTTCATGAAATGCTAAATTTAACTTTCTATATATAAAATCTGGATTATTGTATGAATAACATACAGCTGCATTATACCAAGCACCTTCTTCAAGAATACAAGTACCGAATACTAAATGTATTTCTCTCTTTACTACATCTTCTTTTAATAATTTCATTGCATTTTTAAGTTCTTCAACATCAATATCATTTAAAAAGCTAATATCATCACTATAACCTGACAATGCCCCTTCAGGTAAAACTACTAAGTCATCCTTTTTAGCATTTTCCAATAGAGAATTTATTTCCTTCAAGTTTTCACTTATATTAAATGTTATTGGAAACTGCATAGCAATTACTGAAACCCTCACAATAACACCACCTTAACCATTTTAGTTGTCACCTTCTACTTAATTCTACAAACTTATTTTAATACCTCTTTATATATGTATAACCCTAACATTTAGGAGTTTTAATCATATATAAAAGATCACAGTTAAATCTGTGATCTTAAAATTAAACTTTACTATTTATTCTTTAAATTTACTCCACATCTCTTAGTCTCTCTACCAAAGGTTTTTTATTAATTATTTTCCCAATAGTAAAAGATAAGACTATTGGAACAACAAAAACAAAAATACTATATAAACTAAAATAACCAATTGGAAATTGATATTCCATATATTTTAATCCATTCATTCCCATAATCTTAACCATAATATAACCAGCTAAAGTTCCAAACAGAACTGTACTTGCAAAGTTGATAACTGCAAAGTATAAACCTTCCCCTAAAATCATAGTTATAATTTGCTTTTTACTTGCACCTATTGCACCAAGACAAGCAAATTCTCGTTTTCGTGCCATAACATTTGATATAAGTGTATTTAGTAAATTTATCATACTAAAAGCAATTACAAATAAAGCTCCTCCCATAAAGCTAGTATACATCATATTGAATTGCTCCTTATGATGCTCTAATGAATCTTTAAGTGTAGATAAAGTAATAAGCGGATTACTCTCTGTTAATGTAACAATCTCTTTTTCAATCTCATCTCCACTTTTCAAATAATCTGTGGAGGATACTATAATTCTAGTATTGAGATTAAATCCTGGTTCCATCATTTTTGTAAGCAAGTCCTCAGGCATCATAAACCAACCTGCATTATATGAAATCTTAAACATATCAGAGTTCTTATACAATTTGCTGCTGTTTTCCAATATTCCTGAAACAGTAAAAACATCTTCCACATACTTTTCACCGTTATACCATTTTAAAGTTACAGTATCTCCAAGCTCAAATTCCCATCCAAAAATCTCTTTGGCAATTTCATTATGAGCTATAATAATTTCCTTATTTTTAACAATATCATTGTAGTTGATGCTACTTCCTTTTAAATATTGATTAATAAGTTCAGTATCTTCTTTTTTGAAAGGTGCTGCAATATCTTTTTCTGTTACATCATTATATGTGTAAGTCACTGATAAATTTTGCATAGGAATAACTTCTTTCACATCTTTAATATTATTTAGTTTATCTACAAGCTCGTAACTCAAAGGATTATCTTTCTTTATACCTGTTTCACCATACTCATTCACTTGTACAGCATTTGGTGATAGATTAATTTCATATTCTCCAAATTCAAACCAAGATTGTCTTGCAAACTTTTCTTCATTGACAGAACTTACAAAAGTACTTGCACACATAAATACAACACCTGCTAAGCAAAGGGAAATCATAGTCATTGTTGATTTTTTGCGATTTCCTCTTGGAGCAATCATACTTAGTGATAATGGAGAAAGTTTTCTTTGCAGTTTTTTTGTTTGAATCTTTTCATTTTTTTCTTCATATCCACTGACTTTACTTGCTTCAATAGGCGATATACTTGCTGCAAGTTTTGCAGGCTTTGCAATAGCTATTTGTACTGTAATATAATTTGCAAGTAAAATAGCAAAGCTATAAATTAAAAACCAAATCAAATTAAAACCTTTTGGTTTCATAGTAAATGCAAAAGTTGCACCAATAGTAATTCCGATAATGCTACCAATGAGTGAAAGCGTAGTGCCTTCTTTTCTTACCATTCTTTTTACCTGCTTTTGAGTCATACCAATTGTTCTAAGCTGACCAAACTGCCTTGTTCTTTCGGATATAGATATATAAAATATGCTATAAACAACTAATATACTAACAAGTAAAATAACACTTGAAATTAAAGTAATCATAGTAAGTTCTCTAAAACTATAAGAAAGACTTTTTACAAATGCGTTATTTTCATTAATATTTTTTCGTTCTATACCAGAATCAGCACCAATTTTACGAATTAAAGTTAAAAATTCTTCACTACTCATTTTCTCTGCATCTACTATTTGTGCAGAAATATCAAATGGAATAGCTTTTAATTGACTCCCATTTATTGCATATTCTTTTGACAAATATAAAGGGAATACATCTGTAGTTCCTTCACTTTTTGTTAAGCCTGACACTGTAAATTCTTCTGTACTACCATCTAAAAACGAAATGGAAATAGTTTCACCAACTCTTGGTTCAACCCCCATTTTAACAAGCATTTCTTCATAAACCAAAACTTCATTGATTTCTTTAGGATATTTACCCTGAATTATATTTAGATTTAACATAGATGCTTCATTTTGCTCCATATAATATGGAAGCATAATATAGTCATCTACCTCAAAACTTTTTCCTCTTTTAAACTCTTTACTAGATAAAATTTCTTCATTTTGTCTTATGCTTTTTATTTGATTATATGATACTTCATGATAAATAACATGTTGTCTTGATATTAAATCCTTACGATTTGTTTCCTGTATTGCACTTGAAAAAAATGCAAGACCTGAAATAAGAGTAACTGACAATATAATAGCTATTAATGTAAATATATTACGCATTTTATATTCTTTTAAACTATTTTTTGCAAGAAAATTTATTGTTTTTTTATTCTTTACTTTAAACATTGCTACTACCACCTACAATTTGTCCATCCTCAATATGTATAATTCTGTCTGCAAGCTGAGCAATCTCTTCATTATGCGTAATCATAACAATAGTTTGTTTAAATTTTTCACTTGTAACTTTTAGTAAGCTTAATACATCCTGACTTGTTTTACTATCAAGATTTCCTGTTGGCTCATCTGCAAGAATAATTGCTGGCTTAGATGCTAATGCTCTTGCAATTGCAACACGCTGTTGCTGTCCACCAGATAAATTATTTGGCATATTTTTTAGTTTACTTTCCAGGCCTAATATATTAATAATTCTATCTATATATTTCTTATCAGGAGTATTTCCATCAAGCCCAATTGGCAAAACAATATTTTCATAAACATTAAGTGTTGGTACTAGGTTATAGTTTTGAAACACAAAACCAATTTTGCGTCGACGAAAAATAGTAAGCTCTTCATCTTTTAAACTAAAGATATTTTTACCATCTACAATAACATCGCCACTTGTAGGACGATCAAGTCCACCAAGCATATGCAAAAGTGTAGATTTTCCACTACCTGATGTACCTACAATAGAAATAAATTCACCATTTTCTATACTTAAGTTAACACCATCTAATGCATGAACCGCAGTTTCACCACTACCATATATTTTCTTTAAATTCTTTGTTTCAAGAATAATCATAATTAAAATCCTCCATAAAAAAATCTGTATCATATTACTATAATACAGATTATAAACTATAAATCTTTCTACAATCTTTCCTTATTCAATGAATTCTTACAGTTTTGAAAGATTTTAGCCTTCCATTGGTAGAAACATAGAAAATGTAGAGCCTTTTTGGGGTTTTGACTGAACTTTAATATATCCACCTTGACTTGCAACTATTTCTCTTGCCAAATAAAGCCCTATCCCAACACCCTCTTCATCGTTTACTAAATGCCCACGATAAAATCGCGAAAAAATTTTTACTGTTTCCTCTTCAGTCATACCAATTCCTGTATCTGTAATATCTATACGACAGAAAAGCTGATAAGCTGTTGTAGATATTGAAACATTCCCTCCACTGTGAGTGTACTTAATAGCATTATCTATAATATTATATAGTGCTTCTGCTGTCCATTTAAGATCAAACATTGCATAGATTTCCTTTTTTTCAACCGTCAATTCAATATTTTTAGCTTCAGCCTTTGTCTTTGCTTGTTTTATTGCATTATCTAGAAGTTTATCTATACTACTAAGCTTTGGAGACACAGAAATCACTCCTGTTTCCAATCGAGAAGTTTTTACTAGAGAAGAAATTAAAAAATTTAGCTTTTCAGACTGCTCCATAAGTAAATCTACACATTTTCGTTCTTGCTCAGATAAATCACTTTCTGCTAACAATTGTGTATACAATAAAATGTTTGCAAGAGGTGTTTTAGTCTGATGAGAAATATCTGAAATAAGTTCATTTATTTTTGCTTTTTCTTCTGTAATCTGATCTTTAGTAGTACTGTTCATTGTAAGAAAATGAGCTAATTTTGTTTCTAATGATGACATTTTAGTTTCATCAAAAACACTTTCTATTGGTTTTCCATCTATAGCATTATCTATCATTTCATTTAAACGATCCATAACTTTATTTACTTTAAATATATTCATCTATTTCACCGCCCACAAATAACCAATTCCATAGACAGTTTTGATATATTGTGGTTTTGTAGGAGTGTCTTCAAGCTTATCACGAAGCCTTTTGATGGTAACTGAAAGAGCATTTTCATCTACATATTCTGCACCATCTGTCCAGATACGATCTATCAAAATACTACGTTCTAAAGTAACAGTCTTATTCTCTACAAGCATTCTTAAAAGCTTTTGTTCTGTCTTGCTAAGCTCGATTAAAGTATCATTTTTGAAAAACTCCATTTTGTCAAAATCAAATATAAATCCATCTTGCTTAAAATAATTTGATTTTACGAAGCTCTGCTTTCTTAGCTGTGTATTTACCCTAGCACGAAGTATAGCAAGACTAAATGGTTTTGTGATATAATCATCTGCACCCATTTCTAATCCTGTAACTATATCAGTTTCCATATCATTTGCTGTTAACATAATTATAGGCATAGGATATTCCTTTTTAACTTCACAAAGTAAATCAAGCCCATTTCCATCTGGCAAATTTATATCTAAAATCAATAAATCAAAGTCGCCTTTTGATAGATTTTGTTTTGCAGATGCAATATCATAACATTGTAAAATATCAACCTCTGGATTCTTTAAAGCTAGTGTAATTCCGTTAGATAACGCTTTATCGTCTTCAACTATAATAATATTTTTCAACTGTAAGACTCCTTTATTTAAATAATCTTTATATTTTAAATCTATTTTTACATTCTAACACATATATATTCAAATACTAAAAACATCAGTAGTATTCAATATGGTATTATATATACTTTTCACCATTTCATCAACACTAAGTATTTATTAAGTTTTTACATGGCAATCACCAAATTATGTAAATATAGTTTTACATAATTTAGCCATATATAAAAGCCCACAGTTAAAACCTGTGAGCTTAAAAATTAACCTTTATTATATATTTTAAAGATATTCCATATTATTAAATACTTTTCTCTATAAATACAGATGTTCCATTAGCAAAAACTCCAATCATATTATTTATTAATGTTACAAAATCAAAATCAACACCAATAATAGCATTCCCACCTTGCTTAATTGATGATTCAATTAATTTATTCATAGCAGCTTTCTTTGCTGTCTGTACCTTATTAGCCATAGCATTTGATTCTGTACCAAATATATCATTAACTGCCGCAGAAAATTCGCTAAAAAAACCAGTACCTAATACAACTTGACCACTAACAATACCTTTGTATTCACTGATTTTATATCCTTCAAAATTAAAACCAGTTGTAAGTAAATGTTGTTTGATTTTTTCTTTTAATTCTTTTTCTTTTCTCGCAATTTCAATTTGTTCCTTTTCTTTTTCTATTTCCTTTAGCATATTAATTTCATTCTTTGAAAGTTTATTACTATTATCTTCCAATTTGCTCCCACATTGAAAACACATTTTTATACAAATCATCTCTTCTGTCAATTCTTTCCCACACGTAGGACATTTATCCATCTAACCTGCCTCCTATTTTAGAAATCATAATGATATTATATATTTCTAAACTTTATCGTATTTTAATTATATACATTTTAACCAATATATTCTATATCCTAATATATATTTTATTCATTACACTCTATCTATATAAGTTTAAATATATTTTCTATGTAGTCTTATTCTTAATTTTACCTACATTTAGTAATTGATAATTTTGAGTATGAAAATTTAACCACATATAATTTATAAAAACTTTAAAGTTAATAAGATATGATTAGATATTAAGTTGAATTTTTACTAAGTATTATTCAATAGCTATTAAAGTTATTTTTATAACTTTAATTAATGATTTAATTTCAGCTATCAGCTCTTCGATACTGCTTTCAAGATTTAATATATCCAAAGTTATTGTTATGTTAGCTGCATTATTTATAGGAATATCTTGATTTATTGTTATTATATTTCCCTTAAACTTTGCTATTACCTCAAGTATCTCAGATAAGGTTCCATATTCATGACTTGCTAATATTGAAATTGTAGCTTTTTGTCCCTTAACATCTTCTGTCATCAAAAAAACCTTGTCTCTATATTTATAATATGCACTTCTACTAATACCTACTACCTTAACTCCTTCTGTTATATCCTTCACATATCCCTTATACAATAATTGTTTAACCTTAACAACTTTATTAAATATATCTGGCAATACCTCACCATCTACAATAAAATAATTATTTTCCATAATGTTTTCCCCCTTACTATTTAATTATAATTTTTAAAATGCCTAATTTTTTAATATAAATTCAATTAAATTTTTCAACAATACAATAAAATATAAATTTTGTTAATCCATCAAATTTTGAACTTACGTCTTATTTGTGCTCTTCATAAATACAATCTCCCATTTTTGTGTTTTAGCTTAATTCTTATTAAAGCTATATCCATGATTATCAGTCTTATTTTTTTAATTAACAAAAATAAAGATGTAATTCTAAGAATTTTATTTATTTCTTTATTATAACTAAACATTTCAAAAAACTTAATAAAAAAACATTTTTTTCTTATTTTACTTTGCTATAATACTAACTACATTAACAAGAATACTCTTAATTTATTAAATTATTATAATTAAACTATAAAAGGAGGATAATTAATTTATGAAAAAATTAGGACTTATACCAAAACTTATAATTGCAATAGTACTTGGAATTATTTTTGGATCATTCTTTCCAAGAATAGTAGTGGAGATTCTTGCTACCTTTAACTCCATATTTGGAAATTTCTTAAATTTCGTTATACCACTTATAATCATTGGATTTATAGTTGCTGGAATAGCTGAGTTAGGTGCAAGTGCTGGAAAAATGCTTGGCATAACTACTTTGTTTGCATACCTATCTACACTTATAGCTGGATTTTTTGCTTTTTTTGTATCATCAAAAATATTTCCTTTATTTATAGCTACTACAAAAACTATATCAAATGCAGTCAATCCAGAAGAACATTTACTTCAGCCACTTTTTAAAATTGAAATGACACCTTTAATGCCTGTTACAACAGCTTTAATATTAGCATTTCTCCTTGGCTTAGGTATTGCTGCAATTAAAGGAAAAACTTTATTAAATGCATCTATAGAATTTCAACATATAGTCAAGAAAACAATAGAAAAAGCTCTAATTCCATTGTTACCAATTCATATAATGGGTATTTTTGCAAATATGACTTATGCAGGAGAAGTACGTAAAATATTATCTGTTTTTTGGAAAGTATTCTTAATTGTACTTGCAATGCATATCTTGATGATAACATTCCAATTTGCAGTAGCTTGCTTTGTTGGAAAGAAAAATCTTGTATCTTGCTTAAAAAATCAAATTCCTGGCTATTTAACTGCAATAGGTACTCAATCATCAGCTGCTACCATTCCAGTAAACTTAGAATGTGCTGAAAAAAACAAGGTATCTAGAGGGGTTAGGGAATTTGTAGTTCCTCTTTGTGCAACTATCCACTTATCAGGAAGTACAATTACTTTAACATCATGTGCCATAGCTATTATGCTATTAAATGGTATGCCATTATCATTTGGACAATTTGCTGGCTTTATAGCTATGTTAGGAGTTACAATGGTTGCTGCTCCAGGCGTTCCAGGTGGTGCTGTAATGGCAGCACTAGGAGTACTACAAACAAATCTTGGCTTTAGCGAAGCTCAACTTTCTTTAATGATTGCTTTATATATTGCACAAGATAGTTTTGGAACTGCTTGTAATATATCTGGCGATAATGCCATTGCAATATTAGTTGATGCTTTTAAAGATAAATTTAAACATAAAAATGCTAGTTACTAAAGATACATCTGCAAATGTATCTTAATTAGATAAATTTTAAATTCAGTAGCAATACTGTTTGTGACATTACTTTAAACCCATAATGAAAAATGATTAGGTTTTGCGCACCTAATCATTTTTTGTTTCCTATGTATTCAATTATTTAAAATCTAATGGAATATTTGTTTATTATTAATATCTATATGATAATCTACATAAATAAAAAGTGAGTATTATCAAAAATACTTTAATAATACTCACTTTTATTTGTATAAATATAAACTAGAAAAGTAATTCTCCTGGTTTATATCCTTCTGGTAATTCTTCTTCAGTTAAGAATTTAAAATTGTCATCACGTAATATTGGTAAAAATGCTTCATATGGTGTTTTAGCAAACTCACATCCATAGCTGCTTGCTCCAAACCACTTTCCTTCTTTGCTACTTAAATTTAAATCTCTAGCAAATTTTGTGTTATTAGAACAATCATGAACTGCTAAATCCCAATTTTCTTCATCTGCTATTTTCATGAATTTTAAAGTTAATTCTCTACTCCAAATTGGAGATATATAGCCATGTCTAGATACATACATGTTTTCTCCATAGTAATTATCTATGTTGTTTTCATTTAAATGTAATTCTGCACAGTTTATAAAATCTAATTTTGTATCTAATATTGCTTGTTTTTTCTTAAAGAATCCTTCAAAAAACTCAGGAGTCATTGGAGTTTCAATACCTACATTTTTAATGTATTTTTTTGCTATTCCTATATTTTCAATAACTTTATCTGAACAATTAGATGCTCCTAAATTGAAACGTATTTCATCAAGTCCAGCTTCTGCTAATGCTTTTAATGTTTCTTCTGTAGCTAAAAGCCCATTTGTATATAAATGTTGATGAATTTTCGCATCACTGAATTTCTTTATAACAGAATAGTATTTTTCAATTTCCATAAATGGCTCTAAGTAAACATATGAAATACCTGTAGGTTTATTATGTATAGAAAGAAGTAAATCAATATCCTTTTCATAGAATTTTGTTCCGCCAATTTCCCACATACCTTCACCAATTGGTGGAATATCTCCTAGTTCTCCGTAATTGTAACAGAATTTACATTGTATGTTACATTTATTTGTTTTTCTAATTGCACTTAAACCAGTTCCTAATAAACAAGAACGACATCCTTTTGGGTACTTGCTTTCATTTCCCACAAATAAACTTCTATTCTCTATATTTTTTAATCCTTTAATTTCTGACATTAACATATCGTTTCTATGATCAATTGCTTCTTCAATTTGCGCAAAAGTAGCATAAATAATTTCTTGTTGTTTTGTCATAACTTCCTCTTCTTCTGGCAACATTGCAAAAAACTCAAACCATGACAAAGCATCCTTCTTTGAAATCTTCATAATATATCCTCCTCTAATTAATCTTCATAAAGATTAAATTCAAATCTTCTTTTTGTATTTTTAACATATTCTTCTAAAGGTAAACACACAACTTGTACCTAATACCTTTCGGCATAGTAAAACCCTAGAATGTTTCTAAATACACCCAAGGGTCTCAAATCATTGTAAGTTTAAACTTTTATGTTAATTTTTATTTTTCTTAAGTAATAATTATATAAAATATAATTTAAAATCCGAGTTTGTTTCTCTATAGATGATACATTATTTTAGTTATTGTTTCAAGTTTTTTCTGCTGTAACATACATCAATCCCCTACATTACACTTGTCTATCTCTTATAGTTTATATATGTAACTTTTATATTTTTCCATACTACGTTTAATAAAAAGGCAGGTTAATTACCTGCCTCCATTTCTTCTCTTATTTTTTTAACTTCATTTATATCTAATCCCACTTTTAAAGATATAGTTTCATCATCTAAAATATCCAATAACTTTATAGCTAACTCCAATTTTTCTTCTTTTCTTCCTTTTTCTATTCCTTCTTCTCTTCCTTTTTGTGTGTAATATTTCTTTCTTATTTCTTCTATTGTCATTTTATATACTTAACCCTCGCTAATATATATTTCTATAAATTTTTCTTTAGTTCCTTTACATCTTCCTCTGTAAGTTTTGAATATTTGACTATTTTCTCTATTGGCTCTCCATCTTTTAGCATTTCTATTGCCATTTCTATTTTCCCTTTTTCTATCCCTTCTTCTCTTCCTTTTTGTGTATAATATTTTTTTCTTATTTCTTCTATTGTCATTTTATACACACCCCCACTTATTCTTTTATATTCATTATATTTTTCATCTAATTCTTCATCATTGATTAGAAATAAATATTCTAGAAAATCTACTAGTGCTTTTATTTGCTCATTATTTTTAACTTTATCATAATCCTTTAATTCTTCTGCTAAGTTTATTTTTGCATTAAATATATTCTCATCTTTTGCACCTGTTTCAAGTAAAATTTTAGCCATTTTAAAAACTAACTTTAATGGATTTTCTTCACTTATTTTATTTAAATCTAATGTTTCTATATCTATAGTTTTAAAGTTATATGTTAATATTTCTTTTTCTATCTCTGGTAGTTTATATATGTAACTTTTATCTTTTCCTCTACTACCTTTATATATATAAATAGCTGCTGCTATTATTTCTGATTTATCATTATACTTATATCTAAACTTATTCCATATTCTGTAGAAATATCTAAACATTCGCTCTCCAAATACTTCTCTGTCACTACTGTAACTTTGTACTTCTACATGAATAAATATTATTTTATTCTCATTGTTTTTCAATCTTACTTTTATTATTTTATCTGATATTATTTTTTCACTACTATCTTTATCAAAAATTTCTTTTTGTATTTCTAGTAGTTCCTTATCTAAAGATTCTGTGCCTAATTCCCATGCTATTTTATCAAAGAGTTCTGGAAACAATAATTCTGTGATTTCTACCTCGAATGCTTCTAGTATAGATTTTCATGCGGCATCAAAATCATGTTGTTTATTCAAATTTTTCACGTCCTTTAAATTATTATATACTTAAATATATTATATCCTAAAAAATATTTTTATAACAATATATAAATTTAAATTGAAAGTTTACTCTTCAATTCAAATAAATGCTTATATTTTTCACAAAAAAGAACCTTGACTTCTCAAGGTTCCTTCTATTTCATTTATATGATTTAAAAGTTTTTCTTAATAACTTTTATAATAATTATTGTCATAACTATACTTGTATTAAGTATATATTAATTTCAACTTAAGCTGTAACAATTTCTCCATTTGCTAAATTATTATACTCTGGAGTTTCACTTATTACACTGAATTCTCCATTTTTAATTACTTGTCCATTTTTCATGAGTATTATTTCCTCAAATCCTTCTAATTCTTCTTTTATATCATGAGTTACCATAATAATAGTTTTATCTTCAAGTTTCAGTAACTCATCCATAAGAATTTTAGAAAGTTTCTTATCAACTCCAGTAAAAGGTTCATCTAATAAAAGAACAGACGATTCTTGTATTAGTTTTCTAAAAATAGCAACAGTCTTCTTTTCTCCACCACTTAATTCATTACAGTTTTTACTTTTAGAAATCGTGTTGTATACATACTTATCTATACCGTTTTTTATTTTATCTATTCCTATCATTGAATATGAATCATACACAGTAATATTATTTTCAAATCCATCAGAAAAAATATATTCATTCTGATCTAAATATGCTAAAACATCACTTGTATCAATGTTACTTATATCCAATCCATCTATATAAATATTTCCTGATTCTATTTTATTAATACCTGCTAACCCTTTTAGTATAGTAGATTTTCCAGAACCGCTACTTCCAATAAGTGCATATTTTTTTCCCTTTTCAAACTTAAACGAGAAATCTTTTACTTCAAATTCATCAAATTTAATATTCATGTTTTTTATTTCTATATTTGATTTTAATTCTTTTATTTTCTCATACTGAGTTGTTCCTTCATCACTATCTAAAAGATTTATGAGCTTTTTCCTTACATCTTTTGATGCATTCAATCCATTTATAGCTTTCATTAACATTTGCATAGGTGGTATATATGAATATATATATCCTAGTGATGCTACTGCAGCTCCTATTGTAATTTTTCCTTCAATACAAAGATATGCTGCTAATAATATAGAAATAAAATTTATTAAATATGTTGAACCACCATTTACAACTATAGCAATTGATCTCATTCGTCCATATTTATATTCAATATCGGCCATTTCTCCTAGCTTCTTTTCATGTTCTAATTCTAGATGCTTTCTAGTTTTGTTATTAAACAATCTAATTCCCTGAAGTAAATCAGTAAATTTTAATGTATACAATTCTGTTTTCTTAAGTTCTTCATACTTTTGATCTGCTAATTTTTTTGAAGTGAACCTTGGAAAGATTGTTATGCTTATCACTGATATCACTGAAAGTAATATTGCAATTCTCCAATCAAAGAATAGTATTATAGTAACGCTATAAATAATAATCATATTAACAGCCTTAATAATACTTACCATTCCTAAAAGATAATCTTCATCAATAGATGCTAAATCATTATTGAATATTGATATATACTCTGGAACTGATTTTTCTATAAATTTTTTATTATTATAAAATGTAATTGATCTAAATAAGTCTTTTTTTAATACTCTCCTAAACTCAATACTTCCTTTGCTTGTTATTAAATAATTAAAATAAGCTAATACTGCTATAATAATTAAACTGAACACATATAGAAATATATAATTTCCTATATGTAATTCACCCTTTCCTTCAATTGTATCAAATAAATTTTTCTGAATAACTGGCAAAAATGAAAGTATTATTACTAATAAAGCATCTATTATAATTTGAGATATAAGGTATTTTTTTACCTTCATTATATATTTCTTCATAGTACTCTTCCCCTTAAATTAAGCTTACATAAAAATATATTTGAGCTTTGAACCCTATATATAATTTGTTTTTTGAATTTTCTGTATTTATTTATTCTATTTTCTCCCACATTAAAGAATATTTTTTAGCTCAAAATTTTTCCCTTATCTAAAATTAGGACATCATCAAACTCATCTAAATTATCAACAAGTTTATGTGTTATCATTATAATTGTTTTATTGGTTTTTAATATATATTCTTTAAGAACATTCATATTCTGATTATCTACACCTGCAAACACCTCATCAAATATGCATATTTCTTTATCCTCAAGATAACTTCTAATAAACTTAATACATCCTTTTTGTCCACCGCTCAGTGTTGATGAATTAGGATTATTTTTAATTGGTTCAAGAAATTCTTCTTTTAGATAGCTGTTAATATCCTCTAATTTTTCATCAGAATATGAAGAAAAACATGTGACATTATTATAAAAATCATCTTTAAATATATGTTCTTCCTGACTAATATAACTAATAATTGCACTTACATCTATATCCTTTATATTAATTCCATCAATTAATATTTCACCTTCATCAATAAAATTCTCTTTAATCAATGCCTTCATCAAACTACTCTTTCCAGAACCACTGCTACCTACTATTGCATATTTTTTTCCTTTACTAAAGTTATAAGATATATTTTCCATACAAAAATCATCATATTTTATACTTACATTTTTAAACTCAATTCCTTTATCAAATGAATTTTTCTCAACCAAACTTACTGGTTCAAAATTCATCATATCTCCTACTTTTCCTTTTATTCCTTTGCTTGATTTATATACATTTATAGCATAAATAAAAACTTCAACTGGCTCAGTAAATAAAGTTGTAAACCCAATAGATGCAACAGCTGTTCCAATTGTTATTTCTCCTCTATACATCATAATTGAAGCAATAATAATTACAATTCCATTAATTAGATATGTGGCAGTAGAATTCATTGCGTTTGCAATTGACTCCACATGTTTATATAAAAACTCTACTTTAGCATTATTTTTTATATTTTCATTAAAAACTTTATTAAAATTTTCTCTAGTATTGCTATTTATAAGTTTAAATCCATACATCAAATCTAGTATTTTTGAATTACATTTTCCAGTATCATCTAAATAATCTTTATTTCTCTTTGACAATTTTTCTTCAGTTATTTTAGGAAGAATAAAAGCTGAAAAAATTGCTAAAATTAAAACTACTATTGCCATTTTCCAGTTAACAAATACAAACATTATAACTCCATAAATAATAAACATATTAATTGACTTTATTATATCGACTACAGCGTTTAAATATGAATTAGCTAATACCTTTATGTCATTTCCTTGTATGGATATATACTCCCCTAACTGTTTTGAATGAAATCTTTCGCTACTATAACTCGTAATAATCGAAAAGAAATCTCTTCTCATTTCTTTTCCAACCATTACTCTACTTTTAATACTAAATATCATTGTTACATATGAAAAAAATATAATTGCCCCTATACATATAATTAAAGCTAATATGTAACTCCAAATCCCAACGCTTTCTCCTGCCCCTATTGAATCAAATAGTACTTTTTGAATATACATGAGCATAGAACTAGATGCAGTTACTAATCCATCAGCTACTATACTTATGATTAAACATATTCTTACACTTTTAAAGTATTTTCTCATAATCCCCTTCTCCTAGTTCATTATGTTTTATAACTATTTTTTAATATATTATTGTTTTTAATCTGTGTTCTTCATAGTTAAAGCTTAAAATGTTCCCCTATTTCTAATTTTAACCTTATCTAGATAATTTCCACGGTAATATACATTTAAATTCCTCTTTTTTTTAAAATATTATCAAATTTTTTCTCTGATAATATTTCATGAGTAATGAAATCACCATTATATAACAAAGTAAAAGTTGTAAATGGTGTTGGTGCATTCTGTGCTTGTTCTTTTGTGGTAATATGAATAGATTTGAACCTAACATTTCTCTCTTTTGCCATATTCTCAAGAATTGGAACGTATTTTGCAGTAAATGGACATTGACTTGTGTAATATAATGTAAATCCATCCCTACATACCTCTTTGGATATATCTTTTACTTGAGACTTAAAACATGGTTTTGGTGAGTCCTCATAAAATGGAAAATACATAAGTTCAAAATATGGATTTGCTGTGTCAGCTCTCTTAAAACCTTTATATATTAAATATTTAGGATCTGAAAGAAATCCCTTTTTCTTTGTTGAAGATAAAACAACAAGCCCTTTCTTTCCCTTTTCTTTGCTATCTCTAATACATTCCTCCATAAGTAAATTAGAATATCCTTGACCCTTAAATTTTCCTGACACCCAAAGACAATTAATGTACATATATTCATTAGCATCTATTGGAGACCATGAATTTTCTGCTGGAATATACTCTATAAAGCATTTTCCTCGAACATTACATTTCAAAAAAACAAGTCCTTCATCCAATCGCTCTTTCAACCACAACTTTTTTGACACAACCTGTACATCCTTGTTATTGGCAATAGCACAACAAATATGTTCCGTCTCAAGATTATCTTGTGTAAGCTTTATGAGTTCCATATGTTCTTACCTCCTTTTTAAATTTAATTTCATCTTATCCATATTGTAACTATATTTATAATAATTTACAATTAAAATTTCTAAATGAATATTAAAATTGAGTTTTTAAGTATTTGGATCCAACGCAAAGACCGCCAAGGTTAAAACCTCAGCTACGAAGGTGCTATAGCTTTTTATCCACAATAGAAAAATAAAATGTGACAACTTACCTATATGCCAGGTTTCAACATTACCTATGAATGTTTGAATATATTACCTTACAATTCTAAACTGATTATAAAAGTAAATTTGAGAACAAACTATACTATCAGTAGTATTATTAAAAAATAAATTTATCAATTGAAAAACCTGTTTCTTGGAATACTACTATTCTCATTTAATATTTGAATAATTTCATTTTTCAGCTTGGAACCCTATATTAGGATATATTGTTTTTAAGTATTTATAGATTTGTTATTTCTTTAAATTTCTGCATAAACTAAAAAAGAAGCACCTCTATTTGAGTTGCTTCAAATATAAACTTTATATTATTAATTTTTAAACTTATCTCCAAACATCTATTATCTTTTTTGAATTTCCAAGCACTTTCTTTACTCTATCAATTGATAAAATAACACTTTTACAATTTTCATCAAATAAAGATTTGAGTCTATTAACTTCATAATTAATTGTATCAGTTAAAGCTTGATTTCTTCCCATATTTTTAACACCTGCTGATTCCAATACGGGTTTTATAAGATCTCTATATACTTGTGTAGCTTTTTCAAAACTTTCTTTACTTGAATAGTCTACATTTTCAAAAACATTCATAATATTTTTGGCATACTCTATATTAGTAGCAGTCTGTACATATTTAATACCATAGAATTTATTATCTACATCCACAACTATAGATTTCTTATAATTTTCATCTATTCTTTCTGGAACTGAATTTATAATCTTTTGTATTCTTGCAGACATAGTTGAATTAAGTAGTCCTTGTTGATCTGTATTTAAATTTTTTTCTGCATAAGTATTTACCTTACCTTTAGCTATTCCCATTTCTGCATAATTATCATAATCTAAACCACTTTTTATATTAGGTATAGTAAATTTTGCATACTCCATAACCTTTGAAGAATCCATTAATTCTTTTAAAGTAAAATTTACCCCATTTACACTAAACTCAGTTTTTAAGTTTTCTATTTTATTAGAAACACCATCTAAAGTGTTCTTTTTCAGTTCTTTAACAAGATCATTTATTCCATTTTCTAATGATTGTACATCGTCATTTAAACTACTACTATCACTTAAATTTTTAGTTATTTCAGCTATAAAATTTTTTACATAATAATCATAACATTTTACATCTTCACCTTGAGCTTTTGAAGAAAACACATCAAGATAATCTTTATTTAAAACTTCCTCTTTAATCTTGTAATAACTAACTACCTCAAATTCATTTTCATCTTTCCCTATGCATTTTTCATAATCTATATCTTCCCATGGTATAATTGTTATTTCATCTGGCACACATTTTTCTTTAATCTTATCATTTTTATTTACTAAAGCCTGACTTGTATCAAATTTAATCTTTGTTAAATTTGTTGTACTATTAATATTCATATTTTATCTTTAGTGAAAGAGTTTATGTACCAAACCCTCACTAAAACTCACTTCCTTTAATTTTATACTTTTTTCTCTTTATAACATATTAATAATTTGTCATATATGAAAACAATACTTATATCAATTAGAACAATATAACTAATCAAATACAACTTCCCATTTTTCATTCTTATATGCATCAAAACACATTTTGATTTGATCATAAACATTTTTATTTTCATCTATGATAGGCAAATTATCAAGAGAAAAGAAACCACTTTCAGTTGTTTCATCATTTTCTTTAAAACTACCACTTATTACATAACAAAGAACAAACACTTTAAAAATTCCATAAGCAAATTTCGGAAAATTATGTTTATTTCTATCCTGAATTGCAATAATCCTTAAAGGAATAACATCTAAACCCGCTTCCTCTTTTACTTCTTTAATTGTGTTAGACGCAATTGATTCATTGTAATCAACCCACCCACCTGGAAGTGACCATTTGTCTTGCTCTTTTACAAGTAAAATTTTGTTTTCTTTGAATATTGCCGCTCGTGTTTCTATTTTAGGTGTCTGATACCCAGTTTCATTACAAAACAAACCTTTAACTTTTTCAAGTGGAAGTTCTGTTTTCATACTTATCATTTGTGCCGATATTTCCCTTACTCTCTCAAAACGCTGTTTATCAAACGGATCCTTTGTATATGTTAGGCCATTTTGAGCTATTGATTGCAATTCCATTGCAATCTTTATTAATTCATCTAAATCATTCATAATTTTATCCCCTATTTTATTTCCCCCTTCTTAGAATTTATCTTTTATATTAAATAAGATACATCTACAATATTATCGTTAGTTTTTTTTAAATCATTACCACTTATAACCTTTTTATAATTATTTTTACAAACAGATGACAATCTCTTTAATTTGCCTCTTATAAATATAATCTTAATATTTATAAAGCACATTTTCTAATACTATGTGAAATAACTATTACTCTTATCTCACCTTGTAAAAATGTTAATTTTTATTATTCAATAACTTTTTTATAATAGTTTACTTTATATATGATGTATTTTCTTTTTTCTATAAAAATAACCCTGATTTCTCAAGGTTATTTATATGTTACTTATATAAATTTTTTAGAACATAATAATTCCAAATTACTCATCAATATTTGATACTGTTTATAAGCCATAAATGTGTTAGCGTTCATACCACTGTGCTTGGGATTGCAGCAATTCATAATACCTGCCTTTCATGTTTAACAATTCTAAATGCGTTCCTTCTTCTATTATTTCACCTTTATCCATTACTATAATTCTATCTGCAATTTTAGTCGAACCTAATCTGTGAGTTACAAAGACACATGTTTTTCCAATACTTATTCTTTTAAAGGAGTCAAATACATTAGCTTCCTCAATTGGGTCAATGGCTGCAGTAGGTTCATCTAAGACAATTATGTTATTTGGGCGATAAAGTCCACGGGCAATTGCAATTTTTTGCCATTCCCCACCAGAAAGGTCTTGACCTCCATACTCCCTAGATAGAATTGTGCTCCCTTTTATATTTAATTTAGGTAAACTTATCTCTGTCTTATCAAGAACATCTTCAGTTCCTAGTTCAGATGTAATATTGCTTATTTTTATATTGTCCTCTACTGATAACTTATATTTAATAAAATTTTGAAAAACTGCACTAATCCCTTTAAACTTTGAATCACTTGAATAAGAGTTAAGTGATCTATCTCCATAAACAACCTGACCCTTTGTAGGATCATATAAACCCATAATTATCTTTGTCATTGTACTTTTCCCCGAACCATTTTCTCCTACAATTGCCAGTGATGTTCCCGCCTTAATGGTAAGATTTATGTTTTTAAGTGAACTTACATTAGAATTTGGATAAGTAAAACTTACATCTCTTAATTGAATATCTTGATCTTTAGGAATGTACTCATCTTTACCTAAATCAAAATCTTCATCAAGAAGCCTTACTAAAAATGAAGTATTTGAAATACCTACAAGGGCACTTCCAAGATCCTCAATTGCATCTCTCATCATTGTTGTTATTTTAGAAATAGAATAATAAATAGCTGCAAACAAACCAATTGATATAACTCCTGAGTAAACAAAATACACTAAAAGCATAAGTACACTTAAAAAGCCTATAGAATTTAGTAATTTCATAAACACTGATACCTTAAGGATATGTCTTTTATTAGAAACAAACTCTTTACTAAATTCATTGTTTGATTCATCAAATAGTTTATAAAAATACTCAAATGAACCATTAAGCAATGTATCTTTAAAGTATTCTCTTGATATAATACATTTTTCAAAGTACTCAGTTTGTCTTCTCCTATTGCCCATTTTGTCTTCAAAATCAAAACTTTGCTTTACTCTAATTTTCTCTAACAAGAATGTGGGGATAAAAATTAAAATAATTACAAGTACCAATATAGGATTAATATTCATCAAATATATTAATAAACTTAAAATATATGGTATATATAAAAACAATATCTGTATAATAACACGAAGTCCACTTGGAGCCTCTTCACTGCCAAAGCTTGCTTTTTTCAGCCTATCTATATTAGCTGAATCCTCAAACTCTATAGGTTTCATACAGCTTGTACGATTATGATGTAAAAATTTCATATATCCACTACCACGTCTCCAAAAATACCCTTTTGCCATATACTCAATCCATTCCCCCAATGGATATAATGACAAAATCACTAGTAAACTTAAAATAGGTTTATAAATTGAATTTATTGCCTCTCCATTTGCAACATTTACAATACTATCAAACAATGTCTTTATTAAAACAATTTCAAGGAATCCAAGAATACTCATAAACAAGGAGGATATAACAAGTAGAACAAATGTAATGGGGCTTGCATGCCAAGTATATTTTATTAATCTACTAAGAACCTTTGTCCCAGACATTTTTTTATTAGTCATACATCTCACCTTGCTTTCTAAATAATTGTGCATACACATTATCATTTTCCATCAATTCTTCATGAGTTCCTTTTTCAATAATTTTTCCTTCATCAAGCACAATAATCTCATCAGTTATTTTTGTTGAACCTAACCTATGAGTTATCATAAATAGAGTCTTTTCATTGGCTATATTTAAAAATTGATTATAAATCATACTCTCAGCTGTTGGACTTAAACTTGCAGTAGGTTCATCCATTATCATAAAAGGTGAATTCAAATGCAAAGCACGTGCAATTGCAAGTCTTTGCCATTCTCCCCCAGACAAATCATTACCATCATCATAGATTTTTCCAAGATGACTATGCTCTTTCTTAGGTAAATTATTAACTACTTCATCCAACTCCATAAGCCTAATCACTTCACTAATATCTGCTTCTGAATTTTCAAATGCTATATTCTCTTTTAGTGATACATAATATTTTGCAAAATCCTGAGAAACTACAGAAAATATACTTGTTAGCTCTCCAAATTTATATGACTTTAAATCCTTCCCATTTAAAAGTATTTCACCTTCATAATCACGATACAACCCTACCATAATTTTTACCAAGGTAGATTTACCAGCTCCATTAAGTCCAACCATTGAATAAGATTTCCCCTTATTCAGTGATAAATTAACTCCTTTCAAAATGTATTCTCCAGACTCTTCATACCTAAACCAAAGATCCTTTATCACAAGACTTTCAAAGGGTATTTTATTTTCACACTCCGAGTTTTCTAATCTGTTTCTCTTAAGCTTTGTAAACTCATCTAAATCCTTTGCATACTCATAGTGTTTTGAAAATTCTAAAATTAATTCAGAGGACTGAAAAGCAACTATCTTACTTAAACTAATCATGCTTCCTGCTATAGAAGTGAACATACCTACTGATAACGCACCACTAGATACTTTCAATGACAACATAAAAATAATAAACACAGCTGCAATACTAGCCACAACATTCACCATCATACTGCTTGATGTTTCTTTAGCTAAAACCTTAGTATTATAATTTGACCTAAAAAGGTGAGCTTTCATAAATCTTTTGTTAAGAGAAGGTGCAAATCCAAATAAAGCTCTTTCATTTGCTGTTTCCCTATTAACTAATATCTCTGACAAATAATTCATCTGTCTTGTAACAAATCCAACCTTTTTTTCTTCTTCATAAACCACTCTACCATTCCTGAATGTAAGAAGTATTGTAGG
>NZ_CCAT010000046.1 GCF_000612845.1 Clostridium ihumii AP5
ACCAAGTAAGAGTTAAAAGTGAAAAGTTATAGTTGATATTACTCACTTCGCTTTTAATATCTAAAAATAGAAATGCTTAAAAACTACGTTTTTATATTGTTTTCAACTAATTTGCTCTGCAAATCTAATAAAAAATCATTCTTTAAAATTGGAAGTCCAATTTTCACATTAACTTTCAATTTTCAATTTTCCATTTCCAATTAAATTAATTAGAATTCTCAACTAAAACATGAATAACTTAAAGTTTAGACTTGTTTCCTTATACTAATGGTGATGCTTCTAATCCTATAGCTATTTAATTTTGCCACAATTTCATCATAATTATAAATTTAGATTTTTCTTTCCTATATAACTTGGAATATAAGAAACTTTAAGTAGTATGACTCTTCATCATCAGTCCACAAAATTGGGTGGTCTGGTGCTTGAGTTTTAAATTCAACCTGTCTTAAAAGTCTTCCTGCATCTTTAGCTGCTTCATATATAGCTTCTTTAAAAGATTTTTCATCCATAAAGTGTGAACATGATGCAGTTACTAAATATCCGCCTTGTTTAACAAGTTTTATTCCTCTAAAGTTTATTTTCTTGTATCCTTTTTTAGCATTTTTTATAGTTTCTCTAGCTTTTGTAAATGCTGGTGGATCTAGTATTACAACATCAAACTCTCTATTTTCATAATTAAATTCCTTTAAAATTTCAAATGCATCATGACATTCAAATTTTACTGTATCCTCTAGATTATTAAGCTCTGCATTTTTTCTACAGAAATCAACTGCGTGCTGTGAAATGTCTATTCCTAAAACACTTTTTGCTCCTGCAATTCCTGCATTTAATGCAAATGAACCTGTATGTGTGAATACATCTAAAACTTCTGCATCCTTACATATTTTATGTATTGCTTTTCTATTCTCTTTTTGGTCTAAGAAGAATCCTGTCTTTTGACCATTTTCTATGTCTACATTATATTTAACACCATTTTCTTCTATTGTTATCATAGTATCAAATGGCTCTGTTAAAAATCCCTTTGTAAGTTCCATGCCTTCTTTTAATCTTACGTTTGCGTCACTTCTTTCATAAACACCTCTAGCACCATACTCTTCTTTAAGTATGTCTACAATGATTCCTTTGTACTTATCAATTCCTAGTGCTAATGATTGAATAACATATATATCTTCAAATTTATCTATTACCATTCCTGGTAGAAAGTCTGCCTCTCCAAATACAAATCTACAAGAAGATGTATCTATAACTTTCTTTCTATATTCCCAAGCTGCTTTTAATTTTCTTCTAAAAAGCTCTTTATCTATCTCTTCATTTATATCTCTAGTCATAATTCTTATAGTAATTAAAGATATATCATTTATATATCCTTTTCCTATAAATTTTTCATCTGATGTATAAACTTCAACTATATCACCATTAGTGTATTCTCCATCATATCCAGCTATTTCATTTGAATAAACCCATGGGTGTCCACTAAGTGTTCTCTTACCTCTACCCTTATCTAAATAAAATTTACAAGCCATTCTAAACCCTCCTAAATGTTAAACTTCTTAATATTTATATTAAACTCTTCTAACTCAGTTTTACTTTAATTTAATACGCTTTTGTAGTATATCACACAATGATATTTTTAGAAATGCATACAACCCTTAAACTGTATTATTTATAACTTTGCCACAAAATTCTTTTGACATACACACTCACTATAATTTAAACTATAAGCTGAATATTTTTTTAAAACAAATACATATAGGGTTCCAAACCAATATTTTAATTTATATACTTAATTAGCAAGAATGAAAATGAATTATCAGCTTTTTAATATTTAAAGTAATAGTACTATTTCCTGTTTAAAATATGGTTAGTAGAAATATTATAATGGGGAATTTATTATCCAAAATGAACTTTTTATGGATAAGTATTGCATTAACTTTATTTGAATTGCAAATAAAACATTGCAGCGGGGATTTCAATCCTCAGAGATATTCACCATCATTATTAACCACTAATTAGTTTAAAATATGAAAGCAATAATAAATTATAATTATGAAATTATTATTTTATAAATATTTAATTTGAAATTTAATTTGAACCCTATAGAATTATATATATACGGAGGAATTTTATGAGTATACTTACGGTTAAAAACATGAATCACGGATTTGGTGATAGAGCTATATTTGAAGATGTTTCGTTCAGACTTTTAAAAGGTGAACACGTTGGTCTTATAGGCGCTAACGGTGAAGGAAAATCTACTTTCATGAATATAATTACAGGTAAGTTAATGCCTGATGAGGGAAAAATTGAATGGTCTAGTAGAGTAAGAGTTGGTTATATGGATCAGCATGCCCAACTTCAAAAAGGACAAAGTATAAGAGATGTATTAAGAGGTGCATTTAAATACTTATTTGATTTAGAAGCTGAAATGCTTCAAATAACTGATAAAATGGCTGATGCTACACCTGAAGAACTTGAAAAGCTTCTTGAGGATATGGGTACAATTCAAGATTTATTAGATAATAACGGATTTTATGTTATAGATGCAAAAGTTGAAGAAGTTGCAAAAGGTCTTGGACTTTTAGATGTTGGATTAGACAAGGATGTTGCTGATTTAAGTGGTGGACAAAGAACTAAAGTTCTACTTGCTAAATTACTTCTTGAAAATCCAGACATACTACTTCTTGATGAGCCTACTAACTACTTAGATGAAGTACATATAGAATGGTTAAAGCGTTATCTTCAAAACTATGAAAACGCATTTATATTAATATCTCACGATATTCCATTCTTAAACTCAGTTATCAACCTTATATATCATGTTGATAATAGAAAGTTAAATAGATATGTTGGAAGTTATGATGATTTCCAAAGAATATATGAAGCTAGAAAAAAACAACTTGAGCAAGCTTATGAAAGACAACAAGCTGAAATTGCAAAACTTGAAGATTTCGTTGCTAGAAACAAAGCCAACGTTGCTACAACTGGTATGGCTAAAGCTAGACAAAAGAAATTAGATAAAATAGAAAGAATAGAACTTGCAGAAGAAAAACCAAAACCAACATTCAACTTTAAAGAAGCTAGAGCTGCTGGAAAAATGATATTTGAAACTAAAGATTTAGTAATTGGATATGATTCTCCACTTTCTAAACCATTAAACTTATATCTTGAAAGAGGTAAAAAAGTTGCTCTTGTAGGGGCTAACGGTCTTGGAAAAACAACTCTATTAAAAAGCTTAATGGGTGAAATAAGAGCTTTAAGTGGTAATGTAGAACTTGGTGACTACCAACACATAGGTTACTTCGAGCAAGAAATAAAAGATGCAAACCACAACACTTGTATAGAAGAATTTTGGAAAGACTTCCCTAGCCACACTCAATATGAAGTGCGTGCTGCTCTTGCAAAATGTGGTCTTACAACAAAACACATTGAAAGTAAAGTAATGGTTCTATCTGGAGGAGAAGCTGCTAAAGTTAGACTTTGTAAAATACTAAACAGAGAAACTAACATCCTAATCCTTGACGAGCCTACAAACCACCTAGATGTAGACGCAAAAGATGAACTAAAAAGAGCACTAAAAGCATACAAAGGAACAATCCTAATGGTATGCCACGAACCTGAATTCTATGAAGACATAGTAACAGACATCTGGAACTGTGAAGAATGGACAACTAAAATAGTTTAACGAAGTATAAAAATTTTATAGTTAATACAATAAAAAGCCACTATTCTAGTGGCTTTTTAATATTAAATTAATGAAGTTATTTATCTGAATAAATGAAAATGAATATATAAAACTAGATATAATAATACTAAAACCTAATGCTACTATTAGTTTGCTTATTTTAAAAAATATAACGTTTTTCCAAATATCATATAGACAATTCCAAGCCCAATAGTAATCTCCAACATCTGAAAAATGAGTATCTGATATGGAATCAGTATGAGTAATAATATTAGTTTTAAAATAGTTATTATATTTTTTCATTTGTTTAAATATATGAAATGATGGTAAATCATAAAAGTCTTCTTGTGTAGTAGGAATTGATATGTTTATATTATGACTACCAACATTAAACGTAATATAAGGATTTTCTAAAATATTAGAAGTAATCTTTCCGTCTAATAATGTATGAGCATCGTATCTTTTTATGAATGGCCATCTTGTCCATTTTTCTTCTTGTAAAATATCAGAATATAATATATCAACATTTGATAATATCCTATTTGATTTATCTGATTGGAAAAGTATAACACTTGAAATAATTGCTGAACCAAAAGTAGCAAATATTGCACCTAATGAAATTGTATTGGATAAGTTAAGTTTATTTTTTTCTATACATGAATCAAATATAAAATATGTTAGTATAAGCGGTGAAATTACAATGAAAAAATATAGAATATTAGTTATCATTTTTTCTTTTAGCAACTCTTTATCAATAACCTCTTTTTCAGTACCTTTTCTTAAAATAAGTTTTCCATCCAAAATACTATCTCCTTTCAGTAAGATAACTTAATTATCGTTAGTCATTTTTTGAATTGATACCTTGCTGCTTTTTGTAACTTCTTTTATTTTATTTAAAACTTTTTTAGCAAGGTTATTTATATTTGAATTGCTAGAGTTAAATGTTTTTTCAATTAAATCAGCATCGTTATTAAAAGTAGTATTATCAGCTAAAGTAAAAGTATCATTTTCAGATAATATTAAATAATTAAATATATTCTTCATAATACCTGTTGCATTAACAGTAATTTTAATTGGACTATTCCTGGTAATACTAATTAATCCAAGGTTATCATTGCAGTTTTTTCCTTTTTCAAACATTTGGTCAGAATTAATAATTTTAATAGTATTAGTTGTTTTTTCATAGATACCGATTATAGGTCTAGAAAAATTATAAAAATTATTCATAAATGTTTTGTTAGTAGTAACTGTAGATGTATGGATATATTTTCTATATCTATTATCTATGTTACTATGCTTTTGAGAGAGTTTTTGCATAGTTTTAGTGTAAAATTCTTCATTAGGATATTGTTGAATTTTATAATATTTTTCAATTTTGTCTTTATAATCGTCAAACATATTTTCTAATACTTGGTTCATAGTATTTTGCGAAAGCATTTTTAGGTATTTAATTAGGTCTCGAGACACAAATTTTTTACGTTTTATATTATGGTTTTTAAAATTATCTAACATATAATTTAGGGATTTATATTCATCTAATAAATGTTGAATGTTAGCCAAATCTTCATTATATTCAAAAGGTATTATTTTTCCCATATAGGTTATGTTTTGTAAATCATCTAGATTATTAAGACTTAGCTGATTTCCAGTATTAAAGTATCGACTATAGCTACTACTAATCTTAAATGAGGCACTGAATATAAATATTGAATTCTCTTCTCCATTATTATTTAAGTATTCAGAAATATATTTCAGAATATTTACTTTGTTATTTCCAGTATTAAGAGTATCAAATGTATGTGTTGCTTCCCAATTAGACATATTATAGTTTTTTAAACTTTCAATCTTTACTTCCATTTTTGTTCAATCCTTTCAAATTTATACTATAATATTACAATATATTACGTGGATTTACAATTAATATAAATAGTGAAGTGTGGTATTAAAATGAACAAATAATTTAAATTAATATATAATATACATATAAGAAAGTGTTTTAGTTGATAGACAAGCCTATAATAATTATTGGATTAAAAATTCTGTAGTTAGTGAAGATTTGAAATCATTAGCAAAAATATATTCACAAAGAGAATTGTCTATAAATGATTATAATTATTTAAGGGATATTATATTGTCAAAATGAGAAACTCCATATAAGATGTTAATTGAAGGGGAAGAAAATCCTCTTCTTTTTTTGTTAATAGGTAACTTATGTTACCTAGCTATATAGAAGTATATAAGAAGGTCATCAATGTTACCTATTATTATAGAAATCTTATTTGGAGCGACAGCTACAATAGGCGAATGAGGAACGAATGAAGCCTAATATATTCAAAGTAATGTGTTTAATATAGGTGTAATAATCCAAGTTATACCATCTTATTACAAATGTTCTTTGCTATGGCAGAAAATGAAGTTGCTGAAACTTAAAAAAGGAATAAAAGAGGAAATAAAACATCTATATTACAAAATAGAATTAGATATTTCTAGTATTAAATCCATTTTATTTAATAAAAAAAGCATATTAGAGACATAAATAAAAAAATAAGTAAATTAAAAAATAAACTACAAAGCTCATTAGATATTGAATTAACAAAAGAAGAGTGGTTAGATAGAGTTGAGAGCATATCTGTAAAGAGTAAGAACTCTTTTATAATTAAGTACAATCTTGATTAATTTTTTTTAATTTCAAGCTTGTCATAAAGATACTAAGAATGAACAAATAAAATAATTTAATATAAAAATTAGCACTAATCTTTTTTCGATTAGTGCTTTTTCTTTTATATCTAATACAAGTTATTGAATTAAATACAAATTATTTTTTAATTCAATAACTTGTTCTTTATTAAGTTTTGTATTAATATAAATGACTATTTGTTTCCATGAAATCAGGTAAACTCTCAAGATATTTCGTTAATTGAATATATTCATTAGAGGTACATTTACTTAAAGATTTTCTATATAAATCTTCAGTATCCCATGAAATAATTTTAATAGGTAATTTATTCTCAATCATTTGTTTCAACATTAAAAATCGACCTATCCTTCCATTTCCATCTTGGAATGGATGTATTAGCTCAAATCTAATATGAAATTCTGATATTTCATTTAAAGTTATTTTATTTAAGTTATAATACCATTCTAAAAGCTCATCTAATTTAGACTGCACTTCAAAAGGTTGTGAAATCTTAGCATTAGTTCCAATAATCATATTAGGAATTGTTTTATAAATTCCTGCATATCCCATACTATGAGAAGTAGTGTTAAACATAAGTCTTGCATGAAGGTCTTTTAAAAATCTATCATCTATTTTCTCACCTAATGAATCAATTATTCTATCAAAACAATAACTTGAATTCACTGTTTCTTGAACATCATCTAAAGTATGTTTTCCTTCTACTACATTTTTATCTAGCAATAAAGCTAATGCCTCAGTAGTGAACGTACTTCCTTCTATCTTGTTGGAATGATATAAAAAATCATGTTTCAATACTGTATATAATGAATTTTTCAAATTCTTAGTTTTAATTAATACATCTAAAAACTGATTATAATTTTTATTCTCCATAATAAACCTCCATGTTACATTGTAACTACTTTAATATTACATATAAATAGATTTTACTCTATTAAAAATATAGTGTCAAAGTAGAAAATTTAACTTTTCACCTAATCATAAATCATAATATTTAACCTTGAATTCTATAAACACATAGTAACATACATCTGGAACTGTGAAGAATAGACAACTAAAATAATTTAATATAAAATTATCACTAATCTTTTTCTAGATTAGTGCTTTTTTACATTAGTTTTATAAATAATTAGAATACTCCATAATGAAGAAATTTAAACCGTTAATCTGTGAAGACTTTCTAAATCAATTTTCAATGAATAACTTATTTAAATTTTTCATTATAAAAAATTATATATTGCCTTTATACTTTTATAATAATTTTAACTTTCCATTTTAATTAATACATTTGATAATATATAATCAATAAAAAAGGGATTGTATGGTGAAATCTATGAAGACATAGTAATAGACATATTCAACTATTAGTAATTTATTGTTTTTGATTAACAACAATTTACTTAAATATTAAAATAATCATATAATAAAATATGTAAAATTAGTGATAAAAATGTTATTATGTATATAAATGTACATAATAAGGGGGATACTATGGAGAGAATTATTGAAACCAAAAGACCATATATGCATTTTAAAGGAAATTTATATTATATTCATGATATAGTTAAGCATACTGAAACTGAGGAAATTATGGTTTCTTATCAGGCTTTATATGAACCATACGAAATGTTTGTTAGACCATATGAAATGTTTATTAGTAAAGTTGATAAGGAAAAATATCCTAATTCAAAACAAGAATATCGATTTGAATTATATGGCCGAAGATAATTGAATAAGAATGGAGATGCAACATATGAAAAAAATAAAAGTAATACTTAATGCCATTATATTTGCATTAGTTCCAACTATTTTAGCTTATCTTGGAAAGTCATATAACATATTGAACTACCTCAAAGAAAATGAATATATTGGTAATAAAGTTAATATTAATTTTATTAAAGAAATATGTTTATTTTTAAATATAATCGCTACATTTTTAATTGTAACTTTGAAAGGAATTAAATCTAATATTAATGAAAAAAATTTAACTAAACAACGTGATAATTTGTTAAAACAGTGTAAGGAAATATTAACAAGTGCGTTGTCAAGTGAATTAGATAAGGAACATTTAGAATTAAATGTACGCATTTTTGTTAAAAGAAAAGAAACTTTAAAAGAAAAGTTTAAAAAAATTTGTAGAATAGACTATCCAGTTGAATTTATTATAAAGAATATTACTGGTTTTGCCAATGATGATGTAACTAGTAAATTAAAATTTGAAGTTGCCCCTAATCCTGTAGGATTAGTAGGCAGAACTTTTAAAGATAAATGCATATACTATGATTGTGACTTAGAAAATACTAATACTAGTATGTACAACTTAAGTCATTCACAAATAAATAAAACTAATGACTTAAAGTTTAGTTTAACATGTCCAATATTTAAAACTAAAGACGAGGTTGTTGCTATTTTAGCAATCGATAGTAGGCAGAAAATTGATATAAGTGGTAAGAATGAGAAAATAATAACAAATTCAGTGAATAACTTTTCTACTCAATTATATGAATATGTTCCTGATTTATTTAAAGAAATATAGGAGGAATACTATGAAAAAGTCTTTAATAGTGAGAGTTAAAGTAAAACTTACATGTAAACAAAAAGAAACATGTAATATATTAATGGGAAAAAGTGCCTATGTGAATAAAGAACCAAAACGGAAAATAGAGGCTTATAATATTAATGCATAAATTTATTAACACCATTTATAGAATAAGTGGTGTTAATTCATATATAATGTAGTTAAGTTAATTAATATATTTAATTGGATGTGATGAAGAATGAGTAATTTTACTTTTTTGAAAGAGAGATGGCCAATACTTGAAAATTTAGGGAAATTAGCGGAAAGAAATCTTTATATAGATTCCAACACTACATTTATTAAGTGTGGTATGTTTGGGGAGATCTTAGTTAAGTACATGGTATCAATGGAAGAGGTTGATGAAACACTAATAGCTCATGATAATAATCATAATAATAGAATTAAACTACTTAAAAAAGAAGATTTAATTCCAGAAGATATAGATAGTATTCTTCATATGTTAAGGGTAAAAAGAAATAATGCAGCTCATAATGGATATGAGGATATAGAAAAAGCAAAGATACAATTAGAATTAACATATAAATTAGCTGTTTGGTTTATGCAAACATATGGTGATTGGAGTTTTGAACCAAAGCCTTTTGAAATGCCAATAGATAATGAATATGGTGAAAACGTTAATGATATAGCAAAAGAATATGATGAAAAGCTAAAAGCTTTAGAAGCCGAGCTTGAGAAATTGAAAGCAGAAGAAAAAGACAAAAAACAATTAGAAGAACGTAAGATTCAAGGTAAGAAGGCTAGTAGACATATAGAATTAAGTGAAGCTGAAACTAGAAGAATTATAGATTCACAGTTACAATCAGCAGGATGGGAAGCTGACACTACTAATCTTAGATATTCCAAAGGTACAAGACCAACTAAAGGAAAAAATTTAGCTATATCAGAATGGCCAACATACTCTGATGAAAAAGGAAATGGATCAGTAGATTATGCTTTATTTATTGGAGAAAAGCTTGTTGGATTTATTGAAGCTAAAAAATATTCAAAAGATGTTGCAGGAACTATGGTTGAATCTAAGACTTACGCTAAAGGAGTTAAAGAAGAACATAATGATTATGTTGTTTCTGAATGGAATGGGTATAAGGTTCCATTTTTATTTACTTCTAATGGTAGAAAATACATAAGAGAAATAGAAGACAAAAGTGGTGTTCACTTCTTAGATTGTAGAAATTCTAAAAATAATGAAAAAGTACTTCAAGGATGGTATTCACCAGAAAAACTTGAATCTATGATTAATGAAGATATTATGATTTCCAATAAATCATTAGATGATATGAGTTTTGAATTTTTACAAAGTGAAAATAGTATCGGACTTAGATATTATCAAGTTGATGCAATTAAAGCAGTAGAAAAAGCCATTATTGATGGAAAAAAGTCAGCTTTAATTACTATGGCAACTGGTACAGGTAAAACAAGAACTGTATTAGGTTTGATTTATAGATTGCTTAAGACTAATAGGTATAGAAGAATCCTCTTTTTAGTTGATAGAACATCTTTAGGTGACCAAGCTATGGATACATTTAAGGAAGTTAAGATTGAAGATTTAAAAACATTGAATCAACTTTATAACATAAATGGATTAGATGAAAAACTAATAGATAAAGAAACTAAAATTCACGTAGCAACTGTACAAGCAATGGTTAAGAGAATAATGTATAACGAAGAGGAAATTAATGTGCCATCAGTTGGAGATTATGATTGTGTAATTATAGATGAAGCACACAGGGGTTACACATTAGATAAAGAAATGACTGATACTGAAGTTGAATGGAGAGATAATAGAGATTTCTTAAGTAAATACAAGAAAGTAATAGAGTATTTTGATGCATTTAAGGTTGCCTTAACAGCAACTCCTGCACTTCATACAACTATGATATTTGGTGAACCTGTTAATAATGATGGTAAAGGCTATAGTTATAGAAATGCTGTTATTGATGGATATCTTGTAGACCATGAACCTCCACATATAATAGAAACTGAACTTACAAAGGATGGGATTCACTATAATAAAGGTGATAAGGTAGCAAAGATTAATAAGTATACAGGGGAACTTATTAATGGTGCTGAACTTGAAGATGATGTTAATTTTGAAGTGGATCAGTTTAATAAAAAGGTAATTATTGAATCTCATACAAAAGTAGCATTAGAAGAAGTTTCAAAGTATATTGATCCTGAAAATGATGAAGGAAAGACATTGATATTTGCAGCTAGTGATGCTCATGCTGATATGATAGTTAGATTATTAAAAGAGATATTTAGAGATACTATAGGTGGAGTCGATGATGATTCTATTCTAAAAATAACTGGTTCAATTAAAGATCCAGACTTAGCTATCAAAAGGTTTAAAAATGAAAGATATCCTAATGTAGTTGTTACAGTAGATTTACTATCTACTGGAATAGATGTGCCTAAGATTGATAAAATAGTATTCTTAAGAAGAGTAAAATCGAGAATTCTGTACGAGCAAATGTTAGGAAGAGCAACTCGTCTTTGTGATGCGATAAATAAAAATCACTTTGAGATATTTGACTGTGTAAGACTTTATGAAGCTTTGGAAGATGTAACAAATATGAAGCCAGTTGCAGCAAGTAAAGGTGCAAGCTTTAAGGTACTAAAGGAAACACTAGAAAGAGCTGATAGTGAAGAAGAAAAAGAAGCTACAGTTAAAAAGGTTATTGCAAAGCTTCAAAGAAAGAAAAAATTAATAGATGAAAATGAAAAGTTAATATTTAAGAGCCTTTGTAAGGATAAAACACCTGAAGAATTTATCAAAGAATTAAGAGACAGCCATACAGATATTGCGGTTAATGAAATAATAAATAATAATGCACTTATTGAGTATCTTGATGAAAAGTATAGTAGTGATGAGATAATAATAATATCTGATACAGAAGATAAACTTCTATCACACACTAGAGGTTATGGAAAAGGTAAAAAACCTGAAGATTACTTGGATGAATTCAGAACTTACATTGAAGAACATAAAAATACAATTCAAGCTTTAGAAATTGTTTGTACTAGACCACAAGATTTAACTAAAGACAGTTTAAAGCAATTAAAAGTACTATTAGACAATGATGGTTTTAGTGAAGAATACCTTAAAACAGCTTGGAAAGATTTGACCCATGAAGAAATAGTTGCAGACATAATTGCATTTATTAGGCAACAAGCTTTAGGTAGTCCATTAGAATCTAATGAGGAGAGAGTTAAAAGAGCTGTTACAAGAATTAAGAAAGAATACTATTTAACTAAGCCTCAAGAAAATTGGATTAATAGAATAGAAAAGGTAATGCTAAAAGAAGTAGTACTAGATAAAGAAACACTTGATACTGGCGCATTTAAAACTCAAGGCGGTGGATTTAACAGGTTAAATGAAAAATTATTCAATGGAAACCTTGAAGAAATAATAACAAAACTAAAAACATACATGTTTGAAAATAAGGAGATTAGCTAAAGATGAATACACAAGAGATAGTAAGTAAACTTTGGAACCTTTGCAATGTACTAAGAGATGATGGAATAACCTATCATCAATATGTAACTGAGTTAACATATATCCTATTTTTAAAAATGGCAAAAGAAACTGGAGCAGAAAGTAAATTGCCAGAAGGGTATAAATGGGATGATTTAAAATCAAAAAGTGGAATTGAACTTAAAACATTCTACAAGGATTTATTAAATCATTTAGGCGAAAAATCTACAGGAATAGTACAACAAATATATCAAGGTTCAGCTACAAACATAGAAGAACCAAAGAACTTAGAAAAGATAATAACAACAATAGATGGACTAGACTGGTACTCTGCTAAAGAAGAAGGACTAGGTAACCTTTATGAAGGACTTTTAGAAAAAAATGCATCAGAAAAAAAATCAGGGGCAGGACAATACTTTACTCCAAGAGTTCTTATTGATATGATGGTTAAATTAATAGACCCTAAACCAGGTGAAAAATGTAATGACCCAGCAGCAGGAACATTTGGATTTATGATTGCAGCAGACCATTATTTAAAAGAAAAAACTGATAACTATTTTGATTTAGATACAAATTTGGCAGAGTTCCAAAGAACAGAAGCTTTTTCTGGATGTGAATTAGTTCATGAAACTCATAGATTAGCACTTATGAATGCAATGCTTCATGACATTGAAGGAAATATCATCCTGGGAGATACACTAACTAATGTAGGAAAGCAAATGAAAGACTTAGATGTAGTGCTTTCAAATCCTCCATTTGGAACTAAGAAAGGTGGAGAAAGAGCAACAAGAGATGACTTAACTTTCATGACTTCAAATAAACAATTAAATTTCCTTCAACATATCTATAGAAGTTTAAAAGCAGATGGAAAAGCAAGAGCAGCAGTAGTTCTTCCTGATAATGTTTTATTCCAAGAAGGTGATGGAACTAAAATAAGAGAAGACTTAATGGATAAATGCAACCTTCACACAATACTAAGACTTCCAACAGGTATCTTCTATGCTCAAGGAGTTAAGACAAATGTACTATTCTTTACAAGAGGAACTGAAGATAAAGGAAATACTAAAGATGTATGGTTCTATGATTTAAGAACTAATATGAAAAACTTTAATAAAGGAAATGCATTAAAAGAATCTCACTTTGATGAATTTATTAAAGCTTATATGGCAGAAGATAGAGAAAAAGTTGAAGATGAACGATGGAATAAGTTTACTAAAGAGCAAATTAGAGAGAAGAATGATAACTTAGATTTAGGACTTATAAAGGATGATTCAATTCTTGATTATGAAGATTTACCAGATCCAATAGAAAGTGCAGAAGAAGCAGTATCAAAATTGGAGGAAGCAACAGACCTACTTATGAGCGTAATTAAAGAGTTAAGAGCGTTAGAAAGTGAGGAATAATAATGGCTAAGAAGAAAATTACATTGGAAGAAAAGTTAGAAGAAGCTATTGTTAAAGATATTCCTTATGAAATACCTCAGAACTGGATATGGAGTAAGTTAGATAGTATATCAACTTTAGTTACAGGAAATACACCATCTAAAAAGAATTTAGAGTATTATGGAGAAAATGTTCCATTCATAAAACCTAATGATTTAGATCAAGGAAGAAGATTAAAATCTTCAATAGAAATGTTAAGTAGTTTAGGTGCAGAGAAAGCAAGAATTTTACCGAAGGGATCAACTGCTGTTTGTTGCATAGGCTCTATTGGTAAAACGGCATATTTAGAGGTCGAAGGAGCTACAAATCAACAAATAAATTCAATAATACCGAATAAAGTAAATAATTTATATATTTATTATTATGTCTTAAGTGAATATTTTCAGAGAGAATTAATAAGTAATTCATCAGCAACGACAATTTCAATAATAAATAAATCTAAGATGGGCGAATTAGCTATAGCAGTTCCACCTTTAAAAGAGCAACAAAGAATTGTTGATAAGATAGAAAGCCTTTTTGAAAAGTTAGATAAGTCTAAGGAATTAATAGAAGAAGCTAGAGATGATTTTGAAAAGCGAAAATCTGTAATCACATATAAAGCTTTTAGGGGAAAATTAAATGAAAGAAATGGTTGTATAAAGTTAGACAAAGGATTAGAAGGATATTACAAAGTTCCAGAAAATTGGGAGTGGTTGAAACTTAAAGATGTATGTGAAAAGATAACTGATGGAACACATAAAAGTCCTAAATCATACTCAGAAGGAAAGTATAAATATGTGACAGCTAAGAATATTAAAGAATGGGGAATAGATTTATCCAATATTACCTACTTAACTAAAGAAGATCATCAGGTGATATACAATAGATGTGATGTGCAATTTGGAGATGTACTATATATCAAAGATGGAGCAACGACGGGGATAGCAACTATAAATGAGTTGGATGAAGAATTTTCATTATTATCATCAGTAGCTATGTTAAGAGTCAATAGTAATTTAATTAATAAGTATTTAGCTTATGTATTAAACAGTAATGAAATAAAAACTAAAATTTTGGAATCAGTTAAGGGAGTAGCGATTACAAGATTAACATTAAAAAAGATAAATGAAATTATAATACCAGTTCCTCCATTAGAAGAACAAAAAGAAATAGTAGGAATTCTAGATCAACTTTTAGGTGAAGAATCTAAAATAGAAGAACTTACAAGATTAGAAGATCAAATAGAGCTAATAAAGAAATCGATCTTAGCAAAAGCATTTAGAGGACAGCTTGGAACAAATTGTGAAGATGATGAAAGTGCTTTAGAGCTGCTAAAAGAGATATTGAATAAATAATAAAGAAAAAGTCTTGGTTAAAATAAATTCTTATTTTAGAAGGCATAAATTTACATAGATAGCTATGAAATTAATTGGAATGATGATGTAAATGTTAGCGAATATGAACTATGGAATATTTAACATTTGAATTTGTACAAATAACAAATTACATTTATAAAAAAGCATTAATCTAAAAATATTAGTGCTTTTTTATAAATTTCATATTAATTTTGTAAATAAAATTTTAATTTCAAATGTTTATTACTGATGATTAATTATCATTAAAGTTTTATTATCTTTTTTTTATATAATATGCCTAATGAAATACCTCCCAAAACTAGGAAACTACAGACAATTAGAGGATAGTAGTTATGTTCAGAAGTTTTGTTTATTTCAGTAGTATTTATAGCTGATAAATTTACTGGATTAAGGTTTTCATAGTTTATGGCACCACTTGAACACAGATTTCTTTCTACAGCTGGTTTTAATGCTTCTTCTTGAAATTTTTTTTCAATTTCTAATGCTGATGTTTTTCTTGCTTTAAAAAAATCACTTGCTAAATATGGAGTAAACGCTTTACAAGTTGCAACATTTTCATCATAAGTATCTCCATCACTTAATGGAATTATTATTGGTTGTCCATTTTCTTTTAAGTATAATGCTGCATTTACCCCTTGAATTCCGACAATAACCTTTAAATCTTTAGGGTTTTTTATGCTTAGACTATCTAATAAATCTTTTATATTTTTCTCATCAGATAAAAAATGGATAGTATCTTCTGCCATTATAAAAGTTCCAGAACTAACACTTGCCCAACCATCTATTGTTTTTTCGTCACTTTGCGGATCTTTTATAAATAATATAGAATCAATAAATTGTTCTTCACTATCTCTATATACTGTTATAATAGCATTTTGTTTAGCAATAAATTCATCCAAGTCACCTTTTTCTTCATAAGTTTTATAAAAGTCAGATGATAAAATATCCGCAAATGCATATATTTTTATATTTTCTTTTGCTTTTACATCTTTAGAATCTCTATCTATTAAACCCCTACCATTTTTTTGTCTCTTGTTGTATGATTCAATAACCATATTTATATCTGGAGACATATCTGCAATAGTATTATTGAAACTACCACTTTCTTCCTTGGAAAGCAATATCTGTTCACCTGATTGATTTTGCACATCATTAGTTTCAGCAAATACTGATGTTGTTAATACTGTTATTATTAAAAGTGTTAAAGCAATTATTTTCTTCATATTTATTCTCCCTATTAATTAATTTACACTATAGCTACACCAAGTTTCACTTAAAGACTCTTCTATATGAACATGCCTTATTCTAGATTAAAATCCCCTAACAAAGCTTTGATTTCTTTCATTCTATATGAATTTGATTTCATATTTATTACAAAAGATTTATGAATTAACCTATTGGTCATTTCAGCTTTCATTACTGAATCTATAAAAATTTCACCACACCTATAAAAAGATAAATTGGTGTATAATAAGATTTATGATTAAAAAATAAGGCAGATTATTGACCTGCCTCAGTTTCTTTTCTTATTTTTTTAACTACTTCTATGTTAAGTCCTACTTTTGATGCTATAGTTTCATCATCTAAAATATCTAATAAATTTCTAGTTAGCTCTATTTTTTCTTCTTCTCTTCCTTTTTTTTCTGCTTTTTCTTCCATTTCTTTTATTATAAATGCGTTGTTAGCTACCATATTTTTAACCTCCTCTTTACTTGCTTCTAAAACTTCCCTTGCCTTTTCAGCTAGTCTATCCTCGGTTGTATTTTTTATCCAGTGTTTTATAGCTTTTAATTCTTCCTTGGTACGTTTATCAAAGAATAATGCTATTGTTTTAACTCTTTCTAAAAACTCTATTGGTGTTATTTTTTCATCTAATAAAAATATATAACTTCAATATATTCATTTATGTATATATACTATTAATTTCCAGCTTGTTTTCCTACATTATATCATATGTAAATTTTTTAATTCCATCTAATTGGTTCTATACTTACTAGATTTAATTCTTTAAGCTTAAAAATACCAATGAACAAGAGGGACATACATTTTTAGGTCTAGTTACCTTTTCTTAATTTACTACCCTTTTTAATAAGCTATTTATCTAAACAATCAAAGTCAGTCCCAGGAGCTCTGCTGAGTTTTATTTGTTTAGATTAAATGTTAATTATTAAAAAATAATTTAATAAAAAAGCACTAATCCTTTTTTAGACTAGTGCTTTTTTTCTATTTTTATAATGCTATTAAATATTATAATTCAACGTGTTAAGTTTATATTAATTTTGTAAATTTTTATACATAATGCATAATTTATAGTGTTAAAATTATATGTAATTTTTAAGATTATGTATATGAGGTGCAATATGTTTTATTTAAAAGATTTTTTTAATACACTTACTATTAAAGATGATAAAATAAAATTTTTAAAATTGCAGAAAAATATTACTAGAGCTTTTTATATTTCTATTTATATGATTGGTGCAGAATTTTTTACTTTAATATCATTTATACCTTTTAAGGATAGATTACCTACAAAATTTAAATATATATATATTTCTTTATATATTTTGTTTCTACTTTTAAGTATTCTATCTTTATTTATTTCAAAGAAGGCAAAAGACAATAGTGAGTATTTACACAATCAAAGAAGATTTCTAAATTTTTACTTTCACTCTTTTGTTTTTCTTTCTATACTTTGGTCTGTAATTATAACACTGCTTGATCAGTTGGTTTATGGTCAAATTATTGCATTTGCAATAAACTATGTTATAGCGGCTACACTGTTTATCATAAGTCCTAAGCATTTTTTTCTTATAGAGATTATACCAATATGTATTTTAATGTTTGCATTACCTACATTTCAATTGGACAATGATATTATAGTTGGTCATTATTTTAACTTAATTATTTTAATTACTTTCATAACTTTAAGTAATTACTTTTTATATACATACTTTTATGAAAAAGAATTATCTAGTGAAAAGTTGAAAGCATTATCAGAGAAAGATGAAATTACAAACTTATATAATAGAAGAAGTATGCGTCAATATTTTGATTCAAACTTTTTCAAATTAAATAATGAAATACATAGTTTTTCTATTCTCATGATAGATGTCGATTTTTTTAAAAAATATAATGATTTATATGGACATCCTTCTGGAGATGCTGTGTTATCTTTAATTGGAAATATACTAAATTTAATTGCAAGTAAGCACACTGTTTTTTGTGGTAGATATGGTGGAGAAGAATTCTCTGTAATTATAAAAAACAAATCTCATTCTGATGTTTATGAAATAGCGAGTGAAATTCAAAAACTAATGAATGATTTAAACATTGAACATAAGGCTTCTCCTATTTCTAATATTGTTACTTTAAGTATTGGTTTATATCATACTAATAAAATTGAAAAAAATACTGATATTGTAGATTACATAAAACAATCTGATATTGCATTATATAAGGCAAAGGAAATGGGTAGAAACCAAATATGTGAAATCACAAACATATAAAGTTATAATTAATTTTTATATTATAATACTACATAATGCAATATACTATAGATATAACTATTTCGTGAGGTTTTGAAATGACAACATTCTTAAAGAAAAATATAATAATTATTATTTTAATGATTTTACTTTTAGCATCATTTTTTTACAATCTTAAACTTAGAAATGATATTTATAACATTACTAATGTAGATATTGTTGGCACTTTTAGTACTGAAAATGAACATGATGCTGAATACTTTGTTTTCACTAAGGATGGTAAGTTTTATAATTATAAACAATTTAAACTTTTGCAAAAAGGAACTTATGAAATTGATGAACATATTTTAACTTTAAATTGCAACGATATACAAAAGCATGTTGTATTTGAAAATAAAAATATTTATTGCTTCAACAATGCTGAAAATAATATTTTTAAATACTCAAAAATCAATGAAACTCCTCTTTTTATAAACTTAGAAGGAGTAACTATTAATTAATTTTAAATATATAGAAAAAGCACTACTTCAAAAAAATAGTGCTTTTATTTTTAGTTATTTAGTTGGATTAATTTCAATTTGTCCATTCCATGAACCTGATGTTTTTCCTATTTTATTTATGTTAATATCTAAGTTTACAGGGTATTCTAAAGGATCAAAACCTATAAATGTTATAGTTCCTTCTGCTTTTTCTCCAAGTTCACGAACACCAATTTCTAACTTTTTGCCATCTTTAAATAATTCAAATGGCATACGTTCTTCTTTGCTTTGTAAAAAGTTTATTGTTGAGAATGTGCCAGCTTTCTTATCTAAATAATATTCAGGATTGTCTACTTGTTTTCCATCTACAATACCATCATATTTTAAGTCTAATCCTTCTGTATCATACTCAAGCGGCACAATATTTCCATATTTATCTTCTATTCTATAGTTAACAGATACTCTAGATTCTGAAACATATAATTCTGTTAAATGAACAGTAATGTCTTTATCCGTAATCTTTTTATCTATAGTTTGAAACTGACCATCTTTAGTTCCATCTACAACTGATCCATCTTCTTTAACTAACGTTTCATTGACAATAGTATCATCTAATACATGACTTGAAAATAAACTCTGCACTCCTTTTGCAGCCATTGGTAATGCCATTATCATTAGTGCCGACACTGTAACTGTAGTAAATTTCTTTAATTTATTCATATTCATAAACGCTCCTCTAATTCTGCTAATTACATTTCTATTATTTAATTTTTCTTCTAACTCATTCCATGCTTTTTCTACATCAATTGCATCTCTTTCTATATGTTCACTTTTTAATTCAACTTCCCATTTATTCATATCTAATAATTCATCAAATTGCTTTTGGCACACCTTACATTTATCTAAGTGGTCAGAAACTTTCCCCATCATTTCTTCTGAAAGTTCCCCATCAATATATGATTGTAAAATCCCTGTATCATAACACTTCATATTTTTACCTCCAGTTTTCTTTATATAAATCTCTAAACTTTTTTTGAGCCCGAACTAACATTGTACCAATATTAGCTGATTCTATTTGTAGTATTTCAGCTATTTCTTTATATTTAAGTCCTGAATATCTCAATAATAAAAGCTTCTTATCTTGCTCTTTTAACTTATCCATAACATTTCGCACATTCTCAATTTCTTCTTTTCGAATAAATGTCTCCTCAAGTGCCTGAATATCTTGTTCTTCCATAAAAGCACCTGCCTTTTCTACTCGTGCTTTATGCCTTTTTTCTGATCTTAAATAATTATATGAAACATATATAGCTGATTTATTAAGCCACCCTGTAATATTCTCAATCTCTTTCCAGTTTATCTTATATAATTGCATAAACACTTCTTGTGACAAATCCTCAGCTATAGTTTGATTTTTTACAATTTGCATAACTTGTTTAACAACATACACATAATACTCTTTAAACAACTCCTCGAATTCCATAAATGCTTCAATCATCTCCTCGTTCTACCTCTAATTTTTATCTCTTGTGCAACCTTTTTTATATTCTTTATCTAATTTGCTTTGCAAATTATTATAAAAATTCATTTTTAAACTTGTATTCCTATAATTCTCAATTAAGATATAAAAAGTATACCTTCCACTCAAACTCTCTTAGATATTTATTTTATCCTTTATCATTTTGTCTAGACATATATATAGAAACCACATTTTTGTTTTTTATAACACTTTTTTTATTTTTATTTTCATATGTTTTTATATAATCAAAGTTTTTTATTTTATATCTTTTATTTTTTAAAAATAAAAAGCACAACTCTTTCGAATTAGTGCTTTTACTTATATACTACTTTATTTCAAAATCTTCAACCCATAAATAAACACCATTCTAATGAAGAATGGTGTTTTCTATTTTTGTTTTATAGTTTTTTAAGTAATTTTGTTTTATAACTGATAATTCCTCTTATACCTAACCCTACTATTCCCATGAAGAAAAACATCCATGCAATTGGTATTAGATAGAATGGTTCTACAAGTGTGCCATCACTCAAAATTTCTGAACCTATCATATTAAATGCTACTAAGCAAATTGCTGCAATTCCAAATGGTATTAAATTTATAATATATTTTTTCATTTTTATTACCTCCATAAGTGTGATTTCCTTTGAATTAATATTACCACTTATTTTTGTGAATTTCAATATATTTTTATTGTTTTTCAATAAATTATTATCTCTTATTAATATTTATTTATTGTTTTAGTTTTATTTTTTCTAATAATTACTTTATTATTTTTGTATATCCTTAAATCTTAAAGGATATTCTAACTAAATAAATACAATTATGGAGAGTTTCTATGAATACAAATTTAATTGATGATAATATATATAAAATTCCTATTAAAGTTGATGATTATGATAGTCTATTTAATGAGTTTGATTTTAGCGATTTAAGTGAAAGAGACCTTAACGAGGATATAGATGATTTAATTGATAAGTATATTTTAAAATGTCCAAAAAAAATTAAACATTTAACTTTTGAGCTTATCATAAACTTGCCTAAAGAAGTTAAAAATCCTGAAAAAGAAATAGCTGTAGAAAAAGGCATCTACAATTACTATAAAGGTTATTTAACTTATCAAAAAAGATTAACCTTTACTGGTATTAAAAGAATTGCTTATTATATGTTTTCTGCTTTTATTTTACTTAGTGTTTGGTATCTTATTAGACAAATTAATGGTGATTCTCTTGTATTATCATTATTAAACTCTGGTGGAACTGTACTTCTATGGGAAGTTATGAGTTTAATTTTCATTGAAAGGAAAAATGCTAATGACAAAGCTAATTTAAAAAGAAAACTTATGAAAATGAAAATAACATTTAGATATAGGGTTCCAAGCTCAAATCAAAAATAATAGCTTTATCAAATGATACTAACGATATTGCAGTTTATTATGATATCATATTGAGAAGCAAGTAAAAAGTAAGAGTGAACAGTGAATAGTGCTGGTTGATATTACTAACTTCATTTTTAATATTTATAAACTATTTAAATAAATTGCTCCATAAATAGGTGTTCTTATCCGAATATAAGATTAATATCTTATATTGATTTGAAAGGTTATAAAATTATGAAATACAATAAAAATAAATTCAAAGACTTTATTGGAATATCTATAGCTGCTATTATATTATTCTTAATAATATTTATTCCTATCTACTTTTTTGGTGGAGCTCTTTTCTCATTTTTAGGTTTAAAATACTCTAGTTTTTTTGCTCTTGGTAAGTTTTTTATAATTCTTTTAGTTATATACTCCCCACTAGATTTTTTTGTTGAATGTTTTTTCAAGGTACTAACAGAACTTAATAAAAACAATGCAAAACTTTATAATGTAATAAATAATTTATTATGTATGTTTATAATGTTCCTTAGCATTGAAGTTATAGACATTTTTTTAGAAGATATTGTCTGTCCACCCTTAACTGCTCTTCTATTTTCAATAATATTTTATTTGTTTTTTTATATTGTTGGCGAAAAACTACATTCTAAAGTAGATGAGTAATTAAATTTCAATCTTGGCGGTTTTTGATATGGATATAAAATTTAAAATACCAACGTGTAATAGCAAGGTTAAAACCTCGCCTACATAAGTTGGGGCAAATCTTCTTTCCCCTTTATATCTGAGACTTTAGTCTTGGTGATTTTTGATATGGATATAAATTTAAAAATATCAACGTGTAATAGCAAGAATAAATTCTCGCCTACATAGATTGGTACAATTCTTATTTTGTTGGCACGTTCAATGGGTAGAATGAATTCCACCCTACAAAATAGATATTAATTTAACCTCTTTCCCATTTGTAGCTGAGACTTCAGTCTTGGCGGTTTTTGCTATGGATATAAAATTTAAAATAATAACATGTAACAGCAAGGTTGAAACCTCGCCTACATAGATTGGTACAATTCTTATTTTGTTGGCACGTTCAATGGGTAGAATGAATTCCACCCTACAAAATAGATATTACATTAACTTCTTTCCCATTTGTAGCTGAGACTTCAGTCTTGGCGGTTTTTAATACGGAGGCAAATTAAAATAATAACATGTAACAGCAAGGTTGAAACCTCGCCTACAGATTTGTTGGAACATTTAATTGATAGACTGAATTTCATCTACGTAACAAGCAATATTTTTTGTACAAACATTAATTTATTGATAAAAATGTTTAAATTCTAATTTTTTTCTTTAAAAATGTTTTAATCTCTATATAATAAAAAAGAACTGATTATCTCTTCAATTTAGTTAATCAGTTCTTTTTAATATTTTAATTTTTTAAATTCCAAATTCTTTAGGATACTTCATTGCTCCATTGATAGGCTGTGCATTTTCTTGTAATTTAATAGCCATGAAGTTTTCAGGTGGAATGCCATAAGGTGTTTGTATTCCTAATTGTTCAGCCTTAATATAACCAAAGCGAGAATAATAGCTTTCGCTTCCTAAAACATTAGAGTACTTATAGCCTAATTGCTTTGCAATTTTATGTCCTTCTATTATTAAAGCACTACCTACACCCTTTTTTTGATATTCTGGTGCTATAGCTAATGGTGCTAAAACAAGTACTTTATCATTTCCTACTTTGCCCTCTGTAAACATAATATGACCTGCAATTTTACCATCTATTTCTGCAACTAATGATAATTCAGGTACAAATGAATCACTCTTTCTTAACGCAATAACTAAATCTTGCTCTGTTCCATCACTATGTTCTGCAACTTCAAAAGCAGCTTTAACAACAGAATATACTTCATCAAAATCATTGCTATTTTCTTGTCTGATTAACATAAAACATACCTCCAACTTTATATTCGATTATTCTAAATTATTTAATACGCTATGTCAACAATGCCTTTAAGTATATATTTTATTGTTTCTTTTTTTAACATTAAAATATATCCCACCCTATAAAAATAGATATTATCTTAACTTCTTACTCCTTTGTAGCTGAGATTTCAATCTTGGCGGTTTTTGATATTGATATAAATTTTAAAATACCAACGTGTAATAGCAAGGTTGAAACCTCGCCTACAGAGATTGGCACAATTCTTATTTTGTTGGCACTTTCAATGGGTAGAATGAATTCCACCCTACAAAATAGATATTAATTTAACCTCTTTCCCCTTTGTAGCTGAGACTTTAGTCTTGGCGGTTTTTGATATGGATATATAATAAAAAAGCATTGCACATACTTTTTATTTTGTGTGCAATGCTTTTACTATTTTATTCTCCGAAAGATTTTTTAGCTTCGTCTAGTGCTTTTCTAGTGTTTGTTTCTGCTTCAGTTAATGCATCTTTTGTGCTTTTTTCACCTAGTATTATTTGTTGTAATGCTTTGTTCATGTTTTCATGTATAGCATATCCATTTAATACTTTAGGGTCGCAATATCCATAGTCAAATTCTTCTGTTGCTACAGCTTTTGCTGGATTTTCTTTTTCTGCATAGTCTTTAAAGTCTTTTGAATCTAAAACAGATTTTCTAAGTGGTAAGTATCCTGATTTTGTTCCCCAAGTTAATTGGCTTTCAGGTTCCATAAAATATTTTATGAATTTGAATGCTGCTAGTTTTTCTTCTGGTGATGGTGTATTAAATATTGTTACATCTGTACCTGAGAATAATGCAGCTTCTTTTTCATCTTTAGGTAAAACTGCTGTTTTAAAGTTTATGTTATTACCTTTGCAAGTTTCGATTATTTCTGGTAATGCAGATATTGAAGATATACCCATTGCAGCTTCCCCTCTTCCGAAAGGTCCTGTCATGTATTTTTCTTCATTACATATTTTAGCTGAACCATCTTTAACCATTCCAGCTAAGAAATCAAAAGCTTTTTCTGTTTCTTTTGAATTAAATAATATTTTATCATTTTCTTCATCTATAAGATGTCCGCCTGCTTGTTCTACCCAAAAACTTGAGTCTATTCCAACTGAAGAGTTAAATGCTAATCCATATTTTCCATCAGTAGTTAATTTTTTTGCTGCATCTTTAAGTTCATTCCAAGTTGTTGGAACTTTTACATCAGCACCTTTTAATATATCTTCATTGTAGAATAAAAGGTATGTACCTTTATTGAATGGTAATGAGTGATGTTTTCCATTCCACATTCCATTGTCTCTTAAGAATTCAGGAATATCATTCCAAGCCTTTTCATCAAAGCCTATTTCCTTATTTTCTATGTATGGATTTAAATCTTCTACTAAATCATTTTTAACATAAGCAGTTAATCTATTAGGATATATCATAGATAATGCTGGTAGTTGATTAGATTTTGAAGCTCCTTCAAGTTTAGAGAATAACTCTTTATAATGTCCTTGATACACTAAATTTACAGTGATTTTATCAGGATTTTCTTTGTTAAACTTCTCTGTAATTTCCTTAAGTACTGCTTCATTTTCTCCACTCATAGCATGCCAAAATTCTATGCTTACTGGCTCTTTAATTTCTGTAGCAATTTTAGCTGTTTCTTCTTTTTCACCTGCATTTGCTGATGTGTTTGCTGAGTTTCCACATCCAACTAATCCAAAAGTTAAAAGACAAGATGTTAAAATTGCTGTTAATCTTTTTAGTTTCATAATCTTTCCCCCTCAAATTTTTATATAATTAAGGTTTTGTCTTATTAAGACTTAACCCTTTATACCTGATTTAGTTATTCCAGAAATAATATATTTTTGAAGTACGAAGTATATTATCATTATGGGCACTATAACCGTTGTTGTAGCAGCCATTAATAAATGATATTTTCCGCCTACTTCTGATGTAAAATTCATTATTCCTACTGGCAACGTTCTCATAGTTGGTATATTTGTAACTATAAGTGGCCATAAAAATTCATTCCAACTGTTAACTATTTTAAGTAATGCTATTGTTATTAATGCTGGTTTTGATATTGGAACCATTATTGTCCATAAATATTTAAAATCACTACATCCATCTAACTTTGCTGCATAATAAAGTGAATTTGGTATTGTTAAAAAGAATTGTCTTAGTAAAAATACTGAAACTACACTTATAGTCCAAGGAATTGTAAGCCCTTTAAAAGTGTTTATCCATCCTAGCCTTGCAGTCGTTATATAGTTTGGTATTAACATTAATTCTCCTGGAACCATCATTGTTCCAATCATAATAGAAAAAATAATGTATCTTCCCCAAAAGTTAATCTTAGAAAATGCAAATGCAGCTAAAATCGTTGTTATAAGCGTTCCAACTGTAACAATTGCCGTTATGATTACACTATTGAAAAAATAACGTACTATTGGAATTTGCGTTGCAACTTCTTTATAATTAGAAAACTTCGGATTCTTAGGTATAAACTCTGGTGGCATTATAAATACTTCATTAAGTGATTTCAAAGAAGTACTTAACATCCACACAAATGGAAGTAACGTTATTATGCATCCTACTATAAGAATGATATAAACAAAAATCTTAGAAATTTTAATTTTTTTCATATTCCCACCTCTTAATCATAGTTCACCTTTTTCTTTCCAATCTTAAACTGAATAGTATTTAACACAACAATTATAAAAAATAATACTAATGCAGCTGCAGAGGCAATTCCATATTGATAGTGGTTATAAAATTTATTGTATATATAATAAACCATAGTTAAACAACTATTTAATGGACCTGGTTGTTTATCAAATAGTGCAAATACAGAACCAAATACTTTAAATCCATTTATGCAAGTTATTATACAAACAAAAAATAATGTTGGTGATAATAAAGGTATTACTACATACCTTACCCTTTGCATAAAGCTTGCTCCATCTATTTTTGCAACTAATTCATACTTTTCATCTATATTTTGAAGCCCTGATAAGAAAATAATTATGTTGTATCCAAGTGTCCTCCAAACACTGACTATAACTAAACTCGTCATAGAATATTTAGGGTCTGTAAGCCACTGAATAGGGTCTATATTAAATATAGAAAGAAAATAATTTAAAAGCCCATGGTCACCATGAAAAATCCATCTCCATACCATAGATATAGCAATGCTTGATGTTACAAATGGTAGAAAGTATACACTTCTAAAAAAGCCTTTAAGCTTTATATTTGAATTTAAAAGTATGGCTATAAGAAGTGATAAACCTATAGATATTGGCATAACTAAAAGTACATAAACAAATGTATTCTTTATAGCTAAGAAAAAATCTGGATCACTTAAAAGATAAGCATAGTTATCTAATCCTCTTTCAAAAACTATATTTTTTTGATAGTTATACTTACTGTAAAAACTCATATCAAAAGTCTTTATTATAGGATATATATTAAAAATAATTAATATTATAAGAACTGGTGCTATATATAGTAGTCCTTTTAAAAAAGTTTTTAAATTCTTATTTTCATTAAGCAAATTTTATATTTTCTCCTGTCTCGGCATCAAAGAATAATAATCTATCCTTTTTTATACCAATTGAAATATCCTTAGTTTCTAAACTTAATAAATCATAAGGGACCACTATTTTAACCTTAGCACCGTTAATATCAACCTTTAATATTGAGTCTTTGCCTATATTTTCTCTATCCATAATTTTGCCATCAAAATATTTATTGTCTGCATTCACTACAAAATCTTCTGGTCTAATACCAACCTTGTAGCTATTAACTTTTTCCGATATTTTATCTATATTTTTAAAGTCATCCAATTTTAAATTCTTATCAAAAATGTTTAATACGTTTTTTTCTTTACTTATATAACAATCAAAAATATTTATAGACGGATTTCCTATAAAATTTGCTACAAATAAATTTTTAGGATTTTTATAAAGTTCATTTGGCAAATCATACTGTTGGAGCTTTCCATCTTTTAATATAACGATTTTATCCGAAATACTTAATGCTTCTTCTTGATCATGAGTTACAAATATTGTAGTTATATTCAGTTCTTTCTGAATTCTCCTTATCTCAGATCTCATTTCAACACGAAGTTTTGCATCTAAATTTGATAATGGCTCATCTAAAAGTAATATTTCTGGTTTTTTAACTAAAGCCCTTGCAATTGCTACTCTTTGCTGTTGTCCACCTGACAATTCTGATGGCTTTCTTTTAAGTAGTTCTTCAATCTTAACAAGATTAGCCATATAAAGAACGTTTTCTTTTATATACTGCTTGTCCTTTTTTTGTAATTTCAAAGGAAATGCTATATTATCGAAAACATTCATATGAGGATATAATGAATAGTTTTGAAAAACCATACCTATATTCCTCTTTTCCGGATCAACATTATCTATTACCTTATCATTAAAAGATATAGAACCATTTGCAGCTTTGTGTATACCTGCTATAGTAAAAATAGTTGTACTTTTACCACATCCACTTGGTCCAAGCAAACTCACAAGTTCTCCAGATTTAACATGTAAGTTAAGACCATCTACAGCAACAAAATCTTTAAACTTAACAGAAAGATTCTCAATTTTTAAATCCATAAATTCACCTTCCTAAATTTTTTTCTTAAAGAATTTGATTACTTCATCTATATTTAAACTGTCTATCCCAACTACAGGAACATCTAAATTTTTAACTTCTAATAATTTATAAAGTCTTTCAATAAGTACTCCTGGCTCATTAATAAGCTTTATAGAAGAAATCATCTCAGATAAATTCTCATTACTACCTATCTCACCATACCAATCTCCAGAGCAAGTTTTATCTACTCCACAGCTTGGACTACCATTGATACCTATAATACCTAAAACTGAAAAACCATTATTTATATATTCTTCTATCTGATTTATAGGTTCTTTTAATAATAAATCGCTTACCTCTCTAAAATGAGGTGTATCAAATTGCTCCTTAACATGTCCCCAACGCTTTAACCCATAGCAAGTTGTTTCAGGACATGGAAGTTGTAAAATTCCAACACCATTTTCAAAAAATAAAGAAAGAAGTTCTTTTTTCTTCATTTCAAACTCCTCATTAGATTCTTTAAAACTAACTACCTTCGAAAACGGATTTATTAAACAATGACTTAAAACAATAATTTTTTTACATGTATTTATATTTTTCATAAAACCACCTAAATTAATTAAAAAAAGTAATATAATCGTACGTTTACAGTATAAATATACAAACAAAATATTACAAATATACAATTTCAATAGATATTTGTTATCTATTTGTAAAACAAATAAACATATACATATAATGATAAAACAAAAGAACTGCATAATTTTGCAGTTCTTATAAATACTCTTTTAAATCATCTAAAGATTGCATATCTAATATTTCTGTCAAACTAAACACCTCCTTATTTATTTCAATTTTATCATCAGAATTCTATATTTATAGCATTTCTAGATTTTATATTTTTTATCTTAAAACATCAATTGACTAAAGGAAGTTAATCTTCAGTAGCCGCTGGGACTGGCTCTGATAAATTTATTTATGGATATGCACCTTTGTTCTAGACTCTTCTTAATATATATAACACCTTGAGTTGCCTGTCCCTTTTGTTACGGCTTAAAACTTAGATAGTAATTTACTAATATACGGCTTCTAACTTTTTACTTGACTTTATCCTTACTTAATTTATCTTTTTAATCTTAAACATACCAATCAACAAGAGGGACAGACATTTTTGGGGCTAGTTACCTTTTCTTGATTTACTACCTTTTTTAATAAGCTACTTACCTAAACAAGCAAAGTCAGTCCCAACTGAAGAAGTTACTGTACTTAAATTTTAATTATTATTTTCAAACATAAAAAGACAGGTTATTTACCTGCCTCAGTTTCTTTTCTTATTTTTTTAACTTCCTCTATGTTAAGTCCTACTTTTGATGCTATAGTTTCATCATCTAAAATATCTAATAAATTTCTAGCTAGCTCTATTTTTCCTTTTTCTATTCCTTTTTCTATTCCTTTCTTCTCTGCTATTTCTTCCATTTCCTTTATTATAAATGCGTTGTTAGCTACCATATTTTTAACCTCCTCTTTACTTGCGTCTAAAACTTCCCTTGCCTTTTCAGCTAGTCTATCCTCGGTTGTATTTTTTATCCAATGTTTTATAGCTTTTAATTCTTCTTTTGTAAGTTTATCAAAGAATAATGCTATTGTTTTAACTCTTTCTAAAAACTCTATTGGTGTTATTTTTTGATCTAATAAAAATATAGCTGATGTTACATTTTTATTTTCCACCAATTTTTCTTTTGTAAATCCGTTGTTTATATCTATAGGGTTCAAAGTTTCTCCTTATACTTATCCTTCTTATAACTTTGACACCCTTATTAGTGAGACTAGCTCGGAAAACCCTCTATAAAAATTTAAAATATATAACTTCAACATATTCATTTATGTATATATAATATTAAATTCGAGCTTGTTTCCCTACATTATATCATATGTAAAATTTAAAATTCCATTGTGAAATTTATCTTCATTATAGAACATTTTTCTAAATTCATTTGGTGCATCCCAAACCTTTGTTCCATTATATAAAACAATTGGAACTACTACTGGTATTTTTATGTTCTTATCATTTTTATCATGTTTGGCATTTTTACAATACTCTCTAAGTATTTCACAAATATAAAATAAAAGCCTTATTGGCATTGTGTAGTCAACTCTTGATTGAAATTCTAAAAGTATATAAAATATTGCTTCACTATCTCCTATTTTTGCTTTATATACTATATCTGATTCAGATTCTTCATAATCAGAAGCTATGTAAGACTTGTTAACTAGTGTTAAATCTTCTGCCCTTAATTCCTTTGTAAACTCCTTGTTTACAAAATTCTTTAATAAATCAAGTGCTATTTCCTTTTTTGAATACAAATCTTTATAGGATTTATCATGAATATGATATATATCCTTTTTAGTTTTTTCCTTCATCTAAAATCAATCCTTTATTTGTTCATTTATCTTAAGTTGTACCCTTAAAGTCTAAAATTATACATTATCGCATAAGTCAAAATAATAAATTCCTTTCTATATAAAAGAACAATTATCCTACTATTAACATATCTATTTTGAATCGCTAACTAAGCTTGTGATATCAAAATGGAATGTCTGAATCGTTTACATATATTATTTTAAATGTTATTATTTTGTTGAATTTATAAGACATATGAGAAGATATGTCGAAATATATTTTCTTTAAAGGGAATGCAGTGTAATTCTGCAACAGCCCACGCTACTGTGATGATAATACCTTATTACTATAGTGATTATAGTTCGGTTGATTCTAAGTCAGAAAACCTTCCGTGTATTGTATATACTATTATCTCGATGGGGGATACTTAGTACGACAAATTTCTGTTTTACTATACGTATAAAACAGCTGTGGAATTCCCTCAGCTGTTTTTATTTTTAAAATTATATTAAGGGAGAGAGAATATGAAAAAAGCAACTACTAAACGACTTTCTATTATTCTGACGGTGATGTTTGCCCTATTCACTTTTATAGGATGCTCGCCGAAATCAAACAAAGCTGAAGCTTCTAACATCGATCAAACACGAGAGATGATTTTTGCAGCTTCAAGAGATCAAGCACCTGGTGAAAAAGATGCACATTATTGCACTATTAATTTAGGTGTATGGGAACCACTTGTTACAAAAGATGAAGACGGTAACCCAGCCCCAGCATTAGCTGAATCATGGGAAAGCAATGATGCTCGTACTGAATGGACATTTAAATTAAAGAAAGATGTTAAATTTTCAAATGGAACACCTTTTAACTCTGACATTGTTGTTAAGAACTTTGATCGTTATAAAAAAGGTCCATTTCCATCATCTTTTTATGGAATGAACATAGAAACTACTTATCCAGGTCTTAAGGATGTTGTAGCTGTTGATGAAAACACAGTAAAACTTACATTCTCAAAGGCAAATCCTATGCTTACATATACAATGGCTAACTTCGGAAGTAGTATTTTTGAACCATCTTGCTTTGCTGAAGATGGAAATTTCAAAGAAATGGCTATTGGAACAGGTCCTTATAAACTAGTTGAAAATGTTGTAGGAGAATACTGTGTAATTGAAAAAAATGAAAATTATCATGGTGATGCCCCAACTCTTCAAAAATTAAAATTCCGTGTTATAAGTGATGCAAATAATAGATACTCTGCATTATTATCAGGTGAGGTTCACGGATTATGTGACTTAGGAGCTATAACTCCATCACTTGCTGCAGAACTTGAAAAGAATAAAGACTTCACTGTAAGTGTTGGTGATTCTGGTATCACTCACTTTTTAAATGTTAACGGAAACAAATTTCCTTTCAATGACATAAAAATGAGAGAAGGATTAAGCCTTTTATTAGATAGAGAAGAAATTATAAATGAATTTTACAATGGATACGGACTACCTGCTGGTGCATTCTTAAATTACACATCACCTTTCTACAAGAAAATAGATGCTGTGCATAATGCTGAAAAAGGTAAAAAACTAATCAAAGAAGTAATTGGTGATAAAGAAGTTAATCTTGAATTTATTTTACCAACTGGAGATTGCAACCGTTATCCTTACGAAGAAGAAGCTGTTTATATCCAATCTCTTTTATCAGAAGTGGGAATAAACTCAAATATAACAGTATTTGAATGGGGTAAATGCAAAGAAATGATGAAATCCGGAAGTTATGATATGTGTTTAAAAATTCAAGGACTTCCAAGTGCAGACCCATTTGGTCTTTTTAAAGGATATATGTATAGCAAAGGTGGTTCAAATATTGGATATGGTTTAGGCTATAAAAATGAACATGTTGATGAACTTATAGAAAATGCTAGTAATGAATTAAATATGGACAAAAGAAAATCCATTTATGATGAATTACAAGATATATCAGCAAAAGATTTTCCAAACATTCCAGTAATGTATTCTCAAGAAGTAGTTGCTTGTAGCTCAAAAGTTAAAGGTTACAAAGCTACTCCATACGGTTTAACTGGATACACTCAAGTTGAGTGGGCTGAATAAAATAAAAAAACAAATATCCCTGAAGGTCTTATGACTTTTGGGGTATTTTTTTAAGAGAGGTATTTATGGATTTATTTAAATATATATCAAAACGACTTTTAACTTTAATCCCTGTGCTATTAGGCATTACTTTTTTTGCTTTTCTTCTTGGTCATATATCACCTGGCGACCCTGCTGAAGAAGCACTAATTTCCATAGGCATAGAAGTTCCTAGCGTTGAGCAACTAGCTGAAATGCGCGAAAATATGGGCCTTAATGATAACATCTTTAAACAATATGGACATTGGGTTAAAAATGCAGTTAAAGGTGATTTAGGCACTTCCTATTTCACTAAAAAAAGTATATCTGAAGAATTTAAAACACGAATTCCAATAACACTAAAGATATCTATATTAGCTTTAATTATGACTATATTCCTAGGCATTGGCATTGGTCTTTTAATGGCTATATTTAAAGATACATTTACAGATAAATTGCTCAGGTTGATTTCTGTATTATTTTTATCAATCCCAGGCTTTTGGCTTGCAATAATAATGATTATTATATTTTGCGAAAAACTACATTTACTGCCTACAAGTGGAAATGGTGGAATTAAACACATGATTATGCCAGCCTTTGTCCTTGCTAGTTCTACTATTGCAATGACTTCTAGGGTAACTCGTTCTACACTAATTAAAGAACTAGGTGAACAATATATTGTTGTTGCTAAATCTAAAGGTTTATCTCAAAAACTTGCTACATTCAAACATGCATTCATTAACTCTCTTGTACCTATTGTAACTCTTATAGGTAATTACTTTGGTGGAATTTTAGGTGGTGCAACCATTGTTGAATCAATTTTTTCACTTCAAGGAATGGGAAGTTATGTATTAAGAGGTATTAGTAGTCGAGATTACCCTATAGTTCAAGGTTACGTTTTATATACTGGTATCATTTACGTTGTAATAACTTTAACAATTGATATTATATATATTTTTATTAACCCTAAAATTAGATTGAATGGAGTGAACAATTAATGAATTATAAAGGAAAAGTCAAAATAAGAATTGCTTCATATAGCAGTATTCTCATACTTATTGTTCTAATAAATGTTTTTGCACCTTATATTGCACCCTATAATCCTAACGAAGTTGTAATGTCTCAAAAACTTCAAACCCCTAATAGTGCTCACCTTTTGGGTACTGACAATTTAGGTCGTGATATTTTAAGTAGAGTAATTTATGGTGGTCGTTCATCCATTTTAATTGCTGCCGCTGCTACCTCTCTTTCTATGAGCCTTGGGCTAATAATTGGACTAGCTTCTGGATATTTTGGGGGAATTTTAGATAGCATAATCACTATAATTTCTAATATATTTCAGGGGCTTCCAGGTATGACACTTATGATTGCACTTGTAGGTATTCTAGGTGCTGATAATAAAAGTCTTGTATTCTCTTTAGTTATCACCTCATGGGTTGGTTTTTCGAGATTTGTTCGTGCTGAAGTTATGCGTACAAAACAAGAAACATACATTGAAGGAATGAAGTGCTTTGGTGCTAGTCATCTTAGAATTATTATAAAAGGAATTATACCTAATATTTTAAGCAACTGCCTAATTTTATTTACAACACGTATAGGTAGAGTTGTACTATCAGTTTCTGGTCTTAGTTACCTAGGTCTTGGTATTCAGCCACCTACTCCTGATTGGGGTGCTATGATAAGTGAAGCACAAAAATATTTTCGAACAACTCCCCATCTATTAATTGCACCAGGCATTTGCATAATCATATTTTCACTTGCAGTTAATCTTTTAGGTGATGCTCTTCGTGACTATATGGATGTAAAAAATGACTCAATAAAGGAGTTTTAAAATGGATAAAAATAATATTAAAATAGAAAATTTAAATGTAAAATTTGTAACACCCTTTGGCTCTGTAAAAGCCGTTAAAAATCTTACAACTACATTTACGGCAAATAAAATAACTGGAATAATTGGCGAAAGCGGAAGCGGAAAATCTGTAATGGGAATGGCTATTTTGCAGCTTCTCCCTGAAAATGCCCTTATTAATGGTACATGTACTTATAAGGATTTTAATTTATTTAAATTAGGACCTAAAAAAATGCAAAAAATATGTGGTAAAGAAATTGGACTTATTCCCCAAAATCCCAATGCATCTCTTAATCCAATGATGAAAATTAGAAATCAACTTAAGGAACCTCTTTTAATTCATAAGTTAATGAACAAGAAAGATGCCAATAATGAAGTTAATGATTTATTAAAGCAATTTGGGTTTCATGATTCATCTTCAATTGGACAAAAATATTCATTTCAAATGAGTGGTGGAATGAACCAACGTATTGTTTCAGCTTTAGGCCTTGCTTGCAAACCCAATTGGATAATAGCAGATGAACCAACTAAAGGATTAGATGCCATAATGAGAAATCAAGTTTACAGAGTTCTAAAGAAAATTTACTCTGAAAATAATTGTGGAATGATTGTTATTACACATGACTTAATGCTTGCCTTTCATTTGTGTGATGAAATAAGAGTAATGTATTCTGGAGAAATAATCGAGCAAGGTCCATGTAAAAATGTGTTTGAATCACCTTTGCATCCTTATACAAAAGGTCTTTTAAATGCATTACCTCAAAATGGAATGAAACCTGTTCCATATGGTTCTAAAAATATAGATGATAAGTCTTCTGCATGTGCCTTTTTTAATCGCTGTCCAAATGCTAACTCAAATTGTTTGAATAAAAAAATGGAAAACTTTTCGGTTAGCGAAAAAAGAAAGGTAAGGTGCTTTAACTATGCTTAAATTAAAATCTATTAATAAAAGTTTTGAAAGTGGAATTATCGTTAAACATACTATAAAAGCTGCAAATGGCATATCATTTAATATAGCAAAAGGAAGTACTCTTGGTCTTGCTGGCAACAGTGGTTGTGGTAAAACTACTATATCAAAAATGATTTTAGGCATTTTGCCTCCTGATAGTGGTGAAATTCTTTATAATGATAAAAATATATATAATTTAACAAAACAAGAAATGAAACAATATCATAAGGATGTACAAATCATTTTTCAAAACCCTGAAGGTTCTATGAATCCTTCAAAAACAGTTTTAGATAACTTAATAGATCCTATGATTATCCATAGCATTCTTAACTCAAAAGAAGAGAGAATTAAAAGAATACATGAACTTTTAGATATGGTTGGTTTATCCAAGGGATTATTAAATCATTATCCTCATCAAATAAGTGGTGGTGAAGCTCAAAGATTAGTTATATGTAGAGCTTTAACTTTAAATCCTAAAGTTCTTATATTAGATGAACCAACATCAATGCTTGATGTTTCTGTACAAGCACATATTATGAATTTACTTAAAGACCTTAAAGCTTCACTTGGTCTTACTTATATTTATATTTCTCATGATATTGACCTTCACAAATGGTTTACAGATGAATTAATCATAATGCATGAAGGTTGTATTGTAGAGCAAGGTTCTACTGAAGCTTTACTAAATAACCCTAAAGAAGATTATACAAAGAAATTATTGAACTCCTTTGAAATGTGGGATTAAAAAGAAAGTGGGGATGTTAAATGACTTATTTAAATGAAAGATACTTACCAATTGATTTTAATGAATACTGGGGAGAATTATTAAAACAAGAAGACGGCACATACTCTCAACGTATGAAAGATGACAATGTAGAAAGGGATTTTTGGAAAAACTTTATCAATAAAAAACATGGCTACAATCAAGATGCATCTGCAAAAATAGTAATGAATGAAATAAGAAATATCCTTTCCAATTATTCTATTAACACGATTTTAGAAATTGGGCCAGGATGGGGAAACTACACACTAGACTTAGCTTCTATATGCTCTAATATCACATGTGTTGATATTTCTAATGACATACTTAACTTTATAAACAAAATTGCCAAGGAAAACAATAAATCTAATATAAGTACTGTGTTTTCTAAATTTGAAGATTTTAGCGAAGATAAAAATTATGATTTTATATTTGGTTATAGTTGTTTTTATAGAATGAGAAATTTAAAAGATGTCTTTAAGAAAATGAATACTCTTTCTAATAAACTATGTATGGTAGGTATGGGAATGGGCATTGTAACTGACTATTATAAAGAAATGGAAACTAGTCTTAATCTAGAACTTACTCATAATAAAAAAGATTATATCCACTTTGCCAATATTCTATATCAAATGGGCATTGATGCAAATATAAAAATAATTCCTCTCGAAAAGAAAATTATTTATGACACTTGGGATGATGTTATAAAAAATGAAACTACCAGATTAATAGATAAGGAAACTGTTCTAAAAAAACATTATGATTCAATAAATCAGGTTTTAAAAAAATATTTTAAATTAAACTCTGATAATAAATATGAATATACCTATAAATTTAGGGGCTCTCTAGTATACTGGGAACCTCAAGAAATATAAAAATGCGAGCTCATTTTCATACCTAAGATTTTAGTCTTTATTGTTTTAATATTACTCAAATTCACATATTCAATTATCATAGAATACAATATTAATGAATATTTTGATTGGAGTTATTTATATGGGATATTACATTGAATCAAACTCAAATGTAGACTTATACGTAGAAGACCTTAATCCAACAGGAAGTAACACTATAGTTTTTCTTCATGGTTGGCCTGGAAGCCACAAATTATTCGAGTATCAATTTAATTACTTATCTTGTCATGATTGTCGTTGTATTGGAATTGATCAAAGAGGATTTGGCGAATCAGATAAACCTATTGATGGATATGATTATGATACATTAAGTGATGATGTTAAGTGTGTTGTGGATGCACTAAAACTTAAGGACTTTACCTTAATTGGCCATTCTACAGGTGGTGCAATTGCTATAAGATATATGGCTAGACATAAAGAATTTGGAGTTAATAAACTTATTCTTTGTGCAGCTGCAGCACCAAGTTTAATTAGACGTTCTTACTTTCCATATGGATTAAAAAGAGAAGTAGTTGAAGAAATAATTAAAGAAACATATGCTGATAGACCCAAAATGTTAAATAATTTTGGAAAGATATTTTTCTATAAAAAAGTTAGCCAACCATTTTCAGATTGGTTTCTTCAATTAGGATTTCAAGCTGCAGGCTGGTCTACCGCCGCTATTGCAAAAGCTTGGCTAGATGAAGAACAATTATTTGATGATATGAAGAAAATTAAAGCTCCAACGTTAATTTTACATGGAATTCATGATAAAGTATGCTTGTTTCCTTTAGCTGAGCAACAAAAAAAACTAATTCCAAATGTAAAACTTATAAAATTTGAAAATAGCGGCCATGCATTATTCTATGATGAACTGAACAAATTTAATAAAGAAGTATTATGTTTTATTAATAAACACTAAATTAAAAACATTTTAATTTTTGTTATGATGTGATGCTTCATTTTAAAATAGAAATAAAAAATACTTTATTTCTATTTTTGTTTTTTTGTAAATTAATTACTTCTATAGTACTTTATAAACATTAATGAATATGTGATAAAATATAAATTAATATATAGGAATACAATGTTAAACTTTAAGTTATTCATGTTTCAGTTGAGAAAGAGAAATTTAAAGTATTGTGCAAAAATTAACAATTAACGATGAACAATTAACAATGAAGGATAAAACTGAAGTCTCAGTTTATTTGAATGAATCTTTATGATAATTTGCTAAGCAAATTAGTTTGAAAACAATATAAAAACATAGTTTTTATGGAATTCTATTCATAAATATTAAGAACGAAGTGAGTAATATTAACCATCATTGTTAATCGTTAACTGTTAATTGTTAATTGGTTCCAAGCATGATAATAGTAATAAACTATAAGGTTAGTACTGTGATTTGATAAATCTATTATTTTAAATTTGAACTTGGAACCCTATATAAAAGCTAATTTTAAAGGAGATATTTTATGGATTGGTATTGTGCCGTTTTTAATAGTGATAAAGTTTCAAATGCAATGGGAGCTCAAATTTTATATGATATGCTTTGTGAAGGCAATGATTCTTTAGTCGGTGATATTGAATTTATTGATGACTTTTATAATGATTTAACGTCAAAAAACTTTAAAATAACTGCTGATAAAGGAAAAGGATTTGTCATTGTTGGATGCAATTTAGAGGATGCAGAATATCTAAATGATTTAATTCAAAGCTTAGCTAAAAAACATGGTCTTTCATACTATGAGCCACAAAATTTAACTTATGTATTTTAGATTAAAAATATTTTTTGGGGGTATTTAAATGAAAATCGCCGTTATTTATGGAACTGAAAGAAAAGGCAGTACATATAATATTGCTCAATTATTTATATCTAAATTATCTGATGCTAAAGAAGATGTAACTGAATTCTTTCTTCCTACTTCTATGCCTAATTTCTGTCGTGGTTGCTTTATGTGTTTTAATGAATCTAGTAACTGTCCAGACTATAAATATGTTAAGCCTATTTTAGATGCTATGCTTAATGCGGATATACTTATTTTTGCTTCTCCTGTTTATGTTTATCATGTAACAGGTCAAATGAAAACATTCTTAGACCACTTTGCATTTCAATGGATGGTTCATAAACCTAATGAAAAAATGTTTAAAAAGCAAGCATTAATTATTTCTACAGCTGCTGGTGGTGGTACTAAATCTACAATGAAAGACCTTAAAGATAGCATGATTTATTGGGGCGTTGCTAAAACTCATACTTATGGTGTTAATGTTGCTGCTGGAAGTTGGAATCATGTTTCTGATAAAAAGAAAACAGAAATTAAAAATACTGTAGATAAATTATCAACTAAAATTAAAAATAATAGCTCTCATATAAAACCATGTTTAAAAGTAAAAACGCTTTTTTATGGAATGCGTTTTTTTCACAAAAAGTTTGGTGTCAACAAACCAGACGTTGAATATTGGGAAAATAAAGGCTGGCTCTATAAAACTAGACCTTGGTAATATGTTTTATATTATAAAAATAATAAGCACTTTAAAATGCTTATTATTTTTATACTAATATATTTTAAGCAAAAACTATTCCTGAAGCACTAAGAACATCTATTTCTCCAAGTGCTTGAACTCTTAGTGAATTAGCCAAAATGCTTAGTATATATGAATATGCCAATTTTTTGTATGGATATATAGTTTCATTATTGGTTTCTTGTGAAATTATAAACCTCTTTTCAGCTACTATCCATAAAACTACATATCCAATTAAAACTATTTCTGCACCATTTAACGTAACAGTTGTAGCTTTAGGTCCATCTTCATCTATTTCTAAGATTTCTGTTACATCTATGTTTGCTCCAACTACAAATAAAGAATATCCAATAACTAATAATGTAGCTCCAATCTTCTCAAGATTTGCAAGTTCTATAAGTATATCTTCTTTTTCCATATAACTATTCCTCCATAAATGAAGTCATTTTATTATATGTAAAAAAGTTACATTTAGTGTTCCTAATCACAAATTTTATAATTGTATTTTCTCAAACAACTTAAAGGTAATTCCATCCTAACTGTTTTTAATGGATTTACTACCTGGCAAATAACTAAATTTCCTACCATCGATAAAAGCATTCCTGCATCATATACATCCATTTTTAACTCTTTCACTAAGAAATTATGCATATCCACTGTAGCTTTCTTCCAAGCTTCTTCAACAGTTTTACTAGATGCAACAACTATAAGTTTATCGTCAACTTCTATCATTGGGCCTTCTATTGACTTATTTTTTATAACTGTAACTTTTAATGTAACTTCTCCTTCAATTTCTAATCCACACATTGATATTTCACCATCACCCATTAAAGCATGTAAGTCACCTAAAGCCAAAAGTCCCCCTTCAACTTGAACTGGAAAATATAATGTAGCACCCTTCTTTATTTTTGTACAATCCATGTTTCCTCCATGACTTCCTGGTGTTACCGTTGGCACTACGTCATTACTTGGTGCAACCCCTATTACACCTATCATAGGATCAATTTCAAAACTTAACTTTTCATTAAAATAAGCTATATTGTTTTTCACTTTAATTCTTTTTATTTTAGATTCTGTAAATTTATCTCCAAGGCACCCTTCATTTGCTATTGCACCTATTACTCCAACTTCACCAACTTTGATATCTAATATTTCTACTTTTAAAACGTCATTTACTTCAGCATTATTAACATAAATTGGTCCTGTTGCTGGATTAGTTAAACTCATATCAATTTCCTCTAATGCTTTAGAATCATCTAATAGTTGATTTTTAAAACAATCAAAAGTTTGTACTTTTATTACGTCACCTGATTCTATATTTTTAATTGATTTATTTTCTTTAGAAAAATTATAAATAACATTTTTTCTATCAATATTAATCATATTATTCGCCCCTTCTTATTTTAAAATTTTAATTTTTAGAAGTTGAAACCTAAAATAAATCTAATTTTATTTTCTATATTATACTATATACTCACTGATTTTAAAGTACATTTGTCTTCTCATCTGATGCTTCAGTCTCAATTTTATAACTTAATAAAAAAATAAACTAGCCAAAACTAGTTTATCTTTGAAACTTCTATATTTTTAGATATTGTATTTAGTGGTTTTATTTGATTTTTCATAACAAACCCTTTTAAATTCTTATATTCACCTGCTAAAATTAACTTTACTTCATACCATATGATTCCATATGCTTCACAGCAATCCACCACTTCAACTCTAGTTCCCTTTAATACGTTTCTTAGCGTTGGTAATGTTGTCACTGGTCCAACATGCATAGATGTACTGCTTATAACCTCACCATATTCAACCTCTAAAGGCAAATATGACACAGTTATATTATTTTCACTCATCTGTTCAAATAACTTTAACTTCTGCTGAAGTTCACTATTTCTCTTACTTAAAACTCTACACTTAGTATTCTCTTTATTAGCTTTTAACATTAAATTATAACTATACCCACCTAACCCGCAACAACTAAAAAATAAAATTAATATAAGAAACCCGCTCATTCTCTCCTCCCAGGATTAGCTATTACTTCTCTTAATATTTATATGTACTTTTTTTTAATTAATTACACCTTCATTTCATTTATAGGTTTCCAAGCTCAAATTTAAAGTAATCTTTTTATCAAATGATACTAACAACATTATAGTTTATTCCTGTTTTTATATTTGAAACCAAGTAAGAAGTAAAAGTGAAGAGTGAAAAGTGATGGTTGATATTACTCACTCTGTTCCTAATATCTAGCACTGCCCTGACAATTGTCAGTTTTAAATTTTACTTAGTTTTCACTTACCTCAAATCATAAACTTAATCTAAGTAAAAAAATAAAGGAAGAACACTAAGTTCCTCCTCTAATCATCTAATTTCTATGAAATTTTTTTATTTAATTCATCATATTCATTTATGAATATATCTGCTAATTCCTTCATTGCTTCATGATCTTTTGTTGAGTACTCATCATGTACACCAACAACTTTCATGTTAGCTGCTTTGGCACCTTTAACTGCTGGAAGTATGTCTTCAAAAACCATGCAATTCTCAGGAGCTACCCCTAATTTTTCAGCTGTTAAAAGATATACATCTGGAAAATCCTTACCCCTATTAACTTCATTTGTAGTTGTTATTACATCGAAGTATTCATATATATCATTTCCTTTTAAACATGCTTCTAATAAGCTTGTACTATTACTAGTTGCTAATGCTATCTTTATATTATTTCTTCTTAGTAACTCAAAGAAAGTTCTAACTCCTGGCTTTAATTTTATGTTTTTAGAATATTCCTCATAAGCCATTTCATTCCAATGTTCTTTTATTTCATCAACAGTGTATGGTAAATTAAATGTATTCTTAAAATATGCTGCAACTTCATTATAGCTTAGATGTGCTATACTATCCTTTAAAGTTTCAGGTATTTCTATATTATGCTTACCTAAATAGTTTTCATCTATTTCATCCCATACCCACATAGAGTCGACAATTGTTCCATCCATATCAAATATTGCTGCTTTAATGTTCTCTAACATATCTCGTCACCTCTTTTATCCTAATTTATATAAATATATTTAAAATTCTTTTAAACTTTATTTATCAGTATAACAAATTATCCTAACTTATAAAAGATTATTTGTTATACATTATAGAATATATTTTCCAATTTGACACAAAATAATAGGCCATTAATAAAAATTAATGACCTATTTTTTTTATTTAAAGCTTCTATGGAATATGTTTGTTTTATCATGATTTAAGAAGTCTTTTAATCTTTTTATATCTAACTCAGCTAATATTTCTTGCATTTTTTCACTTTGCGTTGCAACTTTAAATTCAGCGTCATCAGCACATTCATTTACTTTCTTAGTTCCTTCTTCCATAGGAAGTATAGCCTTAGGACCGCCTACACAGCCACCTTTACAGCCCATTCCTTCAATAAAGTTACCATCTACTTCACCATTTATAACTTTATTAAGTAGTACTTTACAATCTTTAACTCCATCAGCTTGTATTGCTGTTAAATTTTCATATTTATTAGGGAATAACATTTCAATAGCTTCTGTTATTGCCATTGAAACTCCACCAGTTCTTGCGTAAAGTCTTCCCCCTTTAGATGCATATTCTAATGTTTTTGTTTCTTCTAATTCAGCTGGATTTATATTTAATGCATCAAAGATTTCTTGAACTTCTGCAAATGTTAATACATAATCTATATCACCTTTTAAATCTGGTTCTTTAGCTTCTGATTTCTTAGCTATACATGGTCCTACGAAAACTACTTTTACCTTAGGATTTAATGCTTTTAAAACTCTTCCTGCTGCTATCATTGGAGATACTGATGGTGATACATGTTTTATTAAATCGCCATAAACTTTTTTAATCATAGCAACCCACATAGGACAACAACATGATGTTATCATAAAATCATCCTTATCTTTTACCATTGCATCAAATTCTACAGCTTCCTTTAAAGTTAACATATCTGCAAAAAATGCAACTTCAATCATATCTGTAAAACCAACCTTTTTAAAAGCTGTTCTCATTTGGTCTAAATTTGCATCATTAAATTGATTTGCAATAGCTGGTGCAACTGCTGCTATAACTACATCTCCACTATTTATAAGTTCAAACAATGGCAAAAACTCAACTTTGTCAACTATAGTTCCACCTTTACATGCCTCTACACATAAACCGCAATCAGTGCATGCTTCAGCATCTATATATCTTCCTGTTTCTTCTTTATTAAGTTTTATTGCATCAAAAGGACAAGATGCTTCACATCGTGCATTATGCTCACTACATCCACTACAATCCTCTGTTATCTTAGTTACTATTTTTTCATTGTTCTCACAGTTTTTAATAGCTTCTTTTAATCTTTTAGGATAATCTTCACTATACCCTAACTCAACTCCACACAAACTAGATATGTTTTTACATAAAACATTTTTATCTCCAGTTTCTTTAGACAATATTTCCTCTATTTTACTTTCAAACACTCCATTTTTATATGCAACAACCAATTCTTTAAACATATCATTATAATTCTTATTCAATAAAATCACATCCTAACTCTTCAAATCACAAAATTTATTTAAATGAAACTTAATTTCACCATATTTTTAAAATACAATATACTTCTATTATTTATGAATACTTTACCCTAATATAAATTAAAATATGCATAACTTACACATTAAAGAACATATATCCATAAAAAAAGAGACTATTCATTAAGTTAAATAATCCCTTTTATCTAATCTATAAATTAAAATTATTTTATCCTAATTCTCATATACGGTTCCTTCTTGAGATGAAATATTTGCTTCCTCATCCCCTAAGCATAAACTTCTTCTTAGTAAAATTGATGCAAGTATTACTATACTAGAAGAAATTATTACCACAATACTTGCTGGAATTTTATCATAAAGCATACCAAAAAACATACTTCCAAGTGGTGAAGCAGCCATTAATAATGCATTCATTACTGTTGAAACTCTTCCTAAGTATTGTACTGACACTTGTTGTTGAACAGATATACCTAGTGCCATGCTAGTAGCTGAACCTAATGCTACAACACATATACATAATACAGTTAAAATAATAAATATAATTGATTTATTTCCTATAATATTAATAATATCTTTTGATGCACATAGCGAAACTAAAAATACACTTATTCCCATAGATATAGTAGCTATAAACATTAATTTCCCGATTTTCATTTTCTTACATAAATATGCACAAAGAACTGGTGCTATAAACATTCCTACAACTAAAACTGATTGCATAATTCCATATTGATAATCAGATACTTTTAAAATCTGTTTACTAATATACAAAACTCCAATACTTATAAAAGAATTAAATGCAAAATTTAAAATTATACCTAACTTAATTATAGCTTTTATTACTTTTCTCTCTTTTACAAAGTTAAGTCCAGCCAAAAAATCCTGCTTAAATACTTTGAAATTAATTTTCTCTGGTCTTTTATTTAACTTAGGTACATTAATAAACATCTCACTTATTGCTGATAATGTAAAACTTATTGCATTTATAATAAATACTAATCCTAAACCCTTTATGCCATATAATATTGCTCCTATACATGGTGAAAGCAATAATCCTATATTCATTATGGTTGAATTTATTCCATTTGCTGCTACAAGTTCTTCTTTTTCTACAATTGACGGTATAATTGTTCCTACTGCTGGTTGAAATAGTAGTTCAATAATTGCAAGTGATACCGTAAGTACATATATATATGGCATTGATATTCCACCATTAATATGAAATATACAAGCATATAAAGCTATAATTAATCCATTTAAAAAATCTAATCCTACAACTATCTTTTTTCTATCAAACCAATCTGCAAAAACGCCTGCTATTGGTCCTAATATAATTTTAGGTATAACTGTTACGGCTAAAACTGATGCAAATTTAGTTGCCGATCCAGTCTTGGCTAATACATATAATGATAATGCTGTAGCTTGCATCTCACTTCCAATTAACGATACAAACTTCCCCTGCATTAACAATAAAAAATCTTTTTTCTTTAAAACACTACTTACCATATTCCCCTCCACAATTATTAAACAGATTTTTTCACTTTCAAATTTAATTACAGTTTCATATCATTTCCTTAGCTTATAAGCCTTTTCTATATAATCATTCATATTCAATTTAGTTACACTTATAATTTTACATATAATTTCATTAATGGTAAAATATTTGTAATTGTTTCCTTATTCATTTTTACAATATATATTTTCTTTTACCGATTATTCTATTGTTTTTTATATAACTTATTATAATTTACTAAAATGTTCTTTTTCAGAACATTCATTCTATTTCAGGGGGACTTTATAATGAATTTAGGTGATAAAATAAAGTTTTTTAGAAAAAAAGTGGGCCTTACTCAACTTGAGTTAAGCTGTGATATATTAAGTAGAAGTACTATTAGTAAAATAGAAAGTAATAAATACACGCCTTCTATACTTCAACTTCAGCATATAGCTAAAGCACTTAACATAGATGTATCTTATTTAATATCTGAAGCTGATGCTATAACAAAATTCCCTACTAAAACTTATAACATTAATCTTATAAGTGACTTATATGAAAATAAAAAGTATCTTGATATAATTGAACGTTTTACTCCCTTTGATTTTGTAACTTATTATTACATTGGTATGAGTTACTATAAGCTTGCTTTATTTAATGATGCACTAAAATACTTAGATTGTTGTGAAAAACTCTTTAAAGATTTATCAAGTGAATTACGTTTTATTAATGTAGAAAATCTATGTTATTCTTTAAATTCCTTAAGAATATTAAAAATAAAATCTTTAGGAGAAGATTTAAACAAACATTATTTGGAAAAAATATTAGCTTATTTAAATTACTATAATAAGTTAAACTGTGAAATTTACTTTATTGCTTACAATAATTTAGGTGTATATTATTTGAATATAAATGATTATGAGAAAACTATATATTTCATCGAGGATTTTTTAAGTAAAAATATAAAAATTAATTCTTTTAGTGTACTTCCAAACATGCACTTAATCTTAAACAATGCTTACTTTTCAATTAAAAATTATCAAAAAGCCATTGACTCAATGCTTAAATGCATATTCTTTTTTAATTATATTGGTAACTTTGATGCTGAACAGGAATGCTATATAATTCTGCTAAACTGTTATTTATATGCCTATCAATATGATAAATTTATTGAAACTTTGAGTGAATTGTTCATAAAATTTAAAGGTTGTGAATTTGAAGAGTCATATAAAGTACTTGACCTAGCACTTTTATATAATAATAATAAATTAAGTGAAATATTGTATAAAACTCGCACTATAAATGTAAATAAATTGAAATTAAATTCTAAAATGGACTACTATTTTATCTTAAGTCGAACTAATTTTATGTTAAACAATACTGATATTGGTTATAAACATTTTAAAAAATGCTATAAATTCTTAAAAGATAACAATAAATTTTTAGATTTATCTCTATTATATAAAGATTTATTTGTAGCTTATAACAATATAGAATATTATAACTCATATATTAAATATAAAAATATACATGAAAATAGCAACTATAATGTTATGAATCCTAATATTACTTTACCACACTATAGGGCTCCAAGCTTAAATTCAAAATAATAGTTTTCTCAAATGATACTATTAATCTTATAGGTTATTGCTATTTTTATATTTGGACCCAAGTAAAAAGTAATAGTGAATAGTGTTTAATAAAAAATAGGGATGTTTCCTATTTAAACATCCCTATTTTTATTAATTAATTTAATTCATATTTTGTTTTGCTTGTCTCAACTAATTCTGCTGAATCCACCTTAACCAGCTCACCCTTAGATGTTTCAAACACATTTTTATCCACTACTAAATTCATAAATTTTAATATGTCATCTTCCACTAAATTATCCTTTACATTTTTTATAGTAATTCTGCTCTTTGTTCCACCCTGATTTATAAAAGTTAATACTAATTGTTTTGCCATTTGAAATTCCCCCTCATTTTTATTTTTAATATATCTGATTTTAATAGTTACCTTTTAAAGTATTATTAAAATCATTTTTTATTTATAGTTATAATTATTTCTAAAGATTTATTTAAAATAAACTTTACAGTAACATTTATATTTATTTTAAATAACTCTAAAAATAATTTTTTTAAGCGGAAAAGTAATTTTTTACTTTTCCTCATATGCCTAACCTACTAGTTCGCCTTTGTCTTCTTTTACTATCTTTTGAATTTCTCCCTCTAGTAAGCTTGTCATTGCACTTCCTATTTCGTATAGTGCTTCATCAGGTGCATCCTTTTTGATCTTTGAAAATTTTTGAGATTTAACAATGTCTTTTCCATTCTCATCCTCTCCAACTTTATAAAATACACTTATGGCACTGCTTTTTCTAAAATTTTTTACTGCCATTATCATCATCCCCTTTCACTCTATATATAGGTGAAAATCACAAAAAACAACAAAACAATTTTTTAAAATTTTAATATCATCGGATTTTTACCCATTTGCTCTTCTAAAAAACACTAAACGCATTAGAACTTCTTTTAAATTAACATTCTATTTCAAATATGAATTTTTTAATAAAAATGGTGTTTATTCTTAATATTTAAGCTTTATATGTAAACATTCTGTTAAAGGTGACTTTTCAATTGTTGTTTTTTCGTTTTTTTCACTATATAGAGATTGAAAGTAATATTAAAAGTTAATTTGAGGGGGTTTTATTTATGTTTTCAATTTCAAATTTTAATCAATTAGAATCAAAAAAATTAGGCGTTTCTTTAGATGATTTACTTATCTTAAATTATATAAAAACTGGTGTTGATAATCTTACTCTTTTTTCTAAAGTTATAAACAAAGAAAAATATTATTGGATTGATTACGAAAAAGTTATAGACACTTTCCCTATTCTTAACATCAAAAAGGATACTTTATATAGAAAATTAAAGAAGCTTTGTGTATCTAAAGTATTAAAACATACCACTGTTAAAAGTGGTGGTACTTACTCTTTTTATACTTTTGGGGAAAACTTCGAAAAGATATTAAATGTTTCAAATAATTATCCACAAAACAAAGATAAATTTACGACTAATGTGGATAGAAATTCTTACACTGTGGACAATTCCAAAAAATCTAAAAAAGTTACAAGTAAAAATGTAAGAAATATAGACTCTAATTCAGATAATACTGCTCTTAATGTACAAAATCCTAATTTTAATTTAGCTTCCGAGCATAATGGAATTTTTTCTGAATATATAAAATCTCAACCCGACTTCACGGATTTATATAACTGTGAATCTAAAGAAAATCCGTTAGCTAGTGAACTTATATCCAAAGTCATTGGAGATAACTCCTTAACTAAATATATATATAATATATTAAATAACATTAAAATGTTATTTAATAATATATCTAAGTCTAATTATATTAATTCTATAAATAGAATTAATAATAATAACAACTGTAGTAATAATAATAGTTTAGATAATGATTTTAATCCTGATAACTTGGATGTTTATAATTACTATACTGAATGTGGTTTAGGTACTTTGAATAATACTGCAATTAATCTTATCAACACACTAGTTAATAAACATGGAATAGAGTCTTTGAAAAAAGCAATGACTGAAGCTGTAAGACAAAACTCACCTAAACTTTCATATGTGGAAGGCATACTTAAAAACTGGGAAAACAAAAATAAAAAGCCAGTAAAAACTCAAGTTCCTACTGACACTAGTACTCAAACACCTACTAAAAGCAAAGATAGCTTTAATAACTTTGAGCAAAGAAAATATGATTTTAAAGAATTAGAATGGGACTTACTAGGCTGGAATAATCTTTAATTTCATAACTTAATTTTCTTTTATAGATCTTAATATTTGGTAGCCATCTTTTTTCTTTATAACTTCACAATTACCAAATAATTTTTCTAGTTTTTCTTGTGAGCTTTTAGCACCTTGTTTCTTTTGAATTACAACGTAGATAATTCCATCTTTATTTAGGTGCTCATAAGCTCCTTCATAAATTGAATGAACTACATCCTTACCTGCACGAATTGGTGGATTTGTAACTACAACATCATAGTTTTTTTCTACATTGTCAAATGTATCTGACATAAATACAGTAGTTCTGTCACTAACATTGTTAGCTTCAGTATTTTTCTTGCATAATTCTAATGCTCTATCATTTACATCCACCATTGTAACTTTAGATGACTCTAAATATGTAGCTAGTGAAATTCCAATAGGTCCATAACCACAACCAACATCTAATATTTCTATATCACTATCTTTAAAGTTTTTAACATCATCTATAACTGTTTGAATTAGCACCATAGATCCAAAATCTATTTTGCTTTTAGAAAAAACGCCATTGTTTGTGTAGAATTTAAAAGTTCTATCAACTATGTAATATTCTATTAGTTTAATTTCATCTTTAGTGCTTGAATTTTTACTAAAATAATGTTCCATAATCCGTCTCCTATACTAAGGCATACTCAATAAACTATTATATATATACATAAATTCTTGAGCATGCCTAATTATTTATAATTTAAAGTTAAATTTCATTCCAATTATACATTATCACTGTATTTATAACAACCATAGGGCCTTAAGCTAACATTTTAAATTGAAACTCTATCTATTCTAGAAATCTAATCTACTAAAACTCCAATAATATGAATCACCATTTAGTATATAACAAACTTGATTACTTCTAGTTTCAGCATTTACTGACACATAATAATCTTTATTTGGATCTATCAAACTATATGATTTACTTCCATCACTATTTTCATTGTATCCTCTTAATGTCATTGAATGTGCTCCGTTATTAGATAACATTCCTAAGTGAATAGGATGACCTCCATCTATTATAGATTTAACTTCTTCATAAGGCACTGTAACTGTTTGTCTTGGGTAAAGCCCCCAATTATTATATACCATTTTCATTTGTTTCCAGCTTCCGCCTTTTTCAATTTCTTCACCATATGCAAACTTAACTAACTCTGCTGCCTCTAAATGTGTGCCTTTTTCATAATTAATTATACTTGCACAAGTTGCTGCCCAACACCAAGGATGCTCCCCTTGTAAAACTATATTTATTGGTAAACTATTTGAGGTTTTTGATGTTGCTTTATAACTATTATCATTAATCTTATTATACTCATTTAATGGAGTTACTATTTTATTTGAATTTATAATTTTTTCATCTGATGCATCTATATTTTTTGTTAATCCATTTATATTAAATTTAGATTTATTTTCTTGGTTTGCGTTAGTGTCTGTATAAGTCTTAGCTAATACTATAGATTTAGTAGGGCTTACTGCTCTTAATTCATTATTGTTATTTACTATCCTAAATTCAGAGTGTTCATTCTCTACCATAGCTTGTAATTTACTTGCAAATCCTTTTTCGAATGTTGATGTATATCCCTTTTCTGAATTCTCACTTACACCTAAAACTGCAACTATTTTATTATCACTTGTAACTGGAAAATAGCATACCTTTGCCAAATCTTCTTTATAAACACTAAAAGGTTCTGCTAACTTAAAATTTTGTATATCATACCCTTCAAATCCATACTGCTTAGGTTCCACCATAACATTCTGTATATGTTTTGGGAGTTCTTTAATAGCATAATCCTTTAAATCAGCTGATATACTTTCAGAAATAATCTTAAAATCACTATTACCGCTATTTATTGCATAACCACTTGTAGTTAATATTAGAAACATTGAAAACAAAATAACCATAAACAAAGAAAGCTTTTTAATTTTTTTATACATATTCCCTCCAAATATAATATTTTTTATAATTTATTATATTAAAAAAGAAACAAATTCTTTCTTACTTAGTTTCCTTAAAACAAAATTTTATTATTTATACATTTTTTGTTCTTATTCTTCATAAATGTCTATAGGCATATAATTTGAAACTTTATGTTGTTTATATTTCAGTTGAGAATTTTAACTCTAAGTTCTAATCTATATTTTTAAAATTGACAATTGATAATTATTAATTTTTATATAAATTCTCAATTAAAATAATAGTAATTTCATTTTCAAGCTTGGATATAGTGTTCTTATTTTACATATGTAAATATACTATATAGTATAAGGAGGTGTTACAATTTGAAAATTAAAGTTACAATCGGCATTGCAATGATACTTGTAATTATTTTTATTATTCAATCCTTCTCAACTACAAAACTTAATATAGGTTCTTCTAAATCTTTGCTTACAAAATTCACCTATGATTTAAACTTTAAAATTGGAGAAGAATATGTTTATGTTATGGTTAAGGACTCATGCACTTCAAAGATTAATAAACTTGTTATGAATAAGAATGTAAGTGCTGATAAAAATCCTACAATATCCGTTCCTAAAAATAGCACCATATATATATCCCTATATTCAAATGCCACAATTCTAGCTGACTGGAAACTCTCCAATGAATCTAACCTAAAAAATTTAAATTATAAAAATTCATTTTTTACATTTCCTAAATACAGCAATTTAAACTCTAAAGCTGAAGGATCATCGCCACGTAGAAACAACTTTGAATTTCAAATAACAAATGTAGGTGAAGAAACTATTAGTTTTGAATACATTGCTACTGAAACTAAAGAAGTATATAACACTTTAAATATGAATATACAATCAAAATAGCAATTTATTAGAAAAATATATATTATACTCAAACCATATAAATTTTCACAATGCATTAGAATACAATTCTAAAATTGATTTGTTATTAAAAACTCTTACTTAGTTCTTAAACTTGATGATCCATCAAAAAGAAATTGTAAATCTTCAGCATTTTCTATGTCAACAGAAAATCCTCCACTTGCATAATAATTAAAAATTATTATATTAATAAAAAAATAACAAACTATGGATTTTAATAAACCATAGTTTGTTACTTTTTATTTTAGAATCCTAATCTACTAGAATACCAATAAAATCTATATCCGTTTAATATATAATAGACATTACTACTATCACTTTTTGCGCTTACTGATACAAAATAGTCTTTGTTTGGATCTATTAAACTATATGATTTAGTTCCATCGCTATTTTCAGTGTATCCTCTTAATGTCATTGAATGTCCACCAGCGCCATATGACATCATTCCTAGATGTATTGGATGTCCACCATCTATAGTAGTTTTTACTTGATCATATGCTATTGGATCAGTTTGATTTGGATAAAGTCCCCAATTATTATATGCTTTTTTCATATGATTCCAGTTTCCACCTTCTTCAACTTCTGAACCATATACATATCTAACTACCTCTGCAGCATCTAAATTGGTACCCTTTTCATAATTTATTATACCTGCACAAGTTGCTGCCCAACACCATGGATGTGATCCTTGTAAAACTATCTTTATTTGCAAGCTATTTGAATCTTGTGTTAATTGCTCATAATTATTAGAATTGCTTGTAGTGTATTCATTTAATGGTGTTGTGATTTCTTTTGAATTTATAACTGACTCTTGAGCCTTATTTACATTGCTCTCTAAATTATAATTGTTAAAATGAGCTTTTTTACTTTGACCTTTATTAGCTTCTGTATAAGTTTTTGCTAATAACACAGATTTAATATTATTTACTGCTCTTAATTCATTATTGTCATTTACTATTCTAAATGCAGAGTGTTCATTCTCCACCATAGTTTGTAACTTATCTGCAAATCCTTTTTCGAATGTTGATGTGTATCCTTCTCCTGAAGTTTTACTTACGCCTAAAAGTGCTATTATTTTACTATTATTTGTAACTGGAAAATAATACACACTTCCATTTTCTTCTGAATAAACACTAAAAGGTTCTGCTAATTTAAAGTTTTGCACATCATATCCTTTAAATCCATATTGTTCAGCTTCCATTTGTATATTTTGAATATGTTTGGGAAGTTCTTTTATGGCATATTCCTTTAACCCACCTGGTATATTTTCAGAAACAATTTTAAAGTCATTATTAGATTTAGTAGTTAATGCATAGCTACTAGTTGTTGTTACAATAAATATTGAAAACAACACAAACATAAACAATGCAATTTTTCTAATCCTTTTTTTCATAATTCCTCCTAATATAATAAATATTTATATTTTATTATATTAATTAGAAACTTATAGTTTCGTTATTTAAGGTCTAAAATCAAAATTTAATTATTTATACATATTTTGTTATTATTTATGCATAAAACTTTGAAATTATTTTTTATTTTCAATAAATTTGTTTTTAAATTTTACTTATAAAAATAAGGCACTATGATGATATTTCACTATAGTGCTATTTTTTATTTTAGAATCCTATACAATTAGATTCCCAATAGAATTTGTATCCACTTAGTATATAGGAACCATTTCTAATATCATTTTATTCACTTACAGATACATAACATCTCATATTTGATTCTATTAAACTATATGATTTAGTTCCATCACTATTTTCAGTATATCATCCTCTAATGTCATTGCGTGTTCACCTGCTTGATAAGAATACATTCCTAAATGTATTGGATGTCCACCATCTATAGTAGTTTTTACTTGATTATATGGTATTGTATTAGTTACACTTGTATAAAGTCCCCATGCATTGTATGTTTTTAGGATATCTTTCCAAGTTCCACCCTTTTCAACTTCTGATCCGAATATATATTTAACTATTGTAACTGCATCTAAATTTATACCTTTTTCATAATTTATTATACTTACACATGTTGCTACCCAACATCATGAATGCGACCCTTGTAAAGTTATTTATACTGGTAAATTGTCAGCTTTTTGTTATTATGGTGCATAATTATTAACATTAATTTCAGCATATTCATTTAATGGAATTGTTATTTCTTTTGAATTTATAACTGATTCTTCAGACTTATTTATATTGTTTTCTAAATCATAATTATTAAAATGAGCTTTTTTACCTTTGTCTTTATTAGTTTCTGTATAAATTTTTTCTAATAATACAGATTTAGTATTATTTTATTATTACTTGTAACTGGAAAATAGCATACCTTTGCCAATCATTCTTTATAAACACTAAAAGGTTCTGCTAACTTGAAATTTTGTATATAATACCCTTCAAGTCCATACTGTTTATATTCCACCATAACATTTTGTATATGTTTTGGGAGTTCTTTAATCCTTTAAATCACCTGATATACTTTCAGAAATAATTTTAAAATCACTATTACCACTATTTATTTCATAAGCACTTGTAGTTACTATTAGAAAGATTGAAAACAAAATAATCATAAACATAGAAAGCTTTTTAACGTATATATATTTCCTCCAAATATAATATTTTTTATAATTTATTATATTAAAAAAGAAACAAATTCTTGCATCCTCAGTTTCCTTAAAATAAAATTTTATTGTTTATACATTTTTTGTTCTTATTCTTCACAAATGTCTATAGAAATACATTTTAAAACTTTATATTATTCATACCTTAGTTGAGAATTTTAACTCTAAGTTCTAATCTATATTTAAAAAAATTGACAGTGGACAGTGAATGTAAAAATTGGATTTCCAATTTTAAAGAATGATTTTTTATTAAATCTGCATAGCAAATTAGTTGAAACAATATAAAAACGTAATTTTTAGGTGTTTGTATATTTAGATATTAGGAACAAAGTTAATAATGTCTGACATCATCTTTCACTTTTACTTCTTACTTTGTTTCAAATACAAAAACATCAATAAATTGTACCCTCAAAATTAAATATAACTGTTTCTTTGGATATTTTATAAAACTAAGTTTTATCCTTCATTGCTAATTATTAATTTTTATATAAATTCTCAATTTATATAATAGTAATTTCATTTTCAAGCTTGGATATAGTGTTCTTATTTTTCATATGTAAATATACTATATAGTATGGGGAAACAAGTTGAAACTTTAAGTTATTCAAATATTAAATGATAATAATGTTAGTAAATGAAACAGGAATTATTTAAACCGTTATTCATGTTTCAGTTGAGAATTCTAATTAATTTAATTGAAAATGGAAAATTGAAAGTTAATGTAAAAATTGGATTTCCAATTTTAAAGAATGATTTTTTATTAAATTTGCACAGCAAATTAGTTGAAAACAATATAAAAACGTATCTATTCTAAATATTAGGAATGAAATGAGTAATATTAACCATAACTGTCAATTGTCAATTTTCAATTGTTAACTGGTTCCAAAAAGAAAACTAATAATAAAATTCAAAGATAATATTATCAATTAATAATTGTATAAACTAAAATATTAACTTGGAACCCTATATAAGGAGGTGTTACAATTTGAAAATTAAAGTTACAATCGGCATTGCAATGATACTTGTAATTATTTTTATTATTCAATCCTTCTCAACTACAAAACTTAATATAGGTTCTGCTAAATCTTTGCTTACAAAATTCACCTATGATTTAAACTTTAAAATTGGCGAAGAATATGTTTATGTTATGGTTAAGGACTCATGCACTTCGAAGCTTAATAAATTTGTTATGAATAAGAATGTAAGTGCTGATAAAAATCCTACAATATCCGTTCCTAAAAATAGCACCATATATATCTCCCTATATTCAAATGCCACAATTCTAGCTGACTGGAAACTCTCCAATGAATCTAACCTAAAAAACTTAAATTATAAAAATTCATTTTTTACATTTCCTAAATACAGCAATTTAAACTCTAAAGCTGATGGTTCATCACCACGTAGAAACAACTTTGAATTTGAAATAACAAATGTAGGTGAAGAAGCTCTTAGTTTTGAATACATTGCTACTGAAACAAAAGAAGTATATAACACATTAAATATGAATATAAAATCAGAGTAAAAATACAAAAATAAGCAGTTACTTTATTAGTTAACTGCTTATATTGTTTTCAATTAAATTAATTTCTAATATATTTTTAAAATCCTGAACAAGTAGATTCCCAATAGAATCTGTATCCACCTAGTATATAACAAACATTTCTGCTATCTCTTTGAGCACTTACTGATACATAGTAGCTCTTGTTTGGGTCTATTAAACTATATGATTTAGTTCCATCACTATTTTCTGTATATCCTCTTAATGTCATTGCGTGTCCACCAGCTTGATAAGAAACCATTCCAAGATGCATTGGATGTCCACTATCTATAGTAGCTTTTACATTATTATATGGTACTGTGTTAGTTACATTTGGATAAAGTCCCCAAGCATTGTATGCTTTTAATATATCTTGCCAAGTTCCACCTTGTTCAACTTCTGAACCAAATACATATCTAACTATATCTACAGCTTGTAAGTTTGTTCCTTTTTCATAATTTATTATTCCTGAAGCTGTAGCTGCCCAGCACCAAGGATGTGAGCCTTGTAAATTTATTTGTATTGGTAAATTGTTGCTATTTTGTGCTGCTTGTACATAATTATTATCATTAATTTTAGCATATTCATTTAATGGTGTTGTTATTTCTTTTGAGTTTATAGTTTCTTCTTGTGCTTTATTTATATTTTTTTGTAAATCGTAATTATTAAAGTTAGATTTTTTAGTGTTAGCCTTATTTGTCTCTGTGTATGTTTTGGCTAACAATACAGATTTAGTAGGACTTACTGCTCTTAACTCATTATTATTATTTACTATTCTAAACTCATGGTGTTCATTTTCTACCATTGCTTGTAATTCACTTGCAAATCCTTTTTCAAAAGTTGTTGTATATCCTTCTCCTGAAACTTTGCTTACACCTAAAATTGCAACTATTTGATTATTGTCTGTAACAGGGAAATAGTATACATTACCATTTTCTTCTGAGTAAACGCTAAAAGGTTCTGCTAATTTAAAGTTTTGAACATTATAACCTTTAAATCCATATTGGTCAGCTTCCATTCTTACATTTTGAATATGTTTAGGAAGCTCCTTTATAGCATATTCTTTCAAGTTACTTGGTATATTCTCAGAAATAATTTTAAAGTCACCACTATTTCTAGTAGTTAATGCATAACTACTAGTTGTTGTTACAATAAACATTGAAAACAACATAATCATAAAAAGTGCAATTTTTTTAATTTTGTTTTTCATAATTCCTCCTAATATATAAATACTTATAGTTCATTATATTAATTAGATACAAAAGTTTTCATGTTTTGTAACTTGAAATTTAAAATTAATTTTTTGTACATATTACACGATTTTTTGTACATATTCTTAAAATTTTATTCAATATTTTATATTATTTTTCATATATTTTGTAGTAAATAATATCTTTTTATCATACCTGTTATTAAAAATTCTATATACACTTAATTATTCTTTTATCTCACAATAGACTCTATCAAATCAAACTTTAACACTTTAACTCTTGTTTTTGTTACTATTTTGCTATTATAGTACAATAAGTGGTAATATATGTTATTTTATATTATGCTATTGATACTCTTTAAGTTTAAATAGTATCAATATTTACTTTTTATTTATTATTTCTATTGATTATTTAATTTGTTATAGTATAATTATTAGTATATTGTAATATTATGTTATTTATTTAATTTTATGGTATTAATTTGTTTCATTGTGTGAGGTGATATATTTGAATTTTCTGGAAGGAAGAGAAAAAATAGCATTCTTAAGAAAAAAATTAAATATAAGTACTGAAGAATTAGCAACAGAAAATTTAACTAAAGATTATCTACAACTTTTAGAAAGCGGAAACTCAATTATATCTAAAGATGTATCAAAATTATTGATATGTAGATTTAAACAAATTGCATTAGAGAAGGAATTAAATTTAGACATAGAACTTGACGAAAATTTCTTTTTAAGAACAAAGCAAGAAGAGGCTAAAAGATATTGTGTTAATCATTTAAATACTAACTCTTCTATAGATGAGTTAGAGATATTATTAACTATTGCTAAAGAATATAACTTAGACTTCAATAAAGCTCAAATCTATACAAAAATAGGTGACTATTATTTTGACATAAATAACTATAACACTTCATTAGAAAATTATTTTACATCTTTGAATCTACTCAATTCTATTAATTCAGACACAACTAGTTTTTCAACTTATATATATAAAAAAATAGGCTCATGTTACTACAGTTTATTAGATTATTATAATGCAATTTCATATTTTTCTAAGTGTAAATCTATTGCTGAAAAAATTAATCAAATAAATTTAATAAACACTTGCATATATAATTTATCTTTGTCTTATATGAAGATTGAAGAATATGATAAATCTATTGAGTTATCTAAAATATTTATAAATAATCTAGATAATGATCCTAACTCAGATTTAATGCCTAATTATTATATATATGCTAAATCACTTCAAGCTTCATGTTATGCATTAAAGGGTTCAATTAATGATGCTATTAAAATTTTAGAATGTATATGTTCTAGTGGCAAACCTATTGATTCTAAGGTTCTTGCCCATGTTTACACAAATTTATCATCATTATACATTAAGGATAATCAACTTGATAAGGCTACTTTATACTCTAAAAAAGCACAAGATATTCGATCTAAAGTTGATGTTGAAAAACTACCACATACACTAATTGAAAAAGCGTCTATTTATATAAAGAAAGAATTATATGATAAAGCGTTATTAATACTTAACAGTGTAGTAATAAAATCAAAAGATAACAATGACAATGATTGTTTAATAAAAGCCTATGAACTACTTAAAGAAATATATATAAAGTTAAATGACTATAAAAAAATTGAAGAAGTCATACAAAATATAATAGGACTAGCTTCGTGTACAAATAATCACATTTTAAGTATGAAGTCCTATAATGAATTATTAAATTTATATTCAAACTATAACAACTTCAAAAAAGCTTTAGAATACAATTCTAAAATGGATTTTGTATTAAAAACCATTACTTAGTTTATTACTATAAATATTTATTTTTATATTGAAAGGTAGGTATTTTTTATGAAAAAATTTTCAAAATCACTATTAATGTTAACTTTATCTTTATCATTGGTTGTACCATTTTTGGGTAGTTCAGCAGTTAATTTAACTAAAAATAATCAAACTCAAAATGTATGTTGTTCAACCAGTGAATCAACTCCTATACATCGTTCATTAATAGAAACTCCACCGCTTGCTTAATTACTAAATACTACTATTTATAAAAATAATAACAACATTTTATTGTTATTAAAGCAAAAGATACTAGCATTTACTTTGTTTATGCTAGTATCTTTTATTATTTCAATTTTATTTTCTTCATAAATTAAACCTGTTCAAGTAAAAAAGAGAGTTGCCTATGCAACTCTCTTTAGTGGTCGGGGTGACAGGGATTGAACCTGCGACCTCATGGTCCCAAACCACGCGCGCTCCCATCTGCGCCACACCCCGGCGACATAAATTATTATATTACACGTGTATAAATATGTCAACACTTTTTTTATATTTTTTATTTTAAATAATTAAATTCCAATCTACTTATTAATCACTACATTCTTCATCTAATCACAAACAAAGTAATATCAATGCTTTTAGTCTAATTTCACTTCAAAAATTTAAATTTATATAAAATAAAAAGTAGGTTATTTCAAAACAAAGTAGTTTTGAAATAACCCATATTTGATGGTGATTTATATTTTTATTAATAAAATTTAATTTTAATTTACTATAAATCCCCTCCTTTACATTTTATTTATATACAGAATTGTAGTGTTTCTTCTTACTTCATCCTTTGTTTCTAATTTCTCTATTTATAAATCTTTGTATATTTTCTCTTTTTTCGCTGTTTTGTAGGCTGCTATTGTAAATAATGCTAATGCAAAAAGTATATCTATTAATAAATTTAAAGTTATATTGCTAAATTTTGCTCCTTGTTGCAAATCTAATAATGCATCCATAGTCCATCTAGTTGGTATAAAATATGATATTTTATTTATAAATTTTGGGAAGAAACTACTTGGTAAAAACCATCCTCCAAGTGCTAATATTCCCATGCTAACTACATTAAATATCATTCCTGAACCTTGTATATCTCCTGAAATGGAGAAACATACTATTCCAACCGATACAGCACTTATAGCTACAACCAATAATATTATAAATAATTCCCAGCATTTTAACCCAGCATCTATATTTACTAAAGTATTTAAACAAATAAGGCAAATTAAAATTTGAATAATCATAACAACTAAAGTCGAGCATATATTAGCTAAATAATACTCTGTACTTGTGACACTTCCTGAAAAAATTCTAGTGTAAACTTCACTCTCCTTATCTTCTACCATAAGTTTTGCTCCGTATAATCCCCTATAAAATATAAACATTGTTACAATTGTTATAAAAAACCTAGATATATGATGATTAGCTCTCAAATCTTTAAGATTTAACCCTTCTATACTTACAATTCCATTATCATATTTTTTCAATGTATCTTTGTATAACTCATCATTTTTATTACTAACTGTAGATAATTTTCTTATGTTGTTTATTTCTATATTTAACTTTTCTTTAATTCCACTAGAAATCTCACTATTTTTACCTTGTTTAAATATCACTTCACTGTCATCATCCATTATTATTGCATTTTCAAATCCTTTAGGTATTGTTATACATAAATCTAAATCATAATTCTCTATAAATTCATCAATATTCTCTTCTTTTATATCTTTAATTGATAACCCTTCTATATTATTTATTTGCTCTACTATTATTTTAGATGTAGTTGTATTATCCTTGTCATTAATAACTGTTTTTAATCCCCATTCCCCTATTGTAAAATACTTAACTGAAACAATAAGAATTATGACTGGCATAATAATACTTATAGCAAAAGTACCTGTTTGCTTTTGAATCATTCGTTTCATGTTGTTTTTAAATAAAACCCAAAAACTCATATTCTAAATAGCCTCCTCTCTTCTCGCATATCTATTTAACATGCATAAAAAAATTATTGAAAGGATAATATCTAACAATATGGCTACTTTTATTACAGAATAATCGTTAGAGTTTGCCATTTTAAAAATTCCTAAATTAGTCCATCTTAAAGGTGAAAGACTAGCACTTTTAAATCCACCTTCATCAGGGAAACTAATATAACATCCTCCTAAAAAACTCATAACAGGAAATATTATTGAGTATAATAATTTACTAAGTCCATCATTCTTTTCATTTGATATACCTCCAATTAAAAGCCCTAGACTTATAAACATCATAGCCAAGCTTATTATTCCCACATATGCTAAGATTGGATAGTTTCCAAAATTTACTTTAAAAATAAATCTTGCAAATAGATACCCTGGAAGTATTATTAAATTTCCTAAAATAAAGTATCCTATTAGTTTTGCTATATAATACTTGCTTGGAGATATATTAGTAATCATTATTCTATTCTTCGATTCTAATCTTTTATCCCTTTGTATTCCGTACATAGAAAAGAATAAAAGATAACTTGCCATCATTGTAATTTCAACTACACCATAATAATCAAAAGATGTTTGTGCTCTCTTTTGTTCAACTTTATCAAACACTACATTTTCTCTATCATTATTTCTCTCTAAATTATATTTAATTTCATTATTATTTAATTTTCCTACTTCATTTTCTAAACTTATCTTTCTATTTATACTTTCAAGCAATCCATTAATCATTCCACCATTTATAAGATATTTATTGTTGGAATAAACTTTAATTGTGTTCTCATCTAAAAATATAAATACATCCTCTCCTAATTTAACTCTTTCTTTTCCTTCTTCTAAGCTGTTTACTTTTTTAAATTCAACTTTTATGCTTCCTTTATTTCTAATAGCTTCCGCTAATATTTTTTTACTTTCTTGTGTTCCCAAATCGTAGTAATATACATTAAAAGGCTCAATCTTTGCAACATTATCAAAGTTATTAAATAGAACTCCACCTATTAAAAGCATTAAAAATATAGGAAAAAGCATATTGAATAATAAATTTTTAGGATATCTTATATTACTTAAAATTACATGTTTTATTATTCCCTTCATATAATCCCTACTCTCTTAAACTTTTTCCTGTTAAACTTAAAAAAACCGTTTCTAAACTTACATCTTCATAATCTATATCCCTAATTTCAATATCTTTGCCTGTAAAATAATTTATTATTTTATCTAAGTTATTAACTTCTTTTAGTGATGTTATTATCACCTTATTTTCATAAACATTAATGTTACTTACCCCTCTTATATTTTTTATTTCATCTTTATTTATTTCCTCAAAATTATTTATTGATATTCTTAAATTTTTCTTATCTGAAACTAAACTTTTCAGTTCATCTTTATTACCTTGAACTATAAGTTTACCATTATCAATAATTCCAATATTTGAACATATCTCTTCTGCTTCCTCCATGTAGTGAGTTGTATATATTATAGTTGCTCCTTTTTTATTAAGCTCTTTAATTGCCTTAAGTATATAATTTCTTGATTGTGGGTCTATACCAACTGTGGGTTCATCCATTATTATTACTTTAGGTTCATGAGCAATCCCACAAGCTATATTTAACCTTCTACGCATTCCCCCTGAAAACTCTGAAGCTAATTTATTTTTTACATCCATTAATCCAGTAAAAGTTAATGCATTCTCAATCTTATCTTCTAAATCTTTTCCTTTAAAACCATAAAGACTTGTAAAAAACTTTACATTTTCATATGCTGTATACTCTGAATAAATAGCAACTTCTTGAGGTACTAACCCTAAATTTTTTCTTGCATGTTTCATTTTAGGTTTAACTTCTTTTCCCATAACTTTCACTATTCCATAACTAGGATTTAAAATTCCACAAATTAATTTAATAGCAGTACTTTTACCTGCACCATTAGGACCTAAAATCCCATATATTTCTCCCTCTTTAATATTTAAAGACATATTATCAAGTGCTATAAATTCTCCAAACTTCTTAGTAACCCCATTTAATTCAACAACATACATCTTCTAGCCCCCCATGTTCTTAATAGTCATCTCTTTAATATTATTATATAAAAATACCTCCTCTAATTAATGTAGAGAAGGTCACATCTTAACCATGACTTTAGTCATAATTAATATTTTAGTTTATCTTTTCACTTTGATATACTTAACAATTACATCTTATTTCAAATTACACACTCATTTTCAGTTTTCAATTTTGCATTTTCAATTAAATTAATCAAACTTCTTAACTTAAAAATCTAAACTATTTTTTATACATTTCCTCTTATGCAATATATAGCTATTTGAGTCCTGTGCTTTAACCCCGTTTTATCTAAAATAGATGTTATATAATTTTTAACTGTTCCCTCTGATATGAATAATTTAGCTGAAATTTCTTTGTTACTAAGTCCTTCTGATATACACTCCATAATTTCAATTTCTCTTTGAGTAAACATTTCTTTATCTATTTTACATTTTTCTTCTTTGCCAATATTATTTTTTATCTTTTCCATAACTTCATCTTGTATTACAGAGTTGCCTTTTATAACAATCTTTAATGTATTTATAATTTCACTAGGTGTATTGTTTTTTAATAAATACCCTTTTGCACCAAATGTAAGTGCCTTATTTATATAATCATCTTCATCAAAAGTTGTTAAAATCACTACTTTTGTGTTGGTTTTACTAACTATTTCTTTTGTTGCTTCAACTCCATTTAAAATGGGCATTCTAATATCTAAAAGTGCTAAATCCACATTATGTGTTAAACAAAACTGAAGGGCAGATTTTCCATCTTCAAAAGTTTCTAATACATTTATTTCACTATCTGCATCTAAAATTATCTTAAGACTTTCTCTAATTAAAATGTCATCATCAGCAATTATTAAATTTATCATATTATCCCCCTTATATTTAATATTTTTTGAAAGGAATTAATAATATAACTTCAAAACCCTCATTGCTATTTATTAATATGTTTCCCCCTAATTTTAAAGCATTTTCCTCTATGCTTTTTAAACCTATTCCTTTTTTTATATATTTGCACCCTACACCATTATCTGAAACCTGCGTTTTACACATTTTATTAAAAGCCTCTATTTTTACACCTATATGATTTCCCTTTGAATATTTAAGTGTATTTGTTGAAGTTTCCATAATAAAATCTAATATAAACATCCACTGTTCCTTATCTATTTTCTCCATATCGCCTTTATAATCTAACGAGAAGTTAAATCCTGTATCTTGAACCTTCTCCTCTAAAAGTAGTTTAACTTTATTTATTCCTATCTGTTCATCTAAAGGTCTTATTTCTCTGAGAGTTTTCCTTATTTCATTCATACCACTTCTTAGCACGCCTATAGTGTTATTAATCATATTACATGTTTTTTCTTTATCATCGCTATTTAACACTATCTTGCATGCTTCAAGCTGCATTATGCTCCCTGCAATAGTATGTCCAACTCTATCATGTACTTTTCCTGCTAACTCATTTCTTATTTCTAAATCTTTAGTGTATAAAGCTTGATTTCTATATTTTATTTCTTTATTTATTTTTTCATTTAAACTTTTAATATATATTCGCTTATCCTCTATTTCCTTCCTACATTTCAAATTATTTTCTATCATCATATTATAATTCTTTTTACAACATAAATACGCAAGTGATATTATAATAAATTGTATAGTTTGTGTTTTATCATCTATTACAAAATTTATAACTATAATAATTGCTATGTTTGCTATTGTATATAATTTAAAATTCAACAATAAGTCTACTAAACTAACATAAAAGAATAAAATTGCAATTGGTGTATACATTATAGAAAAATAGAAAGAAATTATCATTTGAAATACAAGCATAAATTTATTAAACCTATCCTGAATTAAATGTATACTAATTGTTGTTATTATAATAACTAATAAAAAAATAATAGATTGTTGAATTGCATAATCTTTAATTACAGAATCATAAGCTATATAAAATATCAGTAAAAATCTCATATATATATCATAATCATGACCTAGCATTGCCCTCATTTTTAAATCTCCTATTATTTACTTTTCCCCTATTACTTTATAATTCTATTTTTTATAATAAAAACCTTGTTTCAAAAATCTTAAACTTTAAAATGAATTTTTCAGTATATAATATATATAGGAATTCAATCTAATATTTCAGTTCTATCCTTCATTATTAATCATTAATTTTGATATAATATCTTTATGAAGTTATAATAATGAATTTACATTTAATTCTTAGTATTGTATTTTTAAAAAGTTGTACTAATTTATAATTTAAGTTTATTAAATATATTACTAGTTTTCTAAAACTAATGTTTTAAGTGAGGTGTTTATATGATAGATATAAAGAATATTGTTACAATTCAACGTAACTTTTTTCTAAAAGGAAATACTCTTAGTGTAGATTTTAGATTAACTCAATTAAATAAATTAAGGTTAATATTAAAAAATAATGAAAGCATGATTTTAGATGCTCTTCATAATGATTTAAGAAAATCTAACTTTGAAGGCTACGAGACTGAATTTGGAATTGTACTTGAAGAACTTAACTATACAATTAAGCATTTAAAAACTTGGATGCAAGCTACAAAAGTTAAAACTCAAATGGCACAATTTCCAGCAAAGTGTTTTACTTATCCTGAGCCTTATGGAGTCACTTTAATAATTTCTCCTTGGAATTATCCATTCCAATTATCAATGGCACCACTTATAGGAGCTATTGCTGCGGGGAACACTGTAGTATTAAAACCATCTAATAAAAGTTCTAATACATCTAAAGTTTTAACTAAACTTCTTGAGGAAAATTTCCCGAAAGAATTAATTTCAGTTGTTAATGGTGGAAGAGCTGCAAACACTTCTCTTTTAGATCAAAAATTTGACTATATATTCTTTACTGGAAGCGTGCCAGTTGGAAAAATTGTTATGGAAGCTGCATCTAAAAACCTTACTCCTGTGACTTTAGAACTTGGTGGTAAAAGTCCTTGTATTGTAGATGAAACTGCTGATTTAAAATTAACTGCAAAAAGAATCGTTTGGGGCAAATTTTTAAATGCAGGACAAACTTGTGTTGCTCCTGATTACTTATACGTTCATAAAAGTGTAAAAAATGAACTTATTAAACATTTAAAACGATATATCATAAAATTTTATGGCAAAAATCCTAAGGAATCAAATGATTACCCTAGAATTATAGATGGAAAAGCATTTGAACGATTAATTGATTATTTAAATTGTGGAAAAATCGCAATTGGTGGTGATATTGACCAAGATGAATTGTATATAGAGCCTACAATTTTAGATAATATAACCTTTGAAGATAAAGTTATGAAAGATGAAATTTTTGGACCTATACTTCCTGTTTTAGAATTTGAATCTTTAACTGAAGTTATAGATACAATTAATGAAAGACCTAAACCATTAGCTCTTTATTTCTTCTCTAATAATGAAAAAAATATTTCTCGAATTCTTCAAAGAACAACTTCTGGGGGTGCTTGTATAAATGAAACTATAATTCATGTAGCTTCATTATACCTTCCATTTGGAGGCGTTGGAGAAAGTGGCATGGGAAAATATCACGGTGCATCTAGCTTTGAAACTTTTTCTCACATAAAATCTGTAGTAAAAAAGGATTTTTCAATGGATGTTCCATTAAGATACCCACCATTTAGTTCAAGTAAACTCTCAAAATTAAAGAAAATATTTAAATAGGAGTTATCTTAATGTACGAATTTAATCATTATAATTTAAATATAAAAAGTGACTTTGAAATAAAAACATTCAAAGATCGTGAATATGACTTAGACTTACTTATTCTCTTAAATGATAGAACAGTAAACTTTAATTTAAATTCAACTAATTTATCATCTCGTATTCAATTTAATGATATAAAGTCCATTTTGGTAAGAATTTGTAAAGACCCTAATAACAATATTGGAACTGTTCACTTTTTAAAAGATAGTGGTATACACTCTACTGTTTGTAACTTTGAATTCAATTATTTAAATCAAAGTTTATCAATACTTTTAAAAGATTATTCAGTTGAAATGAATTTTATATAAAATCATATAGTCTATGTAATTAAATTATTAATAAATATAGAAAGAGAGACTTAAATTAACAACTAAGTTCTCTCTTTTCATTTTTAATTAACTTAGTTAAAGTTGTTAACTAAGTTAATTTGCATTTTTAGATTACTATAAACTCCATATTAATAATTATTTTATTTGCAAATTAAGTTTTATATTATTTGTTAACTCATTAACTTTTTATTCAAACTTAACTTTTCTGTGATTTTTTCATCATTCGACTATATCTTCTTTTATGTCTCTTCTTTTGCCTTATTATGGGTTTTTTAATACTACATTGTGAGAATTTTATTTATTTTTGGAAAATATATATACAAATACTATAATAAGGTATATAATTTTGAATGTATTTATAGAATTTTAAAAATATTGTATTCAAAAATTCATTTAATGATGGATAGCCTTCATTTTTTTGTTAATAAATTGTTTATATTATGCAATAAATTTAGACTTTTATAGATACAATATAATATTTTACACGGGGTGATTTTTTTATGGAACAAAAGAAGGACAAGCAGATTATGTGGTATACCTTAGCATTTATGGCATTTTCCACAGTTTGGGGATTCGGTAACGTTATCAACGGATTCTCTGAGTATAACGGCCTTAAAGCTATCGTATCTTGGATCATAATTTTTGCTATTTACTTTGTCCCTTACGCATTAATGGTTGGAGAGCTAGGCTCTGCTTTTAAAAATTCTGGTGGAGGAGTAAGTTCATGGATTAATGAAACTATTGGACCTAAACTTGCATACTATGCTGGTTGGACTTATTGGATAGTTCATATGCCTTATATTTCTCAAAAACCATCTGGATTTATGATTGCATCAAGTTGGGCAATTTTCCAAGATAACAGAATTAGTGCTATAGGTACTAAAAAATTACAATTATGTTGCTTAGTTATTTTCTTAATTGGTATGTTTATTGCATCAAAAGGATTAAATCCATTAAAGAAATTAGCTACATTTGCTGGAACATCTATGTTTGTATTATCAATTCTATTTATTTTATTAATGACAGCAGCTCCTGCAATTACAGGTGCTAAGTTAAACTCTATAGATTGGTCATTTAAAACATTTATGCCAACATTTGATCTTAAATTCTTTACTAGTTTATCAATACTTGTATTTGCTGTTGGTGGTTGTGAAAAAATATCACCATATGTTAATAAAATGAAAAATCCTGAAACTGGATTCTCTAAAGGTATGATAACACTTGCAATAATGGTTGCTGTTTGTGCTATACTTGGAACTATTTCACTTGGTATGATGTTCGATTCTAACAATGTACCAAAAGATTTACTTACAAACGGAGCATACTACGCATTCCAAAAACTAGGTAGCTACTATCATGTTGGAAATTTATTCTTAATCATTTATGCAATTGCAAATATGATAGGTCAATTCTCAACATTAATTCTTTCAATAGATGCACCTTTAAGAATGTTACTTGATAGTGCTGATAGAAGATTTATACCAGGTTCTATGTTTAAACAAAACAAAAATGGTGCTTATACAAATGGACACTTACTTATAACAATTATTGTTTCTTTATTAATTGTTATACCAATGTTTGGAATAGAAAATGTTGACGTATTAGTTAAAGCATTAGTAAAATTAAATGCTGTTTGTATGCCTCTTCGTTACCTATGGGTATTCCTTGCATACATTGCACTTAAGAAAGCTGGAGACAAATTTGATGCACAATATAAGTTTGTAAAAAGTAAAGCTGTAGGTATTATCTTTGGAGCATGGTGTTTCGCATTCACTGCATTTGCATGTATTGGCGGAATGTACTCTGAAGACAAATTCCAACTAGCATTAAATATAATAACTCCATTTGTATTAATTGGACTTGGTTTAATCATGCCAATTATTGCAAAGAAAACTAATAAAGACATTGGTTCAAGTTTAGACCAATAAGAATATCTTATACATTCTATAAAAATAAGATGATTTCTAAATATAGAAATCATCTTATTTTTGTTATAAATCAATAATTTTATTGATTTATAAACATTTCTCCTATTTTATATACGTCTCCTGCGCCTACTGTTAAAATTAAATCTCCTTCTTTAACATTTTCATTTAAATATTTAACAGTATCTTCAAAGCTATGCATATTTATAGCCTTAACTCCTGTTTTTCTTACTGCATCACCTAATTTTTGTGAACTAACTATTCCAGTATCCTTTTCTCTTGCTGCATAGATATCTTCAAGTATTAAGTTCTCAATTCCTTCAAAGCTTTGCACAAACTCATCAAATAATGTTGAAGTTCTTGTATAAGTATGTGGTTGGAATATAAAGAATGTTCTATTATGAGGATAATTTTTTATTCCACCTAAAAGTGATTTAATTGCAGTTGGATGATGAGCATAATCATCAATCACCTTAACACCATCTCTCTCACCTTTAAATTCAAATCTTCTATGTGTTCCTCTAAAATTAAATAATCCATCTACTATAGACTTATGACTTATATTTAAAGCTAACGATGCACAAATTATTGACATAGCATTTACTACATTATATTTTCCTGGAACATTTAACTCCACAGTAAACAATTTTTCATCATTTTTATATAAATCAAAAATTCCACAAGCTAAATCATTAAACTTAAGATTTCTAGCTCTATATTCCCCATTTTCTATTCCAAAAGTCATAACATTACATTTAGCATCTTTTATTACATCCATTGAATTTTCATCATCTGCATTAACTATTGCATATCCATCGTCAGGTATTATGCTAATAAACTTTCTAAATGCATCTTTTATATGATTTAAATCTCTATAGTAATCTAGGTGATCTTCTTCAACATTTAGGATAACCCCTATATATGGATAAAACTTTAGGAATGATTCCTTATATTCACATGCTTCTGTTATGAAATAATCACTTTTTCCTATATGAACATTTCCACCAATAACATCTAAATTTCCACCAACTAAGATAGTAGGATCTAATTTTTCTTCTAAAACAATATGTGACATCATTGATGTTGTACTTGTTTTTCCATGAGTTCCTGCTATAGCAACTCCATATTTATGTCCCTTCATTATAGATCCTAAAAATTCTGCTCTATTCATAGAAGCTATGTTTTCTTCTTTAGCTTTCATAAGCTCTGGATTATCAGCTGCAATAGCTGCTGTATACACTACTAAATCTACATCTTTTATATTATCGGCACTTTGTCCTATATAAATTTCAGCACCGTGTTCTCTTAGTTTTTTAGTGTTTTCAGATTCACTTCTATCTGAACCTGAAACTTTATATCCATTTTCAATAAGTATCTCTGCAAGTCCACTCATACTTACTCCACCTATACCTATAAAGTGAACTTTTTTATGAGTATCTCTTAAAAAATCAAAAGACATTTTTAACAACTCCTTAATTATCTTTACTATAATATATTCAATTATTTATTACCTTGTATATTTTTTCATACTAATAATTATATACAAAAGCAATGAAAAAAACACATAAATGTCTATATATTTACAAAAATCAAAACTATAATTCTAATTTTCAAAAATTGACTAATAATAATCCTCCAAATTGCAAGTTATGTAATTTCATTTTTTAATATTTATTTATCATATTATTCATAATAAAATTTATTTTTTTAATTGCTTAAATGTTATTTCTTTAACAAATGTTTTTTATTAACATTTTATTAAAAAATCCTTATTTTTAGCCATATACTACAATGTTAAATTGTACATTATACACCATTTTAAAATTTTATTCAAAATTTTTTTATTGAAAATTGTATAGTTATAATTTATATTTAAATATAGTTTTAATCATTTTTTTTCATTTTTAATATAACATTGAATATTTTTTAACAAATTAGTATGAATAAATATATATCTTTTGGGATTTATATATAAGTGAATACTCTTTTCAAAATAATATATGTACTTATTTAAAAAATAAAACACACTATATAAATTTAGTATAAATTCTATGTTATTTTAAACAATGGAATTTAAAATTTAAAACAAAAATTTAATAATGGAGAAATGGTAAATATGGGTAAATTTATAGGTATTTTAGGTATCGTTGTATTTTTATTAATCGCGTACCTACTTTCAAGCGACAGAAAGAAAATTGACTGGAAACTTGTAGGTATAGGCTTATCTTTACAAGCAATCTTTGCATTACTTGTTTTAAAAGTACCTCTTGGTCAAAAGTTCTTTGGATTTTTAAGTAAAATAATTGATAAACTATTAGCCTTTACTGTAGAAGGAAGCTCTTTTGTATTTGGTAATTTAATGGATACAAATTCATTCGGATTTATTTTTGCATTTAATGTTTTACCTACAATAATCTTCTTCTCAGCATTAATGGGAATATTATATCACTTAGGTATAATGCAATTCATAATTTCCATAATTTCTAAAGGTCTTGCAAAACTTTTAGGAACTAGTGGTGCAGAAACAACTTCTGCTGTTTCAAACATATTCCTAAGTCAAAATGAAGCGCCTTTAATAATAAAACCATATATAAGTAAAATGACAAAATCAGAGTTATTTGCTGTAATGGTTGGTGGTATGGCTACTGTTGCTGGTAGTGTTATGGCTGGATATGTTGCTATGGGAGTTAGTGCAAGTCACTTACTTGCTGCTAGTGTTATGGCTGCTCCAGCTGGTCTTGTTATTGCTAAGATTTTAATTCCAGAAACTGAAGAGCCTGTAACAAAAGGTGATTTCAAATTAGAAACTGAAAAAACAGCTACAAACATAATTGAAGCTGCTTCAAACGGAGCCATTGAAGGTATTCAAATTGCAATAAATGTTGGTGGACTTTTAATTGCATTCGTAGCTTTAATAGCACTTGTTAACTATGTTTTAGGTTTCGTAGGTGGATTCTTTGGTGCTGATTTCTTAAGCTTAAACTGGATATTTGGAAAACTTTTCTCACCAATAGCATTTTTAATGGGTATTCCAACTCAAGATATAAGTGCTGCTGGTAACCTTTTAGGTCAAAAAGTTGTTTTAAATGAATTTGTTGCTTATAGCAATCTTTCACCATTAATAGCAAGTAAAGCACTTTCACCAAAAACAATTGTTATATTAACATATGCTCTTTGTGGTTTTGCAAACTTTAGTTCTATAGCTATACAAATAGGTTCTATTGGTAGCCTTGCTCCTGATAGAAGAAAAGATATTGCAAAGCTTGGAATGAGAGCCGTTTTAGCTGGTTCATTATCAGCATTTATGACTGCAACAATAGCAGGAATATTATTTTAACTAACACCTTTTAAGATTACATAAAAAATAGATAGGATTCTTTATCCTATCTATTTTTATATATTTTTCTAATTTCTCATTATTATATAAGCCATATATATTATATATATTATTACTAATGTAGCACCTTCCATTTTGTTGACTTTCTTTTTGCTTATAGCAAATGCATATGTTATTAATGTTACTATTAAAAGTACAACTAAATCTGTTATAACAGATGCTCCAATCTGTATAGGATGAATTGTTGCTGAAATTCCAAGTATGAAGAATGCATTAAACATATTTGAGCCTATAACATTTCCAAGTGCTATATCACTTTGATTTTTCTTTGCTGCAACTACAGACGTTACAAGCTCTGGAAGTGATGTTCCAATAGCAACTATTGTAAGTCCAACTAATGTTTCACTCATTCCCCACTGAATAGCTATTGCTGATGCTGAATCTACAACAATTTTTCCACCAAAAACTATTCCTATAATTCCTATTATAGATAGTAAAATACTTTTCTTTAATGGCATTTCTTCTATATCTTCACAATCATCATCTTTTGATGTTATTGCCATTGCTATAAGGTAATACATGAATATTCCAAAGAACAATAATAAAATTATTCCATCGCCTCTTGTTAATATGTTTTGCGCACTTCCTTGTAATGCTGTATCAAAAGATATTACTAATAAAACTATTCCTGATAATAAAACAAAAGGAAACTCTTTTAATAATATGCTTTTTTTAACACTAAACGGACATATAAATGCTGACACTCCAACAACCATTAATAAATTAAATATATTTGATCCAACAACATTTCCCATTGCAATTGCATTTTGGCCTTGAATTGCTGACGTTATACTAACAGCTGCTTCTGGTGCACTAGTTCCAAATGCAACTATTGTAAGACCTATAACTAATGTAGGAATTTTAAATGTTTTTGCAATTGCGGATGCACCATCTACAAAATAATCAGCACCTTTTATCAATAATACAAAACCTACTAGTATGAGTACATAATTCAATTTTTTCCCTTCTTTCTCTCATTTTTTAACCTAAAATCACAACATAAAATTTATTTCTATTCTTATGTTGCACATTTAATATTATTTGTAATAAATACAAACATTATTTATAAAACTCTCTATTAAATAATCCATACAAAAAAGATTATATCATTTTATTACATATTTTTATAAAGAATATGTCTGTTTTTATTTCATAATAATTGTTTATAGAAGTTTTCAACTTCATTTTTCTATTTTGCAATTCTTTTTTACATAATTTGTAAGTTATTTATCATCCTTTGTAGAAATTATTTCATTTACATTTTATCATAAAAATAACATAATATTCATATAGTAATAATTTGGAAGTTAGGAGTGATATCTTGAATAATATTCGTGTTTTTAGATTTCTTCAGATATTTATACTTTTTCCGCTCTTAATGGTTTTTGCAACTTCCAAAATGACTCATAAGGAGGAAATGTATTTTATCATCCTGTTTACATCTTATACTGTATTTTACGAAATACTTTTATTAAGAAAAACGAAATAATTTTAAATTTACTTTATTAAACTTTGCATCAAGTTTCTTATAGTTTTTAACTTTAATTAGTTAAGTAATAAAATAATTTATCTTAGTTTATATATTAAATAAACTATTTTCTTAGTACTAACTCTAATAATTTTAAACTCTATAGAATACTTGTTTTTATATATTTTATAGTAATTCTATATTCCATGTTTTATAACATGTTAAGATATATATTTTATTTTTAGGAGGTATTTTTTATGAATTTTTATGAACTTATTTCAATGTTTGTCTTTATTATGACTTTTGGAGCTAAAGTTGTATCTACCATGTACTTTACTAGAAAACATAATGTTTATACTGTGACTCCTGTTATTTTAAAATCCTATAAAAATCAAAAGCTATCATCTAAATTTTATAAACATGTATCAATTAATAATTTTTTAGGAGCGTTAACAAGCAGAACTTTTAAATATAAACTTGAAAGTACACTTTCTGTGGCAACCGAGATTTTAGACGATAGTTAAAGATTAGTTATTACCTAATTCTTTAATTACATCACCAATTATTTTTATACCTTTTCTTATATCAGATTTTTTTACTCTAGAAAAACTTATTCTCATAGTGGAACTTCCACTATCGTCTGTATAAAATAAATCTCCTGGCATGAAAACTACACCTTTTTCATAACATTTTTCAAGAACTTCTCTTGTATTTACATTTTTTAATTTAATAAATATGTGTAGTCCACCCTCGCCCATAACCTCTTCACAAGGAATATTATTTCTAACTTCATTTAGTGTGAACTTATACTTATCTTTATAATATTTTCTTATTTTCTTTACATACTTAAAAAACGCCCCACTATTCATATAATGATAAAATGCTCCTTGATCAAGAAAGGAACAATGAATTGTTCTACATCTCTTAACACTTTCTAGTGTACCAATTAAGTTTTTATCACCAAATATCCATCCTATTCTAAGCCCTGGAAATAGAATCTTCGAAAAACTTCCAATATATACAACGCCATTTCCATTTTTACAAAGTGATGCTATAGGCGGTGTATGTGAACCTGAATATAATAATTCTTCATTGAATCCATCTTCTATTATTGGAATAGAATACTGCTCGCAAATCTTATACACTTTCTTTCTTTTTTCACCTTTCATAACTATACCCGTTGGATTATGATATGAAGGTATTATATATAATAATTTAGGCTTATATTTTTTTATCTTTTCTTCCAAATCTAAAATATTTATGCCATCATTTTCCACATTAACTCCAACAACCTCTAAACCATGCGCCCTCATTATTTTAAGTGCTGTATTATGAGTTGGATTTTCACATATCACTACATCATTTTCATTTGTTAATGAACTTAAAACCATATCAAATCCATCAGTAAATCCATTCGTTATAAGAACTTCTTTTTCTTCTGTGTTTACACCTTTTTCACTCATATAATTCATTAAATAATCTATTAATGGCTTATATCCCTTTGCATATCCATAATTTAAAAGCTTATCGCCTTCTAATGACCATGCTGTCAAAAATGCTCTTTTAAACTCCTCTAAATCAAACATATTTTCTTCTGGTGCAATACTTTTAAATGAAATCATCCCCTTTTTCCATGGAAGTTCAGTTTTCATTATATCTAATTCTTCACAAACACTTGCGTATTTATTAAATTTTTCATTCCAATTTATTATAAATTTTTCTTCTTCTACTTTATCTTCAGTTATAACAAATGTGCCCTTACCTTTTACACTTTCTAAAATCCCTATGCTCTCTAAGTTTTGATATGCAGACACAACTGAGTTTCTACTAATATTAAGCAAACTACTTACTTCCCTTGTTGAAGGAAGTTTACTTCCATTTTGAAGAATACCATTATCTATACTTTCCTTTATATGATTTTCTAATTGAATATATATAGGCTCATCTTCATTTAATTTAAATGCAGAAAAAATCATGTCCTTATCTCCTCACTTATATTTCTTAATATGTATTAATTATATCATTTCAAAATTCAAATAAAATCTAATTTAATACATAAAAAAATCATAATAGACATGAACTTTATTTTTTCATATCTATTATGACAATTATTTTATAGAATATTTTTTAACTTATCAATCTGCTTATTTAATTATTATATATCATAAACCAATAATAAATAAAATTCAAAATTTATGAACTTAAATATTGTTCCATCACATTTATATGACTTTTTCGCATTTTAAATATATGGTCTATTATAAAACCAACTACAATTATTACTATTGCAGTTATTTGAAATTTGTATATTAAAAGAAATAATATAACTAATGAAGACAATCTAACTATTATATTGGATTTAGTTTTTATATAAATAAATTTACATATAAATGAGTAAAAATCTTTTATTACAAAATACAAAACTATACATTGTATTGATACAAGCAATGTTTTAAGGTATATATGTTTTACACTATAATTAAACAAAGATAAAATCTTTAAGCTGACTAAATATATTATTGAAATAATAGTAGCCTTTTCACTACAACAAAAGTAACCAGAACACTTTATAAAATTTATACTTGCTTTAAATTTCTTCTTTCCATCTTCACTTAAAAGTTTAAGTTTTTTTCCTATAAGTAAAGTTGCAAAATAAACTAAAATAGTTGTTCCAAGTGGCAATGCTGCTATACATATGTAGTATAATACATTTTTTAAAGTTTCATTTATATTCCAAGGCTCAATCATAACCTGTATATCTTTTATAAAATCAAACCCTAATAATTTTGAAAAATATAAGTTTATAAGTAGCATAACAAAACAACTTGCTATAGCTGAATATAGTAAATCATCAACAATCAAAGTCTTTCTTTGTATAATAGCACCACATATAAGTCCTACTATCATACTTTGACTCATCCAAATTCCTGAACCTACATCGCCAATTACAAAAACTATAATTATAAGTGATGTTATACAAGAAAGAATTGTATATTTAAAATCACACTTTAAATACATTAATGATATTATTATTGGCACTATTAAATCTAAGTAAAAGGAATATGCTATCCCCGTACTTAATGCTATTAAGCTTAAAACTACAAACAAAGCTGATATCATTGCAGCTTCTGTTAATTTCTTAGTATTTATTTTAAATCACCTCTATCCAAACAAGTATATTAAAATAGTATATACTTAACTTAGCATATACTGCAACGAAATTTATACATCTTTTTTCTACAATTAAATTTTATATAAAAAGAAACGCTTCAAATGTACTGTTTGAAACGCTTCCTAATTTGATTTTAAATTGTTATTACACCATCATTATATTCTGGTACTATATCTGTTAAATCCTTACTTAAACAATATTTTAAATCTTCTTCTAACCCTAAAGTTAATATTCTCTTATAGTGAGATGCTTCTTTAACAAATGATATTATGTCTTTGTTATTATCATAAACATATAATGAAGTAGTTGCTATATCACTTAATTCTACTTCTACCATTTCCTTTATTTTTGATATTATATATCCACTTGTTATAAAGTCATCCATAGAAAACTGACCATATGTACCTGCATTTATAAATACAACATCTTTATTTTCTTTTGCTATTTTTTTAGCAACAGCACTACCATTAATCATTGATGCTATTATTATATTTTCAGCACTCTCTGAATTTTTAATTGCCTGAGTTCCATTTGTTGTTGTCATAATAACAGTTTTTCCTTTAACAGTTTCCTCAGTGTACTCAAGTGGCGAATTAGAATAGTCAAATCCCTCTATTTTAAGTGCATTTCTTTCTCCACCTAAAATGTAATTGTGTCTATCTCTACTAGCAATCTCTACTGCCTCTTCAACCGTTTTTACTGGTATAACTTTTGTACATCCATTTTTAAGTGCAGTAACCATTACTGATGTTGCCCTTAAAACATCTATTACAACAACTGTTTTCCCCTTTATTTTTTCCTCTTTAATATCACTTGCGGAAATTATTATATCTATATTCATAAACCCATCCCCTTAATGTATTTTTATTCTATTCACATACCTGTATATATCTTTTAAAATTGCCCTTTGTGACTATTGCTGTATCCTTTATCTTAAAACCTGATGAAATTATATGTTCATCCATAGTTTCAAATGTTATTATAATCATCTTTTTAGCAATTCTTCGTGCTGTTTTCATTATATTTACTTGATTTTTTAATGTTGTTGGTGAGAACAATCCATATGGAATATCTACAATAGCAACATCAAATTTTTCTTTTACATCATGCATGCTTCCAATGGTTATAACATCATCATGTCCAAAAAACTTAAGATTTTTCTTTGCATTTGTACCAATTGCATTGCTAATTTCATATCCTTTTATATTTAATCCTAGAGAAAGTGCCTCAATAACAACAGTTCCTATTCCACAACAAGGATCTACTACCTTTAAATCAGCTTCATTTCCTATTGCTATATTAACTATTGCCCTAGACATTCTAACACTTAATCCATTTGAATATGAATATGGCTTATCATCGTGAAAATGCCATTCATAATTATTCTTCTCATAAACTCCAAATATCCAACTATCTTCAACTTTGCTTATACCTAAAACCACTTTAGGCTCATGCAAATCAGGATAACCTGTTATAACAAAACCCACATCATGCACAGCTTTAAGTCTTTCATTGTAAGTCACTGAATCATTTTCAGTTGCCTTTATATAAACAACTTTAAAATCATCATATGATACTTTGTTATCCTCTATTTTGTTAACTATTTCTTCTAGATTTTTTTCTTTATATATTATAGAAATTTTTTCTTTAATATATAGACTTCTTGAAGGATTTACTGAGTTTTGTGACAAAATATACTTTTCTTTTGGTATATAATTAAACATGCTTTTCATTTCTAAATCACATAACTCTTTTTCATATTCAGGATAATTTATAACATAAAAACATTCTTTATTGCTTTCTTTTTCTAAGATTAAATCATTCATTTAAACACGTCCTTTTCACTCCCTCATTGTAGTATTTTGCTTTTGTAAAGTCAATTACAAACTAAATACTAAAAAATCAGTTGTTCCCTTGTATAGGGTTCCAAGTTCAAATTTAAATTAATGTCTTTCTCAAATGATACTATTAGCTTACAGTTTAATTTATTTATTACTTATAAAGTTTTTTCCTTGATATAAATTATCGTCTTCCATTTTTTTATCTATTGCATTTAACACTTCCCATTTTTTTAAACTCCACATTGGTCCAACTAATAAGTTTCTTGGTGCATCACCTGTAAGTCTATGTATTACCATATCTTGTGGCAACAATGTTACAGCTTCACATATAGTCTCTATATACTCATCTTGTTCCATAAGTCTTAATTTACCATGCTTATACATAACTTCTAACGGTGTATTCTCCATAACATGAAGTAGATGCATTTTTATGCCCTTTACTCCACTATTAGATATATATTTTATAGTATTTATCATATCTTCTTTAGTTTCATTAGGTAATCCAAAAATAACATGAGCTACTACATCAACATTTCTACTATTTAAATTTTTTACAGCCTCATCAAAAACTTCCAATTTATATCCCCTATTTATAATTTTCGCAGTTTCATCATTAGATGTTTGAAGCCCTAACTCCACCCAAGTATATATTTTTTTTGAATATTCCTCTATTAAATCTAAAACTTCCTCACTTAAACAATCTGGTCTTGTAGCAATAGCCAGTCCTACAACACCTTCATTATTTATTGCTTCATCATACTTTGCTCTTAAAACATCTACACTTGCATAAGTATTTGTATATGCTTGGAAGTAAGCTATGTATTTTCCTTCTTTCCACTTCTTATTCATCATTAATTTTATATCTTCAAATTGCTTAGATATAGAAAAAGCTCTATCTCCTGCAAAATCTCCTGAGCCTCTTTCAGAACAGAAAATACATCCCCCCTTACTAACTTTTCCATCTCTATTAGGGCATGAAAAACCTGCATCTAAAGATATCTTAAATATCTTTTCTCCAAACTTCTCTCTTAAAAAATAATTTAATGTATGATATCTCTTGCCATTCCATTCTGTCTTCATATTTATTCCTTTCTTTCTATAGGGTTCCAAGTTCAAATTTTAAATAACACATTTATCAAATGATGCTATCGATATTATAGTTTATTCTATTATCATGTTTGAAACCAATTAACAGTTATCAATTAACAATTAACAATGATGGTAGATATTAATCATTTCATTCTTAATATCTAAAATAGAAATATAAGTATAAAAAAACTAGTTTTTTTATATGTTTTAACTAATTTGCTTAGCAAATTATAATACAATTTGATTAAAAAAACTGATACTTCAGTTTTATCCTTCATTGTTAATTGTTAATCGTTAATTATTAATTTCGTATAACACTTTAAATTGCTCTTTCTTAATTGGAATAAGAATAATTTCATTTTTCAACTTGTATTCCTATAGTTGCTTACTAATAATATTTAATATCTATTTCAATTTATTTCCAAGAAATATTTTTTATATTTTATTCTTATTATAGTCTATTTTCATTATTCCTAAAACATTTTAAAAATCTACTATAGGGTTCCAAGTTCAAATTTAAAGTAATCTCTTTATCAAATGATATTATTAAGCTTACAGTTTATTTCTATTTTTATATTTGGAACCAATTAAGAGTGAAAAGTTATAGTTGATATTACTCACTTCGCTTTTAATATCTAAAAATAAAAATGCTTAAAAACTATGTTTTTATATTGTTTTTAAGTAATTTGCTTAGCAAATTATCATAAAAATTGATTTTAAAAACTGATACTTCAGTTTTATCCTTCATTGTTAATTGTTCATCGTTAATTGTTAATTTTATATAACACTTTAAATTTCTCTTTTTCAACTGAAACATGAATAACTTAAAGTTTTAACTTGGATTCCTATAAAATATATAAAAGTCAAAGAAGCTACTTCTTTGACTTTTATATATTAATTAACTATTTTATTGTAAATCTATTTGTATTGCTTTATCTTCTAATAATTTGTATTCTGTTTCTGGATATACCATTATTTTTTTATAGTTTGAAAAGTCATATTCATCAACATAATAAGTTATTGTTCTATTATAACTTCCATCTTTTCTATCTACATATTCTTCTCTTAACCCCTTAACTGGTTCAACTTCATTTCCTTCACAATCTGCAAAATCAAAAACTATCTCTGAATCATAATATGACAATCCACTCTTTTTATATTTTATTTTTATATCATTCTTTCCAAACTCAACATTTTCTACTAAAATACTACCCTTAGAATTAGTTTTAAGTTCAATTGGATAATTTTCTAAATCCCCCATAACAAAACCTTTACTTTGATCATACATGCCATTTTCTAAAGGAATTATTTTTATATATTTTGTATCCTTATTTTCACAAATAAACTCAATTGACTTTTTATTTGCATCTGATATACCTTGATCTCCACCAACAATCTCCAAACTATTTCCTTTATCATCTAATATTACAAATGGAAATTTTAAATTTTGAAGACTATCAAATGTAATTTGATTACCAAGAGGTGACATTGATACACTTTCTATCATCATATTATAATTTTGTCCGTCTAAATCTATATCTGCTTTCTTATTTACAGTAAAATTCTTAACATCCTTTTCAAAGTTTCCTTTATTTAAAGTTGTCTCTATATTCCATTTACCACTTATATCAAAAACTCTCTCAGTTGCAATGTTTAGCTTTGAGTTTTCATTAACTTTTGCACCATCCAAATTAACTCTAACTACAGCCTTAAGAATATTTTCTGATTCATAATGTCCTTCCCATCCCATATCTCCTAGAACCACTCCATCTATCTCGTAAAAAAAGAATGGAACATTTGAATACATTTCCATAGGCTTCTCCTTTGGATTATCTTTCTTCGGAATAGGTTTATCACTTTCTATTGTATAAAATGTATTTATGAATTTTCCATCTGTTGATATACTATCTAATGTTATTTTTATTCCATTATCCTCAACAGTTACACCTACTTCGCTACCAAATTCCTCTATTTCTTCCTTGTTAGATGCATATTTAGATTCTGTATTGCTTTCAAAATATCCCTTTACTGAATTTATAGCTTGTTTTACAATATCAGAATTAGTTGCCATAACTGTTGTAAAAGTTAATGTCATTATTGTAGCCACTGAAACTAAAACCTTAAGTGATACTCTCTTATGTTTTTTTACTTTATCTAAACTTTTAAAGGTTTCTTCCATCCTATTTTCTAGGCTTTCTGGAAGTTCACAGCTCTCATTTGCCGCATTTTTTTTAATCATCTCATCAAACTTATCCAATTACTTCACTCCCACTTTCCTTTTCTAATATTACTTTTAATTTATCTTTTGCTCTACTTAACCTTGACTTCACAGTACCCTCTGGCACATTTAAGATACTGCTCATATCTTTTATACTCATATCTTCATAGTAGAATAATATAATAACTGCTCTAGAATCATCATTTAATTGATTAATTGCCCAAATTAAACTTTTGCTTTCTACTTCCTCATATTTCAGGTTATATACTTCCATGTTTTCTTCTAAATCTATCTTGCTTTTTTTATTTATAAGTGCATAGCACTCATTAACTAAGATTCTCATAATCCATGGTTTAAAACTCTCAAGCTCTTTTAACTTATTTATGTTTTTAAATGCTTTAAGTATTGTTTCACTAATTACATCTTCAACATCAGCCTCTATTTTTAACATACTTTTTGCCAATCTATATAAAGAAATTTTATTTTCTTTAACAAGTCCTATAAATATTTCCTTGGTTATATTTCTTTCTTTTGTCCTATTATTTTTTAAATCATAAATACTCAATACATTATCTTTTCCTTCCAAAATTTATCACCTCTCCTTCTTAAGATAATTAATATTAAGAAAAAGTTCCATGATTTTATAAATATTTTAATTTTTTAACCTCCTATATACTTTTAAGATGAATATAACGACTAAAAAGTTCCAAAATAAAAAAACACATCTCTAAATCTACATAAATGCAAATTTTGAAATGTGTCTTTTTATTATTTAAAATTTAAATTTACTTACCATTGTGTCCATTGTTTTCGATATATTAACTTGCTCTTCTGCCATTTCTTTAACTTCATCAACTACATTAGACACTAAATCAACATCTTCCATAATATTATTACTACTATCAGAAGTATCTTGTGCTGACTCAGCTATATTTTGAATTACTAAACTTATTTCATTCATAGTATTTTTAATTCCTAATGCCATATTGCCAAGATATGATGTGAATTTTTCTATAGCCTCGGCATCTTCTCCATATTGCTCTGCAACTCCAACAAATGAATTATAATCAGGTGTTACTGTTTCCCTAACAAACTCTAACATTTCCTTAGAATCTAACATAAGACCTTGAATTGAATCTTGAGTTACTTTAATTGTCTTTTGAATTTCATCTACAGTTGTTGATGTTTCATTTGCAAGTTTACCAATTTGAGCTGCTACAACTGCAAATCCTTTCCCTTGTTCACCTGCACGTGCTGCCTCTATAGAAGCATTTAGAGATAATAAGTTTATTTGCTTTGCAATATTAGAAACTACTTCAGCCATACCTCCAATACTTTCTACTACTCTAGAGCTTTCAATACTTGAATTTAATCTTTCTTCAAATTCTTTACTTAGTTTATTTGATTTTTCAAAAGCTTCATTGCTTGCATTTCTTACTTTTTTTGCTCTATCATTTATATCATTAGTCATATCATTACATTTTTCTGTTTCACTACTTAGCTCAATTATATTAGAGTTAACTTCTTCAACTGATGCAGTAAGTTCTTGTACAGCTGCACTAGATGTCATCATATTTCCATTTATCTCTGAAATAGATTCTTTTATTTTTACAAAGTAATTTAACAGTTTTTCTGTAACAGTATCTAATCTTTTACTTGAATCATCTAATTCATCTGACTCATTAGATATTGTTTGTATAACTGACTTATTTTCTAGATACATTTTATTCAATGCACTTCCCATTTTACCTAATTCGTCTTCAGTTTTAATATTTAAAGTATCTATTGTAAAATTACCATCTGATAATTCAGCAGCAAATTTACCCACATTTTTTATGTTTTTAGTTAAATATAAGACTTGTGATAATACAGCTAGAACAGCACAAACAATTGTTAATACTCCTATTATGAATAACTTAACTAATAAACTTCTAACTGGAGAATTTAATTCATCTTGGGATATTTCCATAATAATTGTCCATCCAAGTTTATCAATTTTTTGAGCGTATGCATTGTATTTTGTTCCATTTTTCGTATACTCACCATTGTATCTTCCTTCTGCATTTTCAAGAAGTTTTTTACCAAACGCTGCAACACTACCTTCCGAATCTTCTGATATAAGGGTTTCCATAACTTTATTTTCTTCATCACTAACAAGGTATAACCCCTTAGAATTTACCATATATGCTCTTCCACTTTGTCCAAATTTAATATCTGAAATAACATTTTGTATTGAAGTAAGATCTATATCTACAGTTATACATCCTATATACTCATTTTTCTCGTTCACAATTGAAATATAGCAAGATGACATGGTTTTATCTGTAGTTTCATCATAATATGCTTCTGTAAACACTGGCTTTGTTGCATTCTTTGAATTAATATAATATTCCTGATTAAAGTAATTATATTTTTCATTGCTATATTCATATGTTGTAACTATCTTATCATCTTTTTTATAAACATATGGTCCTACATACTTTTTATTTTTATCATATACATAAGGCTCAAACCAAATCCCACTACCTAAAATTATATTGCTTTGAGATATTGATTTTTCAAGAATTTCTTCATATTTTTCCATTGGCATAAGTGTGTATGATGAAGAAATGTTATTTGATATACTTGTTGCTATTGTTGAAACTTCCTCAATTTCTTTCATAATCTGAGTGGTTTCAGCTTGCAGTTCTGAATTCATTTGTTTACTGATTTCATCTGAAATAATGTCCTTGCTCGTAACCCCAGCAATAGTTCCTAATGAGAGCATTGCAACTATTATTACTGGTAATATAACTATTAATATCCTTACACTAATTCTTTTAAATTTCATGTGTAATCCCCCAATTCCCACAAATTAAATTAATATTAAATTAATATTTTTTACTTATAAACAATTATCGTGAATTTTATACAAATATTTACGGATATTAATGGAAAATATTGATTTTTTTTATTAATTTTTTATTTTCTTTAATTGTCTCATATAATATAGTTAATATTTTCCTTGCTCCAAAGCTCGCTTATGCTCTCAGTAAAGAAATCTTTATATTCTTTTAACTCATCAGTAGTATACATATATTTTCCATAACCAAATTGACCAAATTTAAATTTTCTAAGTTCTTCTTTCATTGGTAATTTTGTATTAGGGAATATACTTAAAATATTGTCTTTTGCTCTTTTTGTAAATCTATGTGATATAACTTCAAACATCAAATTTTCGTTATCTATAACTGCTTTTATATACTTTAACATTTCATAGTATTTTTCTTTATAATCATCTATTAGAAAAACTGGTGCAATTATAAATCCAATTGGATAACCTGCATCACTTACCTTTTTAGCCGCTGCTATTCTACTTTGAAAATCCTCTGCTTTATGCTCATACATTTTTATAATTTCATTTATATTTAAACTAAATCTTATAGTAGTTCTTCCATTGTGATTAGCATCTAAAAGGCTATCTACATCTGTGAATTTAGTTACAAATCTAAAAAGTGACTTATCATTTTGTCCAAAATACTCAATTGCTTGTTTTAGAGCACCTGTATATTCTTCAACTGGTATTGGATCTGATGTTGCTGCTCCTTCAAAAATAGTTATATCAGGTTTTCTCTCTTCTATATATTCTCCAGCTTTTTCTAATATTTCATCTACGTTTACATGAATTTTTATATATGGTTTTTTGCCCATTTGAGTATTCAAGTAACAATATTCACACATACCCATGCATCCACTCACTAATGGCAATTGATAATGAGCTGATGGTTTGCAACTTTGAAAATATAATTTTTTTCTAACTCCAACAACTAGTGTATTTTTACCTTCCTCATACATCTCTGTACTACTCTTTCCTGGTATTCCTGTTATCCTTCCATTTTTAGAATACTTTATTTCAACATTTTCCTTTTTAAATCTTTCAAACAATTCTTTGCCTTTATCATAATTTAATGCATCCTCTTCAAAAATAACTCTTCTAGGATTAAACATACTTTAACTTTCACCTCTCCTATTTTCTAATTTATTTATTAAAAGTTTAACCCTTTCATTGTAATTTTATTTATTAATACACTCACTATATAAAGTAATAATCAAATTTAGTTAACTTAATGAATAAATAGCCTGTACTGACTATATATTTAAAGTAGACAAGCAAAATATATAAAATATGGGGGAGATTAGCTTGAAAAAAAGATTAATTTTAATATTCCAGGCTGCTACTGTTTTCATTGGTACAATAGTTGGAGCAGGCCTTGCCTCTGGTCAAGAAATCACTCAATTTTTTACCACTTATGGCTACAAAGGTTTTATTGGAATTCTTATTTGTGCAGTACTATACATAACCGTTAGCTGTGCAATGGTTTCTATAAGTTTGAAATTTAACCTTAATTCCTATTCCGACTTTATAAATCTAGTTAGTCCTGGATTTCTTGGCAAAATAACAGATATTTTGACAGGCTTATTTTTAGTTGCTAGTGCATCTATAATTCTAGCTGGCAGCGGTGCTCTACTTAAACAATACTTTGCCATTCCAAGTATTGTTGGTGTTCTTATTATGTCATTAATCTCAATAATAGTCTTGCTTAGGGGGACTGAGGGACTTATAACTATTAATTCCTTAATAGTTCCTTCACTTACAACAATTATAATTACAGTATTTATATGCTACTTAATTAACTTTAGAGGAAATATGAGCTTAAGTTTTATGAAAACTGTTCCTATTCATAAAGAGCTATTAGTTCCTGGTCAATGGATTATTTCATCATTTCTCTATGGAGGCTTTAACATCTTATTTTGCAGTGGTGTTCTAGTTCCTATTAGTAAAGAAATGAAAGACAAGCTATCTATTTTCATTGGTGTTACTATTGGAGCACTACTTTTAACATTTTTATCATTCCTTATAAATTCAATGCTCCTTGTAAATATTCCTGAAATATTTAAATATGAAATTCCATTACTACATGTTGTAAGCAGATTTGGACCATTACTTCAAATTCTACTTTTAATTGTTATATGGTGTGAAATGTTCTCAACAGAAGTTTCAGATATTTATAGCGTTGGTAAAACATTAGAGCAAAAATATCATATTTCTTATAAAACTGCAGTTATCATAATAATGATTATTGCTATACCTATATCTCAACTAGGTTTCAAAAATTTAATAACATATCTTTACCCTGGTTTTGGAGTAATAAGCCTTGTATTTATTACTCAAATTTTTACTTTTTACTTTAAGAAATGTCGCTAATATTAGTGACAGTCATTAAAATTAATGACTGTCACTTTTTAATTTAATTAATGTAAGTTAAATGTTTCCTTACTATAATTTTGAAATTTTTTATAAATTTCACTTATAATAAGTTATTCTTCCTAAATATAATGCTATATTTAATTATAGATGTAATTAAAAGGAGGCTTTAACATGGAATTTTTAATAATTTTTATTTGTTCATTGTTTAATATGGTTTCATCAGTTTGTTTTTCTTTATTAAATAACATTTTTCATAAAAACTTTGACACATTATCATCCATTTTAATAATTATTTCATCTTTTATAGTAATTATTTATTTAAAAAAGTTAAAAGAAAAATTTAAACTACCTCAATTTAATAAAGCATTTATCTTTTCATTAATTACTTTAATATTAGATGTTATACTGCTTATAATAGTTTCTACTATGAATATATCAAATAATAATGTTCTATTCATTCTAACTTCAATTTCTTCATTTTTCATTGTATTTTTAGCTTTGTATACTAACTCTATTTTGTCTTCTGGTATAAGTAAATTATATAAAGAAAAATCAAATAATATCATGTTTTTAAAGGCAGAAACTATTTCAAAATACTTCTTGAAAATATTTATATCTATACTTATATATTTTGTTCTTTTGATTTTTGCAGCAATTGTATCTAACACATTATTAACAATTCTTTTGATTGCTATTTTAATTTTTATGTTTTTTGCACTATATGTTCAAATTTCATTTTTAAAGTTATTATGGGATTGTCATAAAGTTTTTGATACAAAATAATATTTTTGATATGATTATAAGAAAGCAGGATGTTTTATCTTGTTTTCTTATTTTTATGAAAAGGTGATTTTATGAGTAATTTAGATATATTAAAAAATTGTAATCTTTGCCCTAGACACTGCAATGTGAATAGACTAGACGGAAAGTTAGGTTTTTGTTCTGCATCAGAAAAAATAAGAGTTGCTAAAGTTTCTAAGCACTTTTGGGAAGAACCTTGTATTTCAGGTACAGAGGGTTCTGGCACTGTCTTCTTTTCTAATTGCAATTTAAAATGTGTGTTTTGTCAAAACTATAAAATAAGCACTGATGGTGTTGGAAAAGACATCTCTATAGAACGTTTAAGTGAAATATTTATAGAACAACAATCTAGAGGTGTTAATAACATAAACTTAGTAACTCCAACTCATTATATTCCTGAGATAATTGAAGCTGTTAAACTTGCTAAACAAAAGGGCTTAATACTTCCTATAGTTTATAATTCTAATGGATATGAAAATATAGATTCATTAAAATTATTAGATGGTTATATAGATATTTACCTTCCAGATTTAAAATATTTTAATGACAAATATGCTATAAAATATTCAAATGCCAAAAATTATTTTGAAATGGCTACAAAAGCAATAAATGAGATGTTTAGACAGGTAGGTCCTCCTAAATTTAATGATAATGGAATAATGACAAAGGGAGTTATAATTCGCCACTTAATGCTACCAGGTCTTTTATTTGACTCTAAAAAAATAGTGGATTATATTTATAAAACTTTTAAAGATGATGTATTTTTAAGTTTAATGAATCAATATACACCATTTTATAATGCTAGTAAGTTTCCTGAACTTACAAAACCATTAAATCCAAAACATTATGATGCTCTAGTTGATTATTGTAGTGAACTTGGATTTAAAAATGCATTTATACAAGAAGAAGGTACTCAAAAAGAAAGTTTTATACCTGATTTTGATTTAGATAACGTATAAAAAAGGATAGAATTGATAATTTCAATTCTATCCTTATCTTTTAAACTACATATTCTTCTAAACTCTCTCTAAAGTATCTTGCTATCTCATTAAATTCATTTATACTTTCTGTAAGATTTCTTATTTCTTCTGTATAAACATTAACATTAGCACTTACTTCTTGTGATGATGCTGAGTTTTGTTCTGCTGTTGCAGCTAATGTTTCTATAGTGTCGTTCATTCCAGCTATAGACATTGCTCTATCATCTAAATTTTCTATTGTGTGTATCATTGTTGCTGCAACAGTTTTTACTGATACTGCAGTTTCCTTATTAGTTTCCCTTACAGACTCTAATCCTGATGTTTCTTTTTGAAGTATATCATATTCACTTTCTATTTTATTAACTAAACTTCCTATATCACCAACAAACTCACTTAACTTACTATTTATTTCTTTAACTGCATCTTTAGTCTGCTCTGCTAGTTTTCTAACTTCTTCTGCAACAACAGCAAAACCTCTTCCTTGTTCTCCTGCTCTTGCTGCTTCTATTGATGCATTTAATGCTAATAGATTAGTTTGATCTGATATTTGAGCTACAATTGATACTATATTAGTTATATCCTTAGCTCTTTCACCTAATTTTGTTCCTTTTAATTTAACATCTTGGAATCCAGTTAAAGTTTCTAATATATTTTTACTTGTTTCCTCTACTTTTAAATAACTATCATTTATCTTTCCTATAGTAGATTCTAACTCTTCTTTATTTTTATTTTCATCTTCAACTATATCTTTAAGTGCAGATATATTGTCGTTTAATACAGATGCTGCACTTTCAGTATTATTTGCTTGTTCAACCGATGTATCAGCAACTTCGTTTACAACACTAACAATTTCTCCAGAAGCTGAGTACATATTTTCTGATATATTTCCAAGTTTATCAGCAAAAGATGTTAATTCATCTGTTATTCCTTTTAATCCTATAAACTCTCTTTTCATTCCTTTTATATGTTCATTTAATCTGTTATAAATGACTTCAAATTCATCATTTGTTGTAAGACTACTTTCTTCCATGAATTTTTTACCATTTAAATTATCAATAACTTTATATATATGATTTAATGGCATCATTAAAACCTTAGTTGAAATGCCACTTAATCCACCACCTAATATTCCTATTATTAGCGCCTTCCATATACTTTTAAGACCTACTAATGGAATACTTAAAACAAATAAAGTAACAAAAGTAAACAGTGCAACTTTTAAAGAAACACTTTTTAACATTCCAAGTGACAATACTTCATTTATCCTATAATGCTTTTTATATTTAATATCTTCATTAAATGTAATTTTAACTTTCATTGTTGTATCGTTATGCTCTATAACTTCAAATTCTGCTTTTTCATTAAAATATAAAAAACTTCCTTCAAGCATACCAATAAAGTAATCAAACATACGTCTTTTAGATTTATAAGTTATAACTGCTTCTCTGTTAGATATAGCCACTATATCTACACTTGGCGGATTAGCACCTGGCAGTTTTTTAGTCATAGCATAATGAATATCTTGTAGTGATTTTAAAAATGAATAAGTATTATCTTTCTTAAAAAATACTTTTAAATCTTCTGCAAATGAGTAAATATTGTCATGTCCAATTTTTAACCATAACTCTTTTGTGCTAATTCCCTTATGTTTACAAATGTATTCTATAAACCTATCTACCTTTGCATCATCAACATCTTCAGCTGGTGAAAAGAATTTTTTCTTTATAAACCCAGCACTTGACATAGCTTCATCCACAAAATCATTTCCATAAAGTTTTCTACATGTTTTAAACCATGCACTTACAGCTGTACCCTTCATCTTTTTTCCCCCTTTATAATAAATACAAAATTTTTAAGTTAGTATTTATAATTCCTTCTATAAAAATTAATAAAATATTTACTTTTACTAGATTACCATTTTAACACATATTTTTCTTTTTTAATAGATATTATTAATTAATTGTTTTTATCGCTTATTGTTTTACATTACAATAAAAGAAAAATTCAACACCTACTTCAGTATTTCTTACTCCATACTGAAAACCATGAAGTTCTAATATATTTTTTACTATTGAAAGACCAAGCCCACTTCCTCCTAATTTTCTTGTTCTTGATTTATCAACTTTATAGAACTTCTTCCAAACACGTTCTAATTCTTCATCACTTAATTTATTGCATGTATTTTCAAAGCTTACCCTTATAATACCATTTTCTTCTCTAGTTGTTATGAAAATAGTTCCATTTTCTTCTGTATATCTTAAAGCATTTGTTAAAAAGTTCGTTATTACTTGTTCCATTCTAAACTTATCAGCCTCTATTGTTGCTATACTATAATAATTTTCATATACCTCTATGTGTTTATCTTGTATTTTATTAGATAAAATTCTTACCATATTATGAATTAATTCTACTAAATTAAAAACAGATAAATTTAAATCTACTGATTCACTTTCAAGTGCCGATAATTCTAGCATATCTTTTACTAAATTGCTCATCCTATTAGTTTCTTGAATTATTATATCTAGTGATTCAGCGCTCTCTTCCATTGTAAATACACCATCTTTTAGTCCCTCTGTATAACCTTGAATTATAGTTATTGGTGTCTTTAATTCATGAGATGCAGCTGCAACAAATTCTTTTCTAATCTGATCTAGTTTTCTTTCTTTTTCAATATCTCTTTGCAATTGTATATTGGCACTTTGTAAACATGTTAATGCACTGTTTAAATTTTCAGAAAGAAAATTTAAAGTAACTGCAAGATCTCCAATTTCATCTTGTGATTCAACTTGACACTTTTCACTGAAATCTAAAGTACTCATTTTCTTTGCTTTTTCAGATACTTTTCTTAATGGATTAGTTATCATATTTGAGTATACATATGATAATAGTATTATTATAAATATTGCAACTGCATAAAAGAATTTATAAAATTCCTCTATAACACTTATTCCCTCACTTATTGGAAGTAGTGAGGCTGTAGATATTATTATGCTGCTATTATCGATTTTAGCACATACCAAATCTTTATTGTCATTATAAGACCCTTCTACCTTAAATATAACTAACTTCCCTGTAAGTAGTCTATTCATTACATTTGCGTCTTTTTCCATTTCATTTATTATATCTATAATGTATCTTCTTCTCTTGTTTCCACCTTCACCAACCTCAATATTTATTGCAATAGGAAGTTCTGGTCTATTCTCTACAACTGCTACATACATACCATTTTTTTCTTCATATTGCTTTATTAAAGTTGTAACTTCATTATAATCATGAAGTTTATTATATTCATCTATAAATTTTAAAGTATTTACTTGTATATTACTACTTTTCTTATTAAAATACATACTTTCAAAAAATATTCTTTGAACTATTAATGTAAAGCTCAAAAACAATATAAAAACTACTGTTGTTATTAAAAATAGCTTTTTTGAGATACTTTTATTTATACTATCAATATACAATCTATACTTCTTCTTCATCTTTTACCTCAAACTTATATCCAAATCCTCTTACTGTTTGAATATACTTTGATTTTTCCTTTAGCTTTTCTCTAAGTCTTTTTACACTTGTATCAACAACCCTAAAATCTCCTATGAAATTATATCCCCAAACACCATCTAATATTTGTTCTCTAGTTAGTACTATATCTTTATTTTTTACAAAATACATAAGTAGTGAAAACTCTGTTGGTGTAAGTGAAAGGCTTTCTTTATCCACAGTTACATTATGTGCTTTCTCATTTATGCACAATCCATTAAACTCATACACATCTTCTTCTTTTTCTTCACCATATGTTCTTTTAATTAAAGCATTTACTTTAGCTACCAATAATTTAGGACTAAATGGCTTAGTTTCATAGTTATCAACACCAATTCCAAAGGCTAATAACTTATCCTCTTCCTCACCCTTAGCACTTATCATAATTACAGGTACTTCATAATCTTTTCTAATTAATTTAAGTGCTTCAAACCCATCCATTATAGGCATCATTATATCTAACAATACTAAATGTACTTCATTGCTTTTTAATTTATTTAATGCGTCAACACCATTAGACGCTTGTAATACATTGTAATTCTCTCTTCCTAAATATGCCGCCAATAGTTTTCTTATACTCTCTTCATCATCAACTACTAAAATCGTTTTATTCATCTTAAAATCACCCCATAAAATTATTCTATTTTATAATTTATTAAACATTATAAATTTTAAATTTCTAATCTAATCTTTCAAATTATGCTTTTATCATTTGATAATTATAGTTTTATATTTGATTCCTATATTATATATTATCTTATATTCTTTTCATTATCATTACAAAATCTTATATTTTTAATCTAAATATTGAAATATTTATATAAATACTAAAAAAGGAGAGAACACTTTTCTCTCCCTAACTTATCTTTATTCAATTGGAAAATCTATTGTTGGCATGTCAAGTCCTCTACCTGTAATAAATGTTGGTGGTACAAATATTCCAAGTTCTCTTGATATATTTTCAAGTTCATTATCATTTAGACCAATTGATCCTCTAAGTTCTGCAATTTTACTTACTCCAACATATATATTAGATATTTGATACCATGTTGCATAATCAACTTTTCCTGTCTGTGGCAAATTAAATATTTGTTGAAAAACTTTTACACTTTCAGCTGTAGTAGGCCCATAAACTCCATCTACTGCAACTTTAGGTATTAGTGGATAGTTTTGTGAGATTCTATTTAAATAAGTTTGAACATTTCTTACTGGTTCTCCATTACTTCCTATTTCTAGTGTATATCCTGGATAAGATTTAGGTATTCCTGAAACTTTAGGTGCTTTTTCTAAATCTATATCGTTACCATAAAAATGTGTTAAAATTTCATATGGAGTTTTACCTTGATCTCCTAGATACTTACTTCCCCACTGTGTTAGCCAACCAGGACATTTTACTCTTTCACCATCGCAATATTGAGTTAATAAAGGCTGTTTTGCACCTCTTCTTTTTATATAGCTTGTAAATATTTCGTCAACAATCCTACTTATATTATCAAATATATTTCTTCCATAACTAAATGCATGGTCAAAAGCAGTTGAATTTGTAATAGTATACTTATATCCTTTTCCCTCATACCATTCTGTAAAAACTCTATTTAATGTAAATGATAATATGCAATATATATTAGCTCTTATTGTACTTTCTGGCCATGTTGCATATATCTCTGAACTTGCTACGTTTTTAATATAATCTTTAAAAGGTACTGTGTAGTTTGGAGCTCCTGTATTTGTTGGAGTTCCCGCATGTACTATAACATATTCTGGAACACTTACTTGATCTAAAACAACAAATCCTCCACCAGGTGATTTAGGTAATGTTTTTTCAGGTGCTTCTGGAATTTTAGGTGGAAAATTTCCATAAAGCCTGTTTGGTTGAACATCTATAACCTCTTCTTTTACTTCTGTTTCTCTCATGTTTCCTGTTTCCATTAGATTTATATCTTGTACTGCTGTAACATCTGGTAATATTTGTGCATTTTTTATAACTACCTCTTTAAAGCCTTCACCTCTTACTGTTATGTCCCAAAGGCTATATGGTCTTTCAGTATACTCAGGCTTTTGACTTAATTCTATTGGTGGTGCACCTACATCTACAACTTCTGTTTGTCCTATAACATTAGTTTTTAAGTTTATAACATCACTTTTATTTTCTGATGGATTTAATATTACATTAATATCTTTTAACGGTACATAACTTTTGCCTTTATACACATTTACTAAAATTTTACCTTTATCCGCCATAATCTACTCCTCACCCAACTTATAATTCATTATATTATATGTACATTTACATTTATTGTGATTTAATTATATATTTTACATTATTTTTTATGTCTTAATTTAACCCTTTATTGTAAATTATTATTTCTAACCCTTACTTTTTATTGCGAATAATACTAATAAGTAGAAAGTATACACCTGTCATATGCTAATTACATTATCATAATTTACTGTATTCTCTATCTTCTAAAAATAGAATTATTCTCCAATGATTATAATTTTAACTCTTAAAAAAATTTAATTTTTTATATAAAAAAAGCTGAAACACAAAGTTTCAACTCTTTTTATTCTTTATAATCCATAGACATTTCTTTTTTCTTTTTTCAAGGAAAAAAATCCTTTAATAGTTATGTCATTTTCTTCTACCAATTTTTTTATTTTATCTTCATTTTCATATGAGTATTTTATTGATATTCCACAAAATGAAGATAATTTTCTAGGTGTCGGTGACACAACATATTTTATTTTATTTTGTTTTAATACCTTTTCAAGTTTAGTTCCCTCTGTGTAGTTATAAAATAATATATAATACTCTATATTATCCATAGATATCTTCCTTTTACAAAACAGTTCTTCTAGAAATTACATAATTTCTAAGAATGCCTCTATTCTTGTTTTTATTTGTCCTGAATCTTCATTTCCATAATCTGTTTCAATTCTTATTACAGGTACATTTTCTTTCTTTAATTCTTCTTGCAACTTATTTGATTCTATTGAATAAGTATGGCAGAAAGATAATCCAAAATCTATAACACCATCTACATCATATTCTTTTACATATCTTAAAACATCTTCTACTCTGCCTTCGTTTGGTGTAAAACAAGCACAGTTTATATTTAAATATCTGTTAGCTAAATTAGTCACTAAATCATCTAAAGTTTCACCTTTGTCACTAACTAGGTTTTCAAAATATCTTGTTCCTGTACAGGATTCTTCTGCAACAACTTCAGCATTTAAATTTTCTATTATGTAATGTAATTTCCAGTTTGGTAATGCCATTGGTGTTCCTGTTATTAATATTCTTTTTTTACCTGTATCTTTTAAAGTTTTTATTCTCTCTTCTAGTTCATCACATAGCTCATTAACTTTAGCTATGAATCTTTCTGGTTCATCATAAAATGCTATTTGACTAATCAATAAAGAATCTAGTCCACTTATTGGAGCTGGTCTATGTTTTCTTAAGTCATAAAGTCTTTTTAATGCTTGTCTCTTTCTATTGCATATATCTATAGATTTTTTTAAGTTTTCTACAGTAACTTTATTGCCTGTGAATTCTTCCATTTTTTCTATAAATAATTTAATTTCATTTGCCCACATTTTAAAATCTTTTTCTCTTTTCATTTGTGGTAAATCCATAACATGAATTGGTTTTCTTTCTCCAATTATCTCCCATGCTTTTTTCTTTCCATCACAAGTAGTTTCCCCTACTACCATATCACAAGCTAAGAAATACGGACATGTTCTGTCTACTAAAGCTCCTGTAAATGCCTTAATTAATGGACATAAGTTTTTAGGTAATACTTTTTCACCACCCGGAACCCAAAATTGTGATCCTGCACATAATCCTACGCCTATTGAATTTGTTGCTAATATAATCTCATCTGGTACAAATACGCAGAATGTTCCAACTACTTTTTTTCCTTCTTTTTTTGCATCTTCTAGTTCTTGAATTCTAAGTCCATGAACCTCTGAAACCACAAAGTTAAAGTAATTCATTCCTTCTGGTCTATTTTCCTGTTCCATATAAGTAGCACTATAAAGTTCTGGTAATATCTCACACAATTGATCATGTTTTTCTAAATCTACATTTAGACTTTTCCACATTTCTCTATAATCCGCCATAATACATCCTCCAATATAATAATTTATTTAATCTTTGTGTATTTTTTTGTATTTTAAAATAAATTATGTCAATTAAATTCTATCATATTGTTGAATTATTTTTACAATATTCAAATAACTATAAAAAAATCAAATAGATCTAATATATCTATTTGATTTCTCCAATAAAATAATTAAGGAATTCTTATAAAAATTTTATCACTGAACATATCAGTATCATCCAATTTTTTAAGTTCATAACTTCTTGGCTCAGAATTTATTCCCCTTATTGTATCAAACATTCCTTCTAAATTAAAAATACCATATCCCCATTCCCTATTTGGGTATATGTCACCTTTTCTTTTTATAGTTCCACTATATAAATATGATTTTATTTTGCTTGCATATATATTAGGATCATTTCCTTCAACTATTGCCCATTGATAAAACAATGCCATACCACCTGCTAAAACAGCAGCCGCCACACTAGCCCCAGAAACATTAACTATATTTCCACCTGGAGAAATTGTCTGTACATTAATTCCACCAACAGTTACATCTGGCTTTATTCTATTATCCCTTGTATAACCACGTCCTGAATCAACTACTACACTATTAGTATTTTGATTATAATAAGCAGCTGACAAGGCACTATAACTAGTGGATGGTACTGTTAATGTTATATATGGACTGGAATTTAAAAAGCCTGTATTTGTTCCCAATAGTTCCCTTTGATACATCCATATATCTATATCTCCAAATAATATATATTCACCTATTAAATTTAATCTCCATATTCCAGGTTTTATATCTTTAATTAGTACTATTATATTTTCATCACCATTATAATCATCTGGATAATTATATATAACCATTACACTTGTATTCTCAAAAATCAACTTTGCCTCTTTTGTTTTTTTTATTCTAGCTGGTATAGGCTCAATTATCTCCCCACTTGGTGAAACAATTCCAACCGATACTCTATCTGGTTTAGTTGCCCAAATTGTCAATATTAAATTTTTTTGATTTTGATCTACCCTAACTTCAACAGTATGAATATCTCCTGTCTTTTCAATTTTGCCTCTATAATGTGTTTCACTTTGCCCCTGACTTCCACATCCGGTGACAACTAGTGTTCCATTTGTCCTCGATATAGAATCAATATACCTTTCTACAATTGCACTAGCATCATGAGCTGCAAAATTAGTTGCCAGTGGTATATATATAACCATAGGCATCTTTAAATATTGCTTTAATTCATATAAATAATTAATTGCAAGTAATATGTCGGATGTTTGATAAACTGGATACTGAAGTCGTTCAAGACAATTTTGCCTCATAGCTCTATCACTAGCTTCTTGTAACTTAACTACAGCAAACTTGCAATTTGGAGCTGCGCCTTGTTCTATATTAACCCCACGAGCACCTATTATTCCTGCCATCTGAGTACCATGCCCATTATCATCCTTGCTAAAAACAATACTATATGGATCCTCACCTTTTTTTGATGCTTCTATTGCCTTATTAATTTCACTATTACTATATTTATTTCCAAAATAATAGCCATTATTATTTTCCATATTTGAAGTTTGATCCCATATACTTAAAATTCTACTTTTACCATCTTCACTTATAAATTCTGGACTTAAGTAATCTATTCCTGTATCTATAATACCTACAATTACACCATCTCCAGTTAAGTTTAAATATGAATTACCGTGATATTTATTTATATTAGAAGCTTCTAATGGTGATACTGCAGTTAATGAATATATTATATTTCCTTCTACGTTTTTTATGTTTTTTACCTCTTTTACTAATCTATCTATTTCACCTACTTTTACTGCCAATATAGCATAAACAGAATTTATAATCATTGCACATGCATAATCTTTGTTTTTAAGTTCTGATACTATATCCCCATAATATTCCACTATATATGCTTCATAATCATCACTTAAATAGTCTTTTCCACATTCATTATCTACTTTAGTTTTTTCCCTACTATTTTTCATCCTCCTCTCTCCTCTCTATTATATTTTTAAATTCATTCGGAAATTTAATAAAGAGTCTGTTTTCCTCACTAGAAATACTTCTTATATTTTCAAAAACACCATTCAAATCTAATATGCCATAACCAAATTCTCTATTCGGATATATATCGCCTGGCCTTTTTTTAGTTCCACGAACTAAATAAGATCTTATTTTAGGTGTATATAAAAGCGTGTCATTTTTCTCCACTATTCCCCATTGAAGTAGTAATGCTACTACTCCAGCTAAAATAGCAGTAGCTGCTGAAGATCCTGTAACCTTTTTAATTTCATTATTTAGTCCTGTTGTCAATACTCCTACTCCCCCAACAGCAATATCAGGCTTAATTCTATTATCTCTAGTGAAACCTCTTCCAGATTCCGCCATCAATGTATTTTTATCTTGATTATAATAAGCTGTATTTATAACATAATTTGCAGTTCCAGGGGTTGCTAGTGTTATATATGGGTCTGGATTTAAAAACCTAGTATTAGCTTCCAGCAATGCTCTTTGATATATCCACAAATCGTAGTTCCCATCAACTACATAATCCCCAAAAATTTTAAACTGCCAAATTCCATCTTTAAGATTAGTCATAAGTACTTGTATATATTCATTTCCTGAGGACTTATCCGCAACATAATATCTTACTTTTACATTAGTCTTTTCATATATAAAATATAAATCTTCCACTTCTTCAAATTTTACTGGAATCCTATCTATACTTTCTCCACTTGGTGAGGTTATTCCTATAGAAATTTTATCTGGAGTTCTCGCCCAAATGAAAATCATTAATCCTTTTTGATTTTTGTCAACTTGTACTTCTACTGTTTGAATTTCTCCAGTTTTATTTAACTTTCCACTAGTGTGTGTATCTGTATTCCCTTGGTTTCCTGTTCCTGTTACAACTGTTACCCCCTTAATATTTGTATATCTATCTATGAAGTTTTCTACAAGTCCAGTTCCATCATGACCACCAGCATTACTCTCCATTGGTATACATATAACCAATGGCTTATCTACCTTATAGTGATAATTCAATAAATAAGTTATACCTAAAATTAATCCTGTTGTTCCTGTTATAAATGTCTTTTTATTAAAAACTCCATTTTGTTCTAATACAGATTTATCTGATTCTTGACATTTCACAATTGCAAATTCACAATTTGGCGCTGCTCCTAAAACTCCATTTATCCCTCTTGCACCAATAATTCCAGCCACTTCAGTACCATGTCCATTCTCATCTTTTTGTGGTACTATTTTATACGGGTCTCCCCCGTTCATGCTTTCCTCAATAGCTCTATTTATTTCTTCTCTAGTATACTCTGCACCATATGAAAAATTTTCTGGTGGTTTTCCTACTGTTGCACTTTGATCCCATATAGTAGCTACTCTTGTTTTATTGTCTTCTGTCATAAATTCTTTATTTAAATAATCTATACCTGTGTCAATTATTCCTACAATTACACCAGTACCATTTAATTTTAAAAATTGATTGCTATGAAACTTTAGTACATTTGATGTTTCAAGTGGAGATATTTCTGATAATGTATATAATTTGGTTTCATTATATCCAACTATTGTTTTACTGTTTTTAACTACATTTTCAATAGTCCCCTTTTTAACTACTATTAAAGCCTCTGAATTTGTTAATTTAAACACACACACATTAGAATTGTTCTTGTATTCCTCACTTACATCTCCCAAATACTGAACTAAATAATTATCATAATCTACATTATTAAATAATTTCCCGCACTTTTCTAATTCTTCATTAGGGGTTTCTGTAATAAATGGACTTTCTATATTATTTTTAACCTCAGTTTCTCTAATACCTGCTGCATCTCTATATCTAAGAGGTTCTTCATTTAACCAAATTTCTAAGGAATCTCTTAAGCACAATGTTCCATATCCCCATGTTGGATTAGGATGATCTTCATTGCCTTTTATCTGTTTTGCTCCCTTTAATATATAATATTTTAATCTCTCTCCATATAAGTATGGATCTCTTCCTTTTATAAATCCCCATTGTAGTAATAATGCAGCTGCTCCTGAAACTACTGGAGTTGCCATTGATGTTCCACTTAATTCATCATATCCACCACCAGGTATTGGCCCAACTATATTTTGTCCAGGTGCTACTATATCTGGCTTTATATTCTCTGAATTTAGTCTTCCTCTTCCAGAAAAACTGGATATATCACCAATATTACTATTGTAGCTTCCTACTGTTATAACATTTTGAACTGTTCCAGGTATACCAAGTGTATTATATACTGTTGGCCTTAAAAACTTTGTTTGCCTATTTAGTGCTTCACTTATAGGTAGCCAAACATCAACACTTGTAATTTCCTTTCCCTCTCTATACAATACTATTGTCCAAACACCTTCTAGTAAGTATTCATTTTGTGCTACTAATGTTAATATAATTTCTCCTCCTATATTAAATGGAAGTGGCCCTGATTTATATATAAAATAATATGTTCCCCTTAAATTACCTTCTACATATGCTCTATTAAAATTTATTATTGGAGTTCTATTTCCATCTGGTGCAATAATTTGCACACTTATATCAGATATAAACTTTTTATATAATTGAAATATCAATGCTGGTTCTCCAGAAGCTACATTAAGTTCTATTTTAGATACTTCATTTACCTCTACGCTTACATGATGACCTTTATCTCCTTCATTTCCTGCTGCACAAACAAAACTTATCCTCTCTAATGCACTAATTACTGATATATATTGTTCAAAAAGAGTTCCTCCATTATGTGCTCCATCATTTGTACTAAAACTTAAATTTATTACTAATGGTTTTTTTAACTCCCTAAATTTATCTAATAAAAATCTTATGGCTCTCATAACTTGACTACTTTTTGTAAATGTTCCCTCGCCTTCCCTAGTAAGCTTAACCATAATTATTGAAGCTTCTGGTGCTACACCATAATTTTCTTTGGGAATTCGTCCACCAGCAGCTGCTATACCAGCTACATGAGTACCATGTCCTACCTTATCAACATGTTCTACTATAGATTGAGGATCATTTGACTTTAATGCTTCATTTATTTGATTTGAATCATAAACCTTTCCAATACTTAAATCGTAAATATAGTCTATTCTTGTTGTTCCATCAGCATTTGTAAATGCAGGATGCATATAATCTATTCCTGAATCTATAAATCCTATTACTACACCTAACCCTGTTAATCCATAATTTATTCTGGGTGTATTTATACATGATGCTGAGTTTACACTTTCACTATCATAGTGAACAGTTCTAGGTAATTCTATATATTGTATTTCATTTATTGAACCAACCTTTTCTACATCACTAAAATTCACTGTTACAATTCCAAATCCATAACCTAAGTCGTCTAATACACCACCTATGCTTTCTACTTTAGATTTAACAATTTGAAAATCAGTACTATATAATACAATTAATTCAATTTTTTCTCCACTTAAGGTTTGCTTATACTTTGCTGAAACTTTGTTTAATAATCCCCTTGGTATATTCAAAATTAAGTTTAAAAAGCCCTCAAAATTCTCCAAAACTTTCAACTCCAAATATTATTATTCACTTATAATTTTATGCACTTAAAATAAAAAAAAGTATCTATAGTAGAAATTTAACCTACTATAGATACTTTTTGTTAATTATAATTCAAATTCAATTCTATTTAATTTTGCTATGACTTTTATGTCTTTATGTGATACTGTTTCTGTTCTTAATGAATTCTTATTGCTTATAAGTAATATTTTGCTTGCATCTAGTCTTTTTATTTGTCTTATTACTCTTTCATTATTATAATCTATAAGACAAATAGCATTATTCTCTATTTCGCTTGTTAGATTAGCAAATGCTACATCACCTTCACAAATTCTAAAACCCATTAAATCATCATTTGCAATTTTTATAAATAATACTTTATCTGCATTAAAACCTTCAACTTTTTTAGATATTATAGGTAATTGTTTATTTCCTACAGGTTTTGATAAATCATAATTATAAATTCCTATAGTTTTTATTACTGATCCAAAAGCATCATCCCATACTTCATTGATTTTTTCTGGTGCTTTATTTCTAACTTCCGTTTTAACTGTTTTAGACTCTTCGTAAGCTATATCTTGGAACATTGTAGAAGCTGTTTTAAGTTCTCCACCTAAAACCTTTCCAATTCTCTCCATCATTTTTTCATTTATAACTTTACGACCAGTTTCAACTTCATTTATAAAACCTTCAGAAACTCCTAGTTTCTTAGCTAATTGCTTTTGGCTCATTCCCTTGTCGTTTCTGGCTTTCTTTAAAGTTTCTCCTACTTTACTCATATTACTACCCCTTACTTAAGGACTTAATTTTTATAAAATAAATCCTTCTATAATGTTAAAATAAAATATTTATTTCTTAGAAAATTGTTCACGTTCCTTAATTAAATGTTCAAGCAAAAATTTGAAGCTCCAGTTGATTGATACTGGTGTAACTGATGCTAATATAGGTTTAGATTCTAAATTATTTCTTACAATTTTAACTGCACTTTGAATTGCCCCACTAGAAAAATTATTAAATATAATCACTTTTTCCTTAGGCATTTCATGTATCTCATCAACCTCTATCTTTTCACTTAATATATCTCTTAGTTTTAGCTTTGACATATTCTCTTTAACTACAATACATTCTCTAGATGTTTTGTCTTTAAATTTTAAATTTAAAATTTCTAGTTCGCTTTCATCTAATCCATAAGTTATCATTACTTTATCATTTAAATTATTCATATTAAACCCTCAAGTATTCTAATTACATTTTTTCTGGTTCTGGATACTCTACACCAAAAGTTTCTACTGTAACTTCTTCCATTACTTGATCTTCATCTGGTTTATCCATGTAATTTCTTGATACTAAAGAAATTTCATCTGCAACATCTTGACCTTCTATAAGTTTCCCAAATGCAGCATATTGTCTATCTAAGTGTGGTGAATTTTCTACCATTATGAAGAATTGACATCCAGCAGAATTTAAAACTTGAGTTCTTGCCATAGATAAAACACCTTTTGTATGTTTTAAATTATTTTCAAATTTATTTGCAGCAAATTCTCCTTTTATACTATATCCTGGGTTACCCATTCCAGTTTTATCTGGACATCCACCTTGAATCATGAATCCAGGAATTACTCTGTGGAATATTAATCCATTGTAAAAACCTTTATTTATAAGACTTATAAAGTTATTAACTGTATTTGGAGCTATTTCTGGATATAACTCAGCTTTCATTATTTTACCACTATTCATTTTTATAGTTACTATTGGATTTTGCATAATATTTCTCTCCTTTATTTTAACTTTTCTAAAATATATTCATTTACATTTTTAGATATTATACAATGATTATATCACATGAAAATTATTCATTTAAGACTTATTATTTCCTAAATCTAATATAAATATAACCATAGTAAAAATTCATAAAAATAAGGGAGAACTGCTTCCCCCTAAATTATGACTTATCTTTATCTTCTTTGCTGTCTTTATCTTCTTCATTTATAGCTTCATCTATAATTTTCTCAACTTTATCAATATTTATATCACCATTTGCTATATCTTTCAAATTAAGATTAATTCCTAAAACTTTTTTTAAAATTATTTGAATAAATATTAATAGTATTCCTTGTATTGATGTTAATATGGTTGCTTTTTGACTATCACCAGACATACGTTCATCCATCTTATCCTTATCAACTTCCACTATCAATGTCCATCCTAAATCCTTATCTATTGTGAAATATGAACCATAAACATCTTTATTTCTATAATTTTTATATGGTGTATATCTTGAATAATCTATATTTAACTTAACCCTATCTATATCAACCTTTTGTTTACCTACCGCTCCTGGAATATATCTAGATTCAGTTAAAAACATACCTTCATCATTTACTATATAAGCCTCTGAATATTCATTAAGTCTGTTTTGTTTCATTATATCATTTAGCTCTTTCAAGTTAGTCCTCATCCAAATTAATCCCATAATATTTTTATTTGAATCTATTATAGGATTGTACATATCAACTGTATAGTCATTATCACCTAAAACAGTTTTTACTCCCATTGCTTTTGTTTCAAAAACTTTATTAACCTCTTCAGATTCTCTAAATTTATCACTTTCGTCTATATATCCATAAACTATTTCTTTGTTTTTGTTAAGAACTAATATATTATCATATCGTTGTCTACTTGCCATTATAAAGTTCATCTCTTTAGCTACCTTAGTCTGATCCATATTAGTTAAGCTATCTGATAATGAGTATAACTTTATTTCATAAAAAACTTGACCTATTGAATTTTGAACAGTTTTTGCTAAATCTTGACCTATATAATAAATATTATTTACCACCATTTCATTATTCTTTTTTACATTATCATTATTAACTTTTAGAAATCCACCTAAAGAAAATAACATAGAAAATGAAGTTATACATATTACTCCAATGACAAATTTACTTATAGTTTTTTTAGGTTTTTTTATGCATAACATTTTTTATAACTCTTCTTTATAAGAATGTACTCTTAAATTTAATTTTTTATCATAATTTACAAACTCTATAACTAAGGATGCACCTGGTAAGATTATAAAATAATCCTTATTTAATATATTTATACTTCTATCTTTCATTATTTCCTCTTTATGAAATAACAAAACATCATCATCCTGTAGATTTACGCTCTCCATTACTTCCTCAGTTTCATCCTCATTTAAATTACATCCGTAAATATTAATAATATTATTTTCCTCAGGATTTTTTACAATTATATCATTAACAATATATATACTATTACTGTTTTTTGGATTAACTATATCTATTCCATTAAAATTTTCATTCATTTTAAAATCTTTATATTCATCTAATTGTTCATCACTATTTTCTTTATTCATTTTGAAAACTCTCATAACTTACCACCCTGTTACTATATTTTTTCATAAATAACTTAAATTAAAAATTCAACTTGAATATTTAATTTTAAAATTAATTCAAATTGTCTAGTGCATTGTAGAAATATACGTAAATATTTGTTTTTTTGACTTTCTATATAATTAATTTATGTAAAACTATAGTATGTTGTTAAAGGATTTTGTAAAACTTTTTATATTTATTAGATTTTAGATTTACCCTTTTGCGTATAAAAAAAAGAACCACATATTGTGATTCTTTTTATAGCATATCAAATAATATAATATTATTATCAAGGGTTACATATGCGCCATCATAATTAACAGTATCTAAGGTTTTCAAATCTGTTATATTTAAGATTTCTTCTCCTAATGATGAAGTAATAAGTTTGTCCTCTACATATGATATAAAGCACCAATCAGGATCATTAATTGGTATTTCAACATTATTTTTTTCGCCTTTAACTATTGTTTTTCCATTTACCTCTCTTTGACTTACTATTTGCTTACTTTCAATATCATAAAATCTACTTCTTTTACTACTACCATTTTCAGTATATATATAACTTTCTATTATTCTTGTATCACTTGTATCCTTTTTTAATAAATATATATCTTCTTTATTTTCTTTAAAATTAACAACTTTATAATAAATATTTTCTTCATCCGCTTTTAACAATCTTGCTCCAAAATCATCTTGACTTTTGAAAATATAATTTATATTTAATTTTGAATTATTATTAATACTTAAAATTAAATCATTTAAGCTAATACTATAAATTTTATAATCTTTTCCATCTACTATAAAATCCTTGTTTTTATAATTATTACAACTTCTTTCTTCCAATAAAATTTTTGTATCTTCCTCATAATTATATTTAATTATATTTTCTACATTAGCAAAACTTATATCACTATTATTTATTTTATGTTTACTTTTCTTTTCCATATCAATTAAATAAAGTTCATAATGACTTATATAATTAGGGTCTCTATCATCATAGTCTGCGCCATACAATAAAGCATAACGTTCATTTAAAATTTCTACTCTTCCTTCTTTATCAACACTACATAATTTATCTACTTTACCATTTCGTAAACATATTCTATAAAAATCAAAAAAATCATGTGTGCCTAATGCACTAGTATATATATATTGTCCATTAGTGTATGTGCTTAAATGCATAGCAAATTCATACATTTCTATAGGTATTTTATTAACTTTTTTATACTTATTACTTTTTAAGTTATACCTATAAAAATTTAAAAATGTCTTTCCCTTTATTAAGTCAACATCTCCAAATATAAATTCTTCATCATTAAGCTTTATAACATTGTCAAAATAAAAATCATGTTTTTTTAAATCTACCACATTAATCAACAATATCAATTCCCTTCTAATTATCATTATATTTGTATTATGTCCATTTTTTTACTTTTATTCACTTAATATGAATTTAATTAAGTAAAAAGTAAGAGTGAAAAGTGAAGAGTTATGGTTAATATTATTCATTTCATTCATAATATTTAAGATAAAAATACCTAAAAACTACGTTTCTATATTGTTTTCAACTAATTTGCTCTGCAAACTTAATAAAAAATCATTCTTTGAAATCGGAAATCCAATTTTTGCATTCACTTTCAATTTTCCATTTTCAATTAAATTAATTGGAATTCTCAATTAAAATAAGAGTAATTTCATTTTTCAGCTTGGAATCCTATACAATAAAAATGACTTATTAAATAGATAAATTATCTATTTAATAAGTCATAACTAAGTTCTATCATTTTTTCATCTTCTGATGAATTAAATATTTCTATCTTTCCAGGTTTACTACTATTATTTTTAATATCATTTTCAATTAATAGTCTTTCTACTTGCCTTGCCGTACCTAGACTTCCATCTATAATCTCTATATCTTTATTTAGAAAATTTAATATTTTTTCTTTAATAAATGGATAATGTGTACATCCTAAAACTATAGAACCTACCTCTTTTTCCTTTAATATATTAATTTTTTCTTCTAAATAATTATGTATTGCCAAACCATCAATATCTCCAGTTTCTATTAACTCTGCAAGTCCACCACAAGGCATAGGTCTTATTTTTGCTATTTTACTATATTTATTTTGAAGTTCTGCAAATTTCTTTTCTGCTAATGTCACTGGTGTTGCCATAATTACAATTTCACCTTGTTTTTTAAGTTCAACTGCTGGCTTTAAAGCTGGCTCTATACCAATAATAGGTATATCTTTGTAAGTATTCCTTAAATCTTCAATTGCAACACTCGTTGCTGTATTACAAGCTATAACTATAGCCTTAACATTTTTACTCAATAAAAACTTTACAGCATCAAAGGTTAATTTCTTAATTTCGTCATATGTTTTTGTCCCATATGGAGCATTTTTAGAATCTCCAAAATATATAAAGTTTTCATTAGGTAAAAGTTCTAAAGTCTTTTTAAGAACACTAAGTCCTCCAACTCCTGAGTCAAAAAAACCTATACTTTCTTCTCTTTTTAAAGTCATTATTGTCACCACCTTATAAAAGAAACTTATAATTCATTTTTTATATTTATATCCCATATATTTAAAAATATATCACAATATATAAATAAATTTCTACAGTAATATATTTATTTTATATTATTTTCATCAAAAAAATAATCACTATAATTTAGTGATTATCTTTTATTATACTACTTGTTTTGTAATTCTTCTATTTTTTCTTTAATATATTCTGTTAATTCTTTATCAGCTATACGAGTTTTATCATCCATAATAGGTGGATTTACTCTAAAGAAGTTTATTATTAATTTATTTTCTTTTATTATATATTCATCTGAATGTAGTGGTGAGAATATAACTTCAACTTCCTCATATTTATCACCTTTTATTTCTGAAACTAAATTATCTAAATTTAATTTTTTTACAGGTGCAGCCATAGCACTTGTGTATTCCAAGTCTTCCATCATCCACATATTATTATTCCAGAATTTTTTTTCTTTCTTATTGCCAACAAAAGGTTCTCTATTTTTTATAGCACTTAATGCTCTTCTAACTGATTCAGCATTAAATTCATCATCATATGCAGCACTTAAAGCTGGCATTTCAGAAACATCATAGAAAAAGTTTTCTGGTATGTTATCCTTTTCACTTGCTGCTTGCCAATAATAAAGCATTGCTTCAACTGCTTCAAGATTTAATTTAATTCTTTTTACCATAACTAAAAACTCCCCTTTTTTAATTGTTTTTCATATGTTTAATATGAATTTATTATGTATAAAATTTCAAGCTTATTTCTCTCTAAGTTAATAAAATTTAATTTTATATTCCTATAGATTAGCTTGTACATATTTTATTATACAATAAATAACTAAAAATAAGTTTAAATTTATAAAATATTTTGATTTTTAAAGTAATTTTTAGTTATATGTATAGGGTTCCAAGTTTGAATTTTAAATAACATCTTTATCAAATGATATTATTAAGCTTACAGTTTATTTCTATTTTTATATTTGGAACCAAGTAAGAGTTAAGAGTGAAAAGTGAAAAGTTATGGTAAATATTACTCACTTCGTTCCTAATATCTAAAAATAGAAATGCTTAAAAACTACGTTTTTATATTGTTTTCAATTAATTTGCTTAGTAAATTTAATAAAAAATCATTCTTTAAAATTGGAAGTCCAATTTTTACATTCACTTTCAATTTTCAATTAAATTAATTAGAATTGTCAACTGAAACATAAATAACTTAAAGTTTAGAATTGTACTCCTATATTAGTGATAAAAAAAGTAGATGGAAATTATCCATCCACTTTTTTTATATGAATTAAATTTTAGTCATTTCTTTTTATGATGCCTATAGCTTTTCCTATTATCATAGCATTTTCATCTTTTACTTCAATAGGATCATATTTATTATTTTCTGGGACTAATAGTATCTTGTCCTCTTTTATGCTTAATCTTTTCAGTGTTGCACTTCCATCTAAATCCACCGCTACAATATCATTGTTATTTGCATTATATTGCTTTCTTATAATAACAAAATCTTTATCATTTATATCGGCATTTATCATACTGTCACCTTTTACTTTTAATATAAATGAATCTTTAGCACCTTTTAACCAATATTGTGGAAGACTTACTGTACCCTCACAAGTATCATTAATCATAATCGGTTCCCCTGCAGCTATATCATTATATATTGGGATAGATACAAGTTCATCATCATGAATAATCTCTCCACTTCCATTTGGATCTAATATAAATTCATCCTCACTTGTTGTATCTATTGAAAATTCAAAATCTAAATTATGCCTAATATCTAAAAACTTATAACTCTCCATAACTTCCTCTTTGTCTTTAACCTTTAATACTTCTTTTTTATCTAAAAATATATCTTTTTCAAATTTTTCTTTTAATATATACGTTTTAATCTTATTTACATCTAAAAATAATTCTTTTATCTTTATTCCTTGAATTCCTAGTGAATTCTCAACCTTTTTACCCTTTGGATTTAATGTAACTACTATATTAGAATACTCTTTTCTATTTATAAATCCTTTTATTATACTGAATTGTAATTTAGAAAAGTTATTTAGATTATCAATTATTAAATGATTATACCTTTGATAAGGTGAATTTTGAATGTATTTTAACATTTCTTCTTCCATTACAACTTCATCAATATATTTTTCTCTAAATAAACTCTCATAATATATATCCATTAATTTATAAATGCAATCTCTTATAGAAGAATTCTTAGGTAAACTTTTAGGTGCATTGACTTCTTTAGATTTTCTACCTCTTCGAGTAAAATTTTTATATTCATCTATTGAGTTTATTCTATTACTCTTTATGTACTCAAATTCCTTTAAAAGAAATTCAATATAACACTTATTTAATATCTTTGCACGTTTTCGTTCTTTTTTATATTTATCTATGCTTTTCTCTAATATATTGTACTTGATTTTTTCACTAGCAATTTTAAAATGTAAATTTAACTGTATTTCTTCAAAAATTTCATTAATGGTTTTTATATCTAGGCTATGTTTTATATATGAAAATAAACTAATACTTTCTTGCAAATCATCACTTCTATTGTATATCTCTAATGCATTTTTCTTTTCTTCATAACTATCAACTATAACAAGAATATTATCATTTTCATATAAACAATAATTATCTTTTAAATATATTGCTCTATTTATAGCCGTTGTTGTTTTTCCTGTGTTCTCTTCACCTTTAATTATCAATGCGCCATTAAATTTATAATTTATAATTTGCTTTTGCTTCTTTGAAATCATAACTCCACCCCCCTTTTTTATCATTTATATATATTTTATAAAATTTATTTTGTTTTTTATATCAGTAAATATTGTAAACTAATTATTTTTTGATAACTTTTATTATATCATTACTATAATTATAATATTTTTTATTAATTTATCTAGTCATTTTTCTAACTATTGTAGAAGTCCATATTCCAACCATTAATACCCCTAACGTAATTTCTAAATCTGAAACAATATTACTAATTACTCCTATTGGTATTACATTTCCATATCCAACTGTAGCAAATGTAACTAAACTAAAATTAAAACAATAAAAAAAATCCTTAATAAACATTAAATTTAAAATAGAGTTCATATTTAAACTATATTTAATCATTCCACTAGATGTTTCAATTCCAGCAAAAATATATATAAATGCACAAAATAGTACTATAAAAAGTGATACTGTAAATGTTCTAAATGGCTTTTCTCCATAGCCACATATATAATATGATAATGTTGATTTTAACTTAGAATATCCTTTTAACGTTCTGTGTAACGCTTTCTTGCTTTCATAAAAACAAAAACCGTATTTATCTTGCAAATCATTTTTTAAATATTGATTTGCAAAAGCCAAATATGTATTACATATATTTATATAAAAATCATCATCTACTTTTATGCTATGCTTATATCTAAACCCACCTATATAAGACCCCAAATTTAATTTACATGTATAACTATCATTTATGAATTGCATATCAAATTCTTTACTACAACCTTTAATAATACAATTACTTAAATTACAATTATCTATAAACTTAACGTTTATATATGAGTTCTTAATTAAATTGCATTGACCTAAAAAACAATCTTTAAACTCTACAGATTTAAATGACGTTCTTTTAATAATTATATTTTTAAAATTACATTTTCTTGAACTTATATTAATGAGATTACAATAGTAAAATGCACATATAGATTTATTAACTATATTGCAATTTTCTAACAAGCAATGTCTAAATTCACAATTGTTAAATACAACATTTTCAAAGGATATACTTTTAAAATCCAACCCTATAAATTTGCAATTCCTATACTCTACAAAATTAAAATTTATTTCTTCTAATGATTCAAATTTATAATTTTCTACAACTTTATTTATAACACTTATATCCTTCATAAAATTAAACTCCTATATACATAAAATATTCTAATTTAATTTCTAAATAACCTTTATATAATAAAGAAAGGAAGTTAATTTAACTTCCTTTCTTTATTGTATAAGATTTTAATTCTAATTATTTATCTATAGATATTGCACTTGTTGGGCAACCTTCTGCTGCTTCTTCTGCTGCTGATTCACATTCTTTAGGTACAGTATCTACTATTGCTTCTGCTTTACCGTCATCACCAAATTCAAAAACCTCTGGACATGTTGATGGGCATAATCCACAACTTATACATTCATCTTTATTTACTACTGCTTTCATAATTAAAATTCCTCCTTTGTTTTTCTTAATATATTAAAATTTTTTAATCTAATGATATAGCTGCTACTGGGCAACCATCTCTTGCTTCTTCTGCTGCTGATTCATGCTCTTCAGGCACTGAATCTACTATTGCATGAGATTTTCCATCATCGCCAAATTGAAACACTTCTGGACAAGTGCCTACACATAATCCACAGCTAATACAAGTTTCTTCTACTACTGGCTTCATAGTCTTTCCTCCTAAGCTTAATTAAATATTAAAATTATTTAATTTTGTCCTAAGTATTTTAACCTTATATATAAAATTTTATTCTAACTTTAAACTTCTAAATATTTAATAAAAAAATTTAGATTCACTTAATACTCAAATAATATCTAGAATAAAATTTTAAATAAGCCCTATAATCTTGAATGTTAATCTCTATTAAATTTAAATTATGATACTTAATAATAAACTATCAAATACCATTTTATGTTAACTAGTAAAAGCTGCATATACCATTATACTTATTATTGCAAATATCAAAATTAAACCTGCTATAAATATTGATATATATACCATCATCAAAGCATCAATTGTAACCCTTCTTGTTTCACATTTTTGGATTTTTTTCTTCATTTAATCCCTCCTAATAAATTAACATATTATATACATTTTAAACTTTATTTCATAATATAGTTGATTTATTAAGTTGAGTTAAACATAAATTTACATTTTATTAAATAATTGTATTTATATTGTTCCTAAAATAGAAAATAGATGAAAAATCATATTACATATTTTACATCTATTTTTGTGTTATTTAAATACTTTTTTGCTATTTTTTAAAATTTAATTTTATTATTTCTATAATTAAGCATATATTCATACATATTAATAAAACATAATACGACAATATCACTTCTGATTTAACTACTATTGCAAATATAATGCACATTATAGATATTACACTAAAAGTTAAACTCCATTTTAATTCTTGCTTTTTCATAAAATTAATTATAGTTAAAATTATAAATATCGATAGTATAATTATTAAACTAAAAGTCATATATCTATCAAAATTTTGGTTATTCCAATTAATATTTCTAAACATTAATGATCTTTTTAATCCCATTTTTTTATTTGATAAGTAATATATCACTCCTGTAATTATAATTAAACAAATTTGAATACTTGTAAGTAACCATTTAAAAACATTTTTTATTTTCATATCATTTCAGCTCTTCTATTATTTTTTTGGCTCTCCCTTTTCTATTGGATTTGCTGGATTTCCTGTGTTTCCACTCCATTCATTCCAACCACCATCATACAATGTTATGTCTTTTATTCCCATTACATCTGCATAATATAATGCTTCTGCAGCTCTCCATCCTGTTCCACAATAGAAAACTAATTTTTTATCTGGTGTTATTCCATAATCGCTCCACATTTTAAGTATTTGATCTTCATTAAGCATTGTATTATCTATATTTCTATATTGATCCATACCAGCTTTAGTTCCTGCATGACCCCATAATGCACCTTCAATACGTCCTGTTGTTTTTATATAATCATAACCAGAAATTTTTCCTATATATTCATCCCAATTTCTTACATCCACTAATGTTGTGGTAGACTTATCATTGTATATTTTCTTAACTTCATCTAAATCAATAATATAATCTTTGTTTACTGGAACTTCTGCTCCAAAATCACTTACTGATTGCTTAGGATTAGATTCTTTTTCTAGTTCATATCCAGCATCTATCCATTTTTGAGTACCACCATTAATTAATCTAACATCTTTTACTCCTAGATATTTTAGTATAGTAGCTACTCTTGCCGCTGGCGTTGTATCTTCACCATATAAGACTACTGTTGTATCAACAGTTATTCCATTAGCTTTTGCAAAGGCTTTAAGTTTTTCATCTGAAAGTCTATTCCAAACTGGACCTTCTTCTACTTCATCTGTATTAATATGTACTGCACCTTTTATATGCCCTTTTTTTAGATAGTCTGGTGAATCTTTTTCTTCACCCCAAGAAACTTCAAAAATTTTAAATTCTTTTCCACTATAACCTTCTGGTTTATTTCCATCTATTAAATCTTTTACCCATGATACTGGTACTAACATTTCATAGTTTTCATATGATTTCATAGCATTTTTATCATCTTCAGTCCATTCTTTAACATCATATGTATATAAGTTTTCATATCCTTTTTCTGATAAATAATTAGCTACTTCACTTGCATCTTTTCCATTTGCATCATAAAGAACTATATTTTTCTCTTTAGATATTCCTCTATCTTTTAAATCTTTTTCTAATCTTTCTTCCTTATTTTCAGCATTTACATCCAACCACGCTGCTGAAAAATCTGTAGCCCCTTCTATATGACCACCTCTCTTAACACCATCTAATTTCCATCCATTAAATGCATCATTTTCTCTTGTATCAACAACAACCCAATTTTCATCTTTAATATTTTTTGAAAGTTCATCTGTAGTTATTGTTTTTGTACTTACATCTTTTTCTTCATTTTCTTTAACTCCAGAATTGTTTCCACACGCTGTAAATACCCCCATAGAAATAGTTAAAGTTAAAGCCGTTATCATTAATTTTAATGTTTTATTCAAAATAAGCCCTCCTTAGTAAAAATTAATTTATTGCATTTTTCTATTGATTCATTATCATTTATTTGTACCAATAAATAAATGATTATTTGTTTTTTAAATTAATAAAATTTATCTATTAATATTTTAAATCATATAAGAATAGAACTATTTTTTTACTCTAGAATTATCATTATATATAATAAAAAAGGCACATGAATTATAAATCCATATGCCTTATTATCTCTATTTTTCAACTTTTAAGTCATTTATTGCAGCCCATCTTATATATGATTGATCATAATTTTTAACATTTTCATATCCTGCTAATTTTAAAACCATAGCCATATGACCTGAACGTATACCTGATGTGCAATATGTTACTATTTCATCATCTTTTTTAATTCCATTATCAGTCATAATTTTTTCTATTTCACTTTGTGATTTTAAAGTTCCATCTTCATTATATAAAGTGTTAAATGTTATGTTTATAGCTCCAGGAATATGTCCTCCCCTAGCTTCACCATATTTTGTTGCACCTTCATATTCATCTTTTTCTCTTGTATCTATTACTTTAATTTTATCTACTTTACCTTTTAATTCATCAGTTGTTATATTTAAACTTTCATCAATTTTATCAACTTTTACTTCCGCTTTTTTAAATGGCACATCATCTTTAGATGTTTCAAGTTTTTCGCTTTCCCATAAATCTATTCCACCATTTAGCATTTTAACGTCATTGTATCCAGCTGATTTAAGTGACCATTCCACTCTTCCATCTTCACCCCAACCATTTTTACTTGTATATAAAACTATTGTCTTATCTTTAGATAGTCCAAGTTCAGATAACTTAGCAGAAAGTGCATCTTTTTCTAATAAAGTTGCCCACTTTTCATCTCCGCCTTTGCCTTCCATATTGGATAAATCTTGCCATGTTACATTTATAGCATTCTTTATATGTCCTTTTTTATAATCTTTATTATCTCTAGTATCTACTATTATAACTTTATCACTATTTAAATTTTCTTTTAACCAATCTATACTTACTATGTATTCTTCATTTACATATTTCTCGTTTGTATCTTTTTTCTCTTTGCTATCATCAACTTTTTCTTCTACTTTTGCATTTGAGCTTGTATTTTCACTCTTTTCATTTGATGATGAACATCCTGCTAGTAGTGAAACTGATAAGATAGTCGCACATATTAATGAAATTATTTTTGTATTTCTTCTTAACATTTTTAATTCCCTCCATCTTTAACATGTATAACCCATATTACCTCTTAATTTTACAACTTTTTATACTTTAAACAACATATTTTATAATTATTTAAGCATTATTTGAAAAGAAAATAGAAATTCTATATCTATTGATATTTTAAATATCTTTAAGTGACAATCATTATCTTTTATCAACGGTCATTATGTTATAATTGCATTGAAATATGAGGAGGTTTTTTTATGATTTCAATTATAATTCCTACATTAAATGAAGAAAAAAATATTGAGCCATTATTAAAATCTCTTAAAGAAATAAAATTGGATAAAGAAATTTTAATAGTAGATGGTGGTAGTACAGATAAAACCAAGTTAATAGCATCTAAATATGCTACTGTTTTAGACTCTCCACGAGGAAGGTCTAATCAATTAAATTATGGTGTTAAGCATTCAAATGGTGATATACTGTGGTTTTTACATTGTGATTCAAAAATTTCATCAAATAGTCTTGATGAAATTTATATGACAATAAATGAAGGTTATATTGGAGGCTGTTTTTCCCTAATGTTTTATGATTATACAACTCCATTCTTAAAATATATCTCTTATACTTCAAACATTAGAGCAAAGTATTTAAAGTTAATTTTTGGTGACCAAGGTTTATTTATAAGAAGAGATATTTTTGAAAAAATGAATGGCTTTAAACATATGGATTTAATGGAAGATTGGGAGTTTTCTACTAGATTAAAAATGCTGGGCAAAACTAAAGTTTTAAAAACACCAATAGGAACATCAGCTAGACGTTTTAAAGCTGGTGGAACAGTAAAAACTCACCTTATGATGCATAAAATTAAAATATTATATATGCTTGGAACTCCCCCTGAAAAATTAGCTAAAATATATAAAAATATAAGATAACTGGAGAACTTATAATGGAAAATTTAGATTTTAAAATAAGAAACTATCTTTTAAGTAATAACTTATATAAAAAATTAAATTTAGAAGAAAATTTTAATATTTCATTTTTAGCTCAAGGTGAATACAATATTAATTACAAAATTGAAGATAGCAAAAATAAATACGTTTTTAGAATAAATACAGCTAGTCAACTTAACCTTGATAATCAAATAGAATATGAATTTAACGCTTTAAAAATATTAAAAGAATCTACTGTAACTCCTAGACCATTATATGTAGATGGTACTAAAGAATCCTTTGATTTTGGAATACTTATCATGGAATTTTTAAATGGAGTTCCTTTAAATTATTCTACAGATCTTCATAAAGCAGCTTGCATATTTAGTAAAATACATACACTAAATATGCCTAAAAATTCAGGTCTTATAGTTGAAACTAATATAATGAGCGATAGGATAAATGAAAGTTCTTGGCTTTTAAAAGATTTCTTTAACAGCCCAATTCCTAACTTAGATTTAAAAAGATTTTTTCATAATTACCTAAATTGGTGTGAAAAAAATAAATTCCTTGAAAAATACTTTATTAATAATGATTTATTAGTACTTAACAATACAGAAGTAAATTCACATAACTTTATAATTGGAGAAAATAGCTATTTAATAGATTGGGAAAAACCTGTTATAAGTCATCCATGTCAGGATTTAACTCAATTTTTAGCTGATACTACAACACTTTGGAGAAGTAACCATTTAATAAATACTAAAGATAAAGATGACTTTTTAAAGCTTTATTGTAATAAAACAAATTTTAATTTTAAGGATATAAAAGAGTCTATAAATCTTTACAATCCTTATCTATATCTTAGAGCTTTAAGTTGGTGTGCTATGGCACTTGTAAAATATCAAACTGAAGAGAAATTAATAAGAAATGATGAGATTTTCAATAAAATTCAGCAATATCTTAATAAAGAGTTTATAAATAATTTATTAAAAGAGTATATTGATTTTAAAATATAGAAACAGGAGATTATTTATGAAAAAAAATGCTTACATAATTTTTTCACGAGTTCCCGTAAGTGGCAAAACTAAAACTAGATTAATGCCTTATTTAACTGGAGATGAATGCTCTAATATTCATAAAATGTTTCTTTTAGATTTGTTTCTTATGAGTGAAAATCTAAAAGAAAATGTAGATGTTTTTTTAAGTTACTCTAATGATGGAAATCCTTCAGAACTTCTTAATTTATGTCCAAACTTTATTAGCTCCTTTCCTCAAGAAGGGCAATCACTTGGAGAAAAAATGAATAATTCTATAAATTTATTATTATCTAAGGGTTATGAAAAAGTAATTTTAACTGGCTCTGACATCCCTAATATAGATAGTACTATCATCTTTAATGGATTTAAAATATTAAATAGTAATGATATTGTACTGGCTCCAACTTTAGATGGTGGTTATTATTTAATTGGATGCTCTAATCCAATTGATGATGTACTCACATCTCCTATGAATTGGGGCCATGATACGGTTTTTGAAAATACAATAGAAACTATAAGTTTTTTTAATAAAACTTATGAACTAACCACTGAATTAAATGATATTGATACTATTAGTGATTTAATTAAATATATTGAATGTGATACTAATTTAGGTTACACATTTAAATTTGCTAAAAGCTTAAATTTAGAAGAAAGGATAAAATATGAATAATAACTTTGAAGTTACTAAAACCATAGATTTACCTATATTCAAAAAGTACAAAAATGATTGTATTAACTGTAAAAAGTGTGTTAAAAGTTGTATTTTTCTTCAAGAATACTGTAACTCTCCAAAAGACTTTTTAAACGATCTAAATGAGACAAAAAAAATTAATGAAATAATGCCTTATTATTGCAGTTTATGCGGTTGTTGTAAACGTGAATGCCCCAAAGATATAAATATGGGTGATGTTTTTCAAAGTCTTAGAGAGGAAATAACAACTAAAAACAAAGGTATACCTCCTATAAACAATGCTAAAATTATGGAATTTCACCAATATTTCAGTAATAAAAAAGTTTTTACGGGTATTTTAGGAAATGTTAAAACTAAAATATTTTTTATGCCTGGTTGCTCCCTTAATGGTTATGGAAATGATTTATCTTTAAAAACTTATAAATATTTAAGTGAACATATAGATAACTTAGGTTTGATACTTAATTGCTGCAATAAACCAACTCTTGATTTAGGGAAAAGAGATTTATTTAATAAAAAATTTCATTCTTTTGTTGAAGAATTAAAAAAATTTAATAATGGAGACATTGAAATTATTACAGCTTGCCAATCTTGCTTTAAAATATTAAAACAAGAAGCTCCTGAACTCAAAATTACTTCTTTATGGGCTTTATTTAAAGAATTTGATATTCCGAAGTCTGAAATTTTGAAAGGTAAAGATTCAGAGTTAGAGTTTTCTATAAAAGATTCATGCCAAGGACTTGATTATAATGAAATACAGGATGGTATTCGTTATATAATGTGTCGTCTTGGATATAAATTTGATAATCCTAAAGTTTCCAATACTTGTTGTGGTCTTGGTGGTCTTGTTCACTTAAGCAACCCTAATCTTTCTAACAAGATAAAAGTTAACTCCTTGAATCAATTAAAATCTAAACGAGTTGTGACTTATTGTGGTGGTTGTCTTGGTACAGTCAATAATTCAGCTAAAACAGCTTATCACATATTGGAGTTAATATTTGAATCTAATGAAACACTAAAGAATAGAGATAGTTTAAATATGTCAACTATTTCTAATTGGCAAAATAGATACACCGTAGCTTCTAAATTTAAGAAACTAGTTAGGAAGTGATTATTTAATGAAAAAAAGTACTTTAAATAAAATTTTGTTTATTATTTTTTTAATCATAGTTATTATGTTGTTATGTAAAAATACTGAGTTTCTAAGAAATTGTTCACCTGAACAAATAAAAGTTTTTATAAACTCTTTTGGCCGTATTGCTCCTATAATTTACATAATTCTTTTTGCACTTGTACCACTGACATTTTTTCCTGACTCAGTTCTTGCTATTGCTAGTGGAATGGCATTTGGTCTTGTTAAAGGTACAATATACACTATGATTGGTGCATTAATAGGTGGAAGTTTAGCTTATTTTATTGCATATTACTTAGGTAAAGATGTTATATTAAAACTTACTAAAAATAAACATAAACTTGATTTTCTATCAAAGGGACATAGGGAATTTTACTCTGTTTTGATTTTAAGATTAATTCCATTAGTTCCATTTGATATTATAAGCTATGGCTCTGGATTATCCGGAATAAAATACAAAAATTTTCTAGCTGCAACTGCTATAGGTATCATTCCTGGAGTAGTTATTTTCTCAAATTTAGGAGATAAATCACTGGATTTTAAATCGCCAGAGTTTTTAATAGCTATTCTCCTATTAGTTCTTCTTTTTGCATTATCATTATTCTTTAAGAAAAAGCTACTTGCTAAAAAGCAAATTGAAAATTAAAATCGGGAAATGGAGATTATATATGAAAAAAATAATTTTTGATTGTGATAACACTATGGGATTTCCTAATTGTGATGTAGATGATGGGCTTACGCTTTTATATTTACTAGGTAGAAAAGATATTAGTCTTGAAGGTTTAACATTAACCTATGGAAATAATTCCTTAGATGTTGTTTATTCAACTACATTAGATTTAATAAAGGATTTAAATTTAAATCTAAACCCTTATAAAGGTACTGAAGATAAAAATAATCGAATTAGTGAAGCTAGCAAATTTTTAGCTACTACTGTTAAAAAGAATCCTCATGAAATAATAGTACTAGCAACAGGGGCACTAACTAATATTTATGGTGCATACCTTTATGACAATGATTTCTTTGATAACGTAAAAGAAATTGTATTAATGGGAGGCATAACTAAGCCCCTTATTGTAGATGGTCAGCTTATAAATGAATTGAACTTTTCATGTGATGCCGAAGCCACATATAATGTTATAAATTCTAATGCAAAAATTTCTATTTTAAATGGACATACAACTATGGAAGCACTATTTTCTCACAATGAACTTGAAGAATTTAAAAATAGTGAATCTGAAGTTCTTAACTATATATATGACAAAATTTTGCCATGGTGTGAAAGAAATGAATCCATAACTGGATTTAAAGGATTTTGTAACTGGGATGTTGCAGCTGCAATATACATAACTAATCCTAAATTATTTAAAAATGAAATAATTTCTATAAAAAGTTCTATAAGTGACTTATCTAAAGGACTTCTTAAAATAAATTCACATGGTAAAGAAATTAATATGCCTTCTAGCATAATAAATTTAAATGAATTTAACAAAGTATTTATAGACTCATTAAAAAATCTATAATTTATCATGAGGTATTTGAAATCCAAATTTTATAAATTAATTTCAAATACCTCTTTCTAACTATATATTAAAATTTGTTTATTAACTTTTTAACATTTTTTTCAATTTTAAATATAATATTTATATAGCCTTTGTTTAATTTATTATAACTATAACATTCTAATTAAGATATTTTAAAATATTGATAATTTTAGAATTTGTTAAAAATTTCAGATTGACATATAAAATAAATAAAGCTATACTTTTTATATAAATAAATATTACCTCGGTAGGTGAGGTTACTACAAGGATACGGGTTGCTGCCGTAAAAGTATGGAAACATTCTGAACTGGTCAGCAGGTTTTGCCGAACAAAGAAGGCTTAACCTAATGCAACTTCATTGCCTTGCAGAGCCAAAACTTGAACGAGAAAGTGTTGTTATATGCCTTCGTTACGTTCAAGTTAACGAAGTTTTTTTGTTTTATTTTTAAAAATATTGGAGGTGAAAAAGAATGGAAGTTGGCGGTAGTAGTTTAGACAGTGAAGATTCACATCTTTATGACAAAAATTTAATATATTATTTAGTCACATCCAGTCTTTTTAACTAATTAGAATGTGGCCTTATCTTATAAAATTTCATGTTATAAAGTAAATACATTTAATAGAATCACATCTATATAATCTTCACTGTTTCTTTACTAATATCAATTCACAAGTATTATAAATATAAAAAATACTAAAACTATATAGAAATATTACATTAGGTTTTTAAAAAATGTATTTATTAACCTTTAATTTTCTATTGCCTTTTTTAAGAATTTGGAGGTGTGAATTATGATAAGAAGAAGAAAAGTGAACACACAAAGTAATGCAAATTACTCCACAAATAAAATTTTTGATTTTAGTAAAATGGATTTAGACAAAATTTATAAAAGTCTAGATACAGGATTTAAAGGACTATCTAAAGAAGAAGTGGAAAAAAGATCTGAAATTTATGGGTTAAATGAACTTTCCCATGAAAAACCATCACCATGGTATATTCAACTACTTAAAGTTTTTATTAATCCTTTTATTTTAGTGTTAATAGTACTTGCTATAGTATCCTTAATTACAGATGTTATACTTGTCCCTTCATCAGAAAGGAATTTTACAACTGTAGCTGTTATAACAATAATGGTAACACTAAGTGGCCTTCTACAGTTTTTCCAAGAATTCAAATCTGGGAAAGCTGCTCAACAATTAAAAGCACTAGTAAAAACAACTGCTGCTGTATGTCGAAGCGAATCTGGAGTTAAAGAAATAAACATGACAGACATAGTGCCTGGAGATATAGTATATCTTGCAGCTGGAGATATGATACCTGCTGATGTAAGGCTAATAACTAGCAAAGACTTATTTATTAGTCAATCTTCTTTAACTGGTGAGTCTGAACCTGTGGAGAAATATGCAACAGTAAAAAATGATACTAAAGATTTAACTGTTACTGACCTTGATAATATGTGTTTATTAGGTACTAATATTATAAGTGGAAGTGCAATAGCTGTTGTTGTAGCCACTGGAAACGACACTTACTTGGGTTCAATGGCATTAACTTTGTCAGGAACTAAATCTCAAACTAGTTTTGAAAAGGGAGTAAATAGTGTAAGTGTATTACTTATAAAATTTATGCTTATAATGGTTCCTATAGTCTTTTTTATAAATGGATTTACAAAAGGAGATTGGTTAGAAGCACTAATTTTTGCAATCTCAATTGCTGTAGGTCTTACTCCTGAGATGCTCCCAATGATTGTTACAACCAACCTTGCAAAAGGTGCTGTTGTTATGGCAAAACATAAAACTGTAGTAAAGAAACTTGATGCCATACAAAATTTTGGAGCAATGGATGTATTATGTACTGATAAAACAGGTACCTTAACTTGCGATAAAATAGTTGTTGAAAGACATTTAAATATACATGGTGAAGAGGATTTAAGAGTTTTACGACATGGTTATTTAAATAGTTTTTATCAAACAGGTTTACGTAATTTAATGGATGTTGCAATTTTAGAACATGGACTAACTAATGGATTTAATAAACTTGAAAAAGATTATATAAAAGTAGATGAAATCCCATTTGATTTTTCTAGAAGAAGAATGTCTGTAGTTTTAAAAAACCATGAAGGAAAAAGACAACTTATAACAAAGGGTGCTGTTGAGGAGATGCTTGCAAGTTGTTCCTATGCTGAATATAAAGGTGAGGTTGTGGAACTTACTGATAAAATAAAAAACAAAGTTCTAAGTATGGTAGAAAAACTAAACAGTGATGGTATGAGAGTTATTGCAGTTGCACAGAAAAATAACATTCCAGATGAAAGTAACTTTAGCGTAAGTGATGAAAGTGACATGGTTCTTATGGGTTATATTGGATTTTTAGATCCACCAAAAGAATCTGCAACAGCTGCAATAAAAGCATTACACAATAATGGTGTAGAAGTAAAAGTATTAACAGGTGATAATGATTCAGTAACTAAAAAAATATGTTCACAAGTTGGTCTAGAAGTTAGTAACGTAGTTCTTGGTACAGAATTAGATAATATGAGTGATGAAAAATTATCTTCTATAGTAGACACCACTAATATTTTTGCTAAGCTTTCACCTCTTCAAAAATCACGAATAATTAAAATACTTCAAGATAAAGGTCATACTGTTGGTTATATGGGTGATGGTATTAATGATGCTGCAGCTCTTCGTCAGTCAGATGTTGGTATATCTGTTGATACTGCTGTGGATATAGCAAAAGAATCTGCTGATATAATCTTGCTTGAAAAAAGTTTAATGGTTTTAGAAGAAGGTGTTATAGAAGGCAGGAAAATCTTTGGTAATATAATAAAATATATAAAAATGACTGCAAGCTCAAACTTAGGTAATGTATTTAGTGTATTAGTTGCAAGTGCATTTTTACCATTTTTGCCTATGCTTCCTATACACCTTTTATTACAAAATCTTTTCTATGATATTTCTCAAATAGCTATTCCATGGGACACTATGGATAAAGAATATTTAAGAACACCGAAAAAATGGAATGCAGATGACATAGGAAGATTTATGATATTTGTAGGACCAATAAGTTCTATATTTGATATAACTACTTTCCTTGTTATGTGGTTTGTATTTAAGGCAAATGTTCCAGAAATGCAATCTTTATTCCAATCAGGCTGGTTTGTTGAGGGGCTACTATCACAAACACTTATAGTGCATATGATTAGGACTAAAAAAATACCATTTATTCAAAGTAGAGCTACAACTCCTGTTCTTTTATTAACAGTCTTTATAATGATATCTGGCATCTATATTCCATTTACAAGCTTTGGTGCTTCAATAGGATTGCAACCTTTACCATTATCTTATTTTCCATGGCTTATAGGTATTTTATTCTTTTACTGCATAGTAACACAATTTGTAAAAACATTATATATAAAAAAATTTAACAGTTGGCTATAATTACAATGAAATAGCTAAGTAGATTAATCCACTTAGCTATTTTTTATACTTATTAATATTTTTTATACCCCATAACTCTCATTGCATTTAGTATAGCTATTATTGAAACTCCTACGTCTGCAAATACAGCTTCCCACATTGTTGCAACTCCCATTCCTGCTAGGACTAAGAATAATATTTTTATTCCTAATGCAAACACTATATTCTGAATAACTATTTTTCTTGTTCTTCTTGATATATTAATAGCTGTAGCTATTTTAGATGGTTCATCTGTCATTATAACAACATCAGCTGCTTCTATAGCCGCATCTGAACCAAGTCCACCCATTGCTATTCCTATATCTGCTCTTGCAAGAACTGGCGCATCATTTATTCCATCACCAACAAATGCAACTTTTTTATTTTTCTCTTTTTTGCTATCTATTTCTTCTAGTTTTTCTACTTTGTTTTGAGGTAATAATTCATAATAAACTTTATCTAAATTTAATTCTTTTGCTACTTTTAATGCTACTTTTTCATTATCTCCAGTTAGCATCACAGTGTTTCTAACACCATTTTTCTTAAGTTTTGATATTGCTTCTTTTGCATCATCTTTAACTGTATCTTCAATAACTATTGAACCTACACAAATTTTATCAATAGCAACATATACAACAGTTCCAACAGAATCTGTTTCCTTAAAATCTATATTGCTTTTAACCATCATTTTATGATTTCCAGCTATAACTTCACGACCTTCAACGTGTGCTATAATTCCGTGTCCTGCAATATCCTCATGTTTTTCTATTTTAGAATTATCTACATTTTTTCCATAAGCATTAACTATTGATAATGCTATTGGGTGATTAGAAAAACTTTCAGCATATGCTGCATATTTTAATAAATCTTCTTTATCATATCCACTAAAAGTATTTACTTCTGTTACACTAAACTTGCCTTTTGTAAGTGTTCCAGTTTTATCAAATACAACAGTATCTATATCTTTTAATATTTCTAAGTAGTTACTACCTTTAATTAATATACCATTCTTAGATGCTGCACCAATTCCACCAAAGAATCCTAATGGAATTGATATGACTAATGCACAAGGACAAGATATAACTAAGAATGTTAATGCTCTATAAAGCCAATCACTGAATACCTCACCTTGAACTACAAGTGGTGGTATTATTGCTAATGCTAATGCTGATATTACAACTATTGGTGTATAATACTTAGCAAATTTAGTTATAAAGTTTTCAGCTTTAGCTTTTCTATTACTTGCATTTTGAACTAAATCAAGTATCTTTGATACAGTAGATTCTCCAAAATCTTTAGTTACTTTAACTGTTATAACACCACTTTGATTTATAAATCCACTTAAAACTTCATCACCATTTTCTATACTCCTTGGCATTGACTCTCCTGTTAATGCTGAAGTGTCAACCATTGTATGTCCATCTATTACCACTCCATCAAGTGGAACTTTTTCACCTGGTTTAACTACAATAAATTCATTTATTGAAACTTCTTCTGGTGATACAACAACTATTTCATTTCCTCTTTTTAAATTTGCAAAATCAGGTCTTATATCCATTAAACTTGAAATTGATTTTCTTGAATTATTTACTGCAACATGTTGAAATAACTCTCCTACTTGATAAAAAAGCATTACTCCTACTGCCTCTGGATATTCCTTAATTCCAAATGCACCTATTGTAGCAATTGTCATTAAGAAATTTTCATCAAAAACCTGTCCTCTTAAAATATTTTTTACTGCTCTTAAAACAATTTCTCCACCAATTATTAAATATGCAGCTAAGAATATTACAAATTCTATTGTATTATCAAAGTTTCCTATAAGTCCTACTGCAAATATTACTCCTGCTATTATTATTTTATTTATTTCTTTTCTATTTTCTTTATATATTGAAGTTTTCCCTTTGCTTTTCACTTCTTCTTTTTTCTCTTTAACTTCACTCTTTTCTATTACTTTAACATCTGGTTCTAGCTTTTTAACTATAGCTTTTATTTCATCATTTATCTTAGATACATTTTTTTCATCATTATATTGATATATAAGAGTCTTATTCATAAAGTTTAATGTTGCTTCTTTTACCTCTACAATATTTTTAACCCTATTTTCTATTTTTGATGCACAATTTGCACAATCTAAGCCTTCTAATACTAATTCAACTTTATTTTTCTTTATTTCTTTTATGCTTATACTGGACACTTCATCATGTGCTATTCCACATGAACATCCATCATGACTATGCTCATGACTTTCATTATGGTCATGTCCACAACAGCAAGCTTCACTATCATGATCATGTTTTTCACCACATCCACAGCCTTCATGAGAATGATAATGTTCTTCTCCACATCCACATTCTTCATTATTATGGCTATGATGTTCTCCATTACACCCACAACTCTCATGGTGATGTTCTATATTCTTATTCTTTACAAAAGAAGCATTTATTATATTTTTTCCTTGATTATTTGTATTAGAAATTCTCTTTGTTTTTGATTCTACTACCTTTACATCTGGTTCTATTTTTTTTACAACATTTTTTATATTAACTAATGTTTCATTATATAAATCATCATTTTCTAACTCAAAAACAATATTTTTATTCATGAAATTAACTGAAATATCTTTTATATTATCTAACTTCTTAAGTTTATTTTCTATTTTTGAAGCGCAATTTGCACAATGCAAGTTTTCGAGATTTAACTTTTTCATCATATTTACCCACCTCCATAATTGAACATATGAACGATTGTTCAATTGTTAATATTATAATACTCCTTTACCCTTAAATATGTCAATGAATTTTTGTTAAAATATTTAAATTTATTTTGCTTATATTGTTCTTTTAATATTCTTTAAACCATATTAAAAAGCAAGGCAAAACTAGACTATATTTCTAGTTTTGCCTTGCTTTTCTTATGTATAAATTTAATTCCATTGTAATTCTTCTATTGTTTTTTGTACTAATTCTATACTCATATTAGGATTTATAGTTTCTTCATGTCTTATAGTTATAATAGACATAGCTATTGCTGTTTTAACTATATCATCCATAGAAAGATTATGCATATATCCATACGCTATTCCTGAAACAAATGAATCTCCCGCACCTGTAACATTTTTCACTTTAACTTGTTCACTTTTTACAAGACCACAACATTCATTGTTGCAATAATAAACGCCATCAGCATCTAAACTTATAAATACATTTTTTACGCCTTTTTGAAGTAGGCATTTTCCTGCCATTTTAGCATCTTCCATATTTTTTATTTTAAATCCACATAAAGCTTCCGCTTCATATCTATTTGGTTTTATAGTATGAAAATATGGTATTAAGTGTTTTATTCTTTCAGCCTTTGCTGAAGATATAGGATCTAATATAAAATTAGTTTCCCCTTCAAATTTTTTTAATATGTATTCTAATAATTTTGGATTATCTGAATCAACAATTGTATATTCAGAATTTCTAATTATGTCTGCTTTAGAATTAATAAATTCCTCATCTAATTTATTGGCACTCTCCATGTCTACTACCGCTGACATCATCTCGCCATCTTCATTTAAAATTGCCATGTATGTTGGTGTACTGCTGTTTTCTAGAACTAGTGAATTCTCCATACAGTATCCTATTTGTTTAGAATGATCTAATATATCTTTACCATTTTTGTCGTCGCCTACAACAGATATAAATTGAGTATTAACATCTACTCTTGCTAAATTCTCTGCTATATTTCTACAAACACCACCGAAAGATACTTTTATGTTACCTGGTATTGAATCTGACGGTTTATATTTATTACCGCAAAATCCTAAAATATCTATTATTGATATTCCAAGTACCAATACGTATGAATTGTTATCCTTATCCATTCTCTTCCTCCTGTAAATACCTTAAAATACTATTTGTATAGATAGACAAGCTCTTGTTTAAATTTATACATAAACCTAAAATTCTTCTAACTTATAAGATGAATTATTGAATTAAAAGTAGCTTTGAGCATGTCTCACTATTTCGGGTGTCCAAGTTTTTGAATGAATAGTTTAAGCCAACTTGGAACCCTCTAAATCCCGATTTGATTATAAAATTGTTTTATAATGTTTAAATAAACCATCTATAAAAAAATAAAGCATAAATTAGGTCATACATACTAATTTAATGCTAATTAAATTTAAAATTGTCACATATTCAATAATAACTTAATATTCAACAATAATCAATTATTTTTGACATTTTCGTGACATTTGGAAAAAATTTTTATAATTTTTTATAGTTTATTGGAATTTAAATCTTATTCTACTATTTAAAATCAAATAAATTGAATGATTCTATACTTATAATTCCACCAAGTAAATATAGGATTATGAATTTATTTTTATAAACTCATAACCCTATAAAATTTCAAATTAACTTAGACTACATATTTCTTGTAGCTATTAAATCTATTCCTGTGTTTAACACATTTTTAATTATTATATCTCCAACTTTAACTGGTGATTTAACTTCAATTTCATTTAAAAGCTCCATACATTTAAAGTTTAGTTCCTTAGGAATTGCTCCATTTGTTTTTACTGGAAGTCTTCTATGAATTCCACCATCTATTTTTACAGTTGATGTTATTACTCTAGTTGGCGCTGTTAATTCCTTTACTCCATATTCTGCTCCCCTTGGACATGCATTTCCTGTAACTTTATAATCATTATCTACATCTATCTCTAAGTGACATCCCTTTGGACATACTATACAAATTAACTCTTTAATCATTTTATTATGCCTCCCCTTCAACAGAAATTGTTATCTCATTTACATCTATTCCCTCAAGTTTAACTTTAGGTAACATTATTTTTTCCATTTCTGCTGGTGCCATATGTGGTCTCTTAAAGCTTAATAACTCTTTATCTCCTGCTTTAACCTTTATAAAAACATCATGTCTTACTGCATTAGTTCTCATAAATACATTTATTCCTTTATCTATATTTTCAAGTCTAATCTTTTGTGGAACTGTGTAAGTTATTCCATTTCCATTCTTTAAATATATATAGTTTTCATTGTTTTCAACTTCATTTTTTATATATTTAGCTGCATTTAAACCTGCTTTTTTACTTTCTTCTGTTACAAAATCAACTAAATCATGAACATGAACTACATTACCACAAGCAAAAACTCCATCTATACTTGTTTCCATTAACTCATTAACTAATGGTCCATTAGTTCTTTTATCAATTTCTATTCCAGCCTTCTTAGATAATTCATTTTCTGGAATTAACCCTACTGAAAGAAGTAATGTATCACAATCAAATTCCTTTTCAGTTCCTTTTATAGGCATTCTATTTTCATCAACTTTAGATATAACTATCTTTTCGAGTCTTCCATCACCTTTTACATCTGTTACTGTATGTGAAAGATATAGTGGAATATCATAGTCATTTAAGCATTGAACTATATTTCTATTTAATCCATTTGAGTAAGGCATAAGTTCTACAACTGCATGAACTTTAGCACCTTCTAAAGTCATTCTTCTTGCCATTATAAGACCAATGTCTCCAGAACCTAATATAACTACATTTTTACCCACCATGTAGCCTTCCATATTTACATATCTTTGCGCTGCCCCTGCTGTGAATATTCCAGCTGGTCTATCTCCTGGAATTGCTATTGCACCTCTAGTTCTTTCTCTACATCCCATAGAAAGCACTATTGCTTTAGCACTTATAATCATATATCCTTCCTCAGAGTTTATTGCATGGATTTCTTTATTGTCTGTAATTTCTAAAACCATTGTATCTAGCTTAACATTAACCTTTGTATCTTTAAGCATCTCTATAAATCTCTCAGCATATTCTGGGCCTGTTAACTCTTCTTTAAAAGTATGAAGTCCAAATCCATTGTGTATACATTGCTCTAATATACCACCAAGTTCTTTATCTCTCTCTATTATTAATATATTTTCTATTCCATTATTATAAGCTTCTAGTGCTGCTGCAAGTCCTGCTGGGCCTCCACCTATTACAACTAAATCATAATTCATTCTCTACTCCTCCTACGTTTTATAGGTCTTAAAATCAAAATTAAATATAATAAATTTTGATTTTGTCTCCTACATCTAATTACAAGTTCTAAGCTCAAAATTTATTTTATTTTTGTTTCTTGTGTTAAGATATATGAATTATTTTTATCAAGTACTATTTCTTTTAAGTCCTTATTCAATTCCCTTGATAATATTTCTTGAACTCTTGGTCCACAGAACCCACCTTGACATCTTCCCATTCCTGGTCTACATCTTTTCTTAACACCATCCACAGTTGTTGCTCCCGCAGGTCTTCTTATGCTATCTATAATTTCACCTTCAGTTATATTTTCACATCTGCATATTATTCTGCCGTATGCTGGATTTTCTTTTATTAACTTAGCTTTTTCTTCTGTTGTAAGTTCCATGAATATAACTTGCTTTCTTTCACCATTGAAATCTACTTTTTTATTTAATTCACATCCACAATTTTTTAATATATCTATAGCTTCTAATGCTATAGCTGGTGCTGAAGACAATCCTGGTGACTTCATACCTGCTAAATCAATAAATCCTTTTGCATCTTTAGCTTCTTCAATTATAAAATCTGGTCTTGTAGATTGAGCTCTTAATCCAGCGAAGTTTCGTATACTATCTCTAAATGATATTCCTTCAACAGATAAAACACCTTTTTCTCTTACAAAATCTAGTGCTTCTTTTGTTGTTCCAACTTCTTCTCTATCTTGTATATCTTCAGCATCTGGTCCTACTAATAAGTTTCCATGAACTGTTGGAGTAACTAATACTCCTTTTCCTAATTTATTTGGACACTGGAATATAGTTTTAGAAACAAGATTTCCTTCACTTTTATCCATTACATAATATTGTCCCCTTCTTGGGAAAATATCATAATCAGCACTTCCAACCATATTGTGTATTTTATCTGCATAAACACCTGCTGCATTTACTATATACTTTGTTTCTATAAACTCATCTTCATTATTTACATGAATCTTATATGACCCATCACATTTTTCTATTGATGTAACTTTTGAGTTTAACTGTAGCTCTACACCATTTGTTATAGCATTTTCTATTAAAGCTATAGTATATTCCCATGGTCCTACAATTCCTCCAGTTGGTGCATATAATGCTCCCTTTAAATTTTTATTTAAATTTGGCTCAAGTTCTAAAACTTCTTCTCTATTTAAAACTTTTAACCCTTTTACATTATTTCTTTTACCGTTTTCACATAAATCATTTAAAGTTACTAATTCTTCATCTGAAAATGCAACTACTAATGAACCATTTCTTTTAAAAGGAATGTCTAACTCTTTGCATAAATCCTCAAACATTTCATTTCCTTTTACATTTACTTTTGCCATTAATGTTCCATTACAAGGGTCATATCCAGCATGAACTATAGCACTATTAGCCTTAGTTGTTCCGTTTGCTACATCATTTTCTTTATCTAACACCTTTACTTTTAAATCATACCTTGAAAGTTCTCTTGCTACTGACGCACCTATTATTCCTGCTCCTATTACAACTACATCATACATAATTATTATTTTCCTCCCTATAAGTCCTTTTCTTCCCAATCCTTAGCTCTTACAACAGCCTTCTTCCATCCTTTATAAAGTTTTTCAGCTGTTTCATCATCTAAGTTACATTTATATTCAGTATCTATATTCCACTTATCTTTGATTTCATCTTTACTTTCCCAGAAGCCAACTGCAAGTCCAGCAAGATAAGCCGCTCCTAACGCAGTTGTTTCTCTTATAAGTGGTCTTCTTACTTTTTTCCCTAATATATCTGATTGGAACTGTAGTAAAAATCCATTTGAACTAGCTCCACCATCTACTTTTAACTCTCTTAAATCCATTCCTGTATCTTCAACCATTGCATCTATAACATCTTTAGTTTGATATGCTATAGATTCAAGAGATGCCCTAATTATATGATTCCTATTAGTTCCTCTTGTTAGTCCTAATATTGCTCCTCTTGCATACATATCCCAATAAGGAGCACCAAGCCCAGTAAATGCTGGAACTATATAAACTCCACCATTATCATGTACCTTTTTAGCAAAATACTCAGTATCACTTGCTTCATTAACTATTCTAAGTTCATCTCTTAACCACTGAATAATTGCTCCACCTATGAAAACACTACCTTCTAGAGCATATTCAACTTTATTATCAATTCCTATTGCTATTGTTGTGATTAATCCATTCTTACTTTTTATCATTTCATCACCAGTATTCATAAGTAAGAAACAACCTGTTCCATAAGTGTTTTTAGCTGAACCTTTTTCAAAGCAAGCTTGACCAAATAAAGCTGCTTGTTGGTCTCCCGCCATTCCTGCTATAGGAACTCTAGTTCCACCTTTTCCACCTAGATTTGTTCTTCCATAAACTTCACTACTATTTCTTACCTCTGGTAATATACTTTCTGGAATATTTAAAAACTCTAAAAGTTTCTTATCCCACTGCAATGTTTTTATGTTAAAAAGCATTGTTCTTGATGCATTAGTATAATCAGTTACATGAACTTTTCCATTTGTAAGTTTCCAAACAAGCCATGTATCCACAGTTCCAAATAAAATATCTCCATTTTCAGCCTTTTCCCTTACGCCTTCAACGTTATCAAGTATCCACTTTATTTTAGTAGCTGAAAAATAAGCATCTACTACAAGTCCTGTATTTTCTTTTATATAATCTTCAAATCCAGCTTCCTTTATTTTGTCACATATATCAGCAGTTCTTCTGCACTGCCATCCTATGGCATTATAAACAGGTCTCCCTGTTGTTTTATCCCATAAAACAGTTGTTTCCCTTTGATTTGTAATTCCTATAGCTGCTATATTTTCAGCTAAAAGTCCTGTTTTTGCTAAGACTTCTGTTAAAACTCCATACTGAGATGCAAATATCTCCATTGGATCTTGTTCAACCCATCCTTTTTTAGGGTATATAGGTGTTATTTCTTTTTGAGCTATCTCTAAAATATTTTGATCCCTATCAAAAACAATAGCTCTCGAACTCGTTGTTCCTTGATCTAATGCAACAATATACTTCTCCATAATTAAATCCTCCATAAAACTTTATATATATATTTCTAAACTCTATTTACTTTATTAATTAATAATAAAAGCTACAAAAACAACACACCTCCTAATTTAAGGTGTTTTGTTTTTGTAGCTTTTCTCTCAATCTCTTAACTACATAAAATATTTAATTTATATAAACCTTATTCAAGCCATATCTCTTTTTTAGTAGATGACACTGCAGTTGCACCCGCTTGAAGTGCTAATATTATATCTTCCTTATCTTCTATAAGCCCTCCAGCAATAATAGGAAGTGTAGCCTCATCAACTATCTTTTTAATTATTTTCGGCATTACTCCTGGTAATATTTCAATTGCATCAGCATATCCAGAGTTCATATATCTTTTACTAGCTTCTAATGATAATGAATCTAGTATAAAACATCTTTGAACCGTTATAAATCCAACTTCCTTAGCCTTCTTTATTATATTGGCTTTAGTACTTATAACTCCATCTGCTAATGTATTAACTTTTAAAAAGTTGACTGCTACATCTCTGTTAGCTAAACCATCAATTAAATCTATGTGAACTATTGCTATTTTATCACTATCTTTAATTTGTTTAACAATATTTTCTATGTTGCATATATCTCCAAATAATACAAAAACTACTTTTACATCAGATTTTAATGCAAAATCTAATCCATCTACATCCTTTATAGCTGCCACTGTTGGAAATTCAAATAATGCATCATAAAATTCGTTCTTCATATAACCAACCTTTTCAAAATTATTTATTAATATACTCTATTATAATATAAAGTGAAAAAAAAATATATAGTGTTGAAAAATCTATTTTTTAACATACTTTTCAAACTAATGTTTTGCATACTCTTCAGCTATTTTTTTAAACCTATCTTTAGAAAGCACGCTAATAACAACACCCTTCACCTCATAACTTGATGTAGCATCATCATGTCTTAAATTATTTAGTATACTCATTACATCATTAATTATTATATCTACATCAGATTCTGTTAACATCCCCTCTGAATCATCTGATGCATTTTCAATGCTTATTTTTATTTTATCTTCATTAAACTCTTCCAATCTTCCATCTTTCTTTATTAATTTCATTTTCACAGCTCCTTTACTTCTTCCTAATCATAATCAATAATTTTTTATATAGTGTTTTAAGGACTTATCACGTAAAACATAAATAACTTAATTTTAAATTGTATATACATAATTAGTTTTATAAATATATTTTGCCAATATTCATAAATAATACTTATAAATTCATAAAAATAAGCTTAAATATTCAAAAATCTAAAGTGAATATATAGTAATACAAATTGAAACTTTAAGTTATTCATGTTTCAATTGAAAATTCTAATTAATTTAATTGAAAATGGAAAATTTAAATTGGTTCTAAATGTAAAAATAGAAATAAACTATAAACTTAATAATATCATTTGATAAAGATGTTATTTAAAATTTGAACTTGGAACCCTATAACCTAAAACAAACCTATATATAATATTTCTTGTATATGTTTGATTTTAAAATAATAAAATTTTATTTTTTATAACAATACATTTATAATAGTGTAAAATATATTATTTTTGTTAATATTTAATATAAAGATAAATTTATTTTATTTTTATAATGAAATAACATATATACTTATTAAAAATTTATACAAACAAAGAGGTTTTTTTATGAAATTATTCGATAAATTTAAAAATAGCTATTTAGTAAATACATTATCAACCGTATACGAAAATCTAAAATTCGCTTATTGGGAAAATCTCCTTTTTGAAGCAATTTATAAAATTTTATCTATATGCCTTTTTATTCCCTTTGTCTCTTTAATATTTAATAAATTAATATCCTTATCCGGTTTTAATAGTTTAACCAATTCTGAGATTTTAAGGTTTGCACTTAGTAAATATGGTCTTCTTTCATTATTAGTTCTTAGTCCTATAATGATGATTTTTATTTTTCTTGAATTCTCAGTTCTGATAATAATTTCTTATTTTAGTAATAAAAAAAAGAAAATAAACTTAGTTTCGGCATTAAAAAAATCATTTTTTAACATAAAACCACTTTTTGCAGTAGGTGCTTTACAGATGGGATTATATTTAATACTTCTTGTTCCATTATTTAATTTTGGAGCTAGTTCATCAGTACTTCCTTCATTATCTATTCCAAGGTTTGTATCTGGTGAATTGAGAAAAACATTTGTAGGTACATTATTATATTTTGGATTAATAATATTAATTTTATATTTTAATATAAGATGGATATATTCCATACATGTAATACTTTTAGAAGGTGCCAAAAGTTTTAAAGTTGCAGCTAAAAGAAGTAGCCAGATTGTAAAAAAGAACTATTTAAAAACATTACTAATGTTAATACTTTCAATATTAATTTTTTTAATAAGTTTCGTAATCCTTGCATTCATTTTAGTTTTTATAGCTTGTTTTTTCATTTGGATTTTCAACAAGAATTTAAGTCATAAACTTGCTCCAACAATTGTTTTTATTATTTGCTTAAGTCTATATTATTTATTAATGACAATAACTACTCCAATAATAATTAATACTTTAACTAAACTATATTTAGATCACTGTGATAAAGAAAATATATGTATTGATAATATAACTTTTACAGAAAAGGATAAAAAACAAAGCTTTGTAGTCAAACATAAAAGTTTAATTCTATCATTATTTATATTTCCTGCAATTCTCATAATGCTTACAGTTTCCATAGTTGTTGATAGTCAAATCATTTTTCTAATAAATGATAAACTTAATACATTTGATGTTATGGCCCATAGAGGATATATAAAATATGGTGTTGAAAATACCATTGAATCCATAGATGCTGCTATAAATTCTAATGCAGATTATGCTGAAATTGACTTGCTTCAAAGCAAAGATGGCAATATTGTAGTTATACATGATAATAACTTGAAACGATTAGCAAAAGAAAACTTAAATGTATCTGATTTAACATTGTCAGAACTTAAAAATATTAAGCTATATCAAGATAATTTTGAAGGTGAAATAAGTACATTAGATGAAGTGCTTAAGTATAGTAAAGGTAAAATCAAACTCAATTTAGAGCTTAAACTTCATGGAAATGAAAAAGATTTTATAGAAAAATTTCTATCTATATTAGATAAGAATGATTTCTATAATGAATGTATAGTTCAATCTACAAACTATGATATTTTAAAAGAAGTAAAATCAAAATGTCCTAAACTTAAAGTTGGATATATAGTACTTACTGGATTTCCTAAAGTTGAATTTTTAGATGTGGATTTTTTATCTGTTGAAGAATCTGTTGTAAATAAAAAATTAATTTTAGCATCTAAACTATTAAACAAAGATATTTATGTTTGGACTGCAAATGATTCTACATCTATACAAGAATATTATTATATGGGTGTTGATGGTGTAATAACGGATGAAGTAGATATTGCAAAATCATCAATAAAATCAATAAAGGAAGAATCTTTAATATCTGAACTTTATGATTTAATTAATTCTAACTTAAAACTAAAAAACTTATAAAAAAATGAATAAATTTATTTATTCATTTTTTTTATATTAAATTAATATTTTATTAAAATACATATTATTTTTTTTTGCCCTAATTGCAGGCTTTCCTTTGTTGTAATCGTTTATGCTTATTTATTTCTCATAAGACTTTTTTTGTATAAAAAAGTATATTTATTCATAGTTTTATGCATAAACAAATGTATAATTTGTATTATTATAAATTTTATTAGCAAAAGTACTGGATTTTATGCATAAATTATATTATTATAAGTATAAATCAAATGAATATTTATAAACAAAGGAGGAATAATTTATTATGTTATATGAAAACAAACTAAAGCACTCTCTAAAAAATATATTTTTATTTATTGTACCCTCGTTAATAGGAATTTTACTTTTTATGACACCTATTATTTATAAAAATGAAATGACGATACCTGTGGCGATATTGTCTAGATCAGTAAGTTCTGCAGTATCTAATATAGCACCTTACATAATTTGTTCTTTAATTTCTATTTCATTTATTATTGCCGCTATCACAAAAATATTTAAACCTAAGTTTGTGTTAAATAATAAATTCTTAAACTCGCTTTTTAATATATCACCAGTATGGTTTTTTTGTAGATTTTTAGGAATGATATTTGTACTATCTGCTACATTTAAAATTGGACCTGAGTTTATTTGGTCTTCAGATACAGCTGGTCTTTTATTAAATGATTTATTACCTATTTTATTTTCTGTATTTATTTTTGCAGGATTATTCTTACCACTGTTATTAAACTTTGGACTTTTAGAATTTGTAGGTACATTTTGTAGTAAAATTATGAGACCTATTTTTAAATTACCAGGAAGATCATCTATAGATTGTATTACATCTTGGCTTGGTGATGGAACTATTGGAGTTTTACTTACAAGTAAGCAATACGAAGATGGATTTTATACAGCAAAAGAAGCTTCAATTATTAGTACAAGCTTTTCTGCCGTTTCTATAACATTTAGTTTAGTGGTAATCGCTCAAGTTGGACTTTCAAATATGTTTTTACCATTTTATCTAACAGTTACTTTATGTGGAATACTAGTTGCCATAATAGTTCCTCGTATACCTCCACTTTCTAGAAAACCAGATACATATTTCAATAATGCAAAACAAAAAGACAGTGAAGTAATACCTGAAAATTATACTTGTTTTAGTTGGGCATTAGAACAAGCTGTTAAAAAAGCAAGTACAAACTCTAGTTTCAGTGCAGTTGTACTTGATGGAGTAAAAAATGTTTTAGATATGTGGTTAGGGGTAATTCCTATAGTTATGGCAATTGGTACTATAGCCTTAATTATCGCTACATATACTAAGTTTTTTCAAATACTAGGTATACCATTTATTCCAATCTTAAATCTTTTAGGTGTACCCGAAGCAGCAGCAGCTTCTCAAACTTTTATAGTTGGATTTGCTGATATGTTTTTACCAACTGTTATAGGTAGCACAATAGCTAGTCCATTAACTAGATTTGTTATTGCTTGTACTTCTGTAACACAACTTATATATATGTCTGAAATAGGTGGCCTTATATTAGGTTCCAAAATACCAGTTTCTTTAAAAGACTTATTTATAATATTTATAGAAAGGACTCTTATTTCATTACCTATAATAACAATAATTGCACACATATTATTTTAAATAGAAAAAGCTAATGTAACTTATTTAAGTCACATTAGCTTTATTTTTTTATTCATCATAAAAATCTAAATAACTATGTTTTTCTCCGTCTTTTTGCCACCCAAGTATAGCATCCATGTTTACATTTTGAGCCGCTCTAAATATTGATTTATCAACATCTTTAAAGTTTTTCTTAATGTCTGCTATCATGTCTTTTATTTCAAATCTCTTATTACCTATCTTTTTAGCGGCTACCATACAAGCACAATTTAATGGCCATATACCACTATTTTGTATATATTTTTGTATATACGTCTCTTCAACATAATAAAGTGGTCTTATAAGTTCTAAACCCTCAAAGTTGCTAGCCTTTAATTTAGGAAGCATTGTTTTAAAGTTACCTGCATATAAAACATTCAGCATAGTAGTTTCTATAACATCATTAAAATGATGACCTAGTGCAAGTTTATTACATCCTAATTCTTGAGCTTTAGAATATAATGCACCTCTACGCATTCTAGCACACATATAGCATGGATATTCTTTTGCTATATCATCAACAATTTTAAATATCCCTGAATCAAAAATATGTATTGGTATTTCTAAATACTCACAGTTATCAATTAATAATTTTTTTATATCTTCATGATAACCAGGATCCATAGCAATAAACTCTAATTCAAAATTCATTTGACCATGTCTTTTAAGCTCTTGAAAGCATTTTGCCATTACTAAACTATCTTTTCCACCAGAAATAGCAACAGCTATCTTATCGCCTTCTTCAACTAATTGATAATCTTTTATTGCTTTTATAAATTTAGACCATATAGTTTTTCTATACTTTTTTATTAAACTTCTTTCAATTTCCTTAATAGGTCTTCTCTCATTAAAAGGAACTAGAACTTCACAGCCACTCCCTGCTAATCCTTCCTTATTTTCCTCGCTCACATTAAACACCTCACTTATTTATAAAATTCTATAGTAATTTTTAATACAATCTTTTCATATGTTTTATCTAAAATATTATAGCATTTATACTTATTTTTGTCCTCTTAAGGTTCCAATCTTAAATTTAATACTTTATATTCTTTACAGACATATCTTGAAAATATGTATTTGCATTATAAAGCATTAACATCTCACCTATTTCATTTTCTTCTATTAGTTTAGATAAGTCTTCTTTATAATATCTTAAATCTACCATATATATTTCACTAAAATGTTCTATCAAAAATGGTACAAATGAATTCGCATAAGAATCTTTTAATATAATAAGTTTTCTATCCTCATCTGATTCTGTTGTTATCTTTACTAATGGATGATTTCCATCTTGAAAAACAGTATACTTATCTTTTTTTTCTAAGTTCTTCATTTCATATAAAGATTCACTTTTCTTATCTTCTAATGTGTATTCAACTTTTATATTTTCATCTTGACGATTTTTATATTTATAAAGATTTATATCATCTGCTTCCACATTTCTAAAGTTTCCTTTTGAATATAGTGAACCTAAAAATTCATCTGTTACTTTCATTTTTTCAAATTTACTTTTTGGTGTAGCTGTAAATCCCATATACTTTGATAGCTCTTCATATGCATAATAAGCTCCATCAGTTGTCCAATGATGATCTGTTTTATAGTATATATACTCATCATTTTTTGATTTTAATTTATTGTATATATCTACAAATTCTATATCCTTATTTAATCCATCTTCAAATTCAGAAATAACATCTTTTTGACTAGGTTCAACCACATACCTTGGTAACTTATCACTGTTTATTTCTACAGAAGTAGGTGCTATTATAACATACTTCTTCAATTCTTTAGATTCATTATCCAATTTATTTAAAGCTTTAACTCTATCTTCTATATCTTTATCTTGAGGATTTTTAAATTTTTCAAGTAGATAGTCATCTTTACCTAAATAAACATCATTGCTTTCTTTTTTTCCCATAAATTTATCACAGTTTGACTTTAATTCTACCCAAAAATCTCTAAATGCAAACTGATCTGATATATACTTTTCATATTTCTTAGTAAAATCTCCTTTTAATAAAGATTTAACAGAAAACTTAGGTCGTTGTTCAAGCATTCTATTTTCTTGTTCAGAAAAATCTTTGCTTGGAGTTATAACATTTAAAATTACAATTATAATAAAAAATATTATAAATACTAACGCAATTATTCTTTTCAATGCTTTTTTATTCAACACTATCACCTCTCTAAAACCTAAAGTATAAAAATGGATTGTACGTTTCATTTACTAAGTATGCCACTGCTACAATTAATATAATTGTATAAATTACTGGTACTACAAATAATTTTGCAGTAGTATATTTTTTCTTAATAAACTTAATTATTTTCGTAGGTATAGATGTTGAACATATTATAAGCACTATTATTAAGCCTATATTTGCCTCTAAGTAATACATAGTCATACTATCTATCATTGGATTATTTCCAAATCCAAACATAACTTTTATGTAATCTAATGCACCCTTTAAAGTCTCTACATCAAAGAATACCCATCCAATTATCACTAGTATCATAGTATAAATATTAGCAATAAATTTAGGTGCTTTTTCTAACCATTTCAATAAGAAATTTTTTTCTATAACTAAAATAACACCGAAGTATAATCCCCAAACAATAAAGTTCCAACTTGCTCCATGCCAAAGTCCAGTAAGAAACCATACTACAAATAAATTCCTTAAATGCTTAGCTGTAGAAACTCTATTTCCTCCTAAAGGTATGTATACATATTCTCTAAACCACGAACCTAGTGATATGTGCCATCTGCGCCAAAATTCTGTGATACTCTTTGATACATATGGATAATTGAAGTTTTGCATAAAATCAAATCCAAGCATTTTTCCAAGGCCTATTGCCATGTCTGAGTATCCACTAAAATCAAAGTATATTTGGAATGTAAATGCTATTATTCCAAGCCAAGCTCCTATTACTGTAATATCACTTATAGGCATTGCCTTTATAGTTGTCCATAAAAATCCTATATTATTAGCAAGTAATACTTTTTTACCAAGTCCTACTATAAAGAGTTCAGCACCTTCACCAAACTTATCTAAAGTTTCTACTCTTTTATCTATTTGCTTTGCAACTTCACCATATTTTACAATTGGACCTGCAACCAATTGTGGAAACATTGTAACATATGCTCCAAAAGAGATTATATTTTTCTGAACAGGTACCTTATTTAAATACACGTCAATTGTATATGACATTGTTTGAAATGTATAAAAAGATATCCCAACTGGTAACGGTAATGTTTTTGCTGTTAAGCTAAGATTAAATATTCCATTAATATTTTCAATAAAGAATCCATAGTACTTAAAGAATGCTAGAATTCCTAAATTAATAACCATTGATAAAATAAGTATTGTCCTAGCTTTATTTTTATCTTCCCTATACTTACTTATTAAAATACCATTAGTATAATCAAAAACCGTTGAAAATAACATTATTACTATATATACTGGTTCCCCCCAAGCATAAAATATAAGACTAAATATAAGTAGTGCTAAATTCTTAAACTTTCTAGGAACTATATAATAAACCAATAATGTTATTGGTAAAAATATAAATAAAAATATTAAGCTACTAAATACCATATTTTATCCCACCTTAAATATTTACTTTTCATATTTTTGCTCCAAAACTCTTAATTTATTTTAAGGAATCTTCAAATGCTCCCTCTATCTCTTCACTATCTTTAGATACTGCTACTAATATGTACTTACCTTCTGATTCTATAACTTTATTTTCAATTAGAAAATATTCCTCTGGAAGATATGTTTTAAATTCTTCTCCACTTTCATTTATTTTATTTTCTATTTGTGATTTTATATCATCTACCTTATCTTCATCTTTAACTTTAATAACTGCTACTTGATTTGCTTGTAAATTTGTTGTTGGCATATAGTATGCAAATTCTTCTACATCACTTGCATCAACTCCAACCAAATCGGTTAACTTTTCCTCATTACCTTCTTTCATAGAATCAAGTTTTACTGAATCCTTAATATTGTTCATTACTTCTTCAGTTGTGGGATTTTTCGTACTATTACTTCCACATGCAGTTAATAGTCCCATAGATAATATTGCTCCTAATGTAATAGATATAACCTTTTTTAATTTTCCTTTTGTCATTTTCCCATTCTCCTTACAAATGAAATATATTTTTAATAATTTATTATAAATTGTTTTTTATATCATCTAACCAAACATTGTAAAAATCAGCTTTAACATGTTTACCATCAGGTTCAAACAAACTTTCATTTGCTTTTAAACCTTTAGATATGTCTATATAATTTATATTTTTTTCAACACACATGCTTAAAATCATTGTGTTTACTTCATCTATTCTTGCATTTGTTAAATTCAAACTTGCATCTTCTGCCGAAGATGCTATTGGAAGCACAGATTGTACATAAATATGAGCTTCTGGAACTTCTTTTTTTATGTTTTCTATTAAATTAGAATAACTCATAATAAAATCTTCATTGTTTTGAAAATTAACTAAGTCATTCATTCCATATAGGATAAAAATATTTTTAGGATTTATATCTTTTACAGAACTTATGTACTCCATTGCTTTAATTGTTGTATCACCTTTTTTAGCTAAAATCCTGTTTGAGTCTACAAGACTATAAAATGAAAAACCTTCTGTTATCGAATCTCCTAGAAAAACAGATGTACTTAAAAAATTTTCCTTTGATTCATTTTTATTCTCAGTCACCTCTGAATCTTTCTTAATTTCCTCTGCATCTGCAGTTCTAACTTTCTCTTTACTATCATCTATTTCCTTAGTTCTTTCTTCCGTTTGTTTATCCATAGCTGCTTTTTTGCTATACATTATCTC
>NZ_CCAT010000047.1 GCF_000612845.1 Clostridium ihumii AP5
ATATACATTGAATTTTGAATTACATATTTCTAAATTTAGTTCACACGACGTCCTGTCTAGGCAGTCGCTGAACTCGTCCTTGGGTTCAGGTCTTGAAAATAAAAAACAAATTAATAAGAGTTTCTAAATCAATTTTTAAAGAAATACTAATTTAAATAATTCCTGTTTCTTGATGAAAGAAAAAAGTTTTTCAATTGATAAATTTGTTATTTTGAATTTGGAACCCTATAGACTTAAATTTTGAAAATATAAATGCGAGATAACCTTATATAATTTCTTGAATAAATAGAAAATAGAACTGCTCAAAAATCAACAAAGATTTAATTGTGAATATACTATATTGTGATATTTTTAAAAAATAGCTCATAGAGAAAAGTTTTATTTATATAGATTTTAATAAAATTTTATTGAGGAGGGGAACTTTTATGGCATCATTAGTTTATGCAAATCCTGGTGGAAATTCACCGAGTGCAGGTGGTATTGGATGGGTTAATTTTGGAAATTTTACTATAAATCCAGGTGAAACAATAACTGATATAACTGCCACATTATTAGATGGTTCAACAGTTAAGTTTGATTTAACCAATACTGCAATTGCATTAGGGGGAAGATCATTTGTAGCAACACCATCACCAACATCAGGAGGAGCAGCTTTTGGAAATACAGGGTATACAGGGATTAATGGAAATGTAGTTTTATATGAGCCAAATGGTAATTTTAATAATAGAGTAACTGAGTTAAGGATTTTTAATATAAAAGTTTTGGATAAAGAAGGAATGAACATTCCCAATTACTCTGTTATTTTAGCTGATGGAGAAACTACAAATTTGGAAGAAGGTATTATATATACTACTAATCAAGGTGTTTGGGATTTATTAATAAATATGCCACCAGTAGGTGGAGGTATAGCAACTACACCAGCAATTAGTGGAATTGGAACAAATATATTTAAAGAAGAAGGTACAAGTGGGTATATTGTTTCAGCACCTGTCATTGTAACAAAAAATGCAACTGATATTAATGTAAGAGTTATAAGTTCATCTATTGGAGGAGGCGGAAGACAAGGAATTGCAATTGGTTTTGCTATAAATAAAATAGAAGTGTTAAAAAATATTACATCAAGAAGAAGTCCATTAGATCAATTTACTTTAAGTATAAATGGAATACCAAATAATAAAGTAACCACAACAGGAAATTCAAATGGAATACAAATAGAGACAGCAAATGTATTTGGTAAAGTTAATAATACTTATACAATAGATGAGTCAATGAGTTTAGAAAGTGAAAATTCATTAACAGATTATAATCAAACAATATCTGTTATCAATTTATCTAATGGTGGACAAATACCTCCAATAACACAGTTACCAGAATCAGTAACATTACAACTTGGTGATATAATAAAATATACAATAACTAACACACCTAAAAAAGCTGATTTAAGAATAATAAAAACGGCAAATCCTAATCCTGTAGTTGCAGGAAATAATATTAATTATACAATAGTTATAACTAATCAAGGCCCGGATAATGCTCAAAATGTAATATTGAGTGATACAATTCCATCCTGTATATTAAATCCAGAGTATTCAATTGATGGAGTATTACCATGGAAACCATGGCCTCAAAATGGAATAACATTAGGAATATTAATTTATGGAGCAAAAGATATAAATGTACAAATAAGGGGGACTGTAAATAAATCTTGTATAGAAAATATAATTAATACAGCAAAGATAGCCTCAACAACACCAGATCCAAATCCTGATAATAATACTTCCACAACAACCACAAAAGTAAACACATTAGCAGATATAATTGTGAAGAAAACAGGTAATCCTAATCCAGTAATTGCAGGGGACTTATTAACGTATAATATAGAAATAATGAATTTAGGACCATCAAATGCACAGGAAGTAATATTAGAAGATATAGTTCCACAATGTATATTAAATCCAGAATATTTAATTAATGGAATATTACCATGGAAGCCATGGCTTCAAAATAAAATTAATTTAGGGAATATAGAAGCAGAAGCACCTGAAATAAATGTACAAATAAGAGGAAATGTAAACTCATCATGTATAGAAAATATAGAAAATACAGCTACTGCTAAATCAACAACACCAGATCCTAGTCCAGATAATAATACATCAAAATCAACAACTGTAGTAGATACTTTGGCTGATATAACTGTTAAAAAGACAGCAAGCCCTAGTCCGATAGTATCAGGAGAAATGTTGACCTACACTATAGTTATATCAAATTTAGGTCCATCATACTCACAAGGTGTTAAACTTAAAGATGCTGTAATACTAGAAAATCCTGAATATATGTTAGAGGGTTCATTAAATTGGTTACCATGGAAAGGAAGTTTAAATTTAGGAACATTACAAGATAATGAATCTAAGGTAGTTTTAATAAGAGGTATAGTGCCTAAGGATGTAACTGGAATTTTACAAAATACAGCTACAGTAAGCAGCACAACAAAAGATCCAAATCAAAATAATAATACTGATACAATTGGAACACCTATAAATTCTTTAGCGGATATAAGTATTAAAAAAACAGTAAATAATAGTTTTGTAAATAGAGGAAATACAGTAGTTTATACCTTAGTTATTAACAATAGTGGACCATCAAATGCACAAGATGTAATTATAGAGGATGTAGTACCAGAAGAAATATCCAATGTTGAATTTTCTACGAATGGAGGAACTGATTGGAGCGTATGGATAAGTCCTTATAATATAGGAACGTTAATAGTAAATGAATCAAAAACCATTCTTATTAGAGGAACTATAACTAATTCTGCATTAGGTATAGTTACAAATACAGCTAAGGTAAGTAGTACAACAAAGGATCCTAATCCAAATAATAACACTTCATCAGTTGATATAAAGGTTGTATATGCAGATTTAGTATCATCAGGGAATTTAGTTAAATCTGTAGATAAACAATATGCAGATATAGGAGAAGAAATAACTTACACAATTAATGTTAATAATACAGGTAATACAATTGCTAACAATGTTGTAATATCAGACGCTATTCCTAATGGAACAATTTATATTGAGGGAAGTTTAGTATCAAATGTTCCTATAACTGGAAGTCCATCTAGTGGAATTAATATTACAAATGGAATTTTGCCTAATCAAAAAATAATTTTGAGTTACTCAGTGAAAGTAGATAAAATTCCAGTGCCAAACCCAATCCCAAATACTGCATATATAAAATATACCTACACAGTTAATCCATCTAACCCTAATTCAGTAAGTGGAAGTGGCTATACAAACACTGTATATACAAAGGTTAACCATGGTGAAATATTGCCACAAAATGCAGAAAAGTCATCAGATAAAATAGTTACAACACCAGGAGATATAATAACTTATACTATAAATTTGAAAAACACAGGAAATGTAAGTGTTATTAATACAATTGTAAATGATATTGTTCCAGAAGGAACAGAATTTATATCAGGTACAGTTACTATCAATGGTGAATTAGAACCTTTGCAAAATCCAAATTTAGGAATAAATGTTGGTAGCATTGCGCCAGGTGAAACTATTACTACAACTTTTAAAGTGAAGGTATTGCAAAGTGCTCCAAGTGTTTTAACAAATGATGCAGAGATAAATTATGAGTATAGAGTTAATGATAATCTTCCACCAATTAAAAGTAAAATTGTCACAAATAAAGTTAATATACCTGTAATAAAAGCAAAGTTAACTTTAGTTAAATCATCTGATAAAGTTAAAGCTTTAGTTGGAAATACCATAAGGTATTCAATAAAGGCAATTAATGCTGGAGAAGTTTTATTACAAAATGTCATAGTTAGTGATGAATTATCATCAAATTTAAATTATGAAGGAAAGTTAACTATAAATAATATACCTTCAAATCAAAGTATATTAACTGGAGTTAATATTGGTAATTTAGAAATTGGAGAAGAAAAAATAATATCATTTGATACAAAAGTAACATCTATTCCTAAAAGTGGGGTTATAACTAATATTTCAATTTCAAAGTTTAATTATATAGTATCTAAAAATAATTTTAATGGAAATTCAACTAGTAATGAAAATAAAATTAATGTATATAATCCTAATTTTACAATAAGCAAAATTTCAAATAAAAGCTCAGTTAAGGTTGGAGAAATATTTGTATATACCATTGAGATTAAAAACACAGGAAATATAGAAATAAATAATTTTATTATTAAAGATGACTTACCATTAGAATTTCAAGTTTTAAGCATAAAGTTAAATGGAGTGGTTATTACTGGAGATTTAAAAACAGGAATTGATATTGGAAATATAAGTATAGGTGAAAATAAAACTGTTGAAATAGAAGTTAAAGTAATTTCTGATTTAAATGAAATATTTAAAAATATTATAGTAGGAACAGCTAAGGTAACTGTAAACTCTGAAACAGATCCCAATAAAATAAATAAGATAGCTACTGATAATACTGGTGTTCAAGTTTTTAATCCACAGTTAACTTTAATTAAGAGTGTAGACAAAAAGTATGTTGTAGTAGGAGATATAGTCACATATACGTTATTTGCTGAAAATACAGGAGATATAACTTTAGGCGATGTAGATGTTAATCCAATTACTATTTCAGATATATTGAGTTCAAGCTTAGAGTTTATATATGGAACAGTAACTGTAAATGGAGTTGAAGATTTACAATCAGGTATTATATCAGGTATAGATATAGGAGTATTAAAACCAGGTGAAAGTGTTACAATAACTTTTAAAGCAAAGGTTATATCTAATGAAATAGTACCAATAACTAATATATCAAAAGCAAAATATGGATTTAAGTTACCAGGCGAAAATTCAGAAACAGGTATATCATCTAGTAATCAAGTTGAAATATATCCGGAAATAGCCAATATAGATATTGAAAAAACTGCAGATGAAAAATTTGTAGTTCTAAAAGATAATATAACTTATACATTAATATTAAAGAATACAGGAACTTTAGATGCTTACAATGTAATATTTAAAGATGATTTACCATTTGAAGTTGAAGTAATAGAAGGTAGTTTTTCTATAGATGGAAAAGTTATTAATAATATTAATATTAGAGAAGGAGTTAATATAGGGGATATAAAAAAAGGTGATGAAGTTATAATTAAGTATACTGTAAAAGTAATTAAATCTAATTGCAAACAACAAATAATTAACAAAGCTAGTGTTAAATTTAATTATATATTAAAAGAAAATATTAATAAATTAGAAAAGAGCATAAGTAAAAGCTCAAGTACAATAGTAGATGTTGGAATATCAAATTTTAAACAATTTAGTGTAGAAAAAGTAATTCAAATACCATTACAAAAGCCAGATATAGAGGGAATATTAAATGTTAAGGGTGAAATAGAGATAATAAATAAGTATGTAGTAGAAACTTCTAATGGTGAATCTAATGAAGGTCAGAAATTAGGAGGTTATAAGTTGATTGTTCATGGAGTATTAACTGAAGTAGTTGAATATACTGCATTATGTAAAAGTCAATCTGTTCATTCAGCTCATTATAATATACCATTTTCAACATTTATAGTATTATCTAATTATGCCGAGGATAACAATGTAAAAATTGAAGGATTTATAGAAGATATATATTTTAATAAATTAGATAATAGGAATGTATTTATAAATAATACTGTTTTAATAAAATCATGTTTAGGTTGTTGTAAATAAAATAGAAAAGTGAGTAGTATACTCACTTTTTTATTTGAAAATATTATGATTATAGACTAATTGTTTATAAATTATAATATAAATAACTTTAAAGTATTTCTAATATTTCTATTGAATAATTTTCTCCAGGAGCATTAACTTCAACTATATCTCCAGCTTTTTTACCAGATAAAGCTTTACCTAAATCAGATTCTATGCTTATACACATATCTTCAGGAGATGCATCTAGTGTAGTTACAAGTGTTATAATATCTTCATCCTCAGTATCAACAAATTTAATTTTAGCTTTACCATTAACACCTAATACTGATTTATCTATGTTATCGCCATCTATTACAGTTGCTGTAGATATCATAGTTAATAAATATTGAATTCTATTATCATTTTCTCTATAGTTTGCACAAGCTTCTTTATATTCAGCATTCTCAGATCTATCTCCATGTGCAGCAGCTACTAGTTTCTCTTTAGCAATTTCAGCTCTTTTTACAGTCATTCTATAATCTAATTCTTCTCTTAATTTTTTTATGTTTTCTTCTGTCAGTTGATGATTCTTCATAAAAAATAAACCTCCCACAAAATATATTATGTCATAGGGCTTTAAACTAATCTTACAATTTAATTTGTTTCAAAAATTAACACCCTTAAATATAGGGAAACAAGCTCGAATTCAAAACTATTTTTTAAGCTGAAAATATATTGCTTTCAAAAGAAATACTTACTATAAAATGATTCCGAGCTAGTCTCACTCTTAAGGGTATCCAAGTTTTGAAACTAATAATTATGAAGATGAACTTGGAACCCTATATAGGGTTCCAAGTTCGAAGTTTAAATAACATCTTTATCAAGTGATATTATTAAGCTTACAGTTTATTCTATTATCATGTTGGAAACCAATTAAAAAGTAAGAGTGAAAAGTGATGGTGAATATCCCGGGGATTGAAATCCCCACTACAATGTTTTATTTGTACTTCAAATAAAATCAGTATAATATTTATCCATAAAAAGTTCATTTTGGAGAATAAATTCCCCATCATAATATTCTTACTAATCACAGTTTCAATAGTAACTATCCCTATTACTTTGGATATTTTATAAAATTCAGTTTTTATATTGTGTTTAAATAATTTGCTTTGCAAATTTAATAAAAAATCATTTTTAAAAATTGAATCTCCAATTTTTACATTCACTTTCAACTTTCAATTTTCCATTTTAAATTAATTAGAATTCCCAAATGAAACAAAAATAATTTTATTTTTCAGCTTGTAACCCTATAATATTATATAATATATAGAAAAAAATAAAACCTCTATTGTAAAAGTTATAGCTATAAAGTTAAGTTTCCTATAGTTGAGAAATTGTAATAATAAATATTGTAAAGTAATTAATAATATATATATAATTATAAATAGACTTATTACTTACAAACTAAAGATAAGGGGTTAATATGACGGGAAAAAATGGCTTATTAAAAGAAAGAAAAAAAGAACGAATAAAAATCAGTAATTCAGATGATTTTAAAAATGCATTAAAAACAGAAGGGTACAATATAAATGAATTTGATGAACTAAAGTTTAGAAAGAAAGTTATAGATACTTTTAAATTAGATAATAATTCAATGAATATGTTAAATGTATGTATTAATGACACTAAGACTACATATAAGGCAGATGATATTAATGATTTTATAGATTATGTAAAAAGAATTACTATATTTCAAAATAATCATAATAAATTATGTGAGAGTATATGTAAAATTAAAAAAATGTATATAGATAGAATTGAATATGAGAGAGAACCTAGTTTAAAAGAAAGTGTTGAAGAGATTTTAGATGAAATAGAAGAAATAAAAACTAGAGTAGATAAAAAAATAAGTTTAGAAGAAAAGTTTGAATTAATAAAGTTAGAGAAGGAATTAGATAATGAATATCTTTATGCAAAAGATATAGAATTATTAAAGAGAATGATTTTAGTAGGAAATGATAGTTTAAAAGAAAATTACAATGATAAAAGTAAAGTAAAAACAATATCATTAGAGATACCTAAAAAAATAGAGTGTGAATATTTTAAAGTTAAAAAAGGAACTGTAGAATATCATGAGCATTTAAAAAATAATATACCAAGAGTTAAACGCTTAATAAAAAATATAAATAAATATATGAGAGTAGATGAAAAAGAAAAAGCAACATTTCATATAAATCAAAGTGAAGCATTGCAAGATTCTATAAATATAGCAATTGCAACATATGATAATAAGGAATTTAAAGCAATAAGTGGGAAAAATGAAATATCAAATTATTGTGCAGCACCACCTATGGAAAAGTCAGTTTTTAAAAGTTTAAAGGTAAATAAGTTGGGAAATTTGGGTGTTGGATATGAAAGAGTTAATGATAGTGAAAAGAAGATATTGGAAGAAATACATAAGCAAATAGAAAAAAAATTTTTAAAGGATAAAGGAAAACTTATTCTTTACAGCAAGTGGGAACCATGTCCAAGTTGCTATTTTGTAATTAGTCAGTTTTGTAAAAAACATCCTAATATACAATTACAAGTAAAATATATTAAAAAATATGGTGAATAGAAAAATATAATGAAAAATCACTTAGGTTTAAGAAAAACCTAGGTGATTTTTTATAGAAATTTAAAAATGTGAGAGTATTGCATAGGTATTGATATTAGTTTACTTGTGAGACATGCTTCTGGATATGTAGTATAAAGTTTAGTTATTGATAATTTGGATTTAAAGAATGAATTAGTGTGAATAAATAGTTATATATATATAAAGTAAAATGAAAAAAATTTAACAGGAGTGAATTATTTAATGTTAATAGTAAATGATAAGTTATGTAAATAATTAAACATATTATAATTTTAGTATGGAGGAGTTAAAAATGATCTATGATTTCAAAGTAAAAGATGTAATGGGAAAAGAAATTTCATTAGAAGATTATAAAGGAAAGGTTCTTTTGATAGTTAATACTGCAACAGGATGTGGATTTACACCACAATATGAGGGTCTTCAAAAAATATATGATAAATATAAAGATAGAGAATTTGAAATTTTAGATTTTCCATCAAATCAATTCTTTGAGCAAGCCCCAGGAAGCAATGAAGAAATAGTTAACTTTTGTAAAACAAACTATGGAACAACATTTAAAACTTTTGGAAAAATTGATGTAAATGGAGAAAAGGCAGTTGAAGTATATAAATATTTAAGAAAAGAAGCACCAAAAGCTTATGAAGATGAAGCATCAAAATCTTTTTATGATAAACTAACATCATTAGGATTTAACACAAAAGATGATGATATAAAATGGAATTTTACTAAATTCCTTATAAACAGAAATGGAAAAGTTGTAGAAAGGTTTGCGCCAACAGTAGAACCAGAAAAAATAGAAAGTGCAATTGAAAAGTTACTGTAAAAACATATAAAAATTTACAAATTATTTTTATATATTAATTAGGTAAGATGATAATATAATTATATTGTCAGATAAATTGAAAATGGGGGATGAAAATGGAAAATATTAGATTAATTGAGTTGCCTAAATGTAAAATGGTTTCATCAGGTTGTGATGTGAATTGTGATTTTTCAGAAACAGGAATTTTGGGTAAATTTGATAAGTGGTGGAGTGCATATGATAAGAATAGAAAAGATAAATTTTTTCCAAGAGACTTTATATGGTATGATTTTAAAAATGAAGGACTTGTTTGGTATTATGCTATTGAAGAAGAAATAAGTGATTGTGAATATGAAATTATGGATTTTAACGGTGGATTATATGCTGTTGCAACTTCAATAGACGGAGATGATGAGGACGGTGCAAGAGTTATTAAGAGTATTTCAGAATGGATAGAAAAAAATGAACAAATAGAAGTTGATAACAGTAGACCTATTATGGTTCATGTTATAACACCACAATGTGCTATAAAGGCTTTAAATTATCATCAAGCAGATAACTTTGTTCCAATAAAAATGAAAACACCGGAATAAATTTTATTTTTGAAAAAATTAAATATATTTTAAATAATTAAATTAAAAATAAATAGATTGGATTAATAAATTTAATATTGAATTCTTATCAAGAGTGGTAGAGGGACTGACCCCATGATACCCAGCAATCTATTTTTATATATAAATGATATATAAAGTGTGCTGCTAAATCCTGTAGCTTTTAGCTAGTAGATGAGAACAAATTATGTATTTCAAACGCTAGAGGGAAAGTATCTAGCGTTTTTATAATTACTCAGTTTTGCAAAAAACATCCTAATATAAAATTACAAGTAAAATATGGTGAATAGAAAATACAATGAATAATCACTTAGGTTTAAGAAAAACCTAAGTGATTATTTTATTATATAGAGGGTTAAATTTTAAAAAATTATAATATAAGAAATTCATATTACTGTATTTTTATAGTTAAATATATTAGAAGATTATAAAGAAAAAGTTATTTTGATAGCTAATAAGGAAGATGGAGATTTAAATTTATTTGACTATATAAAGTTTAAAAAAACAATTACATTTTTATACTTTTATTATAAAAAGAATAATTTATATTTAAATATATTAAAATAAATTTTAAAAAAAATTAAAGTATTAAATTTATATTAAATACATTTAAGTTTTATTAATATTTAGAATAATAAGTCGTAATATAGAATAATGAAAATACATGATATTAATTTGTAAAAAAATAGGAGTGTGTATGTATGAAAAAACTAAAAGATAAGATTAAAGATTTTAAAATTGAAAAGAAATTAAAAACTATATTTTCTATTATTATTTTTATGCTAATTATTACAGTAATATCATCAATTGTAAGCTTAGTATTAGTAGGAAGAAGTTTCACAACATTTTACAACGGTCCTTATCAAAACACAAATAAAGTCATGGAAATACGTAGAACAATTCAATCATATTCAAAATTTATAAATTATGCATTTGGTACCCCAGATAAAAGTAAAACAGAAGAATATATAAATAATGCAAAAGAAGAACTTGATTCGATAAAAGATGATTTAGATTACTTAAATAATAATTTTTTAGGTGATAAGATATTGATAGAAAAATTTGATAATACAATGAATACTTCAAAAGATTTTAAGGAAAAAATATATGAATTGGCTTTAGTTAATGCTAATGATGAGGGAAGAAAAATATTTTTTGAAAATTATCAGCCAATACTATTAGAAGCAAACACATACTTAGAATCAATGTATAAACAATCTCAAGAAATTGCAACAAATAAATATAAAACTTTGAGAGTGATACAAATAATTACAATTGTTGTTTTGATAATAGTTGCAGGTATTACAATTGGAATTACAGCTATTTTAGCTATATATATTACTAATAGTTTGACAAATCCAATATTAGAAATTGAAACAGCGGCAGATAAGATGGCAAATGGAGAGTTTAATGTAGAACTTAATTATTATTCTGAAGATGAACTTGGATTATTATCAAATAGCATGAGAAAAATGATAAAAGTAACTAATGATGTACTAAAAGACACGGCTAGGGGTTTAAGAGAAATTTCTAATGGTAACTTTAATATTGAACCTGAAGTTGAATTTATTGGTATATTTGAACCAATAAAAGATTCTATATATAAAATTATTAGACAGCTTAGTGATATTATAATAGAAATAAATGAAGCATCAAATCAAGTTTCCAGTGGATCAGATCAATTAGCAGAAGGATCACAAAATCTTGCACAAGGAGCTGCTGAACAAGCAAGTGCAATTGAAGAGCTTTCAGCATCTATTGGGGAAATTAGCAATGAAGTTCAAAACACTGTAAAAATAGCTAATGATGTAAATGAGATGTCACATGAATCTATGGTTGTTGTAAATGAGGGAAATAAAAGTATGAAAGAAATGGTAAGTGCAATGGAAGATATTGAAAAATCATCTATAAACATTAGTAGTATTATTAAAGACATTGAATCAATAGCTACAGAAACTAATCTACTAGCATTAAATGCTAGTATAGAAGCAGCTAGAGCAGGCGATGCAGGAAAAGGTTTTGCTGTAGTAGCCAATAAAGTAAAAGAGTTATCACAACAATCAGGACAAGCAGTAAAAAATACTATGGAGTTAATTGGAAAATCTATAGATTCTGTAAAAAATGGGAAACAATTAGTGAATAGTACTGCTGAAAAGTTGGTAAAAGTGGTGGATTCAGTAAGTAAATCTACTGAATTAATTTTTGAAATAACAAATGCATCAAAAGAGCAAGCACAATCAATTGAACAAATAAATGATGGAATACAACAGATAGCAGAAGTAGTGCAATCAAATTCAGCTATATCAGAAGAAAGTGCAGCAGCAAGTCAAGAATTAACAGCACAGGCTATTAACTTAAATAATATGGTGTCACAATTTAAAATAAAAAAAATATAAGATAGTTATTAAATAAAGATAATGAGAGTTTTCCTAATATATCAACGATTAATATGACTAAAAGAATAATAAACTTTATGATAATATAAGTTGAAATCTTATTATTAAATTCAAAACTATAGAGTATACTATTGACATTAAAGATATTGTAATATATCATTAATTAGTAAATTTAATATTGAATTCTTATCAAGAGTGGTAGAGGGACTGGCCCTATGATACCCAGCAACCTATTTTTATATATAAATGATATATAAAGTGTGGTGCTAAATCCTGTAGCTTTTAGCTAGTAGATGAGAAAAATTATATGTTTTTTCAACGCTAGGTATGAGTTATCTAGCGTTTTTGTTTTGAATAATATATAATAAAGTTAAAAAATACAAGAAAATAAGGAGAAAAATAGATGAAAAAAAATAATAAGCTACCCATTAAAACAATAGTAGCTATAGGTATTGGGGCAGCTGTATTTATGATATTAGGGCGATTTGGATCGATTCCTACGGGGATTCCAAATACAAATCTAGAAACAAGTTATGCATTTTTAGGATTAATGTCAGTTATATTTGGGCCAATAGCAGGAGCTGCAATTGGATTTGTAGGACATACTTTAAAGGATTTAATGATGTGGGGTAGTCCTTGGTTTAGTTGGATAATAGCATCTAGTGTTACTGGATTTATTATTGGATTTGCAAAAAAATCAGTGGATATTTCAAAAGGAAAATTTACGAAAAAACATGCAATAATATTTAATATTTATCAAGTGTTAGCAAATATAATAGCTTGGTGTGTAGTAGCACCAACATTAGATATTGTAATTTATAGTGAACCAATAGATAAACTTTATATTCAAGGTGCGGTAGCAAGTATATCTAATATAATAATAGTAGGATTTTTAGGAACTACATTATTGTATACATATGCTAAAAGCAGAACCCAAAAGGGCAGTTTAATTAAAGAAGTAAATGAAGAAAAAAGTAAAGTTTCTTATGAAAACTATGATTTAAGTTTAAAAAATGGTTCAAAGAAAAGTTCCCAAAAGCCGGTAATTGAATTTAGTAACTTTACATTTAAATACAATTCACAAAAAGAACCAACATTAAGAAATATTAATTTGACTATATATGAAGGAGAAAAAGTGCTTATTGTAGGGCCATCAGGATCAGGCAAGAGTACACTTTCAAATGCAATTAATGGGCTTGTACCTTTTTTATATGAAGGTGAAATACAAGGATCACTTAAAGTTAAAGGCAAAGAAACAAAAGATATGAGCATATTTGAACTTTCTAGTGTAGTAGGAACTGTACTTCAAGATCCAGATAGTCAATTCATTGGATTAACTGTAGCTGAAGATATAGCATTTAGATTAGAAAATGATTGTGTATCACAAGATAAGATGAAAGAAAAGGTAGATAGAGTTTCTAAAATTGTGGATATAAATAGTCATTTAAAATCTTCACCTCATAGCTTATCTGGAGGACAAAAACAACGTGTTACATTAGGTGGGGTAATGGTTTCAGATGTAGATATACTTTTATTTGATGAACCACTAGCAAGTCTTGATCCTGCAACAGGTAAGAGTGCTATGGAGCTTATTGATAATATAAATAAGAAAGATAACAAAACCATAGTTATAATAGAACACAGATTAGAAGATGTATTACACTCTGATATTGATAGGATAATAGTAATTGATAATGGAAAGATTGTTGGAGATTTAACTACTAGAGAATTATTAAGTTCCAATTTATTAAATAAAACTGGTATAAGAGAACCTTTATATATAACAGCATTAAAATACGCAGGTATACAAATAACAGAGGAATTATGCCCAGAAGCTATAAACACTTTAAAATTAGATAAAGAAAAACATAAACTTAATAATTGGTATCAAGAAAGTAGTGAAGTTGTTAATAAAAGTGGTAACGATGCTATTCTTGAGCTTAAAGACATAAAATTTGGATATGATGAAAATAAGGAAATTCTTAAGGGAGTTTCATTTAAAATAAATAAAGGTGAGATGGTTAGCATTATTGGAAAAAATGGTGCTGGAAAATCTACTATATCTAAACTTATATGTGGTTTTTATAAACCAACTAGTGGAGATATATTATTAAAGGGAAGAAGTATTGAAAATGAAACTATAAAGGAACGTTCTGAAAAAATAGGAGTAGTTATGCAAAATCCTAATGCTATGATATCTAAGTCAATGATTTTTGATGAAGTTGCATTAGGTCTTAAGATTAGAGGAATAAGTGAAGAAGAAATAGAGGAAAGAGTATATGAAACACTTAAAATTTGTGGTTTATATGAATTCAGGAATTGGCCAATATCAGCTTTAAGCTTTGGTCAAAAGAAACGAGTAACTATAGCTTCAATTCTTGTATTAAATCCAGAAATTATAATTTTAGATGAACCAACAGCAGGACAAGACTTTAGACATTATAGTGAGATTATGGAGTTCTTAAAATATATAAATGAAAAAGGTGTAACTATAATAATGATAACTCATGATATGCATTTAATGCTTGAATATACTAATAGAGCAATAGTATTATCAAATGGATTAAAAATAGCAGAAGATAGTGCTTCCAATATACTTACAGATGAAGAAGTTATAAAAGAAGCTAACTTAAAAGAAACATCTTTATATGAATTAGCATTAAAAGCAAATTTAGAAGAACCAAGAAATTTTGTTAAAAGATTTATTGATTATGATAGGAGGATTAGAAAAGTATGAATACAATGCTAGAATATTCTGAGATAGATTCGCCTATTCATAAACTTAGTGGTGCATCAAAGCTCATTGCATTAATTCTTTGGGCAATAGCATCAATGGTAACCTATAATACATTTTTGCTTATAGGAATGTTTATATTTAGTGTAGTAGTATTTAAAATTTCAAAGGTTCCTTTTAAAAAGGTTTCTTTTGTACTATATTTTATACTAGTATTTTTACTTATAAACAACATAGCTATATTTATCTTTTCACCAATGGAAGGTGTAAAGATATATAATAGTAGAACAGATTTATTTACGATTGTAGGACCATACACAGTAACAATAGAACAATTATTTTATCAGTTTAATATAACATTAAAATATTTTTCTATAATACCAATGGCATTATTATTTATAGTGGCAACAAATCCTAGTGAATTTGCAGCATCTTTAAATAAAATTGGTGTAAATTATAAAATTGCTTACTCAGTAGCAATAGCATTAAGATATGTTCCAGATATTCAAAAGGATTATATGGATATATCATTTGCACAACAAGCAAGAGGAATAGACATGTCTAAAAAGGAAAAGGTATCTAAAAGAATAAAACAATCAGTAGCTATATTAATTCCACTTATTTTTTCAAGTCTAGATAAAATAGAAACAATAAGTACTGGGATGGAATTAAGAGCATTTGGAAATAAAAAGAAACGTACATGGTATAGCGAACGAAGTTTTAAAATAGGAGATTATATAACAGTTGCAATTATGATGACAATTTTACTTATGGCTATAGCTTGCAATATATATAATGGAGGACGTTTTTATAATCCATTTTTATAATAATATAAACTTATAGTTGTATATATAGAACTATAAACGTATAAAAGATGTTGTAAATTAAATTTTATGACATCTTTTTCTGTTTTAAAAAATTATATAGTAAAGAAATATTATAGTGAAACTATAGGGTTCCAAGTTCATCTTCATAATTATTGGTTCCAAAACTTGGATACCCTTAAGAGTGAGACTAGCTCTAAATCATTTTAAAGTTAGTATTCCTTTTGAAAGTAATATATTTACAGCTAAAAAAATAGTTTTAAATTCGAGCTTGTTTCCCTATATTATTAACAAAGTGTAAATAGGAAAATTTAATAAAATCAAATATTCTATAGATACTAAGTTATTTATTTGAAATTCAAATAATATGAAAAATATGTAGAAAAAGGATTGTTAAATGATATAATAAAAAAGTATTTTACAAAAAAATTAAAAATATGACAAATTTAGGGGGACTAAAATGAAGAGAAAGTTAAGCTTAATTTTAAGTTTAATCATCACAGTTTGCTTTGCATTTACAGGTTGTGGTGATGCAGAAAAGAAAGAACAAGCTAAAAAAGTTAAGACAGGTGGAGTAGTTACAGAAGCAATAGGAACTTCTCCAAGCGGTGTTTTTTTACCGACATCATTTACATTTAGCTATGATGCATCTATTAACAATATTGTATATGATGGATTATTATCTTTAGATGAAAATATGGATATAGCACCAAATCTTGCTGAGTCATACGAATTTTCAAATGATAACAAAACATTAACTTTTAAACTAAGAAATGACGTGAAATGGCATGATGGTGAAAAATTTACTGCAGATGATGTTGATTTTACATTTAAATTTTGTTCTGATGAAAAATATAAAGGACCATATACAATGTTTGTTAAAAACATAACTGGATATGAAGATTATAAAACAGGAAAATCTACAGAACTGAAAGGTGTAAAAAAAATTGATGATTATACAATAGAAATAACAACAGATGAAGTATATGGATCAGCTTTAATTAATTTTGGATTTATGATGAGAATTATACCAGAACATATATGGAATAAAGATACTGTAGAAAAAGTACAAAATGATACAAATTTAATAAGAAAACCAATTGGAACAGGTGCATTTAAACTTGAAACATTTACACCGGATCAAGGAGTAGAACTTGTAGCAAACGAATATTATTGGAAAGGTAAACCTAATATCGATAAGTATGTTTTTAAATTAGTAAGTAGTGAAACAGCAGAATCAGAAATACTTAATAAAGAAGTAGATATTATAGGTGTGGGAAATTTAACTAAAGAAGACGAAGAAACTTATAAAGAGCAAGGTTATAGAATTGAAGATATAACTAATAATGCATATCATTATGTTGGACTTAATTTAAGAAAACCTCAATTTAGTGATAAAAAAACAAGACAAGCTTTAGCTTATGCTTTAGATAGAGAAACAATTGTAAAAGAAGTTTTAAAAGGAAAAGGTGAAGTTGCATACAATCCATATCCATCAAATTTTTGGGCTCATCCAGATGGATTAAATGAATATAAGTTCAATCCTAAAAAGTCTATAGAACTTTTCAAAGAAGCTGGATTTGAATACAAGGAAAACGATAAAAAGATGTATTATAATGGGGATCCATTTACATTTACTTATAAGTATGTTGGTGGAGATGAGTCAAAAACTAAATATGCACTAATGCTACAACAAAATTTCAAAGATATAGGTATAGATGTAGAATTAAAACCAATGGAATTTACTGCATTATCGAATGATGTTAAGAATGGAGATTTTGATACTTATTCTATGGGAATAGGAAACTTCTATGATGGAGATTTAGGTCCAAGTTATCTTTCGACATTAACACCTCCAAATGGATATAATTATACTGGGTATAATAATCCAAAAGTAGATGAACTTATCAAAAAAGCATCTACAATGGTAACGAAAGAAGAGAGAGAGCCAGTACTTAAAGAGATTGCTACAATATTGAATGATGAATTGCCGGTAATTTACAGCTACCATTGGAAGAGCACAATGGCTGTAAGTGATAGAATTAAAAACTTTAAGAATGCTCAACCTATATATAGTCAGTATTCTAATGAATGGTTTGTGGAAGATTAAAGTTTATAAATAAAATATAGTGTTAAGGATTGCCTTTCTAATAATAATTTAAGTTTAGAAAGGCAATTACTTTTTATGAATTTAGATTTAGAGGGTATAAAAATGAGCAAATACTTTTTGAAAAGAATTTTTACAATGATTCCAGTATTTATAGGATTATCTATAATTATATTTACTCTTATAAATATTGCACCAGGGGATCCATATACAAATATTGTTGAAGGTGAAATTAGCATTTCAGCATCTGACAAAGAAGATGCATTGAAGTCAATAGGATATTATGATCCAATGCATGTTAAATATGGAAAATGGATAGGAAAAGTTATAAAGGGGGATTTAGGTACATCTATAAGATATAACGAACCTGTTTCAGATATAATTCAAAGAAGAATAAAGAATACTTTTTTATTATCTATGATTACATTAATCTTAACAACGATAATAGCTATACCATTAGGAATAATATCAGCTGTAAAACCATATTCAAAAACTGATAAAATACTTACAATACTAGCATTTATAGGAATTTCAATACCAGGATTTTTTGTAGCACTTCTTGTAGTTAAAATTTTCGCGGTTAACCTAAAGTGGTTTCCTATATCGGGTATGTCTAGTTTAGGAAAAAATTTAACGGGATTCAGTAAATTTTGTGATGTAGGTAAACATATGATTTTGCCAATTTTATCTATGACAATAATAGAAATAGCTTCACTTATGAGATATACACGGTCAGCTATGATGGATGTATTTAGCGAAAATTATATAAAAACTGCAAGGGCAAAGGGATTAGGTGAAAAACTTGTAGTATATAAACATGCATTTAGAAATGCTTTAATACCAATTGTTACATTATTAAGTATGTCTCTTGGTTATATATTTACAGGAACTATATTAATCGAAACTATATTTGTATGGCCAGGAATGGGAACTTTATTTTATCAATCTATAGCTAACAGAGATTATCCAGTAGTTATGGGGTGTGCATTAATTTTTTCAGCAAGTATATTAATAGCAAATTTACTTTCAGATTTTATTTACTCTATTGTAGATCCTAGAATAAGGTTTAAATAAAATATAAAAATATTAATGTAGAAAAGGTGAAGTTAAATGATAAATAGCAATAAAAGAATTTTTAAACTTTTAAAAAATAAAAAGGCAATGATAGGGTGTGCAATATTAATATTTATAATGTTACTTTCTTTGATTGGGAGCATTGTTACATGTCATGAAAGAGATCTTATAAATACAGCAATAGCTAATAGCAAACCTAGTTTTGAACATATATTAGGAACAGATGATTTAGGTAGAGATGTTTTTGTAAGGTTGAGCTATGGTGGCAGAGTATCACTAGCAGTGGGAATCGGAGCAACAGCTATATCTTTAATTATAGGTGTAACATTTGGAGCTATTGCTGGATATTATGGTGGAGCTATAGATCATATTATAATGATTTTTATAGATATATTTATGTGTTTACCATTTTTAGTAATAGCAATTATACTAGCAGATTTAATAGGTGCAAGTGTTTGGAATTCAGTTTTTATAATAGGATGTTTAGGGTGGACAACTATAGCAAGAATAGTTAGAGGTCAAGTTATGGCGTTAAAGCAAAGACAGTTTGTGGAGGCTGCAAAATGTGTTGGCATGAATTCTATGGAAATTATAATAAAACATATAATTCCCAATAGTATTCCAACTATAATTGTTTATGCAACATTGGGGATTGCAGGAGCTATATTAGCAGAGGCTGGATTAAGTTATTTAGGAATGGGTGTTAAGCAACCTATACCTAGTTGGGGAAATATGTTATCTACAGCTAGAAATATGAAATCACTTATGAGATATTGGTGGGAATGGGCACCAGCTGGCATAATGATTTTTTTGACTATTTTATCTATCAATTTTATAGGAGATGCAATTAGAGAAGTATTAAATCCTAAAGTAAAGGAGTAGTGAAATAGAAAATGAAAAATATATTAGAGGTAAAAAATTTAACAACGAGCTTTAATACAAATAAAAATAAAATTAAAGCTGTTGATGGAGTTAGTTTTAATTTAAAAGAAGGAAAGGTTTTAGGTATAGTTGGAGAATCAGGATGTGGAAAAAGCATGATAGCTATGTCAATAATGGGACTTATAGAGAGTCAAAATGGAAATATAGATAATGGTGAAATAATGTTTAATGAAAAAAATCTATTATCTTTAAATCTAAATGAGTTAGATAAAATAAGAGGCAATGAAATTGCTATGATATTTCAAGAACCTATGATTGCCTTAAATCCTGTATTAAAAATAAAAGATCAGATAGGTGAAGTGATAAAAGTACATAAAAACATTGTGGCAGAAGAGAATAAGAAAAAAGTGTTAGAATTTTTAAATTTAGTTGGAATAAAAAGGGCAGAAGAAGTTTTAAATTCATATCCGCATCAATTAAGTGGAGGTATGTGTCAAAGAGTTATGATAGCTATGGCTTTAATATGTATACCTAAACTTTTAATAGCAGACGAACCTACAACTGCATTAGATGTAACAGTACAAGCACAAGTATTAGAACTTATAAATAATATTAAAAATAAGTTTAACATGTCAGTTCTTTTTATAACTCATGATTTAGGTGTTATTTGCGAGGTCGCAGATGAAGTTATGGTTATGTATGCTGGAAAAATTGTTGAAAAAGCTAAGGTTGAAGATATTTTTGATAGTCCTAAACATCCATACACTATAGGGTTAATAAATTCAAGACCAGAAAACTTTAAAAGAGGAGAAATACCTAAATGTATAAAGGGAAAAGTTCCTAAACTTACAGAACTTCCAGAAGGATGCTCATTTTATGAACGATGTGATTTTAGAATGGATATTTGTCAAAATGAAAGGCCTAAATTGAATTTTGTTGGAATAGAACATGAAGTTAGTTGTTTCAAGTATAATTTAAAATCGGATGGTGAGGCGTAATGTGTACTACAAGCAAGGATGTATTATTAGAAGTAAAGAATTTAAAATGCTACTTTAATGATAATAGTGGTATATTGAAAAAAAATAGCAATATAGTAAAAGCTGTGGATGGTATATCTTTTAATATAAAAAAAGGAGAGGTATATGGGTTGGTTGGAGAATCAGGATGCGGCAAATCTACAACAGGTAGAGCTATATTAGATTTAATTCCTAAAGTTAGTGGATCATTAACGTTTGACAATAAATTAATATTTGATATAGAAAAAAAGTATAATATAAAAAGAAGTGAATTTAAAGATATAAGAAAAAATATGCAAATGATTTTTCAAGATCCATATTCATCATTAGATCCACATATGACGGTTGGAAATATTATAAAGCAAGGTCTTATTAAAAATAAAGTTGTGAATAAGAAAACATGTAATAAGGAGATTATAAATATATTAGAGTTATGTGGTCTAAGAGATTGTGATATAGATAAGTATCCACATGAGTTTAGTGGTGGGGAACGTCAGAGAATAGGCATAGCAAGAGCCTTAGCTATAAGGCCTAAATTTGTAATTTGTGATGAACCTACTTCAGCATTAGATGTATCTATTCAAGCACAAATTTTGATACTAATGGAGAAACTGAAAAAAGAAATGAATTTAACATATCTGTTTATATCTCATAATTTAAGTCTTATAAATTATTTTTGTGATAGAGTAGGTGTTATGTATCTTGGAAAAATTGTAGAAGAAGCAAGTTGTGAGGAATTATTTTTAAATCCAATACATCCATACACAAAATGTTTAATTTCATCAATACCTAAAATTCATCCAAAGAAGAAAAAAGAAAGATTAAGATTGAATGAAGATATTTCAAATTGTGATAGTTATGTATCAGGATGTAAACTTAGTTCAAGATGTCCATATTTAAATAAAAAGTGTGTAAGTAATGAGCCAAATTTATTAGAAGTAAAACAAGATCATTTTGTAGCTTGTCATAATATTATTGAAATAAAAAATACTACTAAGTAAAAGAAGAGCAGTATAAACATAAAAAGTTGAAATTTATATATTTAGTTACATAAAAATGAAAGGTTTCATATTATATAAGATAAATATATATATAATAATTTTTTGTTTATGGAGTGAAGTAAAAGATGAATATAGATTTACAAAAACTGGTTCCGAGTCTTTCATGTTCAAGTAGTATAGGAGAATTAAAATATTTTAAACAACTTAATATATATGAAACAATTAACTGTAAAAGTTATGTGTATCATGAAAATAATTTATGTGATGAAATATATAATGATAATAGAAAAATAGAAATTTGTAAGGTTGAATCAACAAATCCAATCTTAAATATAGTATCAAGCAAAATAATAGGTACAATAGAAGGAACTTCAGTGGAGGGACAACATTTAACAGGAAAAAAATTGGTGATTGTTGGTGAGTTGAATCTAAGTATAATAATAACCTATTATATTAGAGGGGATAGGTGCAAAAAAACTGTAGCAAAACTTAAAATTCCATTTAGTACTTTTATAATAATACCACAAAATATATGTAATGATGATAAAGTATATTTAAGATATTTAATAGAAGATGTGAGCATTGCAAACTTAGGAAAAGGTAAAGCTATGGTAAGTATCACTACATTAATACAATATTTAGATGAATATTAAATATAAATTTATTCAAGTAAGAGTGTAAGGTTAAAAATGGATATAGTTAATGAGTGTAGAATAGATTTTAAATATAGATTATCACCACAAAGCCCTGTAATAAGTAAAACTATTTTTAGTAATTTAGTATCAACACAAATTATAGAGAATACTTTAAAAATGACTAAATATGTAGATAAAAAAGAGACCTATGCATTTGATATATTAACTTATACAATAATTATTGAAAATATACGAGAATTTGATGTAACTAATATTTTTTTTCATGATACTATACAAAAAGGAACACAATTCATTGAAAATTCAGTAGAAGTAAATAATAGAAAAAGAAGATGTATAAGTCCAGAAGAAGGATTTTATTTAGGCTGTTTAACAAGTGGAGAAAAAGTAAAAATAACTTTTAAAGTGTTAGTATTACCAATGTATTTTCATAATCTTATAAAAAATTATTCAGATATAGAATATGATTATATTTACAATATAGAAAAGCCTCCAATAAAAGTAAATGAGAAAAGCAATGAAGTAAAAGTAAAATATAAGAATAAGGTTTTTCTTCAAACAGTATTAGGAAATACTATAAAGACATATGCCTATATAGAAGAAATATTAGATATTAGTTGTAAATTAGAAATAATAAAAACGAAATTGATAACTTCTATAGATTTAGACAAATGTACAGTTTTAGTAATAGGTAAAATAAAGTATGAAATTTTATTTAAATCACTACACTATAAAAGATATATAGAAGATACCTTTGGTTTTTCTACATGTATGATGGCACCTATAGGTATGATTTATTCAAATAAAGATAATATAAAGATAAATATTGAGTATTTAAAAGCTAATTTATTAAATAAAAATAGTATATATATAACTACAAGTTTATTAATATATTATTAAACAACCATTGATTATAGAAACTATAATCAATGGTTGTTATTTTTTTAGAATGGATGAGGATCTATATTTAATACTGTTTTTTCAGGATAAGGACTAGTTTTAGATTTTGTAGTAACCGTAAAATCATATCTAACTCCCAAAGACTCTCCTATAGGAATAGTAGCTGTGATCTTTATAACTTTAGAAGTATTAGGTGCTAAATTTGACATTGCAGATAAATCTGCTTGATAAAGTGTATTTTTAGATATATCAGCTATTTTTATATCGTCAATATATAAGCTATAAGGAATAGCAACTTTTTGTATTATCAAAGTAAAATCATCATATCCACCGCCAATATTTTTAAAGTAATCAAGAATTATAGCAGTATTTCCAGGTGGAGTAACTATAAATGCAGTTGAATCATCTATTTGATACAAAGGATTTGGCATTAAAGAAACACCTGGAGGTAAAATACAACTTAAAATATTACTTTTTTCACCACTATATACTTTAGTAGGAGATATATCATTATAATAAGATATGGCAGTTGCTTGAGTATTTATAGTAGTACCAGCTCTTAAAGTAGATTGAGGTATTACAGTGAACATAACATAACCTAGTGTTGATGGAGTTAATGTAGGTACAGATATAATTATTTTTTTTGATGATGAATTATAAATTGCACTACATAATACAGCAGTATCTATGGAAACAAATAAAAAGTTGTTAGCTATAGGAATTTCTATAGTTCCGTTAGATAAATTTATAATGCTATTGTTTTGAAAAATTAATTTAAACTGCATTATAGAATTGGTGTTTATATTAGCAGTTTGAGTATAACTAGTGGAATTTGTTTTATCTGTTGCACTTAAAGTTAAGACTAAATTTGGATGATTTACTGTTATACTTAAGCTTTTACTAAGAGTTAAAAAACTTCCACTTTGAGTTTGTTGATATAAACATTGCATAGTATTAGTTTGTGTTGAGGTTATAGAATTAACAGTCTTTGTTGCATTGCTTATTTTTGCAGTCATAATATAGGTTATAGTTTTAGTTGAAGTTCGAGCATCTACAGTTCCAATTGTAGGAAAAGTAACTATATTTGAAGAAACTGTAGGAGTAATAAGAATACCATCTTTATAAGAAGGTCCTAAATAAACTTGTCCACCACTTGGTAAAGTATCTTTCACATATAGTCCGTATGCAATAGTACCTTGTGGCACAGTTACTGTAAGTGTATAAGTTATTGGAGAACCAACTTTAAAAGTATCAGCAAAGTTAGTTTTTGTAAGTGCTATAGCAAGTGATGATAATGTTACAGATGCATTTTTTATCAAGTTGCTATATTGAAAATTAGTGGAGCTAGAATTATATACTTGAGAATATGGATTAGTATTACTAGCTGTAGTAGTTATGCTAACACCTGGAGCAAGAGTTGGACTTATAATAACTTTATAAGTTAAAGTTATTGATTGTCCAGGAGCTAATTTATTAATATAAACAGATATATTATTACCTTGAACTACAGGAGCATTAAAACTTCCAGAGCCAGAAACATTTAGGCTATTTGTATCAAGTGTAAACCAGTTATCAGATAAAGTATCGCTAAGTGTGAAATCAAAAGCATCTGTTTCAGTGCCCAAATTATTTGAATTACTTATAGTTACCGAATAAGTGTAAATTTCATTTGATTGTATAGCGTTTTTATTAGGGCCAAATACAGATTTTGTTAAGCTTAAATTTGGAGTACCTATATTAATGGTTACTTGTGAACGATTGCTATAAGCATATCCATAAGTGTTTATTCCTTTTAGCTTCATTAAATTTATATTTTGACTAGATGATCCAAGAGTGGCAATAGGCACTTTAAAATTAATAGTACCTGATGATAAACCCAAAAGATCACCATAGTAAAAATCAACACCGTGAGGACTAATTAATTGTGGTGAACTAACCGGATTAATACCTGTATAAATATAATTTAAATTATCTATAGGATCTGTTGATAATGGAAAAAAGTCATCTATATAAACCTGCTTTTGAATTGCTTTCAAAGTAGAAGCGTTGTAGGTTAAGGTATATTCAGCAGAATCTCCAGGTGCTAAGGAGTTTATAGTTTTAGGAGTTCCATCTTTATAATAACCTTTAATAAATTGTTTTGTTATAGAGCCTATACCTATACTAGAAGTAACACTGGCATTATCAGAGACTTGATTTAATAATGTTACAAGAGTTCCAAGTATATCAGTAGTAGCTAAAAATGGGTCATATGCGACAACAGGTAAAGGTAGTCCTTGAGTATCTTTTTTATATCTATAGTAGCTGTCAACCTTTGCATTAATAGTTACTGTTTTTGTAGAATTTTGAGTAGCTAAAGGAAAATTATAAGTTAAATAGTAACCTTGCATAGTAGGATTATCTACTACAGAAGTTGGTGTTTGTGAACTAGAAATATAGAATATTCCATCTGGCAAGAAATAATGAACTATAATATCTTGAATATTGTAGTATTGTCCAACTTTATATACATAAGTGTAAGTTACATTTGTTTGTACATCCACAGTAGATTTACTTATAGAAGTAGTTATTATTAAATCCATAGCTAAAAAATTAGTACTACTATCTGAAGTTGAAATAATAGAATCAGCAGCTGTCATATTAATATACATATTTAACATAGTACCATGATATATATAATTTCCCTGATTATTATTATACTTATTCCATACGGCATAACTAAAAGTTAAAGTTGTACTACTATTTATGGAAAGATTAATATTGCCAAAATATAATTGAGTATAAATTTTACCATTAATATTAACTGTGCTTATTGTAGGAGTTAAAAATTTAGAAGCATCAGTACCAGACGTTGTAATATTTCCTATATATCTTATTCCATCATCTAATAATATAGATATATTTACTAGGGAAGATGAAATTGAGTTGTTAGAAAATTTACAGGTAGCTGTAGTTACTTGAGTATAATCATTTAAAGAAAGAGAAGTTCCAGCGCCTTTTAAAACTTTTCCTGCTGTGGTTATAGTACTAGTAAATCTAACAGTTACATAAGTCATAGATATCTGGGAAGTAATAACTTCATTACCAATGTCATAAAATCCTCTAGGCATAGTGTCTACACTACAAGATACACTTATTCCAGAAAAGCTATACCCAAAAGGAACTGTAGTTCCATTTTTAAACTTAGTGTTACATTTTACTGTAATGTTAAATTTAAAGTTTACCTCCATAGGTGCAAGATCCTTTATGTTTACCCATGAATAGGTAGTGCTATTATCTGCATTAGTAATGCTAGAGGTTTGAGGTATAGTAGATGTTGAAAGAGTCATGCCATCAGGCAATGTTAATGAAATCCCTAAGTTATATAATCTTTGAGTAGAGCTAAGATTTTTTATACTTATATCAAATGATGAGGTATTTCCAATTATTATGGGAATGTTTTGAGTTTTATCTATACTCATACTTAATATATTAGAAGGCATAGTATCACCCCTTAAAATTTACATGTTACATTGTATTCAAAATCCGATTTTATGCGACAAAATATAAGACAAAAGTAGCCATTAATTTCACTTAAAATAATCACTAAAAGTTTTTTGTGTAATATTATATAATAAGGTTTTTTAATAGGACCTTCAAAATGTATTTAAAAAATACAAAAACAGGAGGTAATATAATGGCGCTAATTCAAAGATTTTCAGCAATTGATAAGGCCATGTTAGTAGCTACTGGAAATAGTTTTATGGTTTGTGGAAGTTCAACTGAGCCAGTTGTAAATACTTCTGACCTTATTAAACCAGATGGCTCTACAACAAGAGATTGGACCCAGGCGGGAAGTACTGCTCATTTAAATATATTAACTAATAGCACAATACTTTATGCTGAACTTGTATGGTATTCAACTGTAAAAAGCAATGTATCCGGTGCTACTGACCTTAGAAGTATACAAGATAATCCAGTGTCATTTACAACATCAAAAGGAACTTATCAAATAACACCTCAGTACACTGATAGTTACACTTCAAATTCTGGAACTATAGATAGATATAGAGGTGCAGATGTAACAAATTATGTACAGGCTGCATTATCTGGAAATTATACAGTATCAAATGTTCCTATAAGTATACCAAATACAGGATTAAGCAATTCTAGAGGTGGATGGTCACTATCAGTTGTATATAGAAACAATGCTTTTTTACCACAGAAAGTTATTTATAATTCAGGTATAGCTGTAGCAACACCAGATACGCCATTACAGACAACTATTACAGGTTTTACAACTAGTTCAAGTCAATCAAGTTTAAAAGGTAATGTTTTTATGGCATGTGCAAATGGAGTGCCCCTTAATGGTGTTGAAATTGTGTCTGCAGGTCCATCTTTTGCAGAATTAAGTAATATAGGTAATATAGTAAATAGTCCTAATCCTAATCCAGGAACAGCTCCAAACAACCCAGGAAATAGTTTTTTCTCAGGTGTAATTAATGTAGCAGATCCATTAAATTCTAGCAATGGACTTTTAAATGTTAATGGAACTAATGGAAATAATAATAATGATGGTTTTGTTCCTATTCAAAAATTAGGAGGAAGAAATAAATGGGATATAACTAATGTAGATATATCTCAAACATTAGTAACAAATCAAACAATATTAGCAGGACAAATAACAGAAGGTTCAGTAGGGGATGGTGTTCAATTAGTAGCATTAGGAACCCAGGTATTAGCAAAGGCACCTAATATAATAGCCACATTGGATGCATATGATATAGATGGTGATAACGAATATAATGCAGAAGTTGGAGAAGTATTAGTTTATGCAGTACAAGTAAAAAATGATGGTGATATACAAGCTAGTAATGTTATATTATCTGCAACAATAAATTCAGCAACTACTTTTATACCAGGTTCAGTTACAATAAATGGCGTATCAAATCCTACAGCGAATATAATTAATGGAATTAATATAGGAACTGTTGATGCTAAAGCTGTTAAAAATGTACTATTTTCAGTTAGAATTAACTCTGTACCAACAGGTGGGTTATTACATCAATTTGTAAACTACAATTATCAATTTATTTCAGGTATAGATACAATAACTAACTATGGTAAAACAAATACCATGGATGTAATAGTACAAGATGGATTATTAGCAATAACTAAAGCAGCTTCAAAAACTACTATGAGTGTAAATGAAATAGTAACTTATACCATAAATATAAGCAATGTGGGTACTGAACTTTCTAAAGACGTATTTTTCCAAGATAAAATAGATGCAAGTTGTTCCTTTGTTACAGGTACTGTAGTTATAGATGGAACAAATTATTCTGATTATGATCCAGTAGTGGGATTTTCATTACCTAATTTATCAGTTGGAGCAAGTACTGAGATAGTATTTCAATTTAAAGTTATCTCATTACCAGCATCAACTAAAGTAACTAATGTAAGTTTTATTACTTTTGGATATATATTTAATCAATATGGATATGAAAGAAAAAGAACTATAGCAAGTAATGTTACGTCAATTCAAATTCAATATGTAGATGTAATAGGTGAAAGATGTAACAATAACAATTATCCTAAGGTAGGAGATACAGTAACTTATAACTTAGCGTTAACTAATATCGGAAATATTCCAGCAAGTAATGTTCAAGTATTAGAGCCAACAATACCAGGTGCATCATTTGTTACTGGAAGTGTAAAAGTCAATGGAACTTCAGAACCAGTACTAAATCCATTTGATGGATTTACTTTACAAGCACCTATAAATCCTCAGCAAACCACAAATGTAGAATATAAAGTTTTAATAAATAGCATTAATCCAGCTGATTTAATAGAAAATATAGCAAACATTCCATTTAAGTATCAAATATCACCAGGTGGAACTGTTATAAATGGAGAAAAAGATTCTAATAAAGTTGATACAATAGCTAATTATGTATGTATGAATACAGTTAAGAGTGTAGACAAATCTTATGCAGAAATAGGAAATACTTTATATTATAAAGTGTATGTAAGTAATAATGGAAATATTAATGCTACTAATACTGTATTTTTAGATGTTATACAATCAGAAGCATCATTTGTATCTGGGTCAGTAGCCATTAATGGTATACCATACCCATCATATGATCCAAATCAAGGATTTACACTAGGTACAGTATGTGCTGATGACACTATAGAAGTTACTTTTGCAGCTAAGGTTAATACTCTTCCAAATCCTAATATAATATATAATAGTTCTAGCTTAGTATATAGTTATAAACCAGATCCTAACGGAAGCACAATATCAAATACAATTTTTAGTAATACAGTTCAAACTGTTATAAATAAAGCACAGTATTCTGTAGTTAAAACAGTTGATAAAACTTATGCACAAGTTGGTGATTTTCTTGTTTATACAACAACTATACAAAATACAGGAACAGTACCTTTAACTAATATGAAATTTGCAGATTTTACAGGAATATATTTATCATTTTATGAAGGCAGTGTTTATATAGATGGAGTTAATTATCCAGAGCTTAATCCAGATAATCAATTTCCACTTCCAAATATGAATCCAGGGGATACCACAACAGTAGTATTTGGTGTTTCTATAGCAAATAATCCACCTGTAGGATATATACCAAATATGTCAGAGGTTACACTTAGTTATAAACAAAATCCAGATAGTCCAATAATAACAAAGACTGTATATTCAAATGTAGTTAAAACTTATGATCCTTATGCACAAGTGAATATAGTTAAAAATGTTGATAAACTATATGCTGCAGTAGGTGAAACTTTAACTTACACATTTACAGCAACAAATATGGGAAATGCAACTGCAATAAATACTTTATTTACAGATATTATTCAATCAGAAGCATCATTTGTACAAGGTTCTGTAATTGTAAATGGAATAAGTAAACCAAATTATGATCCACAAATAGGATTTACTTTAGGATCAATGGAATATGGTCAAGTTGTAACTATTGAGTTTAAAGTAATAGTAAATAGTTTACCAAGTCCAAATACTATAAAGAATAATGCAACAACTTCATTTAGCTATTATGTAGATCCAAATGGTCAGCCAATAACTAAAACTACAACAAGTAATACAGTAACCACAGTTATAAACACTTATAATGCCACTTTAACTAAAGCAGTAGATAAAGCATATGCAACAATAGGAGATGTTTTAAACTATACAGTTATAGCAGCTAATGCCGGTACGGTAACTTTAACTAATGTTAACTTTACAGATATAATACCAGCTGGAGCAACATTCTTATCTGGTTCTGTAGTAGTAGATGGTGTAAGTAAACCAGATGCAAATCCTAATAATGGTTTTATAATAAGTAATGTTTTACCAGGTGGAAATGTAGTTGTTATGTTTAAAGCAACAGTAACAAGTGTTCCAACACCACCTAAGATTGACAATAGTGCTCATATTGCATTTAAATATCAATTAAGTCCAACATCACCTTATGTGGATGGAAGCTTAACAAGTAACACCGTAACTACAAATATAAATAATATGTCAGTTACTAACACTAAAAGTGTAAATAAAACTTATGCAACAGTAGGTAATGCCATAACCTACACTTCAGTAATAGCTAATAATGGTAATGTAAATATAACAAATACAAATTTTATAGACACAGTTCCAACTCATACTACTTTTGTATCAGGATCAGTAAAAATAGATGGAACATCATATCCAAATTATGATCCTAATATTGGATTCACATTGGGAACTATAAATTCAAATAAGAATGTTACAGTAACTTTTGATGTTACTGTTGATAGTGTGCCAAATGATGGATATATAACTAATGCATCTATTATAAATTATCAATATAAAATAGATCCTAATGGACAATATATATCATCTAGTGTAACTAGTAATACTGTTACAACTTATGTTAACTTAGGTAATTTAACAGTAACTAAATCTGCTAATAGAACTATTGTTAGATTAACAAATATAATAACCTATAGTTTTGTTATAGCAAATACAGGAAACACTATATTAAAAAATTTATTATTTAAAGATATTGTTCAAACTGAATCTTCATTCAATACAGGTTCTGTATATGTAAATGGTGTTAATAAATTAAATTATAACCCAAATACAGGATTTGCTTTAGATGATATACCAATAGGACAACAAACTATAGTTAGTTTTGATGTAACAGCTAATTCAATACCAAAGAATAATGAATTATTAAATAGTGCAGATGTGACTTACTCATATTATGTAGATCCAAATGGAAGTCCTACAACTAATACTAAGACATCTAACACAACTACAGTATATGTTTATGACACAATAGTATCTGCAAATAAATCTGTAAATAAATCAATAGCAAAAATAAATGACACTCTAATTTTTACAATAGATATAAAGAATGAAGGAAACACTACGGCTCAACATGCATTCTTTAAAGATATTTTAGATTCAAATATATCTTTTATAACTGATTCTGTATATATAAATGGAAGTCAGAAGATAGGATATAATCCAAATATAGGATTTAATCTTGATGATATATTAAGTAACGCAACTACAACAGTAGTATTTTCAGCAAAAATAAATACAAGACCTGCAAATAATATAATTTATAACTATGCTACTGTAAATTATGATTATATTGTAGGAGCAGAAGTTATAACAGCTACAATTAATACTAATACAACTGAAACTTATGTTGCTGCAGGTGAACTTACAGTTACTAAGTCAGTAGATAAGTTATATGCAACAGTAGGAGACAATATAGCATATACAGTATTAGTTCAAAATACTGGTTCAGTAGATGCAACAAGTTTAAATTTTAAGGATTTAATACCAGATTCAACTTCATTTAATGCTGGAACAGTAGTTGTTGATGGTATCCCACAGCCAGCATTTAATCCAAACACAGGATTTAATTTGTCAGATTTAATACCAAATCAATATCATACAATAACATTCAGTATTCATGTTGATTCTCTTCCACAAAGTGGTAAAGTAGAAAACACTGCGGATGTTACTTTCACTTATAAATTAACACCAACAGATAATCCAGTGACTATTGTAGCTACTTCTAATAAGGTTACAACACTTATTAAGTTAGGAAATTTAACAGCTACAAAAACAGTAGATAAAGCATATGCAACAATAGGTGATATATTAAACTATACAATAACCATAAATAATACAGGAAATGCTAATTGTTTTAATGTATTATTTAAGGATATAGTACAATCAAATGCTAGCTTTATAAATGGATCAGTAAAAATAAATGGAGTGACTTATGGAAGTTATAATCCAAATATAGGCTTTAGTTTAGATGATATACCTGGTTATGGAAGTACTGTAGTTACATTTGCTGCAACAGTACAAACATTACCAATGGATTACACTATTTATAACTATTCAACAGATAGCTATAATTATTATATTGACCCATCTAATCCACCAATTTCTAAAACTGGAAATAGTAATACAGTAACTACAGTAATAAATATAGGATCATTAACAGCTACTAAAGCAGTTAACAAGGCTTATGCCACTATAGGTGATTTAGTCACTTATACAGTAAGTGTAAATAATACAGGTAACACAGTAGCTAAAAATGTAAATTTTAGAGATGTTATACCAAATGGATTAACTTTTGTTCAAGGGTCAGTAACAATAAATGGAACATCTTATCCAAGTTATGATCCTTATACAAGTTTTAGTTTAGGAAATATAATATCTGGTGATATTGTAGTTGTTAAATTCGATGCAACTGTAACTTCATTACCAACACCTTCATTAGTAAGCAATACAGCTAATATAAGTTATGTATATCGTATAAATCCTAATGGACCAGATATACCAGGTACAGTGAGCTCTAACACTGTAACAACTCAAATAAATGTAGGATCATTAACTCTTAATAAGAGTGTAGATAAAAGTTATGTTACAATGGGAGATGTAATAACTTATACAGTAGTAGTTACTAATACCGGAAATGTAAGGGCAGACAATGTAATATTTACAGATAGCTTACAATCTGATGTAACATTTAATGGAGGTTCTGTAAAAATTAATGGTGTAACTCAGCCAGATTATGATCCAAACGTAGGATTTAGTTTAGGGAATATAGAAACATTAAATTATGTTACAGTAGTATTTACAGCTACAGTTATAGCAAATCCAACTCATTCATCAGTATTAAACTATGCATTAGGAACATTTTCATATAAGGTAAATCCTAATGAACAATATTATAGTAAAACTGCGCAATCAAATACAGTATCTACTATAATAATAATGCCTAGTTTAACTGCAACAAAAACTGTTGACAAGATTTATTCAACACTACAAGGTGTTTTGAATTATGGAGTATTAGTTAAGAATACAGGAAATACAAGTATTTCAGATATGTTCTTTACAGACTTTTTATCAAATGGTGCGTTGTTTAAAGCAGGAACAGTAACAATAGATGGAGTAAGTTATCCAAGTTATGATCCAACAGTAGGATTTAATTTACCAAATAGCCTTTTAGCAGGAGTGACTTCCTTAGTTCAATTCCAAGCTATAATAAATACACTTCCAGCACCACCACAAGTAACAAACTATGCTATATCAAATGGAGTATATCATGTAGATCCACAAGGACCAACTTATCCAATAACTGCAACATCAAACACTGTAACCACTAATGTTAATATAGGAAGTTTATCAAATACTAAAACTGTAGATAAGATGTATGCAAAAGTTAATGATACAGTGACTTACACTTCAACAATAGTGAATACAGGAAATGTGAATGCAACTAATTTATTCTTTAGCGATATATTACAATCTGAATTAACTTATATATCTGGAACAGTAAGTATAAATGGTGTAGTATATCCATCATTAGACCCAACAGTTGGGTTTGAATTATCAAATTTAGCTCCAGGTCAAAGTGTAATTGTAGCATTTAATGCTAAGATAAATGCATTACCAACCCAAGCATATGTAAATAATAATTCTTTAGTTCAATTTAGTTATAAGATAGATCCAAGTGGATCAGTAACAACAACAACTCAAACAAGTAATACTGTAACAACAAATGTAGTTTTAGGTAAGTTAAATGTAGTTAAAACAGTAGATAAATCAATAGCAACAATAGGAGATGAATTAACTTACACAATAACATTAACAAACGTAGGAAATGTTATTGATAATAATGTATTCTTCCAGGATACACCATCAATTGGAGTAAGTTTTAAGGCTGGATCTGTGAAGATTAATAATGTGTCTCAGCCAACCTATAACCCAACTACAGGATTTAATATAGGTGATATAGGAATAGGTAATGTAGTTACAGTATCATTTGTAGTCACAGTAATTTCAGTACCAGCAACAAATCAAGTAACAAACCAAGCTGTTGTCACATTTGAATTTGTGGTAGATCCAAAACAACCACCATATAGTCAAACAACTTATTCTAATATTGTTATAACTAATATAGCATATGGTAATTTAAGTGTAACAAAAGCAGTAAATAAACAATATGCAACTATAGGTGAACAATTAACCTATACAGTTACAGTTACAAATATAGGCAATGTAGATGCGACAAATGTTGTATTCTTAGATCAAACTCCTCATAATTCAACATTTGTATTAGGTTCAGTAACTGTAAATGGAGTATCATATCCAGATTATAATCCTTCAGCAGGATTTAGTTTAAATACAATGACACCAGGCCAAATTATAACAGTAGTTTATAAAGTTCAAGTTATAGATTTATGTTAAATTTAACTTTTAATTAGAAATATGCTCCCTTAAGTTATTAAGGGGGCTTTTTTATGTAATAAATAAATGATTAAAGAATAAATTTAATTATGAACAATAATATGTATGATTCTAAATTGAAATTAAAAAATATTGTTACTTAAATTTGAAATTATTACGATTTATAAACTATTTCAATATGAGGTAAGTAGAATGGAGGTATTTAATGAACACTTATAAAGAAATGAATGATGCTTTAATTGTAGAATATATCAAAGAGTTGGGTATTTTCCCAGAAAACCATGAAATTGTTAGTAAAGAAATTGGTGATGGAAATTTAAATTATGTGTTTAGAGTAAGAGATTTAAATACAAATGAAACAATAATTGTTAAGCAAGCATTACCTTATTTAAAAATAGCAGGAGATGGTTGGAAATTAACATTAGATAGAAATAGAATTGAATATGAAGCAATAAAATGTCAAAATTCAGTTTGTGAAGGTACTGTTCCAAAAGTATATCATCATGATAATATATATGCACTAACTGTTATGGAAGATTTAAAAAATATGATTATTTTAAGAAGAGGTCTTATGGGTATGCAAAAATATCCTAACTTTCCAAAACAAATAGGTAAATTTATGGCTAGAAACTTATTTTTAACATCTGACTTTGGAATGGGACCGATGGAAAAGAAAAAAAACATGAAAAAGTTCATAAGTCCAGAACTTTGTGATATAACTGAAAGATTAGTTTTTACAAATCCTTATATGGATGCTAAAGATAATAAAATTAATGAAAATATTAAGGATTTTGTTGTAAGTGAGATATGGAATTCAAATAAACTTAGACTTGAAACAGCTAAGTTAAAAACAATATTTATGACTAAGTCAGAAGCATTACTGCATGGAGATTTGCACACAGGTTCTATTTTTATAGATGAAAGTAAATCTGTTGTTTTTGATGCAGAGTTTGCATTTTATGGACCATATAGTTATGATATAGGATTATTATTTGCCAACATATTACTAAATTATGTATCTTGGGAAGGAAGAATGGACAAGTCTAAAAATGAAATAATAAGTTATAGAAAATATCTATTAGATTTATGTACTGAAATATGGGAAGAATTTTTGGCAAATTTAAATTATTTATGGAACAATGAATCTAAGGATGTAATAACTGAAATTGATAGATATGAAGAAGAGTATATAAAAAATTTATTACATGAAACTATTGGATTTTGCTCATGTGAAATTATGAGAAGAATTATAGGAATGGCACATGTCCAAGATTTAGATGAAATAGAAGACTTAAAACTTAGAGCTAAAGCACAAATATTAGGACTTAAGATAGCTAAAAAATTAATTCTTACTAGAAATGAAATTAATTCTTTTAGTGAATTTATAAATTATATAGGGTTCCAAGCTGAAAAATGAAATTATTCAAATATTAAATGAGAATAGTAGTAGTAAAGGAAACAGAAATTATTTAAAACGTTATTCATAAAAATTTCAAAGAAACTCTAATAAATTTGCCATTTTATTTCCAAGACTAAACGGCTATAAGTGAACTAAATTAAGAGCTATGTAATTAAATTCTAGCCTATTTTTCATAACTCTTCGTCAGCAATTCACATTAATAAAATTCAATTATTGATGTGAATTACTTCCTTGATTTATAAAAAATATACATTGAATTTTAAATTACATATTTCTAAATTTAGTTCACACGACGTCCTGTCTAGGCAGTCGCTGAACCCGTCCTTGGGTTCAGGTCTTGAAAATAAAAAACAAATTAATAAGAGTTTCTAAATCAATTTTTAAAGAAATACTAATTTAAATAATTCCTGTTTCTTGATGAAATAAAAAAAGTTTTTCAATTGAGAAAGATGTTATTTTAAATTTGAACTTGGAATATAGGAATAGAAGATGGAAAATGAAATTATTATCATTTTAAAGTATATTTACTATTAAAACTATATTTAGTAAGAATATTATAATGGTGAATTTATTCTCGAAAATGAGTTTTTACGGATAAATATTATATTAATTTTATTTGAAGCACAAATAAAACATTGTAGCAGGGATATTCGCCATAATTGATAATTGTGAACTGTTTCCAAATAGAAAACTAGGAATTATATATAATAAAGTCTCAGGGAGGGGCAATAAATAGTGAATTTAAAAAATAGGGGGATTTTATATGGAGGAAGATCTATTATCTATTAAATGGGATGAGAAAAAAGATGAATTAATTTTATTAGATCAAACAAAGTTACCAAATGAAATTGAATATATAAATTATAATTCAGTAGAAGGTGTGTACTCTTCAATAAAGAATATGATAGTTAGAGGGGCACCAGCTATAGGGGTTACTGCTGGATATGGAATGTATTTTGCAGCAAAGAAAGCTACAGAAAATTCTTTTGAAGATTTCTATTTAGAAATTAAAAAAGATGCTGACTATTTAAATTCAAGTAGACCAACTGCTGTAAATCTCTCATGGGCAGTTAATAGAATGCTTAAGAAGGCTAAAGAATCAAAAGGAATGCCTATAAAAGATATAAAAATAGCACTAAGAAATGAAGCTAAGACAATTCATGAAGAGGATATAGAAATATGCAAAGCTATTGGAGAAAATCTACTTACACTATTAAAGGATGGTATGGGAATATTAACTCACTGTAATGCTGGGCAACTTGCAACTTCAAAATATGGTACGGCAACAGCACCAATGTATCTTGCAAAGAAAAAGGGGTGGAATTTAAAAGTATATTCAGATGAGACAAGGCCAAGACTACAAGGTTCTACATTAACAGCATTAGAACTTAATATGGCAGGGATAGATGTAACAACCATTACAGATAATATGGCGGCAGTAGTTATGGCGGAGGGGAAAATAAATGCAGTTATAGTTGGATGTGATAGAATAGCCGCTAATGGCGATACTGCAAATAAAATTGGAACATATGGTGTGTCTATATTAGCTAAGTACTTTAATATTCCAATGTATATTGCAGCACCAACACCAAGCATAGACTTAAACACTGCAACTGGGAAAGACATTCCTATAGAAGAAAGAGATCCTAAAGAAGTTACATGTAGATTTGGTGTTTGGACAGCTCCTAAAGATGTAAAAGTATATAATCCATCATTTGATGTAACAGAAAATAAAAATATAACAGCTATTGTAACAGAAAAAGGAATTGTATATCCTCCTTTTGACGAAAACTTATACAAATTATTAAATAATAAATAAGGGTAATTTAAGTAAAAGGGGTAAAGCTATGTTAGAAGATTTGAAAAGAAAATTAGTAAAAATAGCTAAAGAGGCAGATGAAGCTGGTTTATGTAAACATAAATCAGGAAACTTTAGTATAAGAGATGAAAAATCAGGATATATTTTAGTAACACCCTCAGCTGTTTCAAGAGAAGAATTAACTGAAAATCATATATGTGTAGTAGATATGAATTTAAATTTATTAGAAGTAAATGAAAAAGTAAGACCAACTAGTGAGTTGCTAATGCATATAGAGACATATAAATGTAGAAAGGATGTAAAAGCTATAGTGCATACACACTCAAAATTTGCTACAGCATTTTCTGTTTTAAACAAGGAAATTCCACCTATAGTATATGAAATTGTCAATGTTATTGGAGGTAGTGGAAGAATAAAAGTAGCGCCATATAAAAGGCCTGGAACACCAGAACTTGCTAAAAGTATTATAGAGATAATAAAAAAAGATAATGCATGCTTAATGGCACATCATGGTGTGATTACAGTTTCAGAGAAAGATATTGAGGATGCATACTTAAAAGCTGCATATGTAGAAGAAATTGCAGAAATATATTACCGAACACTTCAAATAAACAAAGGACAAGAACCAGAATTAATACCTAAAGAAGAACTTGGAGTTTGGAAGTATCCAGCTGAAGTAAATTATTAAAGTGAAAATAAATTTTAAAAATTCCACAATTATTAGTGGAATTTTTTTTGAATTAATATTAGTACATAGATAATAGAAAAATACAAATAATATAAAAGTATAAAGGAAGTGTTAGAAATTTGGAAAAGTTATTATATTGTACAGCATATATTTCGATTATATTAAAATTATGTTAATAAATAAAAGAAAATGTAAAAGAGTAGTGCAAAAAATGTCGAAACAAGATATATTATATAAGCAAGCTTTTTTTTTAGTGTAATTAAAATTTATTTATTTAAGTATTAAATAAATGTTAAAAATAATAGAGGTGAAATATGATACAGATTGAAAAACTAAGAAAAGTTTATGGTAATGGTTATGAAGCTTTAAAAAGCATCAATCTTGAAATTAATGAGGGAGAACTTGTTTGTTTATTAGGACCAAGTGGTTGCGGAAAGACAACAATATTAAATCTTTTAGCAGGACTATTAGATCCAACCAGTGGAGATATCAAATTTGATAATGAATCAGTTATTGATAAACATCCAAAAGACAGAAATATCGGACTAGTATTTCAAAACTATGCATTGTATCCACATATGACAGTTTTAGAAAATGTAATGTTCCCTCTAACAGTTGGAAAGAAAAAAATATCTAAGCATGAAGCTAAAAAGATATCCGAAAAATTCATGAAAATTACAAGTATTGAAGGACTAGCTGATAAAAAACCAGGAGAAATGTCTGGTGGTCAACAACAAAGGGTCGCTATTACAAGAGCGTTAGTACAAAGTCCAAAAGTTCTTTTGTTAGATGAACCATTAAGTAACCTTGATGCAAGACTTAGACTTAAGATAAGAGAAGAAATCAGAAGACTTGTTAAAGAAATAGGTATTACTACTATATTTGTTACTCATGATCAAGAAGAAGCATTATCTATAAGTGATAGAATTGTACTTATGAATGAAGGTGTCGTTCAACAATTTGATGTTCCGCAAAATTTATATTTAGAGCCAACAAACCTTTTTGTTGCAAAATTTATGGGAAACCCTATAATTAATATTTTTGAAATGGAAAAAGAAGGAGAAATGTTAAAGTCTAAAGATTTTTCAATAGATGTTAATTTATTGAAAAAAGATAGATTTAAGGGTGAACTAAATGAAAAAAAATATTATGTAGGAATTAGACCAGAATATTTGGAAATAAGTGAAAATCCATTATTTAAAGTAAATGTTGAATCAGTGGAATTAATAGGTAAAGATTGTATTATTAACTTTAATGTTAGTGATATAAATGCTAAATCAATTACAGATATAACTAGTAGAATTAATGAAGGTGATGAAATTGGACTAGATATTACATACGACAGTATTTATATTTTCAATGAGAATGGAGTTAGAGTGTACTAATGAAAAAATTTAAATATAGAGCTGAAAATTCACCACAAGCATGGTTATTTCTTTTACCTACATTAATTATAATAGGAATATTTAGTGTATTACCTCTAATGAAAACTTTCATAATGGCATTCCAAAAAGGAACATTAAATAATCTTGAGTTTAATGGATTTAAAAATTTTCAAATAGTTTTAAGTGATCCTAAGTTTCATACAGCATTATTTAATACTTCAACTTATGCATTTATAGTTGTTCCAGTATGCCTTATTATTGCAATGTTCATAGCAATAACTATACATGAAAAAATAAAGAATAAAAGTCTTTCAGAAACCATATTCTTTATACCATATTTAACAAGTATAATTGCAGTTGGTATTGTATTTAGATTTTTATTAAATGGAGATTATGGATTTGTAAATTATATATTGGGAATATTCAATTTAGGTCCAATTAATTTTTTAGATGACCCTAATATGAGTATGACAACATTAATTATATTTGGTATATGGTCAGGATTAGCATTTAATATAATTATTTTACTTTCAGGACTTAGAAATGTTGAGCCGAATTATTATAAAGTAGCAGATATGTTTGGCGCTACAAAAAAAGAGCAATTCTTTAGAATAACTTTACCACAAATGATACCAATAATTACATTTTTATTAATGATTAATTTTATCAATGCATTTAAAGTATATGCTCAAGTATTTGCAATATTTAATGGAAAAGCTGGAATTGCAGATAGTGCTACTACGGCAGTGTTTTATATATTTAATAAATTCTATGTTGAAAATAGATATGGCCAAGGTATGGCAGCTGCAGTTATCTTGTTTATATTAATTTTAATTTTTACATTAATCCAAAATTATGTATTGAAAAGAATATCTAAGTAGGTGAAAAAATGAAAAAAATTAACACAATTTTATCTAAAGCATTTATTGTTATTATGGCGATTATTACATTATTTCCTTTTGTATATATGATTTTAGCGAGTTTAATGACTTTTCAAGAGGCAACTAGCATACCTCCCACATTATTTCCTAAAAAACTTCAATGGGAAAACTTTTCATTAGCTATGCAGCAAGCGCCCTTTGTTAGATATTTCTTCAACACAATTTTAGTTGCGGGATTATCAACAATAGGTGTTGTAATAACATCAGTATTATCAGCGTTTGCTTTAGTACAGTTAGAGTTTAAATTTAAAAATATTTTGGTACTAGTTATGGCTGCATTATTAATGGTACCTTATGAAGTAACAGTATTTACAAACTATCAAACTATTGCAAAGCTTGGATTATTAGATACATACACTGCATTAATAGTTCCATCACTTGCAAGTATATTCTACATATTTTATTTAAAAGAATATCTTACAAGTATACCTACATCATATTATAAGGCAGCAAAAGTTAATGGTTGTGGTGATTTGGAATTTATTAGAAGAATATTAATTCCTTTAGCAAAACCATCATTATTCACTATGGGAATATTAAGTTTTATTAATGGATGGAATTCATTTTTATGGCCAATACTTGTGACTAATAGTAAGGAAATGAGATTGCTTAGTAATGGACTAAGTTCATTTGCGACTGAAAGTGGTACAAATGTACAACTACAAATGGCAGCATCAACAATTGCTATAGTTCCAATTTTAATTTTATATTTAGTATTTAGAAAACAAATTATTAGAGGAGTTGTTAAGAGTGGAGTTAAAGGATAAAAAAACAAAAATTACATTCCACAATGGTATTTTAACTATTGGAGGAACAATTATAGAAATTACATACGAAGATAGTCATATATTCTTTGATTTTGGAAGTGAGTATAATCCAAAGGCACCTGTACAACCAACAAATTTACAAGAACTATTGGATGAAAAATTAGTTCCATATTTAAATAATATATATGATCCTAATATTCCATTAAAAGGATACGAATCCATGGAAGATGATTGGAAAAATACTGCTGTATTTTTATCACATGTTCATTTAGATCATTCAAAGATAGTAAACTACTTAAATCCTTCTATACCATTATATACACTAGAAGGTACAAAATCATTATTAAATACTTTAAATATAAATGATGATTTTCTTTTCCCACTTTATGAGAAGAAAGAGAAAAACACAAGAGATATCACTGGATTAAAAGAAAATGAAATTGTAAATGTTGGAAAAATAAAAGTAAAGGCAATGCCTGTAGATCATGATGCATATGGTGCCTGTGGATTATTAATAACAACTCCAGATTTAGTAATATCTTATACTGGCGATATTAGACTTCACGGATATAGAAAAAATGACACATTAAATTTCTGTAAGGAAAGTGAAAATTGTGACGTTCTGTTAATAGAAGGTGTTAGTGTATCTTTTCAAGAATTTGATGAAGAATTAAGTAGTGAAGAAATATACAATGAGCCAGATTTAATAGATAAAATAAATAAAATTTTGCAAGATAATCCTAATAAGCAAATAACGTTTAATTACTATATTTCTAACATAGAAAGAATTTTAAATATAATAAAAACAAATTCAAGAAAAGTTGTGTTAGATGCATATTATGCTTATGTTCTAAAAGAAGCCACAGGATATGAAGCTTATTATTATGAACTAAATGAAAATAAATATGGACTAAATGAGCAATATAAAATTGATTTTGAGGATTTATTAAACGATGAAGGTGATTTTTTCTGGCAATTAGACAATTCTGCCATTAAGTATATAGATAAATTAAAGAAAGGCGGAATATACATTCATTCAAATGCAGTTCCATTAGGGGAGTTCGATCCAGCATACGAACCATTTGTGAATAAATTTGGAGAATGTAATATTGAGTTTGTAAAAGTTTCATGTAGCGGTCACGCACATCCTAATGATTTAATTAAAATAATAGATTTAATTAAACCTAAGTTGTTAGTGCCTATACATTCTTACCGTCCTGAAAAACTATATAATAAATCAGGTGATGTTTTGTTACCAGAAAAAAAACAAACTATATAAATTGGAGGAGTAAACAAATGAAATTAAAGAAAATAACAGCGCTTGCACTAGCAGCACTAACAACTGCTACTGTTATGTCAGGATGTTCTTCTAAAGATGGGGATGCATCAAATAAAGAAATAGTAACTGAAATAACTGAGCCAGTAGAAATAACATTTTGGCATGCAATGAATGGAGATTTAGAAAAATCTTTACAAAGTTTATCAGATGAATTTACAAAACAAAATCCAAACATTAAGGTGACTTTACAAAACCAATCAAGTTATCAAGATTTACAACAAAAAATAACTGCTACAGTTGCAAGTCCAAAAGACTTACCAACAATTACTCAAGCATATCCTGATTGGATGTTTAATCCTATAAAAGAAAATTTAGTTACGGATTTAACTGCATACATAGAAAATGAAACATTAAAATTTGATAATTATGAAGATATATTACCAAGTTTTAGAGAGGCTGCTAAAATAGATGGTAAAATATATGGAATGCCTTTCAATAAATCAACAGAAGTTTTATGGTATAATAAAACATTATTTAATGAATTAAATTTACAAGTGCCTACAACTTATGAAGAGCTTGTAAATGTATCTAAAACAATAAAAGAAAAAAAAGGTATAGTTGGTGCTGGATTTGACGCATTAAATACATATTACACTACTTTTGTAAAAACAGAAGGAGAAAGCTTTGATTCAAACCTTGATGTAACAAGTGATGCTTCAGTTAAAGCTGTTAACTACTACTTAGATGGTGTAAAAGAAGGTTATTTTAGAATTGCTGGAACAGATAAATATTTATCAGGACCATTTGCAAATGAAACTATAGGCATGTATGTTGGATCAAATGCTGGTGAAAACTTTATTAAACAAGGTGTTGGTGATAAATTTGAAATAGGTGTTGCACCTTACCCAACAAGCACAGCATTACAACAAGGTACTGATTTATATGTATTCTCTAATGGCACACCAGAGCAAAAAACTGCTGCATATGAATTCTTAAAATTCTTAACTACTAAAGAAAACCAAATAAAATGGGCTGAAGAAACTGGATATATACCAGTAAGAAAAAGTGCAATTGAGTCAGAGGAATACAAGAATTCTGGAAGATTAATAGCTCCAATATTATCTAAAGCAACAGAAAACTTATATACAAATCCTATATTAAGTGGTGCTGATGCAGCATATAGAGAAGCTGGTACAGTTATGGAAAGTATATTATCTGATACTAAAATAGATGTAACTAAAAGATTAGAAGAATTTAAAACTACTTTAAGTTCTATTTGGGAATAATATAAATTAAAATGAAAAAATTTGCTTTACAAATTTTAGATTTATATATTTAATAAAGGGGGGTGTCTTTAAAAAGATAGCCCCTTTTATGATGGAGGATAGATATGAAAATTGTTATATATCAAACTAGTGATTTACATGGATATGTATATCCAACAAATTATGTGACTGAAAAACCATTAGGAATTTTGAAAATTGGCAGTTACATACTAAATGATGAAAAAAACTATGATGCAGCATTAAAAATTGATTGTGGAGATTTAGTTCAAGGTTCAGCACTTACTCATTACTTGTCTAAAAAGGATATTAAGGAAAATCCAATTATAAAATGTTTAGAAATGATAGGTTATAATTCATATGTATTAGGAAATCATGAGTTCAATTATGGGTTAGAGTATCTTAAAACTGCATATGAAAAAGTTTCAAATAAAGTATTAAGTGCAAATATTGAGGGGTTACCATTTAATGGAAAACCATATGAAATATTTAATTTCAATGGATTTAAAATTGGATGTATTGGTCTTACAACATCATTCATACCAAATTGGGAACAAGAAAAAAATATTAAAGATATTAAATTTTTAAATCCTGTTGAAGCATATAGAAAATATGAAAATGAACTAAAAGAAAAAGCTGATATGATTATAGTATGTTATCATGGAGGATTTGAAAAGAGTTTAGATGAGAACATGACACCTACAGAAAAGTTAACAAAAGAAAATCAAGGAAGTGAACTTTTAGAAACTTTTGATTCAATTGATATTGTTTTAAGTGGTCATCAACATAGATCATTTATTACAAAAATAAATAATGTAATTTGTACTCAACCTATGCATAATGGAGAGACATTTACAAAAATAGTATTAGATACAGAATCAAAAGAAATTAATTATGAATTAATTAGTGTATCTAATTTACAAGAAAAAATAAATAGTGATTTAGAAAGTATATTTACAGATTTAGAAGCTGAACTACAAAAATACTTAGATAGGGAAATAGGAAATTTTGATAAGGATATGATACTTGATGATATTTTTGAAGCAAGATTAAAAGGACATCCATTCATTAATTTTTTACATCAAGTTCAATTAGAGGTGTCAAAGGCAGATTTTTCAGTTTTATCCTTATTTGATAGTGCTATTGGGTTTAAGAAAAATGTATCAATAAGAGATGTATTAATAAATTATCCATATCCAAACACAATAAAAGTCCTTAAAATAACAGGAGAAAAATTAAAAGAAGCAATTGAAAAGAGTGCTACTTACTTTGTCATTGAAAATGGAAAAGTAGAAATAAACGAAGAATTTTTAGTTCCTAAAATACAAAATTATAACTATGATACCTTTGGAGGATTAACATATGAGGTTGATTTGACTAGGAATTTTGGGAATCGAGTAGTTTCAATGAAAAAAGATGGTAATGATATTAATTTACAAGATTATTATACAGTTGTTTTAAATAATTATCGTGCTAGTAATACAGCCATATATCCATGTTATGAAAATGCAGAATGTGTAAAAGAAATAAACATGGATGTTAGTGAGCTAATAATAGAATATTTACAAAAAAATCATAGTGTAAAACTAATTGAAAATAGTAACTATATTTTTAAATATTAAAAGTAAACAAATTTTATAAATATATATTTTTATTGACCACGAAAAATTTTCGTGGTATTTTTATATATGAATTTGCAATTTTTGTAGAAAAATACAATTTATATATCAAAAAGATAAAGAAAAAATACAAAATATTAATAAAATTAAAATTATTTTAAAAAAACACAAAAAAATAAATAGTTTTATTTTTAAATTATATAATAAATTTATTTGATTTTAGAACTTTTCTTATTTATAATTTATATCGCATAGAATTTACAAAAAATATTAATAATACAAATAAAATTAATTACAGTATTTAAATGTATAAACGAAAGTTAAAAATAGTAAACTTACGAATGAGTAGTTATCTTAGTAGAAGAGGGGGAGTTTTATGGCTATAACAGTTAAAGAAGCATTGGAACTAGATATACTAAAAGGATTTGAAGTAATAGCAGGAAAGAATGGTTTAATTAAAGATATAACCAATGTAGCTATTTGGGATTATGAAAGAGGAGAATTATTAAAGGAAAACTTTAGAGCAGGAGATTTTGCATTAAGTACATTAGTAGCAATAAAAGATGATATAAATGAACTATATGAAAGTGTAAAAAGAATGATTGATATTGGAATTACTTGTTTAGGAATAAAAAACATATACTTTGACTATATTCCCGAAAATGTAATAAATCTTGCTAATAAAAATAATTTTCCAATAATGCTATTTAGTGATACTTTCACAGAAGATGTAATAGTTCAAGTAAATAGAGCCATAACAAAAAAGAAAAAATGTGAAAATTTAGCATTTCAAGTAGATAAAATATTGTATGATAATTTAAATGGAGAGGCTATAAAAAGAATTGCTTATAATATAAATCCTAACTTTAAAGATGTAAATATTGTTGCATATTGCAAAAGAAAAAGTAGCACTTTGGATGGTATAGGTGAGTTTTCACATGATGATATGCAAGACAATCATAGTAAAGTTATTCCATATAAGGATGGGTACTTAGTTATCAATACTTTTGAAAGCATAGATTATAATGATATTGAAAATATCATTCAGAGAAGATTAGAATGGTTAGGTTTTTCACATAAAGAATACATAATAGGTGTTAGCAATATTTATAATAAGCTCAAAAATTTAGATAAATCTATACAAGAAAGTTTATATGCATTTAAACATTCTAAGACATATAAGAAAGAAATATCTTTCTTTAAGAAAATAGGACTTAATAGAGTTTTCATACCTATTTTAGATAATCCATGGGTTAAAAAATATTACAATGAAGTAATAGAGCCATTAATAAAATATGATAAGAGTAATGATTCAGAATTGTTAAAGACAGCTATAAAGTACATAGAAAATAATGGAGATATAAAAACCACAGCAGAAGAATTATTTCAACATGGTAATACAGTAAGATATAGAATTGATAAAATAAATAAAATAATTAGTGCTCATTGTAAAGATGAACATTTTTATGAAGAATTAGCTGTAGGTGTTAGAATATATACACTTCTTAGTAATCCATTGTAAATTTTACAAGTGATCTATTGTAAATTTTACAATGGATTACGTTTTTAATTTTAAAATATTACAAAACAATATTTATTAATAGTGGTGTATCATATTTCTTGTGGCAAAACTAGGAATTATAAATTAATTATTTTTAAATATAGGAAATTAGATTTGCCTATAAGTTTATATAAAGTGTAATAAGATTTATTAAATAAAAGTTATGGAGGAAAGATATGAAAAAATTTAAAATTGCTTATACAGAAGAAGCAAAAAGATATTTTGATACTACAAGAGAAGTAGTATTAGCAGGAAAAACAGATTTTACTGATGTAGCAGCAGTAGTGTTAACTGATTCAGAAATAGAATTAATTAATGCAGCATATAATACTAAATTTGGAGTTCCAATATTTATAGTAAAAATAAATGATGACTTATCAAGTGAAATTATTGAAAAGGCATATCGTGTAATTGATGGAAATACTTTTGATTCAAAACTTTATACTAGAGTTATTGAAAGTGCAGCAAGTCAATATGAAGATAAAATATTACCACCTTTCTTTAAAGCTTTAACTAGCTATGTAGAAAGAGGAAATATTCAATTTGATTGTCCAGGACATCAAGGTGGACAGTATTTCCGTAAACATCCAGCTGGTAGATATCTTTATGATTTTTATGGAGAAAATATTTTTAGATCAGATATATGTAATGCAGACGTTGCATTAGGAGATTTATTAATTCATGAAGGTCCAGCAGTTGATGCAGAACAAAATGCAGCTAGAATTTATAATGCAGATAAAACATATTTTGTAATGAATGGTACTAGTGCATCAAATAATGTTGTTGTAGGATCTTTAGTTTCACCAGGAGATTTAATATTATTTGATAGAAACAACCATAAATCAATATATAATTCAGCTTTAGTTCAAAATGGCGCAACACCTATATACATGGAAACAGGACGTAACCCATTTGGATTTATTGGTGGAATTGATGCACATTGTTTCGATGAGAAATATATTAGAGAAGAAATAGAAAAAATTGCACCAGAAAGAAAAAATGATAAAAGACCGTTTAGATTAGCAGTAATTCAACTTGGAACATATGATGGAAGTATTTATAATGCAAGACAAGTTGTTGATAAAATAGGACATTTATGTGATTACATATTATTTGATTCTGCATGGGTTGGATATGAACAGTTTATTCCAATGATGAGAGATTGCTCTCCATTGTTACTTGAATTAAATGAAAATGATCCTGGAATATTTGTAACTCAATCAGTACATAAACAACAAGCAGGTTTTTCACAAGCATCACAAATACATAAAAAAGATAGTCATATAAAAGGACAACGTCGTTATGTTGATCATAAGAGATTTAATAATTCATTTATGCTATATGCATCAACAAGTCCATTTTATCCATTATATTCAACTTTAGATGTAAATGCTAAAATGCAAGAAGGCGAAGCAGGAAGACGTTTATGGGCAGATTGTATAAAACTAGGTGTTGAAACTAGAAAATCAGTACTTAAAAATTGTTCTATGATAAAACCATTTATACCAACAGTAGTAAACGGAAAGAAATGGGAAGAGTATGACACAGAAGAAATAGCTAACAATATTGATTTCTTTAGATTTGTACCAGGAGAAAAATGGCACTCATTTAAAGGATACGGAGAAAATCAATATTTTGTTGATCCAAATAAATTTATGTTAACAACACCAGGAATAAATGCTGAAACTGGAGAATATGAAGATTTTGGAATACCTGCAACTATACTTGCAAATTATTTAAGAGAAGTAGGAATAATTCCAGAGAAAAATGATTTAAACTCTATATTATTCTTATTAACTCCAGCAGAAACTTCAACAAAAATGGAGAATTTAGTTGCTCAGTTTGTAAAATTTGAAAAATTAATAAATGAAGATGCTCCATTAAGTGAAGTTTTACCAAGCTTATATAATAAAAATATAGAGCGTTATAAAGGATATACAATAAGACAATTATGTCAAGAAATGCATGATTTCTATAAAGAAAATGATGCAAAAACATATCAAGAAAGATTATTTAGAGCTGAATACTTACCTAAAAGAGGAATTGTTTACGATAAAACTAATAATGAAGCATATGATGAAGTTGCAGCTACATCTTTAAATGATAAAAAGCAAGACAATGGAAGAATGATGACAGCTCAAGATGCTAAATGGGCATTAATAAGAAATAATGCTAAATTAGTTGCTTTAGAAGACATAGTTGGAGAAATAGCATTAGAAGGAGCACTTCCATACCCACCAGGAGTATTCTGTGTAGTTCCAGGAGAGGTTTGGAGTGAAACTGCTCAAAAATACTTTACAATTTTACAAGATGGAATTAATGAATTCCCAGGATTTGCGCCAGAAATTCAAGGTGTTTATTTAGAAGAGCAGGAAAATGGTAAAGTTAAAGCATTTGGATATGTGTTAGATAATAAATTTATCTAAAAAGTAAAATATAATTAGTGAGATAATTTAAAATAGGGTTTCAAAATGAAAAATAAGATTATTTAGTTGAAACCCTATATTAAAAATTCAGTTTAAAATAAAAAGGATTAGAGGCAGAATTATGAAAGAACAAAAAAATAAGATGAGTGTTGTTCAGTTAACAATGATAACTGCAATAAACATGATGGGATCAGGTATAATAATGCTTCCAACTAAATTAGCGGAAGTAGGAACTATGTCTATATTATCATGGATGGTAACAGGCTTAGGTTCTATGGCATTAGCGTATGCTTTTGCTCAATGTGGAATGTTTAGTCGTAACTCAGGTGGAATGGGTGGATATGCAGAATATTCACATGGTAAATCTGGAAGTTTTATGGCAAACTATGCATATGGATTATCACTAGTAATAGCTAATATAGCAATAGCAATATCAGCAGTAGGATATGCATCTGTACTATTTAATATAGAACTTTCTCCAATATTAGTATGTTTATGTACAATATTTACATTATGGTTAGCTACTGTGCTAAATTTTGGAGGAGCAGGAATTACTGGTAAAATTGGTTCATTTACAGTTTGGGGAGTAATTCTTCCTGTAATAGTAATTTCAACAGTTGGTTGGTTTTGGTTTAGTGGAGCAGACTATGCAGCTGCTTGGAATCCAAATAACTTTTCATTCTTTGATGGTATAGGTAAGTCAATTTCAATAACACTATGGGCATTTTTAGGCTTAGAATCAGCATCTGCTAATATGGATGCAGTTGATAATCCAAAGAAAAATGTTCCAATAGCTTGCTTAGGTGGAACAATAGGTGCGGCAATTATATATATTGTGTCTACTAATGTTATTGCAGGAATTATACCAAATGCAGACTTATTAAGCAGTAATGCCCCATTTGGATTAGCATTTGCAAGAATGTTCAGTCCATTAGTTGGTAAAATTGTAATGGGAATGATGGTAATTTCTTGTTTTGGATCTTTATTAGGATGGCAATTTACTATAGCAGGTGTATTTAGAACATCTGCTATCGAAGGATATTTTCCTAAGATATTTGGAAAAGTTACTAAAAATGAAACACCAATAATAGGAATGGTGATTATAACTATAATGCAGTCATTACTTGCTTTAATGACAATTAGTCCAAGCTTATCAAAACAATTTGATATACTTGTTAATTTAGCAGTTGTTACAAATGTTATACCATATTTATTATCAATGGGAGCTGTTAATGTAATATTAAAATCAGAAAATGTACCAGCAAAAAAACGTAAATTTACAACTTGTATTTCCATAATTGCGTCAATATATAGTTTATATGCGTTATATTCTTCTGGTTTTGAGCCAATGTTCTATGGATCAATAGTAACATTTGCAGGTTGGATATTATATGGTTTTGTTTCAGACAGATTTGATTTAAAAAGTGATTTTGATGAATTAGAGCATGCAAAAATGCATGCATAATCCTTAAAATATAATTATTTTAGTGTAAATGGTGCACTCCTAATTTAAATTGGGAGTGCACCATTTTTATATATAAATATTAATTATAAAAATAAATAAGTTAATTATTTACTTGGAGTATAAAAAGTAACATAATATTGAAACTCTCATAATATAAAATAGATTTGGAAAATATTTAATTCTATAAAATGGAGAATTTATTATGAGACATTTAAAAAGTATTGATAAAAAAAATTTTTATAAAGAACCTATAAATTTTGACAAACATACAAATAAAAATTTACTAAAATATGCAGTAGGTTCTAATTTGTACATGAATGCTTTAATGGACATAGAAAATAAGATAATACTTAAAAAATTAGAAAATATAAGTTCAATAACAATTTGTTTTGAAGATGCTATAAAAGAATCTGATGTTGAGAATGGCGAAAAAAACCTGTTAAGAGCATTAGATATAATATATGATTATTTGAAACTTGATGATAATAGAAAAGATGAAATTCCATTAATATTTATTAGGGTAAGAAATATTAATCAATTTTTAAACTTTACTTCTAAATTATCTGAAAAACAAATGAGATTAATTACAGGCTTTACATTTCCTAAATTTAATATAAGTAGTGGGAAAATTTATTTAGAACATTTATTAAAATTAAACAATAAGTTTAATGAAAAAATTTATGCTATGCCTATACTTGAAACTGAAGAAATAATATATAAGGAAACTAGAGTTTCAGAAGGAATATATCTAAAAAAATTATTATGGGATTATAAAGATTTAATATTAAACATTAGAGTAGGAGGCACAGATTTTTCTTCAAAGTTTGGAATAAGAAGAAGTTCAAATAGAAGTATATACGATATAGGAGTTATTAATGACTGTCTTATTGATATAATTAATATTTTTGGAAGAAGTGAAGATGACTATATTATATCAGCACCAGTGTGGGAATATTTTTCATCTGATATAAATTCAAAGGAAGTTAAAGGACTTATTAGGGAAATTGAATTAGATAAGGAAAATGGTTTTTGTGGTAAAACCATAATTCATCCAACACAAGGATTATATGTAAATGCTATTTATTCAGTTAAATTTGAAGATTATATAGATGCCATGGATATATTAAATTTTGAAAGAACGGGTGGAGTTTTTAAAGGATACAATAATAACAAAATGAATGAAGTTTTACCACATTATAATTGGGCAAAAAGAATATACCATAGAGCACAAGTTTTTGGGGTCATGAATAAAAATTTATCTTATAATGATTTATTTAGGGGGTAAAATGTAAAATTGAAAATTAAAGTAACAAATAATATATATGGAATAGATACAGAAAATTTATTTTCAATAGGTAAAAGAATTAACAATAGCAAAAGAAATTTTCTTTTTATAAGTAAAGTATTAGGTAAACATATAGAGGTTAAGCCAGATGTATGTAAAGCAATGGGCTTTTTATTGGCATCTACTATATATGGTAGAAATGATAATATAAATGTTTTAATTAATTACTTAGAAAATCCTAATAAATTTCAAGTACAAGCAAAAAAAGCTATGAATCAAAGTTATAAGACAAATGAAAAAATAACAGTCTTAGGTTTTGCAGAAACAGCAACTGGATTAGGAATGGCTGTAGCAGCTGCAATAGAACAATCTTATTATATAACAACTACAAGAGAAAAAGTTAAGGGCGTAAAATCTATATTAAATTTTGAAGAAGAGCATTCTCACTCAACTACACATAAATGTTTTCCGGAAAACCCATATAAACTAAAAAATGCAGACAGAATAATTTTAGTTGATGATGAAATTACTACAGGAAAATCAATGCTTAATATAATAACAGAACTTATAAAAACTACTAATGTTAAAAAGTATACTATTTTAACTATTTTGGACTGGAGAAATATAAATTATAAAAATTTATTTGAAGATTTTATTAAGAAAAACAATGTAGATATAAATGTAAAAGCTTTAATTTCAGGAGAGATTCAGTCAGATGAAAATAGTGTTTTCTATGATAATGAAGAGAATATGTTAGATGATAAAGTGAGTGTAAATAAGCTAGATATTTTGAAAAGAAGAGATGAAGAAAATTTAAAGTTTACAGGAAGATTCGGTATTGAATTTAATGATATTCAAAAGTTAGAGGAAGAATGTAAAAAAGCAGCAGAAAAAATTGAAGAATTATTAGGCGAATATAAAAAAATATTAGTATTAGGTCATGGAGAAAATATATATATACCCTCAAGAATAGCCTCATATATTAAAGGTGATGTATACTTTAAAAGTACTACAAGAAGTCCCATTTATTGTAGTGATGAAAAGGATTATTTTATTAAAGAAAAAAATAGTTATTATCATAACGGAGTTAAATACTATTTTTATAATAAATCTAAAATTGAAGAAGAATATGATAAGGTAGTTTTAATTACAGAAGATGATTCTAATATAAAACTTGCTAAAAATATAATAATAGTAAAATTGTAAAGTTATCTTAAGTTAAATATAAAAATTAGATAGGTGATAAGTTATGGAAAAATTATATTTAATAACAGACTTAGATAGAACTATCATTCATTCAAGAAATAAGGGATTTAAATGTGTAGAATCTATTGGAGATAGAGAGATAACTTACATGACTGAATATAGTTATAATAAACTTCAACAATTATTAAAACTAAATAAATTTATTTTTATTCCATGTACTATGAGAAGTATTGAGCAGACTTTAAGAGTTGGATTTATAAGAGAATACAATCCCAAAATAATGATATGTTCTAATGGTGCACAAATATATATAAATGGAAAATTAGATTTAGAATGGGATAATTATATGAGAGGTTTTGTGACATTAAGTGAAATTGAAAACAATATTAGTGTTATAAATAAATTAAATATTAAATATGAAGAAATTATAAATATAGAAGATTTTTATATTAACGTAAAATTTAAAAGTGATTTAGATGCAATAGAAAAATATAAAATTATATGTAATAAATTTGATAAGGATTTTATGGTAGGTCAAGTAGCAGCAAAAGTTTTTATAATTAATAAGAATATAAATAAGTTAAAGGCGGTTGATTATATAATAAAAAAATACAATATAAATAAATTAATAACATCAGGGGATAGTGATGTAGATAAAGAATTTACTAAAAGAGGGCAGGCAATATTGCCTAAACATAGTACATTTACTCATGAAAATGCAATAATTACAAAACAAGAAGGAATATATGCTACAGATGAGTTACTTAATATAGTAGAGATATATTAAATTATATTAGCTAAAATCCATGATAAGATGTCATGGATTTTAATATTTAGAGATATATTAATTTTATTTAAATTAATATATGAAATGTAAAATAAAAATTATTTTTGATAAAATTGACATAAGGAAAATTTTTTAATAAAATATAGTTAACAAAGTAAACTATATTTTATTAAAAAATTTTAAGAGAGAAAAGTGGTGAATTGTATTAATGGAAGATATAGATTGGAAATATATGATGGAAAAAATGCAAGAAATAAGATTGTTTAGTAGAACATTAATACGTCGTGCTACTAAAGAGTATGAAATACCATCAGAGCATCTTGATTTATTATCTCAACTTGCTATTCGTGAAGAAAAAATGACACCTATGAACTTAAGTAAAATTATGGGGGTAAATAAAACTATAATAAGTAGAATAATAGAACAATTAAATATTAAGGGATATTTAATTAAAACTAGAGACGAAAATGACAAAAGGAGTTATTTTTTATCCATAACTGATTTGGGAAGAGAAAAATTGGATGATATATATAAGCATTATTTGGGTCCAATATATGAATTAAGGAGAAGAGTAGGGGAAGAGGATTTTTTAAAACTTATTCAATGTATAGAAAAAGCAAATATAAAAATGAAAGAGCCTAGACAGGAGGAATAATAATGACTTTTTATGAAGCAATGCAATTAGGCGCAAATAGATTAAAACCGTTAATACAAGAGACAACTGATGAAAAACTAAAAAGAAAATATATTATAGCTTTTGTTATAAAGAATTTTTTATGTTTATTATTTTGTATGGTTATTGTTACTACTTTTAGTGTAGTATTTGGAACAGAAAATAGTATTGTTGGAGTTGTAACAGTTATAGCTTTGATGACTTTTAGATTTTCACATTTAGATTTTAAGGTGGGACAATCAACATTTGCGCTTTTGGGTATATTTGGAATATTTATTATCAGTCCATATATAGTTACCATAGTCAATCCAATATTAGGATTAATTATAAATTTTATATCAATAATGACAATTGTAATTTTATCATGTCATAATGTTATGATGGCTAATCAATCTACATTAGTTTTATCATATTTACTTTTATATGGTTATAGAGTTAGTAATGTAGATAACTATGTAAATCGTATTTTTGCATTGATATTAGGTGGGATAATAGTTTCAATAATTTTTTATTTTAAACATAGAAAAATGAGCTTTAAAAATAGTTTTTCAGAAATAATAAAAGATATTGATTTTACCACAGAGAGAAGTAAATGGCAATTAAAACTTTCACTAGGAATATGTACAGCTATTTTAATAGGAGAACTTTTACATATACCTCGTGTAATGTGGATTGGATTCTCATGTATGTCAGTACTTCAACCTAGTAAGGAAAAAATGGAATTTCGTATTAAAACTAGACCAATTTATATGATATTAGGTTGTATAATATTTGGTATTATTTATTTTGTTTTACCAGAACAATTTAGAGGTTATATGGGAATGATAGGTGGATTCATGGTAGGATTTTCTGCTACTTATCAGTGGCAAACTTCATTTAATTGTTTTGGAGCATTAACGGCAGCAGTACCTATGTTTGGCATAGGCTGGGCAATAATTATACGTATAGTAGATAATTTTTTAGGAGCTATATATAGCAAGATTTTTGATAAAATTTTTGATAAAGTACATGAAAATATATTTGTTAGCGATAGTATAAATGAAGCTAGCTAATAAAACAACTGGATAAGAGTATAGAAAATATTTTAATATTTTCTATACTCTTATTATTTATGTTTTATAATATAAATATTCCTTGAACTGATACGAAAAATATATATAATAAACAAAGAATATAGGAGATTATTAATGAGTAGCAAAATAGGCATAGCATTATCACTAGTTATTGGAATTACATTAAGTACATATTCCAATGTATATGCAAAATATAACACAAATGTGTCAAATAGAGATTTTGAAGAAAAAAAGAAAGAAATAAAAGATTTACACATTAAATGGTTAGATGAAAATACTACTTTTTATCTTGGTGGAGATATTATTGTAGAGGCATATGTAAATGGAGAGAAAAATGAAAACATTTTGTGGAGTATACGAGAGTTAGATGGTAAAACAAATGTGGTAAATTTAGATGCTGTAGGGAGCAAAGCAATATTATATGCAAATAATGTTGGAAGGGCAGAAATAATTGCATCAACTAGTGATAATACAGATTCAATGAGACATATAGTAGTGGATGTGAAACAATATTCTAATGATGATTTTAATAACGATTTAATTTCAAGTAATATTATTCCTGTATTAAACAAAAATATAACTTCAAGTCAAAAATCACTTCAAGTTGAAGTTGATAAAAATATTTCAACAAATGAAAAAATAGAAAAGCTAGATGTATATTTAAAGAAGTTATCTAAACTTGGAAAATTAGCAAATGAATCTATTAATTTAGAACATGATGAATATGAAATGCATACTATCACAATAGATGAAATAAATAATATTAAGTTAGAGATAAGATTAGAAAAAAACGATGAGTCTTATGAACAAATGAGAGAAAAATTAATTAATATAGAGAAGTATAATGAAGAAAATTCAACTGAAGATGATAACTTAGGAGAAGAAGGAAACAGTAATGAAGATGGTAATTTAGGAGGAGAAGAAGGAAACTCTAATGGAGAGGGTAACTTAGGAGATGAAGAAGGAAACAGCAATGAAGATGGTAATTTAGGAGGAGAAGAAGGAAACTCCAATGAAGATGGTAACTTAGGAGGAGAAGAAGGAAACTCCAATGAAGATGGTAACTTAGGAGGAGAAGAAGGAAACTCCAATGAAGATGGTAACTTAGGAGAAGAAGAAGGAAACTCCAATGAAGATGGTAA
>NZ_CCAT010000048.1 GCF_000612845.1 Clostridium ihumii AP5
GGAAAAATAAATCAAAGTGGGAATCAGTATATAATTAAGGCTCAACAAGAAGGTTATCTTACTGTAGTAAATGACAAGAATAATTTTTTGATAAAAGAAGTTAATATATTAGATGATGCTGTATATTCTCTTAGAAATAGTAATATAAATAAGCCAATTATAAATGCTAGAAATATCAAGATTCAAATAGGTGAAGAATTAAATATATTAAATGATGTAACTGCAAGCGATAAACAAGATGGGGATATAACATCAAGAATAATAGTAAAAGGTACGGTTAACACAAAAAAAACAGGAGAATATAAAGTTATATATATAGTTAAGGATAATGATGATAATGAAGTTATGAAGGAAATAACAGTAATAGTTGAAGCAAAAGAATTACAGCCTTCAAGTGGTGGTGGAAATGTGATAAGCAAACCAACAATTATTTCAAATAAAATTGTGGGCGATAACAGATATGATACAGCAATAAAGATAAGTAATAGGGGGTGGAATAAAGCTGATAATGTATTAATTGTCAATTCTACATCAATAGTTGATGCACTTTCAGCAACACCTTTTGGAAAATTAAAAAATGCACCAATAATTCTAACAGAAGTTCAAGGATTAAGTAGTGAATCTAAGAATGAGATAGTAAGATTACAAGCTAAAAATGCATATATAATTGGTGGCGAAGGTGTTGTATCAGAAAATGTAGTATTACAATTAGAGGAGTTAGGAATTAATGTGGAAAGAATCGGTGGTGATGATAGGTACAAAACTTCATTAGAAATTGCTAAAAAATTAAAAAATATATCTAAAATAGCAGTAGTGAATGGAGTAAATGGATTATCAGATGCAGTTTCAATAGCTCCAGTAACTGCAAATGAAAATATGCCAATAGTATTATCATCACCAAGTGAAGGAACAAAAGTATTTAATGAATTTATAAATAATAACAATATTGAATCTTCATATATTATTGGAGGTCAAGGTGTTATATCAGAGGATATAAAAAATAAATTACCAAATTCAAAAAGGTTAGGTGGAGAAAACAGAAATGAAACTAATAATATTATAATAAAAGAATTCTATAGTAATGAAAATTTGAATAATATATTTGTCACCAAAAATGGGTTAAATAAGGAAGAAGATTTAATAGATGCATTATCTGTTGGGATATTAGCAGCTAGAGAACAATCACCAGTTGTAATAGTAGGGAATAATCTAGATGAAAATCAAAAAGATATACTATCTAAAAAGAAGCCAAAGGAAATAACTCAAGTTGGTGGTGGGGGAAATGAGAGAGCATTTAAACAACTATTAAATATATTTAAGTAATATATTATAAAGTAAAAATATTTAAAATTTAGTATAATAAAACGTCGCTAAGATTAAATTAGCGACGTTTTTTATTATGTATAGATTATAATCTTTAACAAAAATATACTGGCAATTTTATAGAATTTAATATTAAATGTATATAGGAATACAAATTTAAATTTTAAGTTATTTATGTTTCAGTTGAGAAAGAAATAACTAAATTATTATATAGAAATTAACAATTAACAATTAACAATGTAGGATAAAACTGAAGTATCAGTTTTAAAAAATCGATTTTTATAATAATTTGCAAAGCAAATTAATTAAAGATTATATAAAAACTTAGTTTTTATTAACTTGTATTTGTAAATATTAAGAACGAAGTGAATAATATTTACCATCATTGTTAATTGATAACTGTTAATTTTTAATTGGTTCCCAACATGATAATAGAATAAAATGTGATATAGTTAGTATCATTTGATAAAAATGGTATTTTAAATTTAAACTTGGAACCCTATAGGAGGATGTTATGGTAAAAAGCAAAGAGTTATTATTAATAAGATATATTTCATTTGTTATATTAGTAATTGAAATGTTTGTAAAAGAAGGAAATTATAGTGTTTTGAGTATTGTATTTATTTTATTGTTTATTATAAATAATCATTTAAGAATATTTCATATAAATAGAGAAAGAATGTTTTATTTATCTATAGTAATTGAATTAGCAGCAGTGTGTATAGGAAAATTAACTTTTGGATGTAGTATTATTTTTTATTTGATAGGTATTTCAATAGACATATTTACAGTGAAAAATAGTGTATTAAAGTATTTATTTGCTGGAACAGTTTTAATACTAGGAATAAATCCTGTGTTTAATAAAAATGTAGAAGAAAGAATTGTTACAAGTGTTTTACTTATAATATTTTTTATTCTTTTAAATTTTATATCAAGACTTTATAGTACAAAATTAAAGGCACAAAGTCTATATGATAAACTTAAAGTATCAGATGAAAAGCTTATAGAAGTAAATAAAGAGCTGGAAGGATATATAGAATCAATTGAAGAATTTACTTTATTAAAAGAGAGAAATAGAATTTCAAGGGAGATTCATGACAGTGTAGGTCATACATTATCAACTGCAATGATTCAATTATCTGCAATGGAAGCAATTTTAGATAAAGAAAATAATCCAATTAAAGATATGGTAAAGAACTTGAGAATATTTATTAATGAAAGTTTTCAGGATGTAAAAAAAGCTGTTAAAGAGTTAAAATCTGATGAATATGAGAATTATAGTGGAGTTTTAAGATTACAAGATGTATGCAAGAATTTTGAACGAATGTCTGGTGTGGAAGTTAAGGTTATTGTATCAAAAGGAGATTGGAATTTATCAACTAAACAAGTAGGTCATTTATATAGAATTACCCAAGAGGTTTTATCAAATTCTTTAAAGCATGGTAAAGCAACACAAGTAAAAGTCATTATGAATTTTACTTTAGAAGAATTTATAATGTCATTTAATGATAACGGTGAAGGAACAGATAAGATAGTAGAAAGTGGAATAGGTCTAAAAAGTATAAAAGAAAGAATTGATGAACTAGATGGAATAGTTGAAATGAAATCTAGTAGAAAAAATGGATTTTTTATTAAAGTTATAGTACCTAAAGAACTGGAGGTATAATATGAATAAGATTAAAGTTTTAATTGTAGATGATGAACAATTAATTAGAGATGGATTAAAAATGATGCTTTCAATATTTGATGATATTGAAGTGGTAGGAACTGCTGAAAATGGATATAAAGCATTAGAATGTTGTAAAACTATTGATGTAGATGTAGTTTTAATGGATATAAGAATGAAAGAATGCACTGGGGTTATGGGAACAAGGCTTATTAAAGAGCAATTTTCAAAGATAAAAGTTATAATTTTGACTACTTTTAAAGATAAAGAATACATTAAGGAAGCATTAAAGTATGGAGCTTTTGGATATATGCTTAAAGATAGTTCACATGATGTAATATATGAAGGAATAAAAACAGCATATAAGGGAAATATGGTTGTTCATCCTGATGTGGCTTTAGAGATGATGGAGTTAAACAAAGAAGTTAAAAAGGATATTGAAAGATATGGTCTTTTAGAAAAAGAAATTAAAATAATAAAAGCCATAGCAAATGGTTTAACTAATAAAGAAATTGCAGAGGAATTATTTTTATCAGAGGGAACAATAAAAAATAATATTACTAACATATTATCAAAATTAGAATTAAGAGACAGAACTCAAATTGCAATTTTTGCTTTTAAAAATGGAATAGTAAATTAATATATTTTAGAGGAAATAATAAGCTAAGGTTAATAGCTTATTATTTTTTTGTGACTTAAGTCATTTATGTAGTGACCTTCAGTTGTATTTATATAGTACTAAAAATTGTATTATATTGTTAAAGAAAGTTCTAAGGGGGAATTTTTATTATGAGTATTGTAGAAGTAAAAAATGTAACTAAAAGGTTTAATGATAAATTAGTTTTAGATAATGTAAGTTATAGTGTAAATGAAGGTGAAATATTTGGATTTATAGGTCCAAATGGTGCAGGAAAATCAACATTAATAAATATAATGACAAGTCTTTTAGTGCCAGATAGTGGAACTATTAAAATATGTGGATACGATATTTTAAAGGAACCTATTAAAGCAAAGGAGTTTATAGGATATGTTCCTCAAGATTTAGCATTAATGGAAGAACTTACAGCTTATGATAATTTAGAGTTTTTCGGTGCCTTGTATGGTTTAAGTGGAAAACTTTTAAAAGAAAGAATAGCTGAAGCTCTTAAAGTAACTGGACTTGAGGACACCAAAAAGAAAAAGGTAAAGAAATTTTCAGGCGGAATGAAAAGAAGATTAAATATAGCAGTGGCTATTTTACATCACCCTAAAGTTTTAATTCTAGATGAGCCTACAGTTGGAGTAGATCCTCAATCAAGAAATTATATATTTGCATTTATAAAAAATATATGTAAAGAATGGGGTTCAACAGTAATTTATACATCACATTATATGGAGGAAATTGAGGAGCTTTGCAATAGAGTTTTTATAATGGATTTAGGAAAAGAAGTGGCATATGGAGAACGAGAAGAAATTAAAGCTTCTGTATTTTCTAATAATAAAATAATTATAGAAACACAAAATATATGTGCAGATACAGTTATGGAACTAAATAAAATTGAAGGTGTAGAAAAAATATTGGATAGTGATAATGTAATTACGTTAACAATTGGAGTCAATTTTAAACTTGCAAATGTTCTTTCAATCCTAGAAAAAGATAGTGTAAATATAAAAAAGATTAGCTATGAAGATGTTAAACTTGAAGATGTATTTTTAGCATTAACAGGCAAAAATTTAAGAGACTAGGGGGATGAGTGTGTGAAGACTTTATATTATATAAAAACTACACTTAAAGGAATGATTTCAAATGGTGTAGTGACCGTATCATACTTTATCTTGTTTCCAATCTTAATTGCATGTTTTATGGGCTTTTTTCAAGGAATGGCTCATGAAAGTCCGTTAACACTAAAACCAGTTGATATAACAATTATTGATGAAGATAAAAGTAATATGTCTAAAGAGCTAGTTAATTTATTAGAAACTGATAATATTAAGGAAATTGTGAATTTAGTAGATGAAAAGCCAGATGCAGAGATAATAATAAAAAAGGGATATGAAGAGAATGTGTTATCTTTAAATAAAGGTAATATAGTTATTAATAAAAAAGTGGATAATATGAAAATGACAATAGACACTTTAAAGGTGATTTTAGATAAGTATCATCAAAAACTATATGTATCTATAAAAGGCGGAGATATAAAGGCTTTAGATAACCTTGATAACGAGGCTATTATTGAAAATGTAATGATAGATGCTGTAAAAACAGATAATCCATATAAGAAAATGGCATCATCAATGATAGGATTTGTAATAACAATGCTTATATTTACTATGATTCAAAGTGGATATGCAGATATAAGTATGAACTTAGAAAAAAGAATTATTTCAGCACCTATAACGAGACTACAATATCTTTTTTATGAGACAGCAGCATTATTAGTTTATGTGTTTATAATAATTACCGCTTATGTAATGTTTTTTAGAATTGCAGGATTAAGTTTTAATGGGAAATTTTTAGATTTATGTATATTAATAATATTGTCAACTATATTAGTTGTATCTATAGCCAAAGGAATATCAACACTATTTGGTGCTAAGTATGGAAAAATAGTTGGAAGTGTTATATTTGCATTACCGTTAATTAGTGGTGAAATATTTGTAGGTGAAGCAAATAAAATTGCTGTATTAACTCCAACTCATTATTTGAACAATGCATTTTCGATATATAATGCAAGTGGAAATTTAGATGGATGTGGAAAATGGATAGCAATAGTAATTATAATATCTCTAATAGTTTATACATTAGCAGTAATAAAAGCATGGATTAGTGGGGTGAAAAAAGTATGCAATTAATAAGGGTAGTCTTAATTAATATAAAAAAGCAAATGAAAAATCCATCTATGTTATTGATGACAGTAATATTTCCAGTTGCTATGCTTTTAATTATGAATTTTGGTGGTTCAGGTGAAAGCGGTGGAGAAATTGTAGTAATAGATAATAGTAAATCAAGTTATTCTAATGAACTTATTCAAAAATTAAGTGCTGAGTATACAGTGAGTACATTTGATGGAGAGGTAGAGGAACATTTAGACTCAATTAGGGAAAATAAAGTAGGTGCTATTTATGTTATAGATAGTGATTTTCAAAAGTTAATAGAAAATAATAAAATGCCTAAAATAAAATGTTACAAATCTGAAGCTACATCTGGAGCTATTATGGCTGGAGACATTATTTCAAAATATGTAATGGGTGTCGCAAAAGAAGAAGTTAGTAAAGGATTAAGTGAAAATGCGATAGTTACAAATATTGAAAATGAAAATATACAAAATAAAGATGACTATAAACTTAATGTAACCATGATATGCTACTTTATGATGATTGGTGGATCAATTATTACTACGGAAATAATTAAACTTAAAGAGCAAAAAGTGTTAAAGAGAACTATAGCAACAAATAATTCAGATATGGATATTTTAGGTGGGTTATTTTTATCATCATTTATATTACAAGGGGTTTTAAGTAGTATTGCATTTTTAATTGTAACAATTTTAGTGAAAACTCCAAACGTAAATATACCACAGGGAATATTAATTATATTTTTAAGTAGTTTAGTAACAACTGCTATAGTTTTAGCAGTAACAAGATGGATTAAAAATGCAACAATTGCAAGCTTATTTACAGTTGTTTTAGCACTTGCAACATTTGGATTAGGGATTTTTGGCAGCGAATTAGAATCTTTCAATAATGTACCAGAAGTAATAACAAATCTTAGTGTTATATCACCATTTACATGGTTTTTAAAAATAATAAACACAGGAGAAATTGTGATTCCAACTTTAATAGTTGTATTAATGTCATTAGTATTTTTTACAGCAGGAAGTTTTAAATTAAGAGAATTTGTTAAAGAATAAATTAAAACTAATAATGATTGGGCTATATCAAAACTATTTTTATAAGACGGTTTGATATAGTCCATTCTTTATTAAAAAAAACTATAATAGCTTTATATTATTTTTTTCACAAATTGATAAAGTGTTATTATCCCAAACTGAGGCTTGTACTTCTCCAATATGAGCTTTTCTTAGAAATAGTAAACACATTCGAGATTGACCAATTCCACCACCTATGGTGTATGGAAGTTTATCTTCAAGTAATAATTTATGAAAATATAAGTTTTTTCTATCTTCACAATTAGATTTAACTAATTGATCTTCTAGAGCTTTTTTATCAACTCTAATTCCCATAGAAGATAACTCAATAGAACAATCAAATAGAGGATAATAGAACAAAATATCTCCATTCAATGTCCAATCATCATAGTCAGGACTTCTTCCATCATGTTTTTCGCCAGATAATAATGTATCTCCAATTTTCATGATAAATACTGCCTTTTTTTCTCTACATATTTCATGTTCTCTTTCTTTAGGTGAAAGATTTGGATATTTATCTTCAAGTTCTTGTGTTGTTATAAATGTAATATCATCAGGAAGAAATTTTTCTAATGATGGATATTTAGATGATATATATGTTTCTGTAGATTTAAATACATTAAATATTTTTATAACTGTATTTTTAAGAGTAAGTTCATTTCTATCTTCTTTAGAAATTATTTTTTCCCAATCCCATTGATCCACATATATAGAATGTAAATTATCTAAATCTTCGTCTCTTCTAATTGCATTCATATCAGTATATAAACCTTCACCAATTTCAAATTTATACTTATGAAGTGCAAGTCTTTTCCATTTAGCTAAGGATTGAACTATTTCTAAATTGCTATTATTAATAGCCTTTATATCAAATGCAACAGGTCTTTCAAATCCATTCAATTTATCATTAAGACCAGATTCGGAAGGCAAAAACAAAGGTGCTGAAACTCTAGTTAAATTTAATTCTTTTGCAAGTTCTGATTCAAAATAAATTTTTAATAGTTTGATTGCCATTTCTGTTTCTTTTAGGGATAACATTGATTTGTAATTTTCTACAATTAATACTTTAGATTTTGCTTTATCTTTCATTATTTTTCTCCTTTTGTAATGTTTTTAAATATAAAAAAACCTTCATCCCTATACAAAGGGACGAAAGTTTAAATTCCGCGATACCACCCAAATTATCATTACGATCAGCTCTAAAAGTACGAAGATTAACTTGATACTTTTTCTCTTTTAACGGTGAGATTCCGTCTAAGTCTACTCTCATAATATATGATTTGGGTTAGAAACTCCGAGATGTTTTTCAATAAAAGCTTCGTTATTGACCTTTCACCATCGTCAACTCGCTAAAACTACGTCTTATATCTACTCTTCTCATCATTGTATTTATTTGCATTATATATTAACTTATTAGAAATTGTTTAATCAATATTATATGAGGATAATTTCAATATGTCAAACATTATTTCGAAAAATATTAAAATAAAATAAATTATGCAAAATAAAGCTTAAGTGAGTAAATTAATTCAAAAGACTAAAAATTTAAAAAATAATTTTTATACATTTTGATTTTTATGAATTTTATGGAGTAATAAAATGTTAATTAGAATATAGCATATTTGAAATGATTAAAGTTATATATGATATTAAAGAAATGTACGTTTAGAAATTTTGAAAAATCATAAGTATAAGTATAGAAAATATACTTAAATTTTTATGTTAATATTGTAATGAGAATAAAATAATATAGTATATTGAGATATTATATTTATAAAGTATACTATGGTATTAAGGTGGTGGTAAATGTGTATAATATTTTATTAGTTGAGGATGAGGAATCTGTTGCTAAAGTAATTAAAGCTTACTTAGAAAAACATAACTATAGAGTTTATTACACTGGATATGGTAAAGAAGCACTGAATATATTTAAAAATAATCAAATTGATTTAGTAATATTAGATTTAATGCTTCCAGATATTGATGGAGAAAGTCTATGTAAAGTATTTTATGAACAATCTGAAGTATATATTTTTATGCTAACAGCTAAAAGTGATTTAAATTCTAGAATAGAAGGACTAAATATAGGCGCTGATGAATATTTAGTAAAACCATTTAGTCCAAGAGAATTAGTAGCTAGGGTAAATGCTCTATTTAGAAGAATTAAGAAAGAAGAGTGTCATAAAGTTATTTACAATGATGGAATTTTATTTATTGACGATGAAAGAAGATTAGTAAAGGTAAATAATAAAGAGGTGACACTGACTCCTAATGAATTTGATATTTTAACATTATTAATAAAAAATAAAGGTTTAGTATTATCTAGAAATCAAATTATAAATAAGTTATTTGGTATAGAATTTGATGGCTATGACCGAACAATTGATGTACATATAAAAAATATAAGAAAAAAGATAGAGATTGATAGTAAAAACCCTAAATACATTATAACAGTAATAAAAGTGGGGTATAAATTTGGTGGTGATGAAAATTGATAAATATAAGAAAAAAATTAAATAGAGTATTTATTGTTAGCTCTATTATAACGATTTTTCTTGTAACGCTATTTATTAATTTAACAATAAATAAATCATTCAAAGAATATATGGATAATGTTCAAAATGAAAGATATGAGAGAATCGTAAATTATTTTCAAGAAATATACAATAAGTATGGAGAGTTTTATAAAGATTCAGGGGATGAACTAATTCATGAAGCATATATGAATGAGTATTATTTAACACTAATGGATAAAAATAAAAATGTTATATGGGGAATGAATCCTAATGATATGAAGGATGATTTACATTTTAAACATAGAAATGATAATGATGGCGAGATATATTCATCTAAAATTTTTGAAATAAAATCTAATGAACAAAACGTTGGATATGTGGAAATTGGACAATATTCACCTATCTTATTATCAGAAGCAGATATGAATTTCATTGTATCAATAAATAGAAGTATTGTAATAAGCACAATTATTACACTTATGATAGGAATTTTAATTAGTTTTTATTTATCAAAACAATTTTCTAAACCAATATCAGAGGTATCTAAAGCGTATGTTAAACTTTCAAGGGGAAACTTTGATATAAATATAGAAAGTAATAGTGAAATTCAAGAGATTAATAACTTGAAAAGCAGCATTAATATATTGGCAGAAAAATTAAAATACCAAGATAAGATAAGAAAAGTATTAATTAGTGATATATCACATGAAATAAGAACACCATTAAATATATTACAAAATAATTTAGAAGCTATGATAGATGGAGTATTTCCAATTACAAATGATAGTTTAATAACTTTAAATGAAGAAGTAATAAGATTTGGAAAATTATTAAACAACTTAGAACTTCTAAAAAAGTTTGAATTTGAAAGTGTTAAATTTAATTTACAGAGAATTGATTTAGAAGATTTAATAATACAAATTTATGAAGAGTTTAAAGTCATAGCAAAATCAAAACAAATAAAGATTTATTGTAATATAGAAAATAATAAGGATTATTTCATTATTGGAGATGTAGATAAAATAAAACAAGTATTTATAAATTTATTAAACAATGCATTGAAATTTACAGCAAATAATGGATTTGTATATATTCACTTAAGTAAAATTAATAATGAAATTATAGTTGAAATAGAAGATACAGGAATAGGAATAAGTAAAAATGATTTGCCCTATATATTTAGAAGATTATATAGAAGTGATGTTGCTAGAAATACAATAGAAGGTACAGGAATAGGATTAGCAATAGTAAAAAATATTTTAGAATGTCACAATGCAAATATTTCAGTAGAAAGTGAAATAGGAAAAGGTTCAATATTTAAAGTTACTTTTTATAATGAAAAAAATTAAATGATAAAGGCACTTCTTCATAATAACAACATAACTTTTTAGTATAAATAGTTATGTTTAAAAGTTATATGTGAAGGAGAGTTGTAAATGAATCTTAGGCATAAAAATACATATGGAAAAAGTGACAAGAAAATATATCATGTATTATTGTCTATTTCTTTAACATTATTCATTATTCTTATAGCGGTTAAATTAACATTGGTATTTAAACCTTTATATTATTATGATATCAATAGTTTAGAAATAGAAAATAAAAGTGGATATAGTAAAGAAGAAATAGTAAAAAATTATGATTATATGGTTGAATATTTGCTTAGTTATAATAATGAAAATAAAGAGTTTGAATTGCCAACAATTAAATTTTCACAACATGGTAAAGAACACTTTGAAGATGTAAAAAGGATATTTGTAACAATTGATATACTATTATTAATTAGTTTGATAATAAATATAATAGGTATAAATATTTATTATAAAGAGAAAAAGTTTCAGTATATAAAATATACAGCAAGAACATTAATTATTTTACCAAGTATATTAGTAAGTATTTTTATAATTGATTTTGATACTTCGTTTATAATATTTCATAAATTGTTTTTTAATAATGATTATTGGATATTTAATAAGGTAACTGATCCAGTGATAAAAATATTACCACAAGAATTCTTTATGCATGCAGCATTTATGGTACTAATAATTATAATTTTATTTAGTGTTGCTTTTAAAATAATATATAAAAAAATAGAAAAAAGAAATTATTTTACTACTATAGGATTATAAATGAAAAAAATTGAACATACACATATTTATTTAAAAATACATAAAAATACATAAAAATAGTTTCTATAAATTTTGCTACGAATTCAATACAGAATATTAAAAACTACATGTAAAGTTTTGGCGTTTATAGTTTTTGTGATGGATTTAAAAAGATAAAATTATTAATATAATTTATGTTATAATAAAAGAATTCTTAAGATAATATGAAATTAATATAAATTATAGGAGAAAAGCAATGAATTTTGTAGCTATAGATTTTGAAACTGCTAATGAAAAAAGAAATAGTCCATGTTCAATAGGAATCGTTGTTGTTGAAGATGGACAAGTTATAGAAAAGATACATTATTTAATAAGGCCTAAGGAAATGAGATTTATGCCAATTAATATTGGAATTCACGGAATTAGGCCAAGTATGGTTGAAAATGAATTAGAGTTTGATGAAATTTGGGAGAAAATTAAACATTATTTTGACAAAACTTTAGTTGTAGCACATAATGCAGCTTTTGATATATCAGTTTTAAGAAATACATTAAAATTATATAGTATAGAGTCACAAAGCTTTAATTATATTTGTACTATGAAACTTTCAAGAAATTTTTATAGTGAACTTGAAAATGCAAAGTTAAATACAGTTAATAAATTTTTAGATTATGAGTTTAAACACCATGATGCACTAGCAGATGCATTAGCATGTAGTAATATATTACTTAATATATCAAAAGAGTTACAGTTAAAAGATATCAGTAAAATATCTAAACAGGTTGGGGTAAGTTTGGGTATTGTTAATAAAAATGGATACATACCATCATCAAATAAGGGGAAAGTGTTAAAAAAATCTAGTAGACAAGCAACTAGAGAAAGTGTAAATATAGTTGATTCGTTAAATCAAAATGCTTTTAAGGGTGAAGTTGTAGTATTTACTGGAAGGCTAGACACGATGACAAGGATAGAGGCTACAAGTTTTGTTAGAAAAAATGGTGGGAGTACGGGGAGTTCAGTAACTAAAAAAACTACTTGTCTTGTAACTAATACTAAAAATATACAAAATTTACATAGAACTGAGATGAGTACTAAATTAAGAAGGGCTATTGATTTGAAAAATTCAGGACAAAAAATAGAAATTTTTAATGAAGAAGAATTACTAAAAAGAGCTGCAGAAAATTAATATTCCAATATTTAAAAGCAAAATTAAATCTTTTTTCTGTAGGTGAGGTTAAACCTTGCAAAGATCCAATTAGATATAATTAAAGGTATTGTGAATGAAATGAACAATATCATCAATAACTGTTAAATGTCCATTATCAATTGTTAAAGCAGTTGTAAAATACATTGTAATTTAAATGTGTATAAAAAAGCGTATGGAAATACGCTTTTTTATATATCGTAGATTTTTTTAACATCATTTAATCCAGTTAATATTTCATCTCTTGAAAAGTTACAATCAGATAATTTTTCATTACTCCATTCATTTATTTCACTATAGAAAAAGAATGCTAAAGACAAATATTTTGGAGAGTTATTCTTTTGTATAGCTTCAAATAAAATATTTTCAGCTTCGTTGATTTTACATTCACTTAATAAATGAATAATAGTTAATTCTAAAAGTTCTTCTTCATTCAAAACAATATTTTCACGTTTTAAATCGATATTTTCCTCAATAGATTTTTTACCTTTTAAAATATAGCCAATTACGTTTAAAGCAGATTTTATCATCTTTAAAATATAATCATTTTCCATACAAAACCTCCATATATATACATTTTAACATATAACATGAAAAAAGAATAAATTAGTGCAAAACTTTAAGGAATCTTTAAAATTAAAGTATATACTCGATTCATGAAAAGTGAAGGGGAGAATATATATGGAATATTTATTAGAAACTAAAAATTTGTCAAAAAAATTTAAAAATCAAACTATAGTAGAAGGAGTAAATCTATCAGTACCTAAAAATTCTATTTATGGTTTATTAGGTCCCAATGGAGCAGGAAAATCTACAATATTGAAAATGATATGTGGAATTTATAGACCAAGTGATGGAGCAGTTTATTTTAAAGGTGAAAAATGGAATAGAGGAAATTTAAAAGATGTAGGTGTTTTGATAGAAAATCCACCACTATATGAAAATTTAACTGCAAGAGAAAATTTGAAAGTTAGGACTACAGCATTAGGAATACCTAATTCAAGGATTGATGAAGTATTGGAGATTGTTAACTTAACTAATACAGGAAAGAAAGTAGCAGGAAAATTTTCATTAGGAATGAAGCAACGTTTGGGAATTGCTATGGCATTATTAAATAAGCCTAAACTTATTATATTAGATGAACCAACTAATGGCTTAGACCCAATTGGTATTGAGGATTTTAGAAATTTAATTAAATCTTTGCCTAAAAAAGATATAACAGTAATATTATCAAGTCATATCTTAAGTGAAGTAGAACAAGTTGTTGATGAAGTTGCAATAATATCAGATGGAGTAGTTGGATATGAAGGTAAAATAAATGAAAATTTAGAAGGATTATTTAGAAAAATTGTACTTGAAAATAGAAGGGAGAATTAAGATGTTAGAGTATGTTATATCAGAAACTCAAAAACTTAAACGAACTTTTAGCAAAAAGTTAATCCTTATTATCCCAATATTAAGTTTAATTTTACCAGCTGTATTAGGAGCTGGGTATGTTTTTCAAAATGGCGCATATAACTGGTGGTATACTATGTTTCTTCCAGCTGAAATTAGTATAATTTGTGCAATACTAATAGAAAAAGATTCAAAAATAGGATATAGACAACTGTTTACATTGCCGTTTAAAAAAGAAAAGATTTGGATGGGAAAAATTTTAACATGCAGTTTATTATATTTAATATCTTGTATTGTATTTCTAATTGGAGTGACTATAGGAGGCCATATTTTTAAAGAAACTATTACAGTTAGTAGAAGCTTTGTAGCAACTATAGTTATATTTGTAACTTTTTTATGGCAAGTTCCAGTATGTATGATTTTAAGCAGTAAATTTGGAAGTATTGTAACAATATTAATTTCTATAATTTTCAATGCATTTGGAGTAATATTTGCAATAAAAGATTATTGGTTTCTGTATCCATCATCTATTTCAGCTAGATTAATGTGTCCTATTTTAAATATATTACCTAATGGACTTCAAGTTGAAGCTGGAACAATATTTGAAAAATCCAATGTTATTGCCCCAGGAATAATAATGTCTATTTTATATTGTATTATTTTCACGCTAATTACAATAAGATTATTTAAAAAGCAGGAGGGAAAATAAGATGAAGGTATTTTCTAGGATGTTATATTCTGAAATCATAAAAATGAAGAGATCTAATGTTTTATTAACTCATTTATTAATCCCATTACTTGGAATAGGAGTGTTTTTAGGAGCATTTGCAATTTCAAGTTATACTGATTTTGCTAAGGTTGTAGGTTATATGCAAGTTGTTGGAGTTGTATTTCCAGCTATGATTAGTATTGTTAGTGCATTATATATAGAAAAGGAATCAGTAGCGGGAAATTTTATAAATATGTTAATTGGAACTAAAGTAAAGGTGTTAACATTTATAAGTAAGATGTTAGTAATAGTAGTACTAGGTTTTTTAGCTTCAATTCTTGCATGTGTAGGATTTTTCATAGGTGTTAAATATGTATTTCATAATGATTTGTTTAGTATTAAATTTTATATAATTATAGCTTGTATTTTTTTAGTTAGCAGTATATTTAGTTACATATTTCATCTATTTTTAAATATGAAATATGGCAAAAGTGTATCAATTAGTATAGGAATAACAGAAAGTTTTATAAGTGCATTATTATTAACTAATTTAGGACATGGCATTTGGCCATATATTCCATGCACATGGGGTAGTAGATTTGCAAATTATTTTAGTGTATTTAGCAATAACTTAAAAATATCTACAAGTGACATAAGGGAGATACATTTATCTATAGTTATACTTATTATATTAACAGTTTTTGGATTCGTAATTTCAAATATATGGTTCTATTTTTGGAGCGGAAGAAATTCTGAAAGTTAAATATTAAATAGAAAACTCATTGTCAAAAAGAATGTTTATATAAATTCTTTTTAGCAATGAGTTATTGTTATTCTCTAGGTATGTTTTTTAATCTTATTGAGCTAATAACTTTTGTGTCCTTGTCAAATTCAATATGAAGCTCTTGTCCGTATTTCCCAAGATCAGAAACAAAGTATTTAACCCAACCAACTTGATCCATATAGTCAACTTTTGGAGTCCCATATGCGTTAATAACATCATCATATGTTGAGTTTAATGTAATTCCTTTTGGTAATACTACAGTATTTTCATAACCTTCCTTGGTTTTGGAAATTTTAATGATTCCTAACATTGCGTCATCAAAATTAACTGTATCTCCACTTGTGTTAAAAAGAGTTGCATACATACGACTTTCTTCACTTTTGCTTCCATCATCCATACAGATATCTTCAACATAATATCCAGTCTCTAAAGGCTGACCTTTATCACTATAATTATTATATTTAAAACCGTTATCTTCTAAGTTCTTAGCTTTTGTTGGTAAAGTGTATTTTACACCATTTAAAGTTATATCACCTGATAGAGGTTCTTCACTCATTTGTGAAGTATAAGTTTTAACATCATCTTCAGTCAGTTCTTTAACTTTATTAGATGTGCCACATGCAGTTAATATGAATAAACATAATGATAAGTTTAAACATAAAATAAGTAATTTTTTCATAAATAAATCCTTTCAAATAGAAAATATAATTTTTTCAAACAAAATAATATTCGAAATTTTTCTACATTATTATACCATATTTTTATAAAAAGTAAAATATGTGTAAAATATGACAAAATAATATTAGAGGTTTTATTAACATTTTAATAAAATAATATAGTTACTATAAATAGGAGCAAACTTTAAAAGAAGATGTATGGCTTATATTCCACAAGAGTATTTTAAAAATTTTGAATAATCTTTCAAAAAGCTTATTGTTATGGTATAATTTATAAGCATTTCACCTAATTTAAAATAGGAGGATTAATATTTTGATAGAAGTTAGAAATTTATGCAAGAGTTTTAAAGTTTCCAAAAGAGATGAAGGTCTGGGGAAAGCTGTAAAGGCACTTTTTCATAGGGAATATGAATTAATTTATGCTCTTAAAGATGTATCTTTTAAAATTGAGGAAGGAGAAATGGTTGGTTATATTGGTCCCAATGGTGCAGGAAAAAGTACTACAATAAAAATTATGAGTGGTATTCTAAATCCAGACAGTGGAGAATGTATTATAAATGGAAGAACACCATGGAAAGATAGAATAAATCATGTAAAAGATATAGGAGTAGTATTTGGTCAAAGATCTCAGCTTTGGTGGGATGTACCTGTAGTAGACTCCTTTAGTTTAATAAAAGATATATATAAAGTACCAGACAAACAATATAAAAAGAACATAGATGAGCTTGTAGAAATGCTTAACATAAAAGAACTAATTAAAATGCCAACTCGTCAACTAAGTTTAGGACAACGTATGAGATGTGAAATTGCGGCTTCACTAATTCATAGTCCTAAAATCTTATTTTTAGATGAACCTACCATAGGATTAGATTCAGTATCAAAAATTGCAGTTAGAGAATTTATAAAAAACATTAATAAAGAAAGAAAAACAACTGTTATCCTTACCACACATGATACCCAAGATTTAGATGCATTAACAAATAGAATAATATTAATAGGAAAAGGACAAGTACTTTTAGATGGAAAATTAGATGAATTAAAAGAAAAATTTAATACTAAAAGAACTATATCTCTTAATTACTCAGGAAAACTAGATGCAACGTATAATGGACTTAAAATTATAGATAATCATAATGAAATAGCCAATATAGAAATAGACACATCAAAAATTTCAGTTTCAGAGGGAATTGCATATTTATCATCAAAAGTAAATATTAATGATATACAAATAAGTTCAAGTACAGTAGAAGATGTGGTTGTTGGACTTTACAGGGAGTATAAGATATGAAGGCATATTTAAGTTTTTTTAGGATAAGATTTATAAATGGGCTTCAATATAGAGCTGCCGCTTATGCAGGAATAGTAACTCAATTAGCATGGGGATTCATGTATATTATGTTATATCATGCTTTTTATAGAAGCAATCCATCGGCTGTACCTATGGAAATTTCAAAACTTTCAACGTATATATGGTTACAACAAAGTTTTCTAGCATTATTTATGACTTGGTTTTTAGAGAAAGATATACTGGAGTTAGTATCAAGTGGAAATGTTGCATATGAAATGTGTAGACCATTAAAGATATATGATATGTGGTTTATGAAAAATTTAGCAACTAGAGTATCAAAGACAACATTAAGATTTGCACCAATATTAATAATTACAGCTTTTTTGCCACAAGCATATAAATTTAACGTACCTAATTCATTTATAGAATTTATACTATTCTTAATATCTATGATATTAGGAACTATTGTTGTTATTGCATATTGTATGCTTATTTATATATTTAGTTTTTATACTATATCATCTAAAGGTGTTGAAATAGTTATGATTATGGTAGCAGACTTTTTTTCGGGCGGTGTTATTCCATTACCATTATTACCAGATAACCTAAAAAAATTTATTTACATAACACCTTTTGCATCTATGCAAAATGCTCCATTTAGAATATATATAGGTGACACACAAATTAAAAGTGCTTTGATTTCTATAGTATTACAATTATTTTGGGCTATAGTATTAATTTTTATTGGAAAAATTATAATGAAAAAAGCAATGAAAAAAGTTGTAGTGCAAGGAGGTTAAGGTTGTGAAGTTGTATTTAAAATATTTTTCAATACATTTAAGATCTGCTATGGAGTATAAAACATCATTCTTTTTCACTATATTTGGACAAGCCATTGCAACAATACTTTCATTTTTAGGAATGTATTTTTTGTTTGAGAGATTTGGCAGCGTAGATGGATATACATTTAACGAAGTATTATTATGCTTTAGTACTATACTTATGTCATTTGCATTAGCAGAATGTTTTGGAAGAGGCTTTGATAGATTTTCAGTTATAATATCTAATGGAGAGTTTGATAGGATAATGTTAAGACCAAGAAATGAAATTATTCAAGTCTTAGGGAGTAAAATAGAATTTTCACGAGTTGGTCGTTTAATTCAAGCTGGAATAATTTTTATATATGCAATAATTACTTGTGATATAGGTTTTACTATAGGAAAAGTATTCACATTAATGCTTATGATAATAGGAGGTACAGTTCTATTTTTTAGTCTATTTATGATATATGCAGCAATATGCTTTTTTACTATAGAGGGATTAGAATTTATGAACATATTTACAGATGGAGGAAGAGAAATAGCGCAATATCCACTAAGTATATATAAAAAGTGGATATTGAAATTTTTTACATTTGTAGTACCATTAGCATTTGTTAACTACTATCCTTTCTTATATTTAATAAATAGGGTTAGTAAAAATACATGGTTATATATGATATCACCAATATGTGCAATATTATTTATTATACCTTCATATATTTTATGGAGAATAGGAGTTAGACATTATAAATCTACAGGATCATAAAATTTAAATTAGAAATAAAGATTTATAAAAGGTAGTTATTGCTATATTTTTATAAATCTTTATTAAAATATAGCACCTATGTGTATTATAGATTCATACTTTTATAATTGTCATATAAGTTTCTTTCTATATTGATATATTTTTTGTTTTTAATGGTAATATAATAATTTTCGTATAATAATAGTAATCAAAAATTTAATATGTAGTTTTTTATAAGTAATCTGCAAAATATAATATTCGATATGTACAGAAAGTGGAGAATATTTAATTAATTATTTATGAACTATATTGATAGGTGGGTTATTTAATAGTAAAATATTTTTAAAATAATTTTAATTTTACTATAATTTAAATTAAAAGATAGGAGCTATATATGAGAGAAGAAAAGTTACAGCAGTTGAAAGAAATGCTACCATTAGTAAAGAAAATGGTTGATGAAGATTTAGCTATAACTATATTTGATAGAGAAGGAACTGTTTTATATTTTCAAAAGGCAGATACATTCCCTTTGCATTTTGATATTGGATATAGAATTGAAAATAGAAATGATAAAATATTTGAGGCTATGAGGACAGGAAAAGTTATACATAATAAATTACCTAAAGAAGTTTTTGGGGTGGCAATTCAAGGTAATTTAGTTCCAGTTGAAGATGATGGACAAGTAGTGGGTATTATTACTTGTGCATTCTCAACAGAACACAAAGAAAAAATTGGTGAAGAAGCTATAGAAATGAATAATGCACTTAATGAAACTAAAGATTCTATTAATGATATTAAGAATGGAGCAGTAGATTTATCAGGAGCATTAAATAATATTAAAGATATAATGAAGGTTGTAGAAAAAAATGTAAGTGATGTTGTATCAGTAGTTAATTCTATAAGAAGCAATGCATCAAGGTCTAATATATTATCATTAAATGCATCTATTGAGGCAGCTAAGGCAGGCGAAACAGGAAAAGGATTTACAATAGTTGCAAGTGAAATGGGTAAATTAGCAAAGATGAGTGGAGAATCTGCTAATCAAATTGATAAGGCGCTAAATGAAATGATTAAGTCCATAGAAGGTGTAGCAAAAGCGGTACATGGTTCAAATGATATAGCAGCTACTCAAGCTGAGGCTGTTCAAAAAATTACATTAACACTAGAAAACATAACTCAATCAGCAAATTTAATATCAAAAACTATAAATAAATAATAGTAAGAAAGGAATTGTAACTAATTTTGTTAACAATTCTTTCTTTATTTAAAGCATATTAATCATATACACTAAATATAATTTAAAAAAGCGTAGATTAATATAGTTACATGAAGAACTATATTAATATTATGATAATTAATTTTTATATAATATAGCTACAACTATTTGAAGTATATAGTAAGGTGAACTAATATTAAATTGTTTTAAAATAAAAATATCTATATTTATAAAAAGTATACAGGTAAAATTTATATAAACAAATTATAACTATCTTTTTTAAAAAATATGAATATACATATAATATACTCGTATTTATAAAATCGAGGAGTGATTGTTTAATGGGATATTATGAAGAAGATATATTGAAATATAAAAATTCTTCTTTAGAATACTTTGAAGGACTAATTAGTAAATATAAAGATATAGAAAATATAGAGGATGAAGAATTTATATTAGGATTGGAAGAATTAAAGGATGCAATTGAAAGCATAGAATATGGAATATTATTAAATTGCCAAAGTAATGAAGTTAGAAATGAAGTTAATAAATGGATAGATAGTTTTATAGAAGTATATGATACTAATTGGTCAGATAGTAAATGTAAAATATTAAGGCAAGAATTAGAAAATATTATTAATGAGGTAGAAGAGTTAGAAGCAGAAAGTTTATATTATGCTAAAATTGCAAAACAGAAGTTAGCAAAAAGCAGAGAACTAAATAAATTTTTAAATGAATTGCAACAAAAAATGGAAGAAAATTGTTATATAAATTTAAATTAGATATAAATAACACAATATGGATAAAGATGTTTGTATTTTCAAACATCTTTTTTATATATGTATAAATATTAAATTTCTTCTATATAAAATTAAGATTTATAAAATTTTATACCAAAAATGAGGTGAGTTTTTTTTACTTTATATGATATAATAGTTTTAATTTCTAAAATATGTTAGATGGTATTTTAGAAATTAAGAGTTAATTAAATGCAAATTAATGCCAATATTCATAATATTATTTAATATATTATGAAGTTTTTTATTTACAAAGGAGGGGAATCTATGGCAAAAATTTCAGAATTATTTGCGCCAAAAGACATGACAGAAGGAACGCCGTGGAAGAGAATTGTTGAATTTTCAATACCAATGCTAATAGGTAATATAGCTCAGCAACTCTATAATACAGCAGATTCTATAATTGTTGGTAAATATGTAGGAGATAACGCTCTTGCAGCAGTTGGAAGTGCATCACCAATATTGAATTTGTTACTTGTATTATTCGTCGGAATTTCAGTAGGTGCGGGAATTATGGTTTCACAGTATTTTGGAGCAAAAGAACGTGAACATTTATCACATACAATAGGCATTTGTATATCGCTTACAGCTATTGCATCTGTGATAATAATGGTTATAGGTCCAATTGTTACAAAACCATTACTTTTATTACTTAATACACCAGATGCAATACTTGATTGGTGTTCAAAATACCTTATAATATACTATTTAGGTATTGCAGGATTTGCTTATTACAATATTTTAGCAGGCGTTTTAAGAGGACTTGGAGATTCTATATCAGCACTTGTTTTCTTATTAATAGCAACAGTTTTAAATATAGGACTTGATATTTGGTTTGTAGCAGGACTTGACTGGGGAGTTCCAGGAGTTGCACTTGCAACAGTTATTGCACAAGGTGTGTCAGCAGTACTTTGCATTATTAAGCTAGCTACAATGAAGAGTACTTTTGATTTGAATTTAAAAATGTTAAAGGTAGACAAAAAATATTCAATGAAACTTATAAAACTAGGGTTACCATCAGGACTAACACAAGCTATTTTTTCATTAGCTATGATAGTTGTACAATCTTTAACTAATAGTTTTGGAGAAATGGTTATAGCTTGTAATGTAATAGTTATGCGTGTAGATGGATTTGCAATGATGCCTAACTTTACTTTTGGAAGTGCTATGACAACATATGCGGGTCAAAATATTGGTGCCAAAAAGATGGATAGGGTTGACAAAGGAACCAAAGATGGAACAATGATTGCGGTTATGGTCTCAACTACTATAACAATTTTAATTTTAACTTTTGGCAAGTATTTAATGGCTATATTTACAGATACACAAGAATTAGTTGATTTAAGTATGCATATGATGAGGATTCTTTCATTAGGTTATATTGCTATGGCAGTAACACAAAGTTTATCAGGGGTTATGAGAGGCGCAGGAGATACAATGACACCTATGTGGATTTCATTAATAACTACTGTAATACTACGTGTACCAATTGCGTATGGAGTTGCTTATTTAACAAGAAGTGCAGCATATCCTACAGGCAGACCTGAATCTACATTTATATCTTTACTTGTTTCTTGGGTATTAGGAGCAGTAGTAACTGCGATTTTCTTTAAAAGAGGTAAGTGGAGAGAAAAAGGAATTACAGGTGAAATTTAATTAAAATGCGAATGAATTCAATGCTAATATTAGTGTTGAATTCATTCGAAGGACATTACTTCTCTTTAAGGGAAGGCCAAACTGTAAAAATCATTGTTATGTAACAAGCTAAACCTCCTAAAAAATTAGAGATTGGTTCTGCTAAAAATACACCCATGATACCTAAATTAAACATTTTCGGTAGTGTTAATGTAAGTGGAACAACAATTATTATTTTACGTAATAATGAAAAAAAGATTGCTTGTTTAGATTTGCCAAGTGCTACATAAGTAGATTGTCCTGAAAACTGTAAGGACATCATGAAAAATCCAAAGAAATACATATTCATAGCAGGAACAGTGCTTTTAATTAAAGCAGGATCACTATTAAATATTTTTATAAAAAATTCAGGAAATATTCTTAAGACTAACCATATTAAACTTGCATATATAATACAAACTATAGACATGAATTTAATACCACTTCTAACTCGTTCATATTTTTTTGCACCATAGTTAAAACCTAAAACAGGCTGTGACCCATTAGTAATTCCATGAACAGGCATCATGATAATTTCACGAATTGAGTTAATAACAGTCATAACGCCTATATATAAATCTCCACCATAAACTTGCAATGTAATATTGCAGATAGCTTGAACAATACTATTTGTTAGGGCCATAATGAAGCCAGATAAACCAAGCGAAACAATTTGTTTTAGTATAGGTATCTTTATTTTGAAATTTTTATATTTAATTTTAAGAATTGCATTTTTGCCAGTTAAAAATTTTAAAACCCATATTGATGATAAGCATTGTGAAATTATAGTTGCAATTGCTGCACCTTGTACACCCATATTTAATGCAAATATAAAAATAGGATCTAAAATAATATTTGTAATTGCACCAAGTAAAATAGTCATCATGCCGATTCTACCAAAGCCTTGAGAATTGATAAAACTATTCATACCAAGACTAATCATAACAAAAATACTTCCAAGAAGATAAATAGTAATATAATTATTTGCATATGAAAATGTAGATTCACTAGCACCAAAAAGAAATAGGATAGGCTTTTTAAATATTAAACCTAATGCAGTAAGCAAAACTCCAAAAACAATTAAAAGAGAAAAAGAATTTCCCATAATTTCTTCTGCTTCATCAATATTACCTTTTCCTCTTGCAATAGAACAGAGCGGAGCCCCACCCATTCCAAATAAATTAGCAAATGCCATTATTATTGTAATAATAGGAAATGTAATTCCAACACCAGTAAGTGCTAAAGTTGAAGCATTTGGTATTCTGCCAATATACATACGATCAACAACATTATAAAGAATGTTTATAAGTTGAGCTAATGTCATTGGTAATGCTAAATCTATTATACATTTAGGAACACTTCCTTTAGTAAAATCATTTTTTTGTCTCATAGGTATCTCCCCCTAAACATAAATTTTAAACCAGATAAATATTACGAAATAATACAAATTTTTACACTATGTATATTAATTATTATACAATTAAATAAGAAATTAATAAAATTATAATTTAAAATATAGGTAAAAATTATAAAAAATGTATACATTTTAAAATGTGGATTGTTATATATATGAAGGCAATTTAATTAGATGGGATTTTAAGCAATAAATAATTAGAAAGGATGAAAGATGGAGCAAGATTTAGTTATAAACTTATATAAAAAGCAATTTAAAATAATATGTTTATATCTTGTCAAATGTGGTTGTTCTATTAGTGATGCAGAAGACATTGTGCATGATAGTTTTATAAAAGCTATAGAATATATGGATTCTGTTGAAGTTGAAAAACTTTCTTCATGGCTATTTAAGGTGGCTATGAATAACTATAAAAATAGAATAAAAAGAAAAAAATAATAAGTTTTGTTTCAATTAATGAAGAGCGATTTTACGAAAATATTGAAGATGAATGTAATGTAGAAAATGAGATAGTGCAAATGGAAAAAGCTTTAGAAGTATCGAAGGTTTTAAATGATATGAAGGAAGAATATAGGTCACTTCTAATCTTAAAATATGAATTACAGTTAAGTTATAAAGAAATAAGCTTATTGTTGGGGACAGAAGAAACAAATGTAAAAACTTATTTATATAGGGCAAGAAATAAATTTAGGGAAGAATGGAGGGCTTTAAATGAAAGAAATAGAGGAAATCTTTGATGAGAAGAAAATAAAGAAATCAGTAAAAAAGGCTAAATTTAAATTAATTATTAAAATAGTTACTATATGTATAATAGTATTTTTAGTTGGTGGAGTTTTAAATTGGTTAATGTGTTTTAAGTTTAGTAATGATGCGTATGAAAAAAATGAAGTTGATGTTAAATTATCAATTCCAAATGGATATATAAGTGAAGCAAATGATATTTTTGGATTTTTAGGTGGACAGGGAACTTATAAAATATCAAAACAAATTGGAGATAAATCTATTATATTAGAAGATAGGACATCTTCATTTGGAATTAGTTTTTTTAAGATGTGTTATAGATTCTGTGGAGCGGGATATCATAAAAGTGGAGAGTGGCCAGTAGATTTTTGGGAAAATGGATATAAGAAAATGAGATTTTTTCATCCAGAAATTAAATATAAGGAATATCAAAATGATCTGGAGAAAATAGACAGCATTCCTGATGGAAAAATTATTGAAATGGCAATATCATTTGACAAAAAGTATAAAATAGTAAACATGCCTACAATGAAAAATAAATATAATTTTCCAGAGATAACATGGATATGGTTAAATGAATTCACAAATAAAAAAATGGATGAATACAAATATAAAGTTGATAACTATGATGCTAAAGCCAATGGAATTAGGGAATCAGAGGTATTAGGTTTAGAAATTTCACACGAAATTTATGGTAGTTATGACAATGATTATGATGAATTGATAGAAAATTTAAAGAAAAGTAGATATAGATACAACAATGAACTATATGATGCAATTATGGAAAGAGGAAAGACATCAGCTGAAGATGCTGAAATCTTAGGTGTTATTGTTCAAGGAACAAAAGAAGAAATGAAAAAACTTATAAATAGCCCAGTAATAAAGGCTACATCAATTGGAATCGTAACAGACCCAGTCTATTAAGGATAAAGAACAGTTTATTCTTAATAGACTGTTTCTATTTAAATAAAAATACCAATATATAATGTAACAAAAAATACATCAATTAAGAAAATAAAAGGATTATAATGTAAGAAGGTTATTTTGATAATGTATGACAAATACAAAATGGAATAAATATTTATGGGGAATACATGGGGGAAAATAAAATGTTTATTAAAGAATATATAAAACATCCAAGAAAAGTAGGGGCTATTGCACCAAGCAGTAAGTATTTAGCTTATAAAATGATTAAAGAAATAAATTTTGAATTAGCAAAATGTATTGTAGAATATGGTCCAGGAACAGGAGCTTTTACAGAAAAAATATTAGCAAGAGCTAAAGATGATACTAAAATAATATTGTTAGAGGTTAATGAAGAATTTTACTGCAAACTGAAAGAACTATATGGACACAAGAAAAATGTAATAATATTAAATGAAAGTGCAGAGAAAATAAGTGAAATAATAAAAAAATATAATATAGAATTTGTAGATTATATAATTTCAGGGCTTCCATTTGCATCATTGCCAGAAGAGGTATCTATGAATATTTTAAAGGAAACGTCAAAGACAATAGAAAAAAGAGGAGAATTTATAACTTTTCAATATACTTTATTTAAAAAAAATTTATTTAAAGAATTTTTTAATGAAATTGAAATTGATAAGACCTTTAGAAATTTACCACCTGCATATGTTTTGCAATGTAAAATGGAAAGTCAAAGTGTATAAAATTTAATTAGAATATTAGAAGGATAAAGGAAGTAATAATATGATGGGGAGTTTAGAAAGTATTATTTTAAATAAAAGAAAAATACTTATATACACACCAAGTTCGTATAATAGTAGCAAATGTAGCTACCCAGTTTTATATTGTAATGATGGTGATATTATGGAAAAATCAATAAAAAAAATTATAGAAAAAGTTGAAAAATCAAATGAAGAAAACAAAACTTATGAATGTATTATAGTAATGATTTATCCTATCAATCGTGGTGAGGAGTATACTCCATGGAAAAGTAAAAATCCATTTGATAACAGTATTTTTAGTGGAAATGGAGATAAATATTTAAGTTTTATAAACAATACTGTTAAAAGTTTTATAGATAATAATTATAGAACAATTAGAGACAAATCATATATTATGGGATACTCATTAGGTGGATTAATTTCAGTATATGCTATGTATAAAATTTTCAACTTTAAAAAAGCTGCGTGTATATCTAGTTCATTATGGTATGATGGATGGTTAGAATTTGTAAAAAATAATAAAATAATCAATAAAGATTCTGAAATATTTTTATCACTTGGAAAAAATGAATGTAAAACTAAAAATAAAATAGTATCAAAAGTTCAGGAAAACACTTATGAAACATACAAAAGTATAAAAAATCAAATTAATATAAATGGTAAAGTGGAAATTGTACTTAATGAAGGTGGACATTTTAGTAATGTAGAAGAAAGATATTTGAGCGCAATACAATGGTTAAATAAAAAAGAATTAAAAGAGAAAAATGAAAAATCATATTTATAGAAAAACAAGACACTCCTTTTGTTTAAATAAATATCAGTTGGTAATACTTACAAACAAATGATAATAAAAAGGAGTGATTGTTTTGTCACGTCAAGCAAGAGTAACAGATTTAAATGGAATATATCATATAGTAATCCATGAATCAAAATCAAAACCATTATTTCCATCAGAATCAGATAAAGAAATGATGATGGAAAAAATAAGAGAAAGTCAAATAAAATATCAATTTAAAATCTATGCATATTGTTTAATGGACACTCATGCACACTTCATAATAGACTCAAATGGCGAAGAAATTAGCACCATAATGAAAAGTATAGGACTTAGGTATGTAAAATACTATAACCCTAAATATGACACAAACGGACCACTGCTAAAAGAAAGATTTTTTAGTGAAGTAATAAATACGGATGAATATTTACTAAAAGCATCACTATACATACATGCTAATCCAAAAGACATATTTGGATATAGTGAAATGCCTGAAACATATAGATTTTCAAGCATGCGTTGTTACCTCGGAAATGAAGATGAATTTGGAATATTAGACACAGACTTCATACTAAGTATATTATCAATAAACTCTAGATATGCAGTAGAATCATACGTAAAACTATTCAAACACACATTAATACAAAAAGTATCACACTTTAAAGAATTAAACCTATCAACCACACTAACAATCAACAACAGAAAAATAGAAATAAAAATAAACGATAAGAAATTTGGAATAACAAGAAAAATACTAAAAAGAAACTTTGATGTAGAACAAATAATAAACTTCGTAGAAAAAGAAACAGGAATAACAAGAAGTTCATTCCTAACAAAAGCAGATCATGGAGTAAAAACACCAAAAGCATTATTCATACTATTAGCAGGAATATACACAGAAAAAACAACCTATGAAATAGGACATATCCTAGAAAACATGTCCATAGAAGAAGTAAATGCCCTAAGCAACGAAGGCATTCACTTAGTACTACATGAAAATAAATACAAAAACATAATTGAAAAATTTTATAGTGAAAATAAATAACAAAAAAATTTAACAACTAAAATAACACTAGAAATTTTAAAAAAAATAAAGACATTCTACTTTTCTCCTTTAAAAGTGTACAAGCTATCAAAACTTCAATTAAAATTGAAAATATATACCCTTTATAGCTCATTTATAAGTGACAGTCACCAATTTATATGCTATTTAAAGTTATTTAAAGTGACAGTCATTAAAAAATAGTCAATAAATAAATGACTGTCACCTATAAATTATGACTGTCACTTATAAGTCACCTACAATTTAATTAAGGATTATTTAAGGATGAATAAATGTATAGTTTATGTTAGAAAGTTACTATACTATTATAGATATAACAAATGAGGAGGAAGGATATTATGTCAAGATTTGAAGGTGGATTATTAGGTCTGATATGTGTTAATTTATTAGCAGCTTTAATAAGTGTTGTTACTTTAGGGATAGCAACACCATGGGCTATGTGTATAAAGTATAGATGGGAAATAGAGAATACAGTTATAGAAGGAAGAAGACTAAGGTTTATAGGCAGTGGTGGTAGTTTGTTTATGAATTATATAAAATGGTGGATGTTGACTATTATAACATTTGGAATATATGGTTTTTGGTTATATATAAAGTTAATAGAGTGGAAGACTGAAAATACTGTTTTTGATAATTAGATTATAAATAATCATTAATAATATTAATTATTATCATATGAACAATTCATTTTACTTATGATTTATCAGTGATTATACTATTACTTGTGATTAGGAAATTAATTAAATTTTTATATAAAGAGGTAATGGTATATGATGAAGAAAATAAAAGAAATTATTCCAGGACTAGTCGTTTCAATAGGTGTAGGAGTTTTGAGTATATTTATAGGGCAGTTTGTTCCAAAGTTAGGAGCTGCAACAATTGCTATATTTTTAGGGATGATTGTTGGAAATCTATTTTTAAATCAAGAAATTTTTCAAAAAGGATATAAATTTTCAGAGACAGACTTATTATCATATTCAATAGTATTATTAGGGGCAACATTGAGTGTTTCAACATTAATGGAGCTAGGAATTGGAGGAATTACATTTATTGTATGTCAAATGACTGTTACTATAGTTGGTGCTTTGTTTATAGGAAAGAAATTAGGCTTTGGAGAAAATTTTAGATTTATGATGGCTAGTGGAAATGCAGTTTGTGGTTCATCTGCAATTGCAGCTACAGCACCTGTAATAGATGCAGATGATAAAGAAAAGGGAATAGCAATTACAATAGTTAATGTAACTGGCATATTTTTAATGTTTTTATTACCGCTTATTGCTAAGGTTCTTTACAGTCATGAAACTATGCAAACGTCAGCGTTGATTGGAGGAACATTACAATCAGTTGGTCAAGTTGTTGCAAGTGGGGCAATGGTAAATGAATCAGTAAAAGACCTATCTACTATATTTAAAATTGTAAGAGTTATATTGCTTGTAGTAGTAGTGCTTGTATTTGGTCATTTAAAGAATAAAAATAATGAAGAAATAATTGAAGAAGAAGCTATAGATGTAAAAAAGGGCAAGGTAAAAATACCTTGGTATGTAATAGGATTCTTTGTTACTTGTGCATTGTTTTCATTAGGAATCATATCTAATGATGTATCAATGTTATGTAAAACAATAAGTAATAAGCTTGAAATATTTGCTTTAGCTGCAATAGGATTAAAAGTAAATGTTAAAGATTTAATAAAACAAGGAAAAGCAGTATCACTTTATGGATTGTTTGTTGGATTACTACAAATAGTTTCAGCAGTTATATTAATAATGATTTTCCTATAATATAATAGATATATTAGATAGAGTTAAAAGATGATGAAAATAAATCTTTTAACTTTATTTTTTTATTTAAATATGTAAATGTAGAAATAAATAATTTTACTGTAGTATAATTACTTTAAATTTATATAAAATATTTAAAATGGTAAATGGAGATTATTTATGGGAAAATTTTTTATGATTACAACTACAATTATCATATTAATAATTGTGTTTATTAGAAAAGTTTATAATAAGAAAACAGTATATTCACTTAAAAAAGGAATAAAAGATATAAATAACTATTATAAATCCTTATTTAAAGAACGAAATGCAATTGGGAGATTGATGCAAACTATACTTTTAGTATTAGCACAGATATTTATGATGATAAATATTACAACGGGAATTATAAAGTATTTAGATGTAGCAGAGAACATTTATGTAAATTTAATTACAAAAACAATAATTATAACTTGTATAATTATTGGTATTTATTTTATAGTAGGATATATTCTTTTAATTTCATCTAAAGTATATAAGTTATTTTATACAGTTGAAGATATGAGCATGAAAATAGACTTATTAATTAGTTATTTTATATTAAATATATATTTTACTATTCTTATATTTTTTCCAAGTGAATTTGCAGACACTTGCTATATTGGTATGATTGGAGTTGCTATAAGTCATTTGCTAAATTTAAGAATTCTTATTAAAGTTATAAGAAATCCTAGAAATATAAGTGGTAAGAGTTCTGAAAAAGTGGATTCAAGAAGTATAATTATAGTTTCTATAGTTATATTAATTATGATAATTTTAAATTTATTTTTGGGTGTATGCCTTGTTGAAAGTATGAATGCAAATGCATATTCGGGTAATCCAAGCAAATTTGATTTATTCTACTATACAATAATAACTTTTACTACTATTGGGTATGGAGATATAGTGCCTATATCAGTTTTAGCAAAACTTATGAGTATAATAATTGCAATAACAAGTGTTATATGTCTTACTGTTTTTTTAGGATCAGTTTTAGGAAATAAAGAAGAACATTAAAAAAAGATGACTGTCACCAAATCTTATTTTGGGGGACAGTCATCTTTTTTTCAATAAAGCATCTAAATATAAATTTTGTATTTTAAAATTCTAATTTGAAACTTAAGTTTGGTTTAAGGTACAGGTGCTATTATTTCATTAACGATGAAAGAACTTTATTTTTTATATAGACAAAAAAGGAGAATTTATATTATGAAGAGAAAAGGTATATCAATATTAATAGCCTTAACATTATGTTTAACAGCTACAGCTTGTTCAAACAATACAAGTACCAATAATTCAACTGAAGTTAATGAAAGTTCAAAAATAGATATAAAGTCATTAGATAATGAAACTGTTGGAGAGGCAAATACTATTATAAAACTTGGAAGTGATATGTCTGTTGAAGGAGAAGGAGCTTCTATAAATAACAATAATATAAATATTACAAAAGCTGGAACTTACAGTATAAGTGGAGATATGGAAGAGGGACAAATAGTAGTAAATGCAAGTTCGGAAGATAAGGTATATATAATATTAAATGGTGTAAATATAACATCTAAAAGTAGTGCGCCTCTATATGTAAAGAGTGCTAAAAAATGTGTGCTTGCTTTAGAAAAAGGTACAGAAAATACTCTTACAGATGGGGAAAGTTATGTATTAGATGATGAAGCTAATAATGAACCTAATGCATCAATTTTTAGTAAGGATGATTTAACAATTATAGGGGAAGGTAAATTAAGTGTTAATGGGAATTATAATAATAGAATTGCAAGTAAAGATGATTTGAAAATACAAAGTGGAGAAATAGTAGTTAATGCAAAGAATAATGGGATAAAGGGTAAAGATTGCATTAATATATCAAGTGGAAATTTAACAATTAAATCAGAAGGTGATGGCTTAAAAGCGGATAATACAACAGATGCAACTAAAGGATATATATATATTGAAAATGGGAGAATTAATATAACATCAGGAGAAGATGGAATTCAAGCTGAAACAGAATTGCTAATTGCAGATGGAGACATTACAATTTCTTCAGGTGGAGGAAGTGCTAATAGTAGTTCTAAGAGTGAAGAGTTGAGTATTAAGGATAAGATGAAAGGTGAAAAATTTGATCCTAATGCTTCAATTAACATGACTGATGGAGTTGTAATAGTAAATGGACCAGAAAACAATGGAAATGGAGCACTAGATTATGATGGAAAGTGTGAGGTTAGTGGAGGAACATTAATTGCAGCAGGAAGCTTAGGAATGGTTCAAACACCAAGTGATTCATCTAAGCAAAATACATTAAATATAAGTTTAACATCACAAGAAGCAAATACTTTAGTCAATGTAAAATCAGAAAGTGGTGAAGAGATTATTACATTTGCACCATCAAAATCATATCAATCACTTGTTATATGCTCACCAAATATAAAAAGTAATGAAAAATATTTAGTTTCAGTAGGGGGATCTTCAACTGGAAAACAAGTAGATGGATTATATAGTGATGGAAAATATTCAGGTGGAGCTAATGTAGGCGACATAGAAGTTACAAGTGTTATAAATAACATTACACAGGAAGGTGCCACTCAAGGTGGAGGCATGGGCGGTGGCCGTGGTGGAAATAAGGGTGGACGTCCAGAAGGTGAGATGAATGGAGAAAATTTAACACCACCAGGAAAAGAAATGAAAAATCCTAATGATGCTGAAACATCAGCAACACCAAAAAACGAAAATAATAGTCAATTATAAGAAGTATATATAAATTTGAATAGAAAAGGGTGAATTATTTAAGATAATTTACTCTTTTTCATTGTATTTTATTCTAAATGCAATGATGTATAGTACATTTAAAATTATTAATGACTGTCACTAATGATGATAGTGTATTTAAATTAGGGCCCGCCAAGATTGAAATCTCGGCTACAAAGAAGAAAAAAATGTGACAATATATGTAGGATGGAATTCATTCTACCAGGAATTAGGAAATGAGAAAAATCAAAGTCCGCCAAGGTTAAAACCTCAGCTACAAGTGAGAAAAAAATTTGTTTCCAATATGTAGGCCAGGTTTTAACCTTGCAAAACGTTATTAAAATATATATTTTAGCTTACAAAAAAGACAGTCACATAAATTAATGACTGTCACCAATGATGATAGTGTATTTAAATTATGGCCCGACAAGATTGAAATCTCGGCTACAAAGAAGAAAAAAATGTGACAAGATATGTAGGGTGGAATTCATTCTACCAGGACTTAGAAAAGGAGAAAAATCAAAGTCCGCCAAGGTTAAAACCTCAGCTACGAATATGAAGAGAAAATTTATTTTAATTTATTGAGGCAACTCTATAATGAAGGAAGTAGATTTATTAATTTCGCTTTCAGCATAAATTTTACCTTTATGTTGTTTTACTATAGAGGTTGCAATAGAAAGTCCTAAGCCATAACCACCAGTTTTTCTATCACGAGAACTATCAACTCTATAAAATCTTTCAAATATTTTTTCAAGATGTTCAGGTGCTATTCCTTCACCAGTATTTTTTATAATTATTCTAACCTTACTTTTTTCAATGAACATAGAAACTGTTATTTTTCCTCCTGGATTAGTGTGTTTAACCGCATTGTCCATTATAATACTAAATAGTTTTTTTATACTTTCTTGATCTCCATTTATTAAAACATCATTTTGAATATTTGATTCTAAATCTATTTCGTTTTCATAAAGAACAGCATCAAACATTAAAATCATATTGTTCATAATTTTACTTATATTTATAGGGGTTAATGTAAGTTTGTTTTCAGCAATATCTAATTTAGCAAGTGATAACATTTCATTTATAAGTGTAGACATTCTATCAGCTTGTGCATTTATATAATTAATCCACTTTGATTGATTTTCTACTGTGTCTTGTGGATTACTAAGAATTAAAGATGTGTTTGTTTTTATTATAGTTAAAGGTGTCTTCAATTCATGAGATGCATTTGCAATAAATTCCTTTTGCTTTTCAAAAGTTTCTTTTATCGGAGCTATAGTTTTATTAGTAAGATAAACACTTATTACAAATAAAGCAATTAAGCTTATAGAACCTATTAAAAGAAAGTTTTTTAATAGTTCAGCCATTAAGTATTCATAGTGGCTTCTATCTACAAAAGCAATTTTACGTCCAAATTCACTAGTATACTTTAAATATGAATAATTAGTACTATCTATAGTTATTGTCCCAGAAGACGATTCAGTATTTAAAGTTGTGTTTATAGCATTTTTAAGTATAGCATCATCAATATCTACACCAAATGATTGAAATTTTTTTAGAATATTACCTGTATTATCAACCTCAACAACAATGCTATCTGAATTTGGAATTGGTTTATGATTAGCTTTAATTAATTCATTAGAAGTTTTATCAAATTCCTTAATTTTAGGTTTATTAATATTACCGTTTTTTATCAAATTATCAAGAGTCATATTAATTTCCCTATTTATATTTGTTGAAGTCATTATATAGATAGTTGCAAATATAGCTAAAAACACTACAGTTAATAACATCATATTTATTAGAATAAATTTTGATTTAAGTTTATCAAACATATTTATTCCTCCAATCTATATCCAACTCGTCTAATAGTAGTAATTTTCACATTGGAATTTAAATGAGACAATTTTTTTCTTAAAAAAGATATATAAACTTCAATATTATTATGTTCAACTTCAGATTCAAAGCCCCAAAGTTTAGTTATTAAGTCATCTTTACTTACTACAATTTTAGGTCTTTGCATAAAATATTTTAGAATTTCAAATTCTTTTAAAGTCAGTGTCAATGAATTATCATACACTATCATTTCATATGTAGCTAAATTTAAATTTATATCACTAAATTTAAGTATGTTTTCATTAACAAATTCACCATTTCTTCTTGTAACAGCTCTTAATCTTGCAAGCAATTCATCTGGTGAAAATGGCTTTGGCAAATAATCATCAGCACCAGAATCAAGACCTATAATTTTGTCTTCTATGCTACCTTTAGCTGTAAGCAAAATTACAGGTGTAGAGATATCTTTTTTTCTAATTTCTTTTAAAACATCTAATCCATTTAATTTTGGAAGCATAATATCTAAAATTATTACATCATAAACATCTGTAAGTGCATATATAAGCCCATCTTCACCATCAAACACAGCATCAACAGAATACTTGTTTTTAACAAGGATTTGCTTTAATGCTTCAGAAAGTTGTATTTCATCTTCTATTAGTAATATTCTCATCTAAATCACCTCATAACATATAATATATACAGTTTCAATTTTTATAATTAGATTTTAACATTTTAACCTTAAATGAAAATTAATTTATAAAAAAATCCCTGAATATATTTTAATAATACATTCAAGGATGGAGGTTAGCCATATATTTTTTCTTCAAAACCATTAAAAGTTAAACTAATATTTAAATTACCATTTCTAGAGCGTAGTGAATCTAAAAACTCTTTTTGATTTATATCTTCTTTTAAATAAATCATGTAACTAAGTTCAAATAATGCTCCAAAATCTCTAGTTCTTACCTTTTGCATTTCATGGAAAGTAGTATAAGTATTTAATATATCTTCAAAAATGTCTTCATAGTTTAATTCTTCAGGAATAGTAATTTTGAGTTGCATAATCTTACCATTAGGTGCAGCAAATTTTGTTACAGAAAGAACAAACATTAAAAGACAAAGTATAGTTGTAAATATTACAGCATATCCAATATAACCCATACCACATGTAAGTCCTACAGCTAAAGTAAAGAATACATAAGAAATATCTTTTGGATCGCCAGGGGCACTTCTAAAACGAATAATTGAAAATGCACCAGCTAAACTAAATGCTCTAGCAACATTATTTCCAACAAGTAGTATTATAATTGAAATTATAACAGGTAACATTATTAATGTAATTGTAAAACCTTGATTATACCCATTTTTTTTATTAGTTTTCATATATACAATACTAATTACTAAACCAAGTATAATAGAGGAAGCTATAATTATTAGTGCGTTAGCCAGGGTAAACGATTCTCCTGTAGTTGATGATATTAGTGTATTTAACATATTGCTTTTCTCCTTTCAACAATGCCATATCTTTTTTTATAAGAATAATCCATATACTCATTTCCGTACTTTGAAAAATGTGTATTATATATTTCTAGTTCAGAAAGTATTTTAGTAAACCACACAGGGATTGCTCCCAAAAACTTAACTTCCATAAGATATTTATTTGTTCCTAAAATATCATTTCCAAAACACCCCTCTTCTAGGGACAAATAATCACGTCGTGTTAATATTTTAGAATCAAAGGTTATTCTAAAATCTCTATCATCTTTTGCAAACAAGGCATTTCTTGTATAAGCAATATAAACTTTAGGTTTAACTTTATTTTTGCTAAGATAATATTCAATCTCCCGTATAACTTGATTATTTATATAATCATTAGTAATAGGTGGTTTTCCAGATTCTAAAAAATCGTAAGCTTCTTTAAGTGTAAGAACTACTCTACGCTTGCTGACAATCCCATTAATCTTCTTTTTTAATTCAAGGAAAACTTTACTATTTAAATTAGTAGGATTTGTGTAAGTTCTTAATCTAAGTTTTTCCTTATAATAAGGACTTGCAATGGAATGACGTATTACATCATCAGTATCTGTATCATAATATATATTGAAAATATCATATGTTTTAGAAAGTTTACAATATTCATCTTGTGTCATATAAGGTTCTAATTTCAAAAGCAAATTATCATATTCAGTTTGGTTTAATATAAATTTTTTTTCAAAACGTTTAAAAGATTTTATAGCCATAAGTATTTACCTCCCATAAAAGTTGTTTTCGTTTCTATGAGTAAATTATAAAATTATAAGCTTAAACAAATCTTAAATTAAAAAACAAATTTTAAATAATGATAAAAACTTTAAAAGCTAAACTTAAAACACTATAAAAATAAAGCACATAACAGATTTTAAACTTTATATGAATAAAAATTTAAAAGTATTTACTTAAATGTAAAAAAGTGATAAAGTCAAAACATAAAGTTTATTAAAAGGAGGTCATTGTAATGAAAAGATTAATATATATAAGCAAATTTAATAATATTTTAAATGACCTTGATTATAAATTTTAAAAATTTTTATTTGATATTTTAAGTCATAGGGTAATTTAAACTCTATGGCTTTTTATATTGTTTTAGAAATGATGGGGGAGATGATTTAATATGAATTTTAAAGTCGATGAAATGTATCATGGTTTTAAATTATTAAGAGAAGAAAAAATTTGTGAAGCACAATCTATAGCTAGAGTGTTCGAACATGTTAAAAGTGGGGCTAGACTATTACATTTAGCAAATGAAGATGATAATAAATTATTTTCTATAGGCTTTAGGACAACTCCTACAGACAGCACAGGTGTTGCTCATATTTTGGAGCATTCTGTACTTTGTGGATCAAGAAAGTTTAAAGCAAAAGACCCATTTGGTGATATAGAAAAAAGTTCATTAAATACTTTCTTAAATGCTATGACATACACAGATAAAACAATTTATCCTGTTTCAAGTAGAAATCACAAGGATTTTATGAATTTAATGGATGTGTATTTAGATGCAGTTTTACATCCAAGAATATATGAAAATCATGAGATATTACGTCAAGAAGGTTGGCGTTATGAAATTGATTCAAATACTAATAAATTATGTTATAAAGGTGTAGTTTATAGTGAAATGCAAGGGGCTGTATCTTCACCAGAAGAAGTAATGGCAAGCAAAATATATAGTTCATTATTTCCAAATACAACATATGAATTTGTTTCAGGTGGAGCACCAGAAGATATTCCTAAATTAACACAAGAACAATTTGAAAAATTCCATAGTAAATATTATCATCCAACTAATAGTTATATATTCTTATATGGCAATCAAGACTTAGATAATTGTCTAAAATTTATAAATGAAGAGTATCTTGATGAATTTGATAGAATAGAAATTCCGTCTTGTATAGAAGATACTAAGATTTTTACTAATATTGAGGAGCAAATAGTAGAATATTCTATTAGTGAAGAAGATGATGACAAAAATAAATCTTTCTTAGCATTAAACTTTGCTTTTGGAGAAACAAAAAATGGAGAAGATTATTTAGCATATCAAATACTTTACGATATGCTTATAGAATCTAGTGCATCGCCGATTAAAGAAGCTTTACTTAAAGTAGGTATAGGAGAATGCATAATAGATATAGATGAAATGAATATGGACCCAACTAAGAAAATGTTATTTCCAATAGTAATAAAAAATGCTGATGGAGATAAAAAGGATGAATTTAAAGAAATTATATTCAATACTTTAAAGGGACTTGTTGAAGATGGCATAGATAAGGATAAATTAAAAGCATCTATAAATACATTAGAATTTGCACTACGTGAAGCAGACCCTTGGCAAATTGCTAACAAAGGAATTGAATATAATCAAAGAGTGTTGAATAGTTGGTTATACGATGGTGATCCATTAACACATTTAAAATATGAAGAGAATCTTAATAAAATAAAAAATGCTATAAATGATGGATATTTTGAAAAATTTATAGAAAACAATATGATTAACAATAAACACTGCTCATTAGTAGTTTTAAATCCTAAAAAAGGATTAGAAGTAGATAAAAATAGATTATTAGAAGAAAAACTAGAAAATTATAAGAATAGTTTAAGTGAAGAAGAATTAGAAAAGCTTATGGAAAGAAATGAAAAATTACATCAAGCTCAATTAAGAGAAGATACAGAAGAAGAAAAAAATACTTTACCTAAATTACCTATGGAAGAAATAGATAGAAAAGCAGAGAAGATACCGAGTGAAGTAATTAAAAATAAGGATTATACATTAATAAAAACTAATTTAAAAACTAATAAAATTGCATATATAAATTTCTTATTTGATGCTACATGTATTGATGAAGGCAATATTAATTATTTAGGGTTATTAAGTGATGTATTAGGTGAAATGGATACTAAAAAGAGAAATTATTCTAAGCTTATAACAGAAATTCAAAAAAATACTGGTGGAATACACTTTGAAAATGAAGTTTATACAGAAAAGAATAATAGCATGGAATATTACCCTAAATTTACTATTAAATCAAAGGTTATTTCAAAAAATATAAGTATATTATTAGAATTAATTAAAGAAATAATATTTGATACTAAGTTTGATGATAGTACAAGATTAAAACAAATTATTCAAGAGATAAAATCTAAACTTCAAATGAAATTAATAAATGCTGGACATGTAATTGGAATGAATAACGTATTATCAAAAGTTTCATGCAGCAGAGAGTATAGTGATAGGGTAACTGGTGCTTCATATTATAAATTTATATGCAATTTAGAAAATAACTTTGAAAATAATGTAGATGAAATTAAAAATAAACTTTCAAAGGTTTATAAAACTATATTTAACAAAAATAATTTAATTGTATCTATAGTTGGAGAAAATGGTGAAAGTGATAGATTAACATCTAATATAAACACAATTTTAGATAGTATGAATGATAGCAAATATGAACCTTTTAAATTAGAAGAGAAAAAAGGCAAGGATATTGAAGGAATAATAACTGCTAGTAATGTACAATATGTCATAAAAGGATTTAACTTTGCAAAACTTGGATATAAGTATTCAGGCAATCTAAATGTACTTGAAAATATACTAGAAAATGAATATTTATATCCTATGGTTCGTCTTCAAGGTGGTGCATATGGTTGTTACATGAATATAGATAAAAATGGAAATATGGCATTTTTCTCTTACAGAGATCCAAGTCTTACAAAAACAATAGATGTTTATAATGAAACTTATAAATTTATAGATAAAATAGATTTCAAAAAAGATGATATGGATAAATTTATAATTGGAACAATAGGTAGAGTTTATGAACCACTAACATTATCACAAAAAGGTGAGAAGGCAGTTAGTAATTATATTTGTAATGTAACTTATGAAGATACACAAAGAGAAAAAGATGAAATTTTAAATACAACACTTGATGAAATGAAAGAATACACAAATATGATTAAAGAAGGCATGAATGAAAATTACTGTACAGTAGTAGGTAATGAAAGCAAAATTAAAGAAAACTCATCTATATTTAATAAAATAGAAAAGCTAATATAAAAAATTAAGGCATCCATTTATATGAAGAATGGATGTCTTAATTTTATAAATTAAAACAAAATATGATAGTTATTATAAAACAAATATTTATAAATATTGTAGTATAAAGAATGAATTGTTTATACTTAGTGTTTTTAAATCGTTTAAAAAGAATTAGACTATTAAGAAGTATAAATATAAATAGGAAAATTAGATATTTTAATATGAAAATCACCACCTTGATGAGAATATATACTAATTGTGTCATAAATACATATATTAGTAAATGAAATACTAACAAAAAACCTCTCAATATATTATGAGAGGTTTTTTGTATTATTTATTTATCCAGTCAATTACTCCAGGAGTTAAAGATGCAACATTTTCTTTATCTACTTTAGTAACAAAAATTGTATCATCTTCTTCAACGAATTCTTTAAGCTTTTCTAAAATTTCATTAGCACTTAAATCTGTTTTAACTAAAAAGCTAGTAGGCATAAAATGTGCCCAAGAACCTAATGCTTTTATGTTACCAGTAATTGCATAATCGTCACGATGATGATGGTGATGTTCATGGCTATCTCCACATCCACAAGAATGAGATTCTTCTTTTAAATAATAAGTAATTGTATAAATTGACATAATTCTACCTACCTTCATTGTTAATTTAATTGAAAATTAAAAATTGAGAATTGAAAGTGACCAGTAAAACTGAGTTTATAGGTATTTCTATTCTTAAATGTTATTATAACCTTTATAGGCGAGAATTAATTCTTGCCAAACGTCACTTGAATATATTTTTAAAAAATATTTATACTCAAATCAAGGACAGCCAAGATTAAAAATTCAGCTACCAAACTGATATAGATTTTATCTACAAAGAAAAAGTAAAATGTGCCAATTCACTTGTAGGAAAGGCTTCAACCTTGCCTAGTCACATTTGGATATATTACTTTCTAATTTCTATATAACATTTTAATTTCCGAGTTCTCAATTTAAATAAGATTAATTTAATCTTCTAGCTTGTTTACCTAAATATATAATAATATATATTTCAGATAAAAGCTATACATTATCACAAAATAATGATAATTATTTTCAATTACATTATTATAGTTGAAATTTCAACTATAATAATGTAAAATATAAATTAATTAAGTTGAATATTCAACTAAATGAGGTGATAATTATTAAAAAATTAGAATGTGAGATATTAAGACAAATAGGTGCATTATCAAGAGCAATACATTATATCAGTGATGAAAAATATAAAGAAATAAATTTGCAGAAAGGGCAATTTATATTTTTGACCCGTATATGTGAAAATCCAGGTATAAATCTTATTACTTTATCAAATATGCTAAGAGTTGATAAAACAACTACTACAAAGGCAATTCAAAGATTAATTGATGGTGGATATGTAATAAAAGAAAAAAATGAAGAGGATAAAAGAGGATATAAACTAAAACCAACACAGGAAGCTATAAATATATATGATTTTTTAATTGAAGAAGAAAATAGAAATATAGAAGTTTGTTTTAGAAATTTTAATGAAGAAGAAAAAACATTAGCTACTAATTTTATTAAAAGAATGGCTGAGAATACAAAAGATGATTGGAAATTTATGAAAAGAGAAAGGGAGTGCACTAATGATAAGAAAAGCAAAAGAAGATGATGTATTAAAAATAATGGAAATAATAAAATCTACAGTAAAAGAAATGAAAGGTTACAATAATACTCAATGGGACGAGAACTATCCAAGAGATATAGATTTTTTCAATGACATAAAAAATGGAGATTTGTATGTTGAAGAAATCGAAAACTCTATAAAAGGATTTGTATGTATAAACTATGTTGAACCTAATGAATATAAAGATTTAAATTGGTCATCTAATGAAAAGTGTATGGTAATTCACAGAATGGCAGTGGATTCTAATTTTAGAAATAAAGGAGTAGGTAAAAAATTAATAAGTTTTGCTGAAGAATTAGCAAAGGAAAATAATATTAAATACATAAAAACTGATACATACTCAATAAATACAAAAATGAATTCATTATTTTTAAAATGTGGGCTGAAGCTAATTGGTGAAATGAGTTTTTTAGGCAAAGAAAAACCATTCTACTGTTATGATAAAATTTTATATTAAAAGTATATTAAAAATTCACACTTAAAGGGTGTGAATTTTTTATTATACAGGAATTTAATTTTATGTAAAATGTTTACATAAAGGCTACATAAAATACACAGTAATACAATGACAGTGTGAAATAATAATTATAAAGCAAATGTAATAATGTGAAAGTTATTACATTAATTTTATATGTAATTTTAATAAATATAAAGCATAGCAAGCACATAATTAGATTAAAAATTCATTTAAGTGGGGTGATTAAGTAAGCATAAAACTACATAAATAATTATATATTTAAATTTCAAGTGAGGTGTTTTAAATGAAAAAAATGTTTAAGATAGAGCTATCACGTGCTATAAAAAGCAGAGCAATGGTATCAGCAATTTTAATTGGTTTGATTATAACTGTAGCTCATAATATTCAATATAATGCTGCAGCAATTAATTTTATTAAGATGGCAAGTAAATATAATAAACCTATGTATTCGCCACCAAATGCAATTATAGATTGGATAGGGGGAAAGTATACAGCTCAATCATTTTTATATTATCTAATATTACCTATTTTAGCATGTATACCTTTTGCAGATTCTTTTTTTACAGATAAAAAGAGTGGATATATAAAAAATGTACTTATAAGAGCTAATAGAAAAGATTATTTTATAGGAAAATATTTAGCTACATTTATAGCAGCAGGTATTGCAGTTGTAGTACCATTAATTGTTAATTTAATAATAACATCAATGATTTTACCATCATATGTTCCTAATGCATATTCATATGGTTATCTAAGTGAAGTAAGTATGTGGAGTAAAGTGTTTTTTACTCATCCATATATATATATATTAGGGTATTTAATTATAGATTTCATATTTAGTGGATTAATTGCAACAATAGGACTTTCCATAAGTTTAATAGCAGAATACAAATTTATGGTAATTATAGCTCCATTTTTAATATATGTATTTATATATTCTGTATTAGGTTCATTTAATTTAGAATCATATATACCACTTATATTTTTACAACCATATTCTTATAAAAACAAATTTATAATTATATTATTAGAGACAGTGATAATGTTTTTAATTACAGCAAGTACATTTTTAATTAAGGGAAAAAAGGAAGACATTTATTAAAAAATATAAATTAGAAGTATTGAGGTGCTATAAAATGAATAAAAAACAAATAGCTTTGATAGTTTGTGGCGTAGTTATGATAATGGTAGTAGTTTATAATAGTTTACTTAAAAATAATTTTATACCTAAAAACAATGTTTTAAATAGTAAATCAGAAGATAGTGAGAAAAATGAAAACATAAAAGATGATAAAAGTGAGAAAGAAGAAAATATTAAAGAAGAAGAAAGCGACGGGAATGTTATATCACAAGGTGAAAAATTGGAAGGCAGAGAAATTACAATTGCTACTGAAAGAGAAAATGAAAATGGAGAAGAATTTAAAGTTGGAAAAGAAATAGAGTTTGATGATTCAATTTATATATTAATAAAGTAGAAAGAAGTAAAGAGCAAAAAAACTTTAAAATGAGAAATGATATTCCTATGGCAAGAGTTGATGAAAGAGGAAAAATTACAGAGGAAAAGATAGTAGAAATTGATGATAAAGGAAGTATAACAAATGAATTTTCATATTTTATTATAAATATGACAATAAAAAATAAAACAGATAAGGTTTTAGAAAAAAATTTAGGAGAGTATTGTATTACTTTTTATGATAATAACAATAAAGTAATAAATGGAGGTGAGCCAATTTTAACAAATAAAGAGGATAATGGGAGAGATAAACATTATTTTTACTATAATTTGCAACCACATGAAGAGCTTACAACAGATTTAATCTATATAATGTGGGACAATTATTTAGATTATAACAATGTTGAATTAACTATTGGAAGTGTAGATTATAGAGTTAGAGGTCAACAGTGGAAAACATTAAAAGTTAGATATTAATTATAGAAGTATTAAAGAAATAGTTTTTAGTTACATCAAAATACATTTTAAAATGGAAGTTAAAGTGAAAGGAAATATATAAATTAGAAGTATTGAGGTGATATAAGATGAATAAAAAACAAATAGCTTTGATAGTTTGTGGCGTGAGCATGATAATGGTAGTAGTTTATAATAGTGTACTTAAAAATAATTTTATACCTAAAAACAATGTTTTAAATAGTAAATCAGAAGATAGTGAGAAAAATGAAAACATAAAAGATGATAAAAGTGAGAAAGAAGAAAATATTAAAGAAGAAGAAAGCGACGGGAATGTTATATCACAAGGTGAAAAATTGGAAGGCAGAGAAATTACAATTGCTACTGAAAGAGAAAATGAAAATGGAGAAGAATTTAAAGTTGGAAAAGAAATAGAGTTTGATGATTCAATTTATATAGTTAATAAAGTAGAAAGAAGTAAAGAGCAAAAAAACTTTAAAATGAGAAATGATATTCCTATGGCAAGAGTTGATGAAAGAGGAAAAATTACAGAGGAAAAGATAGTAGAAATTGATGATAAAGGAAGTATAACAAATGAATTTTCATATTTTATTATAAATATGACAATAAAAAATAAAACAGATAAGGTTTTGGAAAAAAATCTAGGAGAGTATAAAATTAGCTTTTATGATAATAACAATAAAGCAATAAATGGGGCATCTCCACTTTTGACTAACAAAGAAGATAATGGACAAGATAGAAGGTATTTTTGTTACAGTTTGCAACCACATGAAGAGC